>JAZNQN010000080.1:0-1902 GCA_045590195.1 Clostridia bacterium | reverse complement strand
TTTGCAAACTCTGCCGTTATAGTGCCTCTGCTTTTCTCTGTTCGGATTGCAGAGGCTCTTTTTTCATATATAGCCACAACGGGATTATCCTGCTCACGTTCCTTGCGTTTGATTGATGCCGCATACTTACGGCAGGTTGTTCTCTTGCCTCGGAGCATATACGGTGCAAATCCGTTACAGTATTTCTGTTTTCGGGCAGAGGTCATAAGAAAATATCTGTTACAGATAACACATTGCTTGGGGTAGTGACCGTAGTGCAAACCCTCAAAGAAGTCCGTAACGATAAACGAGTAATAATCCTCAAAGGTCAGTCGTTTGGCAATTGCCATTTCTTTTTTCTTGGTAACGGCAACATACTCAGTTCTGACATTGCAATCTGTTTTACTGAAAATCTCCATAGCAATCGGCAACAGATGTGCTTCGTCAAAGCGTTCTGCTTCGTCAAGACGGAAAACAAACTTTAACAGACTTCTATGTGCCTTCTCCATATCTTCGGGTAGCTTATCATAAAAGATTATGGTTTCGATTACTGTTTTTAGTAAATCTTCAGCCGTTTTGAAAAAGGGTTTATCGTATTCGGGCGGTAAAATATCCAACACAGCCTGCGCAGTATCAATGCTTTGCACCTTTGCTTTTCGGCGGAAATATTCAACTATCAAATCGGCATTTTCCTTTTCGAAAAGAAAAGATATTCTTTCTCGTTCAGCACCAATATCACAAGTGTTTAAAGGTTTGATATTAGGCAGAGTTTTCAGCATCATCTGTATTTCATCCCCGGCTTTAACAAAGTCGGTATCATTCAGATAACCGAGGGCAAGAGTTTCTCTGACGTGCCACAGGTATTCACGAAAAACTGCAATGCGAGCGGCATTGTCATTTTTGTAATACTGATTAAGCAAGCTCATAGCATAAAAGCCTGCATAATGCTTCTTATCAATCGTTACTATACCGTCTCTGTAATCTGCACTGAAAAGCATTGTTTCACCACCTAAACAAAAATTAAAAGCACATACATTATACAAGAACAAATGTTCGCTTGTCAATATAAATATTGTTTCAATATCATTTTATAAGATTTTCAGTCCTAAAAAACGGACTTACAAAATGGAAAAATATTTATTCTAAAAATTTGTAATGTTTTTTGTTGCAGAGAACGCTTTCAAAAAAGATAAAACAGTTATATAGGCTTATATACGAATGGTTACGGGATTGTTGCGTTTATCGTTTTACGGTTGTTGCAGTATTTTGTTAGAAATCGCACTTTTTCCGTATTAAGTATAGTAGAGGGAGGCAAAACGGCAAAGAAAAACTGCTCTCACGGGGAGAGCAGTTGAAAGTATTCTGTTAGATAAATTGGAATTTGTCATAAAAATCGCTCTAACATCAATAAACAATATATATCGGTGTATTGCTGACAGTCAGCTTCCTGCCGATTTGTATTTCATTGCCGTACATATCATAAGCGGTGTAATCACCTTCAGGTGCAGCGATTTTAGTTTTATTACCAAGGCTGTAATATACTTCAATTTTATTTCCGTTTGCCAAATATTCGTCAATCACAAGATTCTTTTCGCTTGAAATATTCTTAACGAAAGCCGAGTGTCCGAGAAAACGGATAACCGTTGCGTAAGAAATTACGGCTTCGTCAGGCTGCATATATTCATTGAAAAACGCAAAATCGTTAATATCATTTTCGGGTGTAACAGTTTTTCTGAATGCGAACGAAACAAATCCGCTTGCTCCTGTTGAACGGGTGTAAAGTGCCTTACATGCGATTGTTGCCGCATCTGTACCGCCTACACCGCTTTCGCTGTTGAAACCGCCGTTTGAAAGTCCCGCAGATTTTGTAAGCGATAACATCAAGTCGGAGGCCAAGCGGTCTTAGGAAGACAAACCAAATGA
>JAZNQN010000079.1:0-1744 GCA_045590195.1 Clostridia bacterium | reverse complement strand
CCCAGACAAAACGCCCAGGGAAAAGGCAGGTATCCAGAAACCGCAAAAACCACGAAGCAAAAAATAAGTGCTTTTAAAAGTGCCTTCATTGTCTGCTTGTCATCCTTTACGGCAACTGCTTTTCCTCTGTATATTTCTTTTTTTTCTTCCATAATTAATCTCCTTTAAAGGTTCCAATCTACAATAACTGCTGAAAGCTTTCCGTTTTCCGATTCCAACACGGCATAGGAGGCCTTTGTACCTCTCGGTCTTGATGTGCTTCCGGGATTGAGTATAATAAAGCCGTCCTCTTTCTTTTCAAGCTTGTTTTGGTGTGTGTGACCGTAAAGTGCCGCTTTGCACCCTTTTTGCCGCGCAATGCTTTCAAGCTTTTCCGTGCCGTAATTAACCGACAGAGTGTGTCCGTGACAGATAAATATTTTATGCCCGTCAAAGTCGATTACCCTCTCATAATCACCCTGATGCATAAAATCATTGTTTCCCAAAACCGACACAACGCGTATTGGGTAGTACAGCATCTCAAGATATTCCGCATCACGGGCAATATCACCAAGGAAAATTATCATATCTATATTTTTTTCACCTACAGCCGAAACTGCCATCTCCAGTGATGCCGTGTTTCCGTGACTGTCGGAAAGAACAATTGCCCGCATAAAATCAACTCCTACTATATTTTATAGGAAAGAACACTTTCTGTCAAGATTTCATATATTGAAAGCAGAAAGGGTGGGATAGCGTGAATGACATTTTTGAAAAACTCAAAAGTATGGATAAAAAGGAGCTTTCGGAAGCGGTAAAGCAGGCAAAGGCATTTATGAAAACTGACGAGGGCAAAGCTCTTGCCGAAAAAATAAAAAGCGGGGACGGGATTCCCAAAACACAGCATATGGAAATAATGGAGGAAATTGACAAAAATCCCGACATTGCAAAAACGATTTTTAATCTTCTGAAAGGGTGATTATATGGATTTGGAGCAGGAAATTTCAAAAGCTCTTGCCGACCCCGATATAATGAATAAGGTGCAGAGTGTAATTTCTTCATTAAACAATAAGGAAGAAACAGAAAGTGCAGGAGATACGTCTTCTGCTCCTGCAATATCTCCCGCACTTCTTTCCAAATTGGGCGGAGGAATAAATGATGACCGCACAAGACTTCTTATGGCAATAAAACCGTTTCTCAGCGAGAAGCGTGCACCGTATATGGACAGTGCCCTGACAATTCTCAAATTTGCCTCAATCGGAAAATTAGGTAAAGACATGAATCTGTTTTAAGGGGGAGAGGTATGAAGGTAACACAGATGCCGGCTTCGGGCAGGCATAATATAAATGTAAGAACGTCACCTCTGCCCAAAAGCCCGCCTCCCCAGAAAGGCGGATTGAATGTGGGGGAAATTCTTTCCCGATTTGAAAAGGATGATTATATTCTGCTAGGGCTTATTGCTGTTTTAGTATTTGAGGGATGCGATGATTATATACTCCTTGCGGCGCTTGGATACTTGTTTATTATGGGTTTAAAGGAATAATTTTACGGTGGTAAAATACCACCGTAATTTTTTAAAAATTTTTTAAAAAAAGGTGTTGACAAAGGGCGAGTTTTGTAGTAACATATACAACGTTGTCGCGAAAACGACGCACTTTGAAAAAACTTGAAAAAAGTTTCAAAAAAAGTGTTGACAAAGCGTTTGTAGCGATGTATAATAAACAAGCTCGCTCGAAAAAGCGTAGCGATTGAACCTTGAAAATTA
>JAZNQN010000078.1:0-2833 GCA_045590195.1 Clostridia bacterium | reverse complement strand
CCAGATAAGGAAGTATTGTCCTGAAAATTGTCTTTTTGACGAATTTCTGCGTTGAAAAATGCACATATCCGACAGGATTATGTGCATTTTTCGCCTTGAACTTCATTCAAAAATTTCAATTTTAGGATGCAATGCAGTTTTGAATATCAGATTTTTATATTTAGACAAAGAACAACAAGTCCGTAATACTGTCGTATTTCGGACTTTTTTGATGCAGTATAAATGAAAAATATGGCTTCAAAACCAAAACTTCCTTATCTGGTTGTGGCCTTTTTTAATAACTCATTTTAAGAATTGATGATCTTATTGCAGATGAAGTTGGAACAATCGGATAATTTATAAACAAAACATCGGTTGCGCCAACTCTTTCGCAAAGCTGATTTAAGTTCAAATAGTTTCCGCTTCCGTTAAAGCCGTTAAAGCGGCGGGGGTCGATTACGCAAACTCTTTTAAAGCTGTTAATTGCCCAGGTTGCAAAGGCGTTGCCAAAGGATTCTTTAATAATAACAAGTGTTCTGTCGCTTGGGGCGGTGGTGTCGAAAATTGTTATGGGATTGTCGCCGCCTATGAAGTTATGATAAGCATTTACGCCTGTGTTAACTGCGCTTACTCTGGCCCCTGCACGGGAGAGGTACTGGTCGTAATAAACCTGGCCTGTAAGGGCGTGTTTTGGAATAAAACGCTCTAAAAGCTCGGGGCTGTTTCTCATTATATTGCCTGCGGCAGTGCCCTTTGCAAAACTTGCAAGGGAGCCAACGTGATTATACGAAGGGCGGTTTTCAAATGTGTTAATATCATCAACTTCGCTGTCAAAATAATTCATAAACTCTGCATATGCGTAGTATGCGCCACGCTGTGTCCAGTGGTGGTCTGTTTTAAAATAGAGCTTTTCGCCGGCATTTTCAGCCAGAATATCGTAAACGTTTACAGGGGTTACGCGGTCGCTTAAATTTGAATATATCATCTGTATGCCGCTGAGCTGATTTGGATAAAGGCGAAGTGGAGCATAATATTCTGCCGCTGTGGGAACAATCATATTATAAACATCAATATCAGGGTTAAGCGATGCGGCAACTGCGTTTATAACAGAGGCATATGCTTTGGCATTACTTTCAGAAATTGAAGGAAGTTCCATTCCAAATCCGTCAACCACGGTTACGCCGCCACCCGATGTTATACTGTTTCCGGGCAGGCGATAGGCGTCGCTTCTTTTTGAAGAGAAAATTGAATCGCGGTTTCTAAACGATGGAATTTCGCCCTCTGCTATAACTTCTGCGCCTGTAAGAGCTTCGAACATATCCTGTGGAATAAGGGTTTGTCCGTCAATTACAATGGGCTTTGCGTCGAAAACGTATTCCGCAGGGCCAACCCAAATGTTGTTTCGGGTTGGGAAAATGAATGATACCTCGCCGCCTTTAAGGCAGGTGTAACCGCTTACATTAAAATCCCAGTCGAGAACGAAGCCAAGCTTTGGCAATGTTTCGTGAATTGGAATGTAAATTTTATTTCTGTGTTTGAAGGCATTATGTGCAATTTCTGTATAAGAGCCGTTAACATAGCAATACTTTTCGCCGCCTGCAAGTTTTATGCTATGGCGCACTTCAACTTTGCCTTCGCATTTTACGCTGTAACCCGTTAAAGCGGCAAATAGTTCTTCGGAAACATATGTTTTGGAAGAAACAATAAAAGGTTTTGTGTCAAAAACATATTCCGTAGGGCCAACCCAAATGTTGTTGCGGGCGGGAAAAACAAAGGAAACCTCGCCGCCTTTAAGGCAACTGTATGCGCCTAAATTACTGTCCCACTGAATGGTAAAGCCAAGCTTTGGAACAACATCTTCAAAAGGGATATGAATTTTTCCGCAGTACATAAAGGCATCTTCATAAACCGTAAATACATTCCCCTCGGAAAAAACCGTTAAACCGCTGAATACAATCAGCAACGATAAAATTAAACTAACAATTTTTTTCATACGTACATCGCTCTTTCTTTAATGTTTTTATTTATTATATAATTTATGAATGGAAAAGTCAATCTGTACGGTAAAATTTGCAATAAAATATGCGAGGTTGATGTAAGAAGTTCGAATCTCTACCAATAAAAATAAAGAACATCCACTAAAGTACGGGGTTGATAAGGAAGTATTTTCCGCAAGATTAGAAATAGTCTTGCGGAATTTCCTTTTTATCGGGAATAAACTCTTTTTGCGGAGTAAATTCCCCAATGAAATTAAAAATAATCTGTATTTTTTGTACTCTGTGTCCGCTTGATTTATCAGAAGCGTGAACAATAATTTTCTTAATAAATTCATTTACGATTGTCGGTGTTAATTCTTTAATGCCGACATATTTTTTGACAATTTCGTGAAACTGCTTAAAGTCAATTTGCTGTCTGTCAAAACTATTTGTTTCTTCCTCAAAAACTTTAATTTGTTTTTGCAACTCTGCCTGTTCGGTTTCGTATTCAGCAGACAATTTCAAAAACCTTTCGTGAGAAATTGCACCTGTTATATCGTCCTCGTAAATTCTCTTGAAAATCTTGTCAAGCTCCGTTATTCTTTTTTGAAATTTTGCTATCTGTTTTTTCTTATTCTGCATTTCTTTTGACTGCTCGTCCAACTGCTGCTTTGCAACAAGGTTGAAAAACTTATCTGCATTATCATACATCATTGCTGTAACGTCAAAAATCTGATTTAACACAATTTTTTGTAATGTTTCTTCCCTTATGTAGTGAACAGAACAATCGCCGGTATTACTTTTGTATCGGGAACATCTGTAGTGGTCTTGTGTTCCGTCAAACCTTTTGCAAGTAGCAAAGTGTAATTTGCTGCCAC
>JAZNQN010000077.1:0-30845 GCA_045590195.1 Clostridia bacterium | reverse complement strand
ACCTTAAAATTTATAAGTTTGGATGCATAACAAAGAAAAAATGTGCATTAATCCTTGACGGATTATAAGCATTTTTTATGCAGTTAGGCGCCAAAATCGTATATTTTAAGGCGAATATTCCTTATGAGTGAGCGGCTTTTCCCCTTTTTATTTTTTGCTTTGCTTTACAAAAAAGAAAAAATATGGTATTATATTTACATACTTTACAAAGGGGTTTTACTATGAACAGAAAAATTTATCCATTTGGCGAAAATATTTTTGGAATGAATTATCAGGTTTTTTATCCTGACAATTATGAAAATTTACCGCTTTTGGTATATCTTCACGGAGCGGGCGAAAGAGGCAAAAAAATAGATAATTTAAACCGCCACGCCATACCTATGATGATAATGGGTGGGGAAGAAATTCCTGCAGTTGTGCTTTGTCCGCAGTGCCCTGAGCAGGTGGTATGGAACAATATTCCCGATAAAGTTAAAGCTATAATCGACTCTGTGGCAGTTGAATATAGCATAAAAAAAGACAGAATTTGTATAACAGGCTCTTCAATGGGCGGCTTTGGAACTTGGATGATGGGCAAAACTTACCCTTCATTTTTCTCGGCAATCGGCCCTGTTGCAGGCGGCGGAATGGCATGGAGAGCGAAAAAACTTGTAAACACTCCGGTGATGGCGGTTCACGGAACAGCCGACACGGTTGTACCGCCCGTATATTCACAGCTTATGGTAGATGCCGTAAACGAAAGCGGCGGCAGCGCCCAGCTTATTTTGCTCCCCGGCGCGGGCCATAACGATGGAATAAATAAGGCCTATATGGAAACCGATATTATTTCCTGGCTTTTAAATAAAAGGCGAGAAAATTTTGAAAGAATTCCCGAGGTTTGCGAGGAAATGTTTTGATTTTATTTACAAGTAATATTTTTTGTGATATTATGATTCGAGAGGTTGGCTTATGTGCAATATAGCGGCATACGTGGGCGAAAAGGCGGCAGCACCGATTTTGTTTGAAATGATAGAAAAACAAGAAGGTTTTGCCGGCGGATATTACACAGGAATTGCTACGATACATAACGGCAGAATTTATTATGAAAAGCTTATGGGCGACAGTGTGCGACTTAAAGAAAATACAAATGCCTTAAATCTTCCCGGCAATATCGGAATTATTCACAGCCGCTCAAAATCAGGCGGTGGGGATAGCTGGGCGCATCCTTTTTTAGGGGTAAGAGAAGGCAAAATAACAGAAGCCTATGTTGCAAACGGCAGGGCAGGCAGCTTTTCGATTGGTAATGAAGAATATACCTGCCTTATAAAAGAGCTTATAAAAGATGGCTTTCAGTTTACTTCAAAAACAAAGTCAGGCGATGCTGTTCATATGAGCGATGTTATGTGTCAGCTAATTGTAAGAAACATAAGTCGGGGAGAAAACCCGCAAAAAGCCATAGAAACCGCTTTTTGTACTATGCCCAATGAAATTGTAGGGCTTTTATTATCTCTTACCGGAGCCGATAAAATTTTTTATGGCAGAATAAACAGGCCTATGATGCTTTCGTTTGCTTCTCACGGGGCGTATCTTAGTACAACTGCCATAGTTTTTCCAAAAGACAGAGGAGAGGTTATAACTCTTCCTGCAAATTCGGCGGGATATATTAAAAAAGATAGTTTTTACGCCTCGCCTTTTGAAAAAGCACCTGCACGGGTAGGCGAAATTAATAACCTTATGTTTGAAAAGGCAACGAAAATTACAAAAAGCTTTTTAAAAGAAGAGGGTAAAACCTTTACAAAAATTGCAGAAAAAATTTTGCCGCTTTTTGAAAATTGCAACTGCGGGCAAAATGAGTGCCTTTCTTACGAGGTGCTTCGTGCCCTTTATGAAAAAGGCGAAATTGAAATTATAAAAAATATGGTTGAAGGTGCGGCAGAAAACATAAAGGCGCCGCAGTTTAAAATAATTTTAAAGGAGAAATAATTATGGAAATCACAACTTATAAGCTTTGGAACGAGATTCCCGGCACAGCGGCTTACGAGCCTTGGGTAGTGCACTACAAACCCGAAAAGGCAGTAAACGATTCGGCTTTTGTTTTAATTCCCGGCAGCGGCTACGCACACGACCCTGATTTGCCAAAACAAGAAGGCGACAGAGTTGCAAAATACTATGCTGAAATGGGTATAAATACATTTGTTGTTCGTTACCGCGTAAAACCCGATTACTTCCCGCTTCCTATTCTTGATGGAAGAAGAGCTATCCGTTTTATCAGATACAACAGCGAAAAATTTGGCATAAGCAAAGATAAAATTGCGGCTATGGGCTGGTCCTCCGGCGGACATCTTACAGCATCGCTTTTTACATATCTTGATAAAATCGACTACGAAGATATTGATGATATTGACAAAGAAGATTTTGTTCCTAATTTCCAGGTTCTCGGCTACCCTGTAATTGGCCTTGACAGAGATAATTACTATATTCATCAGGGTTCGCCTACAAATCTTCTCAATGATCAGTATGACAAATACAAAGATGCATTAAGCCTTGAATTTTCTGCAGTAGAAAAAGTTGCGCCAACATTTATCTGGCACAATTTTGATGATGACTGCGTTAATGTTGTAAACTCACTTCGCTATGCAGAAAACCTTCGAAAAAAGGGAACACCTGTTGAAATGCACATTTTCCCTGACGGTGGTCACGGTATTGGGCTTCCTGTTGATGATGAAAATAAAGTGCTTTTCCACGATAAACAGTGGATCGACCTTTTGACAAACTGGTTTAAATATAACGACTTTATTTAATACGAGGGCATAATTATGGATATATCGACAATTGACAAAAGGCTGTCTTCTATGGGAGTAGAAGGGGCTGAAATCGAGTGGATTAGTGCTCATGATAAGCGTTTTTCCCTTCACGGCGTATATTATAACGAAAACGAAGGCCTTTATATGCGTGTGCCTGATGAGGTAAGCGAAAAAACAAATCCGCATATGAAAACTCTCGCAAGAATGACAGCGGGCGGCAGAATTCGTTTTAAAACAAATTCTCCGTTCATAGCGATTAAAGCATCGCTTCCTGCAATGAACCCTATGGCTCATATGTCAATTACAGGCAGTCACGGTTTTTCCGTTTATGCCGACGGGGCTTTTGAGCACAGATATTCGCCTTCGTTTAAAGATTTTTCTTCAAATGTTTTCGATGCTTTAAAAGAAAGAGTATTTTTTGCTGAGAAAAAAGAGCTTACCCCGTCTGGGAAAAGCAGACTTATAGAGATTTACTTTCCGCTTTACGGCGGCGTTGCAGAGCTTTATATAGGTGTGGAGCCCGGCTCACAGGTAGAAGTAGCTCCGCCTTATAAAAACAAAAAACCGCTTTTATTTTACGGCAGTTCTATAACACAGGGCGGATGCGTTACAAGGCCCGGAAACGATTATATTTCAATAATTGCAAGAAGACTTGATTTTGATTATATAAACCTTGGTTTTTCCGGTAACGGCAATGCGGAAGATGCTATGATAGAATATGTAAATTCTTTCGATGCGGCCCTTTTCGGTTTTGATTATAATATGTATCCCGACCGCCCTGAAAGAGTTTTGCCGCCGCATTTTTCCATATATGAAAGAATAAGGGAAAAACATCCCGATGCGGCAATACTTTTGTATGATAAACCTTCGGAATACTGGGCTGAAAGGGAAAATATAATTCGCTCTACATATGAAAAGGCAAAAGAAAACGGAGATAAAAAAGTTGCATTTGTTCCTGCAAGGGCACTTTTTGGCGAACAGGAGCGCGATTGTTGCCTTGTTGACTGCTCGCACCCTAACGACCTTGGGGCTATGAGGATAGCGGATGCCTTAACTCCCACCATAAAAGCTTTGGTGATGTAAAAATAATCCAGATCGCAAAAAGGCAGAAGAAAGAAAAACTTCAATTAAATAAGAACTGAAATACATGTTCATATGGTAGAAAAACCGCCTGTTTCGGCGGTTTTTCGAATATTTTAAGCCTTTTTGCTATATACAAACTTCACCTCTCGCTGTATAATATACAGCTTCGGGTACCCCCTGCGGGTTCAGTTTGTTCATTCTGAATCATTTTTCCTATCACCACAAAAATGAGCTGTAAAAAATTTCTTTTTACAGCTCATTGCATTTTTATTTTAGTAAATATGGCTTTTCAAGTTCTAATACATCTGTATTTTCGGCAGAAGTATCGGCGTTTTCAGTCACAAAAATTTTTGCGTCGTCGCTTGCTGCCAGGTAGTGCCAAGTGCCGCGTGTTACATTAAATGCGGCGTTTTCTTTAAGCGGTGTTTCTATAAATGCATCGTCCTCAAAGGTAAGCATTATGGCGCTTCCGCTTAGCAAAACAAAAATTTCATCGCTTTCGTTATGGCGTTTCATTTTAGTAACCTCGCCAAAAGAATACTGCTTGGCAGATGTTATAAATGCGCACTTAAAATTATCGTTTTGAAAAACTACTTCAAAGCCTTTTTCGTTTTTGGCTGGGTATGCTGATTTAATCATAGCCTATTACTCCCAGTTTAAAACTTCCCAGTCTTCAGGTGGGTTGCCAAGGTCGATAACATCCATTGTTTCGCCGCCGCGAAGTGCTGACTGATGCGCCATAAGGCCGGGGATGTTCCATCTAGCAACTTCCCAGATGTTTGTTGGGGATAATTTGCCTGTATCGTATGCACGGCAGAAATCGTCAATTAAGAAGTGGTGTGTGCCGTTGTGGCCGTTTTCCATACCTTCGTATTCTTTTGGAAGGCGGGAGATGGGCTGTGCAGGGCAGCTTTCTGTAAAGCCTGCGCCATCGGCAATGTGCTGAATAGCATCAGAGTAATCAGCATTTATCATATCGTAAATGGATTTTGGCTGAAGCTGCTCTGTTACATCTTCCATAACAACGCGGGAAATTTTTTCCTGATTTCTAACATCGTCTTCGTTCCAGTGTGCCAAATGATGCTTTGCAACGGAAAATTCGTATCCGCCGTCAGTTCCGTAAAACTGTGAAATATAAGTTTCAGGCGCTCTCCAGCCAACACAGCGGTTTTCGCTTATTCTTGCAATACCGCCGTTTGAAAGCTCTAAAAGCATTGTGGTGTTGGCAAAGGGGTTGTCGTAGTTATTTACGCCAACGCCGTAAATATCAGTTCTTGGGCTTTCTTTGTAGCCGAATGCAACAACCTTTTTGGCATAAACGCCGGGCATAGTGCTAAGCACCATAGAGGTTGAGTGAGTTGGGTAAAACATTGGGGGAACACCGGCAAATTTCTTCCAGTCTTCTCCGCCGCTGCTGCGGAATGAAAGCTCCATATTTCTTATATCGTGGTTATAATGTGCCTCTGCATAAGCAAATTTGCCGAAAGTACCTTTTTTAAACTCTCTGCGGCAGAAAACTGCAGGGCCACGGTAAAAACCTGTTTCGCCCATTGTGTATGTAAGGCGTGTTTTGCGAACAAGGCTTTCAATTTCTTTAATTTCTTCAATGTCAACTGCACATGGAACAGCGCAGTAAACGTGTTTGCCAGCTTTAAGGGCATCTATTACCATGCTGCCGTGTTTTGTACGCTGGGTAAAAATTGCAACCGAGTTAATTTTGTCAGATGAGAGAGCCTCTTCAAAGCTATCAATTATTTTAACGCCGAAACGAGCGGCATATTCTTCTGCACGTTCTCTTTTAAGGTCGCAAACGTAAACCTCTTCAACGGAAGGGTGGGCTTTAAAAAGCGGAACAAAGAACTGGCAAAATCTTCCGCAACCCATAATTGCTATTTTAATTTTTTCTTTACTCATAATAATTCTCCTTATTTTTCAGTAAAATCCCACTCTTTTTCTCTTTTTAAGGTTTCAAACTGTTTTGTCGAAAGTGACCAGTCGTCGCCTTCTCTGAATTTTTTTTTGAATTTTTTGGTTAATACACCTTTTTCTTCAAGGTGGATATAACAAGCTCTGTCACAAGCTCTGCCGCAAATTGATGTGCGGTAGAAGTGTTTTGCAGGTGGGTAGAAGAAGGTGTTATCAAGAATTTCTTTTGCACCTTCGCTGTCAAATTTGGCAGTACCGTTTATAATATCCATTCTGTTTTCAAAATCGATGTAAGCCTCTGGTGGCATAAACGGGTTTTTGCTGCCGTTTGCGCCGTTATAGTAAACTGCGCAGCGCCATGAGTCTAATTTGCCTTCATCGTTTATGGCTTTGCCGGGGCAGGCTTTTATACATTCTCCGCATTTGTCGCAAAGATTAGCATCGCAAAGAGGAGTTTCCTCGATTTTGGCATCGGTTAAAATAAAGCAGTAGCGGATAAATGGGCCGTATTCGGGAGTGAGAAGTGAATTTATCATACTTCTCTCGCCAAGGCCACACTGAACTGCACAGTTTAAAAAGTCAATCTGGTGCTCAGCTTTAATGCCTCTTACAACGTCTGTGTAGTCAACTTCGGGGTTTGTAGAATTTTCTTCGTTCATAATAAGCTGATTTCTGCGCTGAGGAATTGCTTCAAAGCCTTCTTCTTCAACGAGATTACTTACATTTATAAGAGCAAGCGGCATAACTGTTTCTTCAAGGTTTTCAACGCCCATTGTTGTGTACTGGTAATAGGTTGTGCCCTCTTCAACAGTTCTGTAAATTCCGCGAAGTACCCTAAAACCAAGGCCTATAACTGTTTTGGTTTCGGGGAAAACTTTAAAAATTTCATCGTCTTTTGAAAAACGCGCCGCGCTTGCAAAGCCAACTATATCGGCATCGTATTTTTTTGCACATTCTATAATTTTGTTTCTCATAATTTTCCTGCCTCCTTTAAGTGCTTATAACAAGCCATTTCACATTTTTTTGCACAAAGGCAGGGAACATATCCAAAATGTGTGTTAGGCATAAATTTAAGTTCGGGATAAATTTCCTGAGCGCTGTCACGGTCAAACTTTTTGTCGCCGTTTAAAATAGCTTCGCGCTCGGGGTGGTCTTTAAGAAAATCTTCGCCAATAAATGGGTTTGATTTATGTGCACCACGGTAGTAAACGCTGCACTGCCAGCTGTCAACCCCGCTTTCTGTTACTGCTTTGCCGGGGCAGGCTTTAATGCACTCACCGCAACCGTCGCAAAGGGTGTTTTCAAAAGGCTCGTCAAATTCAAGCGGAAGGTCGGTAATAATATAAACAAAGCGCATAAATGTGCCATATTTAGGAGCAATTACTTTGCCGTGAAGACCTTCTTTACCAAGGCCGCAAACCCAGGCTGCTTTGTTATAGTCAATAATAACATCGGGGCAAGGCTTGCCTTCTTCAACGGGAGAAGCAAACTGAAGTTCGTAAATTCGGCTGACTTCAGGGTTTGTTGATTTGTCGCCCTTTATTTTAAAACCGGGAACAAATCTCTGAAGGCAGGCATCGTAGCCTTCGTTTTCAATAAGGCCGCCCATTTTAAGAAGAAAAATCTCTGCAAATGATTCGTCTATGTATTTTACGCCCAAATTTGTGTAGCTGTAGTACTGGCGGCTATTATCCATAGCTGTCATAAGTCCGCGTGGAATTTTTATACCAAAGCCTATAATACTTTTGGCACCGGGCAAAATTGAGAATGGGCTGCGCTGAGGGTCATCTCCTCTGAAAAGCTCCACATTACCTATGCCGCAAATAGTAGCGCCGAATTCTTTTGCTTTTTCTTTAATATCTTTAGCTGTAAGCATTTTTACTTCACCTCTTCCTATCTGTCCATTTTCCAGGCTTTTTTAGTGCGGAGCGGCTCTTTAAATCTGCCTGCCATACAACCGCCTTTTTTCTCGAGAACGCTTACGCAAGCACGGATACAACCGCCGCATTTAGCCATATTGTATCCAACCCAGCTTGGAAAATATTGTTCAAGGGATGTGTAAACCTTCATAATTTCTTTTTCGTTTGCATCGTCGGTTACGCCTTCAAGAAGGTCGAGCATACCGCCTTCGTTTTTATCAAAAACTTCTTTTGGAACGAATGGGTTATAGTATCTGCCACCGTGTGTATAGAAAGCGTAGCAGCGCCACATATCAATGTCGCCCCATTCAATTTCTTTGCCGGCGAGATTTATTTTAACTGTTTTGCCGGAGTTAAGAGCAGGAATACAGCTTCCCGGGCATTCTCTTACACAAGCGCCGCACTTTCTGCAAAGTGGCTCGCCTGAATACATTTCGTCATACTCAAGCTCTGCATCTGTAAAAATAAATGCTACACGCTGAAGTGGGCCAAATTCGGGAGTTAAAAGCATTTTGCTCCAGCCAATTTCGCCAAGGCCGCAGGCAACAGCCGCAATACGGAACTGAAACTGCAAATCGGGAGGAACTTTGCCCTCTGAAACCTCACGGGTGAACTGAACGCTTCTGTGGTGGGCTGTTTTGCCCTTCGCGTGTTTGCTAACTTCAATCTGTTCCTCAGGGGAAAGGGAGTTTCCGGGGCTACCGTCCATATCAGAAACAATGCCTCTGGCACCTGTGTTTCTGTAAACTACCGCCTCATACCCTTCATCTTCAATAACTCTGCCAACATGGTGGAGTACTGCAGGGGCATAAATTTCGTTAATGCCGCCGTAAGCCATTGATGGGTACTGATAAAACTGAGTACCTTCTTCAATACCACGCTGAACACCACGTGGAATACGAAAAACAAAGCCGATACAGCTTTTCGCATGCGGGAAAAGGTATCTGGGGTCCATTTCTTTAGGCGCACCTTCAAAACGTGACATAGGCGCTATGCCGCAGGCATCGGCACCTGCTTCGAGGGCAGCCTTTTTAATCATCTCACTTGTTAACATAAATGTCCTCCTTATGGTGACAGAAGTTATCCGAACCTCGATTTTCAATGGTTAATTCTCGCTTCTGCCACGTTAAAATACTCGGTAATCCGTTAGGATTACCTGCGTTTTTGCCTTACATAAGCATAAAATTCCCTCTTTGAAAATTCTTCGACCTTAAACTGATGAAATTTCAAAGGGATTTTGGTGCGAAAGATGAAGCAAGGCTGACGCCTTGCAAAGATGACAAGCCGAAATACACCGAAATTACGCTGTTTAAGGCGTGGTTCGGATATCTCCTGTCACCATAAGTTTAACTATCGCTTCATCGGGATTTGTGTATATAAGCTTATCGTTTATAATTTCGCCTTTGATAAGACTGTTTTCAACCATATAGGGGTAAAGGGCGGCTGTATGATTTGGCTCAAGCAAATCGAGTGTTGAGCCTACAAATTTTTTATAGCCAATGTAAGCATTTAAAATTTTCATAGGATTGCCCGAAACCCTTGTTGCAAGCTTCATTGAAGGAAAAAGCTCTTCGTATAAATGAACATCTTCAGGCCTTATAAAGCTTGAAACCTCAAATATTTTGTAAATGTTATCGTCTTTCTGAAGATATTTTTTGCAAACGCCTTCAAAAGAAAAGCCGTTATCCATTTTCGAAATTTCGCTCTCGTGAGAAACTAAATTATCGTGAAAAGTGTGAGCGGAGCAGTTATTAAGGCAACCGCTGTTTGCAAGGGCGTAAAGCTTTTTGCCATTTTCATCACACCAGGCCTTAAGCTCACGAATTTTATTAAAGTCGTGATTTAGCTCTCTTTTCAGATAAAAACTGTCGTAAACATCGGCGATATATTCCATGCCTTCAATTGTGCCAACGCCCATATTAACCGAGGCACGGGTATCAATACCTTCAAAATTGTTTTTAACAAAACCTGCAATAAGGGGAGAGGTTGTAGTTATTCCGCCAAGGGTAAAATTTGTTTGTATGTAATCCACAGTGTCGCCTATTCTTTCGAAAAACGCGCGCGACTGGCTGTTTTCGCCATAGCAGGTGGCGTTAAAAAGAAGATTTAAGGAAATACCTTCTTTTGATAGTTTTTCGAGGTCTTTTATTTGTTTTGCTTGTGCTTCCCAGGCGGTCATATCGGCTCTTTTAAGCTGATTATTTCTGCCGTTTGGAAAATCGCCAAAAGAAAAATAAACCTCAGAAATGCTTTCTTTATATTCAATTATTTTGTCCATAAAAACATCATCGTCAAAAAGCTGGTATCCAACTGAAAATTTCACATTTTTCACCTCGCATATATTGACTATATCATATTTTGTTGTTATAATGTATAAAAAAAACAACAAAAAATATAACAAAACAAAGATGGTGAGGTTTTTATGAAAATATCTGACATAAATCCTTTTATAAGATATGCCCGTATTCATTATTTTGCAGATTTCAATAATAAAAAGGAAATGAGCGTTTGTTATGACTGCCGCGTTTTTTTTATTAAAAATGCTGAGGGAAGCGTTTTAGTAAACGGAAAGGAATATAATATTTCAAACAAAACTGCCATATATTTTCCGCCGGAAAGCGAATACGTTTTCAAGCTTGATTTAAAGGAGAATTTTAATATAATTGTACTGGATTTCGATTTGATAAACAATTTCTCGCAGTTTTCATCATCTTTTGGAACGGCAACAAAACAAAGCTATAACCCTTCCGGTAAACCGAAATATGAATTGCCGGCCCTTTTGTCAAAGCCGATTATAAGAATAATGCCGCAAATTGAGCAGCTTCTTAGGCAGTGTACAGAAAAGTTTCTTATGAAAAGCATCTTCTTCGGGGAAGAGGCATCGGCGTTTTTAAAGCTTTGTTTACTTGAATTTGTTCGCCAGAGCCAGAATAACGAGTATTCAGATTTGTGTGAAAAAGTTATAAGTTTTATTCACGAAAACTATGGCGACAGCACCCTTACAAACGAAATAATAGCCGCCCGATTCGGTTATCACCCTTATCATTTAAGCCGCATTATAAAAGGGGAAACGGGCAAAACGCTTCGCCAGTATCTTATTTATTACAGAATCCGTGTTGCGAAAAACTTTTTAATTACAACCCAGTTTGACCTTGAGAAAATTGCCTGGAAATGCGGCTTTGGCTCGGTGGCATATTTTATAAAAGCATTCAGAGAAAATACGGGAATTACCCCTAAAAAATACAGGCAAAGAAAGCTTCACGCAGAGCTTTAAGGAGGATTATATGGAAGGAAAAACTTACAAACACTATAAAGGTAATTGTTACAAGGTGCTTTGCATAGCCACACATTCGGAAACTCTCCAAAAAATGGTTGTGTATCAGGCCCTTTACGGAGAAGGAGAAATATGGACAAGGCCGCTTTCAATGTGGGATGATGAAATTGAAATTGGCGGCAAAAAGGTTAAGAGATTTGAAGAGATAAAATAAGAACTCTAAACGAAAACACCCCCGTATATCGGGGGTGTTTGTTATACTATCTTACAGCAATAATTTCCGCACTACTTTCGTTTTTCGTACCTTCAGACATATCCCATACAAAAATTTTCACTGTATATACATTTCCATAAAAGTCATACGGAAGCAAAGCTGAATATTCATAGCCTGTAATATGTTTTGCAACACCAAAATCTATAAGTTTTTTATTATTGTCGTAGGTTGCAACATATATTTTTTTGTCAGCAATTTCAGCAGAAGATTCAATGTTTATTACTGATTTCGAAATACCATCAATTACATCACTGCCGATATTGCTGAGAGTAAGTGTTTTCTGGCATTTCAAATATTTTTTTGTTGATGAGCTATCGCGTAAAATCAGCCATTGATCAAACTCACTGTTTTTTTCTGCGGTGGTGTACCCATATTCCACTATAAATGTGGCAGCAGTTGCAAAAACTTCGGGTTCATCATCATAACCGCCCTGAAGCACGCCGCCTCTGAATATAAAGTCGTATTCACTTTCATCGTTTTCCGGTTTTTCAACTATAACCGCACACGCACCATTTCCACCACATATTGTACCACCATTTAAAACAAACTGGCATGTAGAATAAATAGCTGCACTACCATTATACTCCTGCGAGTAGCCACCTCGGATTTCTCCTCCATAAATATTGAGAGTGCCTTCGTTATAAATGGCATTTCCGGTGCCGATTCCGCATCCGCCATAAATCAAAGTGAACACATCGGGAATTGTAGGAGCATATATATCAAGGGATGCCCCGTTATAATTATAAATACCATGACCGCCGCTATGGCCGTCACATCCGCTGACCTGACCTGACTTTATTGTAACAGTACCACAATTATCAATTCCGTTACCACAAGGCATATTGTCAGTTTCCGAATGTCCGCCAAAAACAACACTGTTGTCAAACTCAATATTACCGCTATTTAAAATACCGGGGGTTCCTTTGGAAGAGTAGCTGGTACCGCCCTCTATACGGCTGTCTTTTAAGTAGCAATCATTCGTGTTTGTTATTCCGGTTCCGGCAGTTCCTGAATTGGAATTACCGCCCGTTACATTGCAATTATCAAGTTTTAAAGTGCCGGAGTTTTCTATGGCTGATTCAGCATTTGTTTGCCCGGAACCACCGCGTATATAAGTATTTACAGCTTCGAAAGTACCTGAATTTACAATGCTTGCATTGCTTGAATGTTCACGAGATTCGCCGCCTGTTATGTAGCTGTTGGCAGAAGTAATAGTGCCATAGTTTATAATTGCAGAACCACTTGTGGCACTTTCAGCGTATCCACCGTTTGCATTTGAGTTTTCAAGTGTAAGAGCACCATAATTTATAATTGCAGTACCGCCGGGATTATTTGTGGTATTGTTTGTTGTTTCTGCAAACATTTCTCCAACAGCATTGTAAGGAGTTGATGGTCTGGTGGAACTGCCGCCACCTCCACCGCCGCCACCGCCGCCGGGGGTGGCGGTATCCTGGGAATCTCCACCATAAATTACAGAATTATTTATTATAAGTGTTCCGTGGTTTTCAATAGCTATCCCACCGCAAAAGTTGTAACCACCAGCGGCCCTTATCGAGCCATTTCTGATTTCAAATTCTGCACCTTCCGGAATATAAAACAGCGGAGTATCAGATTCGGAAACTTTATTTTTGGCCCCAAAGCTATATTCGTTCATATCAAATATAATTTTTCCGCCTGTAGGTACGGTGATATTTGGCATATCTTGTAGAGAACAATTCAATGTAACAACATTTTGCGAAACCGAACACACAGTGCCTTCGGAACCGTTTAAAAGCTCTGCAAACTGCTCGGCAGCAGCTTTTACTAATTGATTAGAGAAAGATGGAGTTGTATTTCCGGTTGCAGATACATAGATGAAAAGCATTGAAAATATCAGTAAAATACTTATAAGCTTTTTCATTTAATTCATCCTTTATAAATTATAATATTTATCAAACTCAGCAGGGTGAGGGATTTTTGAAAGCTCAGAAACTTCTTCGCGTTTTGTTTTAATAAAGTTTTTAATAAGCTCTTCAGGGAATACGCCGCCTGCCAAAAGATAATCGTGGTCGTTTTCAAGGGCTGTAAGGGCTTCATCAAGTGAAGTTGGAAGGTGTTTAAGCTTAGCCTTTTCTTCTTCAGGGAGATGATAAAGGTTAACATCGTATGGGCCCCAGCCGTTTTCGTGAGGATCAATTTTGTTTTTGATGCCGTCGATACCTGCCATAAGTATTGCCGCATAGCAGAAATATGGGTTACAGGTCGCATCGGGGTTACGAAGTTCAAAGCGACGAAGCTCAGGTGATTTAGCATAAGCAGGAATACGGATAACTGCGCTGCGGTTACTTGTTGCATATCCAACTGTAACAGGAGCTTCAAAACCGGGAACAAGACGTTTGAACGAGTTTGTGCTCGGGTTTGTAAGAGCGCAGAGAGATGCAATATGTTTTAAAAGTCCGCCCATAAAATAGTGTGCCTCGCGGCTTAAGTTTGAATAGCCGTTATCGTCGGAGAATACAGGCTTTCCGTCTTTAAGTAAAAGCATATGAACGTGCATACCGTTTCCTGCCTCGCCCATAACAGGCTTTGGCATAAATGTTGCGGAGAGGCCGTGTTTTCTTGCGGTATTATGAATGATATATTTAATCATCATTGTGGCATCGGCCATTTTCGACATCTGGCCAAGCTCAGGTTCAATTTCAAACTGACCTGCCGCTCCAACCTCGGGGTGGTGGTAGTTAAGCGCAATACCTGCATCGTCAATAAGCATACACATTTCGCTTCTTGCCTCGTATGTTGTATCAAAAGGCTTTGCAATGTGATAGTTTTTCTGTTTTGCAACTATATTTCCGCTGCCTTCAAAGCCACTGTTCCAGTGTGCCTGCTGGGCATCAACGGTTGCGCTTACATTGCTGCCCGATACATTCCATGCAACATTATCGAAAAGATAAAATTCAAACTCAGGCAAAATAAGCATTGTATCAGCAATGCCGCTGTCTTTAAGATACTGCTCTGCGGCAAGGGTGATATTTCTTGGATACTGCTTTAAAGGAAGATTTTCGGGCGAGGATATAATCATCGCATTACCTGTCATAGAAAGAGTTGGGATTTCGCAAAATGGATCGATTACAGCTGTATCAGGGTCGGGAATAAATACCATATCGCTTTTTTCAACAACAGCATAGCCGTAGTTTGAAGCATCAAAGCCGATACCGTTTTTCATTGTTTTTTCCGAAAAGTTCTTTGCAGGAATTGTTACATGGCGGAACTGACCATTAATGTCAACCATTTTAAAGTCGACCATTTTAATGTCGTTTTCCTTAATCATTTTAAGAATATCGTTTACATTTTTCATATATACATCTCCTTTACAAAATTAAAAATGGCAGTGCAAAACACTGCCATTTTATTATTAATTTCCTGTTGCTTCGTAAAATTCGCGCAAAACTTCATCCTGAAGCTTTTTAAGAAGCTCAGGCGCTTTGCCGCCAACCTTTTTACCATCAATCTCTTCTGCGGAAAGGCAGAAAGTACTTGACGAAGCTACAATAACTTCATCTGCATTCATAAGTTCATCAACTGTGAAAGGTGTTTCATCTACAGCAATTCCAAGCTTTTTGCAGGCTTTAATAAGATGAACCCTTGCAATACCCGAAAGTATATAATGGTCGGTTGGATGAGTTTTGAAAACACCATTTTGAAGAATGTGAACATTACTGTGAGCACACTCTGTAACAATATCGCCTCTGTGGAAAACAGTTTCGTTGCAGCCTGCTTCCTTTGCTCTTTGTGAAGCAATAACAGAAGGGATAAGGTTAAGTGTTTTTATATTACAATGAAGGAAACGAGTATCTTCCATTGTGATAAGCTTAATTTTTTTGTAAACATCAACGAACACTTTCGGGGTAATTGTAACCCAGAGATTAGCCTTTGAACCATCGTTTAAGAAAACGTGATCTCTTGGGCCTGTGCCCCTTGTTACCTGCCAGTAAACAAAGTTGTTGCCTGTGTCCATTTTTGAAACAAGATCATTTAAAATATTTTTCATCTCTTCTTTTGTCTGGGCAATTTCAATCTGCAGAAGAGCCGCACTGTTATAAATACGGTCGATATGCTCGTCAAGAGCAAAAATTGTATAGTTACGGCTGCTCGTAGCGTCATAAACGCCGTCGCCGAAATAACATACTCTGTCATTCATAGGAATGGTCATTTTTTCAATTTCATCGTATTTACCATTATAGTATCCTATAGTTTTCATAAAACCACCTCAATGCAATAATATATCACATCTGAAAACAAAAATCAACAGTAAATTGTAAAAAATGTCAGGTTTTTAAAATAGTACCATTTTGTTTTACAAAAAACCAGGATAAAAGCTTTTGTGAATATTGACAAAAAAGATTTATGGGTAGTAAAATATAATCAACCTGCAATGAGGAGAATTTTTATGAAACTTTCAAAAGAAATAATTAAAACTTTTTGCGGCGATGTTGTAACAATAAAGCTTTGTGGCGGCCAAGGAAAAGAAGTTTTGTGGCGCTCAAGTGACAGCAATGCCATATTTACAAGAACATATAAAGATGCTCTGCCCGACCCATTTTCTGACAGGGTTATTTTAGTTTTGAAAAAGGCAGGGGAATACAAAGTTTTTGCCACTTGCGATGGCGAGGAGTTTGAATGCACTGTATCTGTGCGCGAAATGAGAAAATACAAAAAAGGCGAAAAATTAAACTTTTACTGCGGCGATTTTCATAACCATACTTCACAGGACCATAACCCCGAAACTTACAGGAAAAGAGAAGAAGGCCTTCCTGCCGAGGCTATAAAAGTTGCCTCAGATAACGGAAAAATTGATGCTATTTCTATATCAGACCACGGCGATATTTCTGATAATAACGATTTTTTCCGTACTGTTGAAGCGGCTGAAAGTTACGAAGGCGAAATGGTAGTTTTCGGTGGAATGGAAAACGAAATTAACTTAATTGAAGAAGATATTTACGGAAAGCCCTATAAAAACGCAGGGGAGATTGTTTCTTTCAACTGCGATAACTATGCATTTACCCCTACCTGGGACGAGTTTTTTGAAAGAATGGGCGAAAGCCCCATGCCAATAGGCAAATTTGCCCATCCGCAGGTTTTGGGATTTGGAAAAGCGGGAATATGGAATTTTAACCTTCGCGAAAAAGCCGATGACAGAATGAGAAACTTTTTCCGCTTAACCGAAATGGGCAACGGAACTACAAAGGGCAGTAACTTAATTCACGAATACGCCTATTCGGAAGCGCTTGACTGGGGCTTTAAAATTTCGCCCGACTGCTCAAGCGACAGCCACGGCCCCATATGGGGATATGAGTCAACAATTGGTAAAACAATAATTTTGTCCCCTGAAAAATCAAAGGAAATGTTTATAGATGCCATAAGAAATAACCGCGTTTACGCCACAGAAAGCGGCAACGTTAAGCTTTTTTACAGTGTAAACGGCTATATCTGCGGCGAGAGTTTGCCCCTTTGCAGCGAATATGAATTTTCCATTGATATTGATTGTTTTAATAATGAAAAAGAATGCCCCATTACAAAGCTTGAAATAATTTCTGATTACGGAAAAGCGGTTTACAAAAAAGAGGGCAAAATAGAAAAAAACGAAAAAATAAAAATAAAGTCTGATACGGCAAGATATTTTTATATAAGGCTTTGTGATGCGGAAGGGTATAGAACATGGTCATCCCCTGTGTGGACAAGAAGAGAATTTGATAAATGCGAAAAAATAAATTACACTCCTGTAAACAGCCTTTTAAAATCCGCCAAAGATTTAAAAACAGGAAAAGATGCCGCGGCCCTTATAAACGGCGATATTTACGATGTGTGGGAGGGCGAAGGCCAAAGCGCTGAAATTGAAATTGAGCTTTCGAAAGCAGAAAAAATTGATGCCGTAGGCCTTTATCAGTATCAGTTTACAACAGGTCAGCTTAACGAAATAAGCCCCGGAAATATCGACCCTATTATTTCACACTTTGTTTCTTCTTTCCCGAGGGGCTACGAAATTTATACCGCCGCAGAGGATAAGCTTTATAAAAAAGCAGCCGAAAACCATATCCGTATTTTTGGCGAAGAACATAAAGCCAAACTTTCAGGCGAAACCATAAAATACATAAAGATTAAAATTTTAACAACTGCCGGCAGTGTCTACGAGAAACAAGGCTATAACGAAAACGTAAAACTGGCTGAAATAAATGTATACAAAAAAGACAATCTCTGATTGTCTTTTTTTGCGTTGTTTAACAAATATTCAAATAAAAAATAAAAAAAGGAAAAAATGTATTGACACGGAGCCGTTTTTTAAAGATAATTATAATAGAGGTATTTCTACCTATGTAAAACACAGGAGGAAAAATATGGACATTTTTACTATTTTAGCACTTATTGGCGGACTTGTAATGTTTCTTTACGGTATGGACCTTATGGGCGACAGCCTTAAAAAGCTTGCCGGCGGAAAGCTTGAATCTATTCTGGCGAGGCTTACATCTACAAGATGGCGCGGATTTTTACTGGGCCTTGTAGTAACGGCGGTTATTCAGTCGTCGTCAGCTACAACTGTAATGCTTGTAGGTTTTGTAAATTCGGGCATTATGAAGCTTTCACAAACTATCAGCATAATTATGGGCGCAAATATAGGAACAACCGTAACGTCGTGGCTTTTAAGTACGGCTGATATTCAGGGAACTGCAACCCTTATTAAGCTTTTTAAGCCTGAATCGTTTACGCCCATATTGGCATTGATTGGCCTTATTATGAATATGACCGCTAAAAACGACAGACGTAAAAATACATCTACAATTTTTATCGGTTTTGCTATTTTAATGTTTGGTATGGATATGATGAGCGGTGCCGTTGAAGGCCTTCGTGATAATGCCACATTTACAAACCTTTTAACAATGTTTTCAAACCCCATTATGGGTATTTTGGTTGGTACTCTTTTTACTGCAATTATTCAGTCGTCATCGGCATCGGTTGGTGTGCTTCAGGCATTGTCACTTTCCTGTGTAATTCCTTATTCGACAGCAATTCCTGTAATACTTGGACAGAATATTGGTACAACCATTACACCTATTATTTCTTCGATAAGCGGAAACGCAGATTCGAAAAGGGTTGCAATTACCTGCCTTTACATTAAAATGATAGGCGTTATAGTTGTTGTGGGAATATTTTATCTTATTCACTCTATATTTCCGTTTGCTTTTATGACAGAGCAGGCAAGCGCAGTTGATATTGCTGTAATACACACATTGTTTAACATTATTTCAACCATTATTTTAATGCCATTTTGTTCGTTTTTTGAAAAGCTTGCAGTTAAAACTATTAAAAGCAAAACTGATGAAGAAGAAAGAGATACCTTTGCAGCACTTGACGAAAGGTTTCTTCAGATGCCTTCATTTGCTGTTGAAAAATGTAAAGAACTTGTTTGTGAAATGGCAAACATTTCTGTTGATGCTTTCAGAAAAGCAACACTTCTTATGGATAATTACAGTGAAAATGTTTTTGAAGAGGTTGCAAAACTTGAAAAAACTGTTGATAAATACGAAGATAAAACAGGCGATTATCTTGTAAAAATTGCTGCCAACAATATGTCGTCAAAAGACAGTAAGGTAGTATCAGAACTTTTACACTGCGTTGGAGATATTGAAAGGATTTCTGACCATGCTTTAAATATTGCCGAAGCTGCAAAAGAAATTCACGACAAAGATATTACTTTCTCCGAAAAAGCCACTGCGGACATTAAGGTTATTACTGCTGCCGTTGAAGAAATTCTTAACTTAACGGTTTATGCCCTTGAAAACGAAGATGTTAAAACTGCGGTTAAGGTTGAGCCGCTTGAGCAGGTTATCGATGTTTTGAAAAGAGTTATCAAAAACGGCCA
The DNA here is from genome assembly GCA_045590195.1 of Clostridia bacterium. Classification (GTDB taxonomy): domain Bacteria; phylum Bacillota; class Clostridia; order UMGS1883; family UMGS1540; genus JAZNQN01. The sequence goes on along the minus strand of JAZNQN010000077.1, from coordinate 11,692 downwards.
CATTTCAAGGCTCAGACAGGGCGACTGTACAATGGAGCTTGGCTTTATTTTGTCCGACCTTTTAACAAACTACGAAAGAATCTCTGACCATTGTTCAAATATTGCCGTTTGCTTTGCGGAAATTGAAAACGATTCCTTTGAAACACATAAATACTTAAGCAGCGTTAAAGTTGGCGGCAAAGAATTTGATGAAATGTACGAAGGATATCTTAAAAAATACAGCGTTGAAAACTAACGGAGATTTTATGACAAAAATTAATTTTAGAAAGGGGCAGTGGGAAGAGTTTTTCAGCTATGCCTACTGCTGCCGCTTTCCGTTTAAACCTAAATTAATTCAGGAAAAGAACTGTGTTTTAAACGGCAGAAACCCTGAAATGGCCGACGGGTTTGACTATACCACAATTTTAACAAAAGAAAAATATAAAAGGGCAAAAATAGCCCTTGAATGTTCATTTGAAGAATACGGCGCTCCGCTTATTACTTTAACAAATGAGTGTGGCGTATACAGAAAATATCACGAGGTTGTGCTTTGGGAAAAAGGAATAAACGTGTGGCAGCTTTTTGAGATAGATGGCAAAATGCAGATTAAAAAGCTGGCGGCCATACCTTTTGAGGTTGAAAGCAAAAAGAAACACACACTTTTTGTTGAAATTATGGAAAAGGGCCTTAAAATAAAAGCACTGGGGCACGAGCTTTATTTAAGGGTTGACTCTTTACCCGAAGAAATGTATATAGGGCTTACAGCCTGCGAAAATATTAACAGATTTTATTCTGTTGCAATAGAGAAAGAGAGATAGTTATGACAGGAAAACAAAGAGCATATTTAAGAGGGCTTGCAAACGAAGTTGAAGCCAAATATCAGATAGGAAAAGACGGTATTGACGAGCAGACCATAAAAATGCTTGATGCCGCTTTAGAAGCAAGAGAGCTTATTAAAATTAAGGTTTTGGAAAACTCGTTTTTAGAAGTTAGAGATTGCTGCGGCGAAGTGTGTGAGGCGCTTTCGGCAGAGCCGGTGCAGTGTATTGGCAGAAAGTTTGTAATATACAGAGAATCGAAGAACAACAAAACAATTGTAATACCAAAAAAATAAGAGTGGTTGCCACTCTTATTTTTTTCTGAATTTACCCGGCGAAGTTCCGGTTATATTTTTAAAGGTTTTTATAAAATAGCTTAAATCGTTAAAGCCGCAGGAATAGGCGATATCGGTAACGCTTTTATCAGTATTCATAAGAAGCAGGGCGGCTTTTTCAATTCTGTATTCATTAAGGTATTCTATGGGGGTTTTACCCGTCATACTTTTAAAAAAACTGCCAAAATATTTTGGCGACATATCGCATTTTTTTGCCATACTTTCGAGAGTGAGGGAAGATGTATAATTCTCCCTTATAAACGGAAGTATTTTTTTAAGCTTTAATATATTTTTAGTTTCTCCGATTGCCGATTTGCCTGAACCTAAAGAAAAAAGTCGGCTATCAAAAAGAGTGCCGAAAAAGCTATAAAAAGCGGAAACGGCGTGAAACTTATAGCCTTCAAGCTCGCTTTTAAGCGCTTCGAAAACGTTATTGGCTTCGGTATTGCATGCAGTGCCGAATGGAAAAAACTCATTTACAACTATATCGCGGTTTAAAATGCTTTCAATAAAAAAGCGGCAACACTCGCCGCAAAGGCGCAAAAATTCAAGATGAAAAACAATACACTCATAAACGCAATCGGCAGGGGTTGCCATATGAACAGTTTCGGAATTAACAAATAAAAAATCGCCCTTTTTCAAGGTGTAATTTTTATCGTTCAATGTAACTGAAAGCTCGCCTTCTAAAACCCTTATAAATTCAATTTCGCTATGCCAATGGGCCGACATGAAGTAGCGTGGATGGCTTTCAGTTAAATGATAAAACGAAACAGGAAAATCGTGTGTTCCGCGCACTTCAAGCTCGTTATATGCCATAAAAACACCTCTTTTCGGGAAATTGTTATACTTTTTACCATTATAACACAAGTATTTTATAAAAATCAAGGATATAATTATATTAAAATATATTTAAAGGTTGGTGTTATTATGGCAAAAAACAGGCTTATAGGCGATTACCCCGTAATTGGAATCAGGCCCACTATTGATGGGAGAAGAGGCCCTTTAAAAGTAAGAGAATCTCTTGAAGAGCAAACTATGAATATGGCAAAATCGGCGGCAAAGTTGATTTCAGAAAACTTAAAATATTCAAACGGCGATGCAGTTAAGGTTGTTATTGCCGATACCACCATCGGCCGCGTTGCAGAGGCGGCGGCCTGTGCGGAAAAATTTAAAAAAGAAGGGGTTTCAATTACCTTAACTGTTACACCTTGCTGGTGTTACGGCTCGGAAACTATGGATATGGACCCTATGACTATAAAAGGCGTTTGGGGCTTTAACGGAACAGAACGCCCCGGTGCTGTGTACCTTGCATCTGTTTTGGCTTCTCACGCGCAAAAGGGATTGCCCGCATTTGGCATTTACGGCCGAGATGTTTGCGATGCAGATGATACCTCTATTCCCGAAGATGTAAAAGAAAAGATTTTACTTTTTGCAAAAGCGGCGGTTGCGGCAAAAACCATGCAGGGCAAATCTTATTTGCAGATTGGCTCAATTTGTATGGGAATAGGCGGCTCGGTTATAAATAGCGAACTTTTTGAAGAATACCTTGGAATGAGAGTAGAATCGGTTGACGAGGTTGAAATTATAAGGCGAATGACTGAAGGCATTTACGATGAAGAAGAATTTCAGAAAGCCCTTAAGTGGACACGCGAAAATTGCCCTGAAGGCTTTGACAAAAACCCTGAAAATATGCAGAAATCCCCCGAGAAAAAGGCAGAAGAATGGGAATTTGTTGTTAAAATGATGTGCATAATTAAAGACCTTATGAACGGAAACGACAATCTCCCCGAAGGCTGCGAAGAAGAGGTAGTTGGCCACAATGCAATTGCGGCAGGTTTTCAGGGGCAGAGGCAGTGGACCGATTTTTACCCCAACTGCGATTTTCCTGAATCTATGCTTAATAGCTCGTTTGACTGGAACGGCCCAAGAGAGCCTTATATTCTGGCAACAGAAAACGATACTTTAAACGGCGTTTGTATGCTTTTTGGAAAGCTTTTAACAAATACTGCACAGATTTTTGCAGATGTAAGAACTTACTGGAGCAGTGATGCAGTAAAAAAAGCGGCAAATTACGAAATAGAAGGCAAAGCCAAAGAGGCAAACGGCTTTATTCATCTTATAAACTCGGGTGCGGCTTGTATTGATGCCTGCGGCGAGGTTAAAAACGAAAAGGGCGAAGGCGTTATAAAGCCTTTCTGGGAAATGACTGAAAAGGATATGAAGGCCTGCCTTGAAGCTACTACATGGAATGCGGCAGATTTAGGCTATTTCAGAGGCGGCGGATATTCTTCAAGATTTATTACAAGAAGCGAAATGCCTGCTACCATGATGCGCCTTAATATGGTTAAAGGTTTAGGCCCTGTTATGCAGATTGCAGAAGGGTGGACAATTAACCTTCCTGATGAAGTAAGCGATATTTTGTGGAAGAGAACTGATTACACCTGGCCTTGCACATGGTTTGCTCCGAGGGTAACAGGCGAAGGCACATTCAAATCGGCTTACGAGGTAATGAATAACTGGGGCGCAAACCACGGCGCAATAAGCTATGGCCACATTGGCACAGAAATTATAACACTTTGCTCAATGCTCCGTATTCCTGTTTGTATGCACAATGTTCCTGAGGATAAAATTTTCCGCCCCGCAAGCTGGAATGCTTTCGGAATGGATAAAGAAGGGCAGGATTTCAGAGCCTGCGCGGCATACGGACCAATGTATAAAAATATAAGATAAAAAAGGCGGCTGCTCAAATTGCAGCCGCATTTTTGCAATATATATTGAAAAATGATAATTTGCATAGTATAATAAATTCATTGAAGATGAAATTGTCAATATGAGCTAATCGATTCTGCAAATAGCAAAATATTGGGCAGACATTAGTCCGCATATTGATAAAGGAAGGAAGATGAAAATGGGAAAAGCATTATTAGCGCTCGTTGTAACATTGATTTTGGGATTGCTTGGTACAGCCTTTGGATATGATGCAATGAATGGTTTTTCGGAAATAGGAGCTATTGTTTCCATTGCTGTTATGGGGGCTTTTATTATCTATTTTAACGAGAAAAAGAAATGATTTTGGAGTTGATAATATGACACAAATTCAGTTTATACTTTTCTTTTATGCTTTGCCTATATTATGTGGGCTGATAGCCGGAATAATTTTATGGAAAACAAAAAAATCCCATTTAATATTAGCGGCACTATATGTTATTTATATAGTAGCCTTATGTGTTATTTCAAATATAAATCTTCACGGAAATGAAGGCCCCGGCATATTGCTTGGAATGTATTTTAACTTTGTATTGGCCTTTTCTGCTGTTGAAGTAATTAAATTTTTAAAAGGCAAAAAAGTGTGAAAACGAGAGAAAAATAATAAAAAAATTTTTCTATTGAAAAAAGCAGAAATATATGGTATAATGTAAAATAGCAACATAAGTGTTGATTTAAAAAAGGGGGTTTTTTAAACATGAAAAGGATTATTTCAATCATGCTTGCAGTAGTTTTAGGACTTACTCTGGCAGCGTGCGGCAATGCCGGCACAAGAATGACTATGGGAACAGGCGGTACTTCCGGTACATATTACGGATACGGCGGCGTTCTCGGTCAGTACATTACAAACAATGCAGGTGTAAATGTAACTGTTGTTTCAACCGACGGTTCAAAGGCTAACATTCAGGGTATTGCAGCTGGTAACTATCAGCTTGGTACAGTTCAGTCTGACGTTATGTCTTACGCTTGGGATGGCACACGCGCTTTCGAAAAAGAAGGCAAAGTTGATTCATTCCGTACAGTTGCAGGTCTTTATGCAGAAGCAGTTCAGCTTGTAACAATGGACCCTGCAATTAAAAGCGTTGTAGACCTTAAAGGTAAATCAGTTTCAATCGGTGCTCCGGGCTCCGGTGTTTACTTTAACGCTGTAGACGTTTTGGCAGCTGCAGGCCTTACAGAAGCTGACATTAAAGCTCAGTATCAGTCATTCGCTGACAGCGCTGATGCTCTTAAAGACGGCAAAATTGATGCTGCATTTATCGTAGCAGGTGCTCCAACTCCTGCAATTACAGAGCTTTGCTCAACAAACGATGCATACCTCGTTCCAATTGATGGCGAAGTTGCTGAAAAAATGATGGCTGCTTGCCCATTCTACACAGTTTACAACGTTCCTGCAGGTACATACAAAGGCCAGGAAGAAGATGTTAAAACTGTTACAGTTAAAGCTACTTTGATTGTAAGCGCTTCAGCTTCTGAGGAAGATGTTTACAAACTTACAGCTGCTATTTTCGACAACATTGAAGCAATTACTGCTGAAAATGGAAAAGGCGCAGAACTCAGCCTTGAAAACGCAACAAGCGGTATGACAGTTCCATTCCACAAAGGTGCGGCTAAATACTTTGCTGAAAAAGGCGTTTCGGTAGAGGCACAGTAAAATTTTTGAACTAAAAAAGGTTTTGGCTGTGGCACTACTTTGCCACAGCCATTTCTATACGGAGGTATTATGGCATTTTTCGGTAAAAAGAAGGCCGCAAATGTTCAGGAGCCTATGGATTTGGATGCTGTAATGAAAAAGTTTGACAGAGAGTCGAACACTCGTATCTGGGAAGGAAAACCAAAAGCCGTGGTTACATGTGTTCTGGCAATTTTTTCTCTGTTTTGCATTTATGTTACATTGTTCGCAAGCTGGCTTGAAGAAATAAGATTAACTACATTTGTGGCATTTATAGTATTTTTGGGTTACATTATATTCCCTGCAAGAAAAGGGCAGCAAAAGGTAAACTTTATGCCCTGGTACGATGTTTTGCTTATGGTTTTAGGCACAGGTGCATTTTTATACTACACTGCAAACGCTACCGCAATTATTCAGCAGGGCAGTAACTTTGAATGGTATCAGATAATTATTGGTTTTGCGGGAATTATTTCCCTTGTTGAAGTTTGCAGAAGAAGCGTTGGCTTACCAATTATAATTGTTGCGGCTTGCTTTGTTGTTTATGCTCTTACAGCAGGCCTTTCAAACCCAACACTCTGGGGCAGACTTAACTATACCGTTCACTACCTTTTCTACGGAAAAGAGGGTATTTTATCAACACCTATCAACGTTTGCTCGAAATTTATTGTTGTTTTCATAATTTTCGGTGCATTCCTCGAAAGAACCGGTATTGCAGATTTCTTTATTAAAATTGCAAACTCGGTTGTTGGCGGATTTTCAGGCGGTCCTGCAAAGGTTGCCGTTGTGGCAAGTGCCCTTGAGGGTATGGTTTCGGGCTCTTCTGTTGCAAACACAGTAGGCTCGGGCTCGGTTACCATTCCGCTTATGAAAAAAACAGGCTACAAACCTGAATTTGCAGCTGCGGCTGAGGCCTCGGCTTCAACAGGCGGCCAGATTATGCCACCTATTATGGGTGCGGCGGCATTTTTGATGGCAGATTATGTTGGTGTTCCTTATAGCAACATTGTAATTCGTGCAATTTTGCCCGCTGTTTTGTATTTTGCAGGTATTTTTATTGCTGTTCATCTTGAAGCTAAAAAAGAAGGTCTTCGCGGCCTTACAAAGGAAGAACTTCCTAAATTTGTTCCGCTTCTTAAGAAAACATACTTGCTTTTACCGCTTATTATCTTAATTTACCTTGTTGGTACAAGCCAGAAATCAATTCAGTATGCGGCGGCTATTGCAATTATTGCTGCAATTGTTGTTAGTATGTTCAGCAAAGAAACAAGAATGACTCCCAAAAAAATATGGGAAGCACTTGCGGCAGGCGGCCAGGGAATGATTACCGTTGCGGCGGCTTGTGGTGTTGCAGGTATTATTGCAGGAACTATCACTATGACAGGCCTTGCTAATATGATGATTAACGGCATTGTTGCCCTTGCAGGTAATCAGGTTATTATTGCTTTGTTTTTAACAATGCTTTGCTGCATAGTTCTTGGTATGGGCGTTCCTACAACGGCTAACTACTGCATTATGGCGGCTACCTGTGCGCCTATTCTGGTTCGTATGGGTGTTCCGAATATTGCGGCGCATTTCTTTGTGTTCTACTTCGGTATTGTTGCCGATTTAACTCCGCCTGTTGCACTTGCGGCTTATGCGGGCGCGGCTATTGCGCAGGGCAATCCTATGAAAACGGCGTTTACAGCAACAAAGCTTGCTATTGGCGCATTTATAGTTCCTTATGTATTTGCTTTAAACCCTGCAATGCTCTTTATTGATACAAGCGTGTGGGAAGTAATTCAGATAAGCATTACATCGCTTGTTGGTATTTTTGCAGTTTCGGCTTCACTTGAAGGATATTTAATGCACCGTATGCCATGGCTTGAGCGAATACTTTGTCTTGTGGGCGGACTGCTTTTGATTTACCCTGGCCTTGTAACCGATATGATTGGTATTGGCCTTGTAGCTGTTATTATTGTTTTGCAGTTTGCAACAAGAAAAAAAGCGGCTTTATAGAGATTTTAAAATGACAACCTTTTTTGAAGGTTGTCATTTTTTTCTTTGGTATATATTACATTTGAATTATAAGATATCGATATGTTATCATAATAACAGGTCTTATGGCCATTTTATGATAAGGAGATGATTATAATGAAAAAAATAGTTGCAGGGGCCTTGATTTTGGCATCGGTTAATTTGGGAGGTGCCGCGGCGGCTGAGCACATTGTTAAAAAAGGCGATACTATGTGGAAAATTGCCTCAAAATATCAGGTTGGAATAAGCGAGATTAAAAACGCAAATCCGCAGATTGAAAACCTTGATATTATTTATCCAGGACAGGTTATTATGATACCTGAGGCAAATTCGAAGGTTCAAAATTATGAAAACGAGGTTATTCGTCTTGTAAACGAAATAAGAGCACAAAACGGACTTTCACCCCTTAAGGCTGACTGGCAGCTGAGCCGCGTGGCAAGGTTTAAGTCGCAGGATATGAAAGACAAAAAGTATTTTTCCCATCAAAGCCCTACATACGGCTCGCCTTTTGAAATGATTAAAAACTTTGGCATAAGCTTTAAGGCGGCAGGCGAGAATATTGCATACGGCTACAAAACGCCACAGGCAGTTGTTAATTCGTGGATGAACTCATCAGGGCACAGGGCCAACATATTAAATTCTACATATAACAAAATAGGGGTTGGATATGTTGAAAGCGGAAATTACTGGACACAGATGTTTATAAAGCAATAAATGCTTGACAAAGAAATACCTGTTTGATAAAATTAAGCAGGGAGTGATATTATGAATACAATTAAAGTAAATTCTAAATCGGTTAAAATGATAGCCCACCGCGGGCTTTCGGGCCTTGAGAGGGAAAATACCGCCTCGGCTTTTGTTGCGGCAGGTAACAGAAGCTATTTTGGCATTGAAACCGATATACACAAAACCGCCGACGGAAAATTTGTTGTAATTCACGACGAAACTACTGAAAGAGTGAGCGGCGGAGCAGTAAACATAAATGTTGAAAGTGTTACAAGGGATGAAATTGAAAAAGTTACACTTCCTGATATTGACGGCTCTGAAAATAGAAAAGACATTAAAATTCCTTTTTTGAAAGACTATATAAAAATTTGCAAAAAGTATGAAAAGGTTTGTGTTTTAGAGCTTAAAAATGCTTTTGAAAAAGAAGATATAATTAAAATTATAGATGAAATTAAAGAAGAAAACTATCTTGAAAATGTTATATTTATTTCCTTTGTAAAAGAAAACTGCACAGCACTTCGCTCTCTTTTAAAAGAAAACGATATTCAGTTTTTAACGGGAGATGAAATTGACGATGCTCTTATAAGCTGGCTTAAAAAAGAAAACCTAAATCTTGACATATATTATAAACAGCTTACAAAAGAAAACGTTAAAAAACTTCACAAAAACGGCATAAAGGTAAACTGCTGGACTTGTGATAATGCCGACGAGGCTAAGGCTCTTATAAAAATGGGCGTTGATTTTATAACAAGTAACATATTAGAATAAATAAAGCGGGGGTTATCCCCGCTTTATTATTGTTTTCGGGCTTTGGCCGTAGCGTTTTAAATAGGCTCTGTAAAAAGAAGAATAATCGCAAAAGCCTGAAAGGGTTGCCGCCTGAGAAAGCGATTTTCCCATTTTTATAAATTCGTCTGCCAAAAGCAGGCGTTTTTGTTTTATATAGTCTAAAACAGTTATGCCTGTGGACTTTTTAAAGCTGTGGCAAAGATGATACTTTGAAACAAAAAACTTTTCGGCAATATCATCGAGAGATAATGCTTCATTTAAGTTGCTGTTTATATAAGTGATTACATTTTCAGTAAGCGGACTTTTTGTAATCGGCGGCTCGAAAAGCGAAACATTATTTATAAGATACAAAATTTCAATAACGGCGCTTATGCAAACGGGCGAAGTAAAATCGTTATAATTTTCGCAGTATTTTTTAAGGCGTGAAATTGCGCCATAAAGTCCTATGGAATGAACTATTTTCGAGTTTATTTTGTTACCTTCTGAAAAAGGTGCACCAAGGAACGCTTTTTCATACTGCCCGCAGCCGTGTTCTTTAAAAAACTTTGGCGACACCATAAGTACAAAGCGATGATACTTTGCAGGTAAGTTATGGAAAACGCGGTGCATTTCGTGGCGGCGGATAATTATTATATCCCCCGGAGAAAGGTTGTAATTCTTATTTTCAACAACGTATCTGCAGTCGCCCTCGAAAAACAGATAAATTTCATACTCATCGTGATTGTGAAGATGAAAGTTTTCATTTGAAGATTTATCAGTGTATGCCTCGTATATAGAAAACAGTTCCCCTTGCATTTTATCACCTCGGCTTTATAATAACACAAAATAGCAATATTTGCAATAAATATAGCAATTTTTCGGTAGTTTATTGTATTTTGTTGTGTTATTATTATAGCAGAGAGGAGCGATAATATGATTTATAACAAAATAAGCGGATTTTCAGATGAAATTGATTCGAATACCGATATTCAGTTTCAGGTTTTGAATAAACTTGGCATAAAATACTTTGAGCCAAGAGGAATTGACGGAAAAAATATTTCCGAGCTTTGCGATAGCGAGGTTGCCGCATTAAAAGAAAAAATGGAAAAGTATGGGATAAGGGCATCTTCAATTGGCTCGCCTATTGGCAAAATTAAGCTTTCAGATAATTTCGACGAGCATTTTGACCTGTTTAAAAGAGTAGTAAAAACTGCAAAAGCGCTTGATACAAAATACATAAGAATGTTCAGCTTTTATCACGATGGCGGAGAGTGGACAGAAAAAGAGCGCGAAGATATTTTTCTAAAGCTTAAAAAAATGATAGACTATGCAAAAGAGCAGAACGTAATACTATTGCACGAGAACGAAAAAGATATTTACGGCGACACAGCAGACAGATGCAAAGACCTTTTTGAAAATTTGGGCTGTGACAATTTCAAAGCAGTTTTCGACAGTGCAAACTTTGTGCAAAGCGGCGAAAATTCAAAGGCGGCTTATGAAAAATTAAAGGGGTACATTGAATATATGCACATTAAAGATGCATTCAGGGCAGATGGCAGAGTTGTGCCCGCAGGCTATGGCGACGGCGATGTTAAATATATTTTAAATGATTTACTTTCAGGCGGATTTGATGGATTTTTAAGCCTTGAGCCGCATCTTGGCACTTTTGAAGGGCTTGCCGATTTAGAACTTGACGACAATATGCTTAATCTACCAAAAAGCGGAGAGGGAACTTTTACTGTTGCGAAGAATGCACTTTACAAAATCATTGAAGAAATTTAGGAGGATATTAAGATGGCCAACATAAAAATGGGCGTTATAGGCTATGGCAATATGGGAACAACCCATTGCAGAAATATTGCCGGGGGAAAGGTTCGGGGCATGGAGCTTGCGGCAATTTGTGACCACGCCAAAGAAAGGGAAGAAGCGGCAAAAATAAATCATCCCGATGTGGCTTTTTTTGAAAATGCAACTCTTCTTATGAAAAGCGGAATTTGCGATGCAGTTTTAATTGCCACCCCTCATTACGACCACCCCAAAATGGCTATTGAAGCTTTCCACTGTGGCCTTGACGTTATAATAGAAAAGCCTGCCGGCGTTTACACAAAGCAGGTTTTGGAAATGAACGATGCGGCAGAAAAAAAGGGCAAGCTTTTTGGAATTATGTATAACCAGAGAACAAACCCTATGTATCAGAAGATTCGCTCTATGGTACAAGGCGGCGAGCTTGGCAATATTAAAAGAGTTTCCTGGATAGTTACCGACTGGTACCGCCCACAAGCTTATCACGACAGCGGTGCATGGCGCTCCACATGGAAAACGGAGGGCGGCGGAACACTTATAAACCAGAACCCGCATCAGATTGACCTTTGGCAGTGGATGTTTGGTATGCCTGACAAAATTACTTCGTTTGTTTCTTTTGGCAAATACTATGATATTGAAGTTGAAGACGATGTTACTGCATTTTTGGAATATGAAAACGGAACGACAGGAACATATATTACCTCAACAGGAGAAACACCGGGAACAAACAGGCTTGAAATAGCATGTGACATGGGAAGAATTGTTGTAGAAAACGAAAAAATGACCTTTGAAAGAAATGTTATATCAGAAAG
>JAZNQN010000076.1:0-52992 GCA_045590195.1 Clostridia bacterium | reverse complement strand
TACAGAAGATTTAAAACGTTTCTATCCAACAAGCACTTTGGTTACAGGATATGACATAATTTTCTTCTGGGTTTCGAGAATGATTTTCTCAGGATGCGAACATACAGGAAAAACTCCGTTTAAACACGTATTTATTCACGGTTTAGTTCGTGACGGTAATGGCGAAAAAATGTCAAAATCAAAGGGTAACGGTGTTGATCCTTTGCAGATTATAGATATGTATGGTGCCGATGCACTCAGATTTACTCTGGTTACCGGCGTTGCACCAGGTAACGATATGCGTTTCCCTGTAACATATGAGCCACCGGTTGAAAAAGGCAAAAACCCAAATCCTGCGGTTAACAAAATTGTTGGTGCACCCGGTGTTGAAGCAAGCCGTAACTTTGCAAATAAACTTTGGAATGCAGCAAGATTTGTTATGATGAATTTAGAGAAAGATACTGTATCTCTCCCGAAAAATCCTCAGCTTGAAGATAAATGGATTTTGTCAAAATACAATCAGCTCGTTTTAGAGGTTACTGAAAACCTCGAAAAATTTGAAATTGGTGTTGCGGTATCAAAACTTTACGACTTTATATGGGATGTATACTGCGACTGGTATATTGAACTTGTAAAACCAAGACTTTATGATGACAGCTGCAAAACAAAAGAAGATGCGCTTGACACTCTTTCTTATGTACTTGTTGGCGTTTTAAAACTTTTACATCCGTTTATGCCATTTATTACAGAAGAGATTTTCTGCGCAATTCAGTCAGAAGAAGAAACAATTGTAACTTCCTCCTGGCCCACATATGATGAAAATCTTGTATATAAAGCTGAAGAAGAAAAAATTGAGCTTATATGCGATGCTATAAGAGGAATAAGAAATGTTCGTGCTGAAATGAACATTCCGCCATCGAAAAAAGCAAAGCTTTATGCTGTTGGTGCGGCTTCGGAAATGTTTAAAGAAAGCGAAGCATTCTTTGTAAAACTTGCATCTGCAACAGAGGTTTTGGTTGCAAATGAAAAGCCTGAAGAGAACACAGTTTCTGTTATTGTTCCGGGCTGTGAACTTTTAATTCCTGTTGACGAGCTTGTAGACAGGGAAAAAGAAATTGCACGCCTTATGAAAGAAAAAGAAACACTTGAGGCTGAAATTCGCAGAAGCGAAGGCAAGCTTTCAAACGAAGGTTTTCTCGCAAAAGCTCCTCAGAAGCTTATTGACGAGGAAAAGGCTAAATATGAAAAATATAAGGAAATGCTCCAGAAGGTAATTTCCGGTTTGGAAAAATAGGTGGTTTAAATGAATTATGTTGATGCGCTTCAGTTTATTCATACCGCATCAAAACTCGGTTCAAAGCTTGGGCTTCACAATATTTCAATGCTACTTGAAAGGCTTGGAAACCCACAGGATAAATTAAAATTTATTCACATTGCCGGAACAAACGGCAAAGGAACCGTTACAAAAACCATCTCCGAAATACTTTTAAGGCAAGGATATAAGGTGGGGATGTATACCTCACCTTTTATTTATAGGTTTAACGAGCGAATTATGGTAAACGGGGTAGAAATTCCCGACTCAGACCTTGCTGAAATTACGGAGAAGGTTAAAGAAAAATGTGACGACATGGTGCGTGATGGTTTTTCACACCCTACCGAGTTTGAAATTGTAACGGCAGTAGGGTTTATGTATTTTGCAAAGGAAATGTGTGACTATGTTGTGCTTGAGGTTGGCCTTGGTGGCAGGCTTGATGCAACCAATGTTATTAAAAATCCCATTGCCTGTGTTATAACCTTTATAGATTACGACCATATGGAATATTTAGGCAACTCGCTTTCGGAAATTGCCTTTGAAAAGTGTGGCATTATTAAAGATGGTGCGCCGGTTGTGGTTTATCCTGCGCAGCACGGTGATTCGCTTGAAGTAATTGAAAAAGTTTGCAATGAGCGTAAATGTGAAATTCACGTTGCAAATATGCCCGAAATTTCAGAGAGCGGCCTTTTTGGAAGCAAATTTTGCTACTGCGGCAAAAATTTTGAAACAAAGCTTATTGGCGAGCATATGGCCAAAAATGTTGCTACTGCAATAGAGGCAGTTTATGTTTTACAAAAACAGGGAGTTATTATTTCCGATAAGGCAATATTTGAAGGCGTTTTACATGTATGCTGGCAGGGAAGGTTTGAAATTATTTCTGAAAATCCGCTTTTTATAATTGACGGGGCTCACAATATTTCGGGAATTTTATCACTTAAGAAAACTGTTGAGGATAATTTTAAAGGCAAAAGGCTTACTTTTATTATGGGAATGCTCAAAGACAAAGAGTATGACGAAAGCTTAAGGGAAGTAGCCCATCTTGCAGAAAAAATTATTTGCTTTGATGTACCTTCAAACAGAACTTTGCCCGGCGAAATTTTAGCAAAATATGCGAGAAAGTATAACGAAAATGCCGTTGGCGTTTCAAGCGTTTATGAGGCGGTAAAATTGGCAATTGCCGAAAAAAGCGATGCGATAATTGCATTTGGCTCGCTTTACAGCCTTTGTGATATAAAAGAAAGCCTTGAAAAGATTTTGAAAGGATAAAAATATGTTTAAAGTTGATATGCATGTTCATACAAAAGAAATAAGCCCTTGCAGCAAAGTTTATGCAAAAAGGTTTGTAATGGAATACAAAAAAGCAGGGTATGACGGCATAGTTATATGTGATCACTTTAACCGCAAAATACTCTCGCTTCTTGAAGGGGTAAGGTGGAAAACAAAAATTAAAAATTACCTTGAAGGTTACAGAAAAGCCAAAGAGGCAGGGGATGAAATCGGACTCCAAGTTTATCTTGGAATGGAGCTTAAAACTCCCGAAAACAATAACGAATTTTTAATTTACGGATTTGACGAAGAGTTTCTTTATAACAATGTAAATTTGGCTTCAAAAAATCTTGACGAGGTTAAAAAAATTGTTGACGAGAATAATCTGGTTATGGTTCAGGCGCATCCTTACAGGGTTATTTGCTCGGCTGTTGATGCAAAATTAGTTCACGGAAGGGAAGTATTTAACGGCCACTTTAATCACGATTCGCAAAATAATTTGAGTGAAAAGCTTCTCGGGGAAACAGGCGGAATTGCAACTTCGGGTTCTGATGCTCATTATTTGTGTGATGTAGGAAATGGCGGAATTATTTTTGAAGAAAAGCCTGAAAATATTGCCGCTTCGCTTCGTGAGGGCAAGTATACTTTAATTAAAACCAAGCCCCAGTGGGCAAACATTTTATTTACCCATAAAGCTGACGAAAACAAAATTAAAATCGGCAAAGCATTTTACGAGATTGATGCAGTTGCAGAGGTTTTGGAAGATGGAGTTATTCTTAAAAAAACCTCCGGCGAAGAGATTAAAGAGGTTGATGGAATTTATACTGCCATACGCCACCAGATAGTTTTTGGAAAAGAAAATCTTAAAAAAGCTGATATTCACGAGCCAATTGTTTATATTGACAGCGAAATTGACGAAAAAACAAAAGAGCTTCTTTCGGAAAAAAGTGCATCCCTTGCAGTTTCTTTAAGAAGCGACGACAGCGCACCCTATAAAGAAGGAATGACAACATATATTGGCTTTGATATGGTAGAAGACAACTTATTTGCGGCATTGCTTATGGGGCAAACTGCACAGCTCAGAAAAATTGAATTATAAAAGCAAAGGAGCTATATAAAAGCAACCTTTTGGTTGTTCTTATATAGCTCCTTTAAAATTTAATCTTTTGAAATTAGATAGCACGTTCAACAAGGTTTGAACGAAGGCAACGTGAGCAAACAGCAACTGTTTTAGGAGTTCCGTTAACTACTGCCTTAACCTTTCTGATATTAGCTTTCCACATTTTATTGCTTCTTCTGTGAGAGTGACTCACTTTAATACCAAAAGATACACCTTTTCCGCAAATTTCGCATTTAGCCATTTATATACACCTCCAATTAATCTTCATAATCAACATATATTCTAACACAGATTTTAATAATTTGCAAGAGTTTTTTTCAGTTTTTTTAACTTTTTTACTTTATGGCGTATTTTAGCAAAAAATATTGGACAATTACCATAATTTATGGTAAAATATATAATGTATGTTTAGAATAGGGAAGAATGCAATTTTTGAGGAAAAATTATGAAAAAAAATTCAGTTGCCGGCTCCATAAGCTTTGTTATGATAATAATGATTTTATCAAGGGTTTTATCCCTTGTAAGCACTCAGGTTTATCTTTCATTTTTTGGAGCAAGTGGTTCACAAATAAATATTTATTCTTATGCCATAAGCGTTCCCAACATTATTTTTAACTGTTTTGGAACGGCGCTTTCAACGGTTGTTATTCCCATTTATGCGGGGCATATTGCAAACAAAAAGTTGAAAGAGGCTAAGTTTTTTGCCGATAATATTATAACCATTTCAATGCTGTTTACGGCTATTCTGGTTTTTGTAGGGTTTGGGCTTTCGTTCCTGTTGCCTCACTTTACCGCTTTTGCAGATAATGAAAGCGATTTAGGCTATGCCACAAAAGCCCTTATGATTATGATGCCCGTTATGTTCTTTTATGCCTTAAACTACATTTTTCAGGGAATGCTTCAGTCGGTTGAAAAATACAACTGGCCGGCATTTGTTTCTGTTCCAAGCAGCCTTATAGTTATTTTTTACGTTATTTTCCTTGGCGACAGATTTGGGGTTGACGGGCTTTTGGTTGCAACCTTTTTAGGTCTTTCAATGCAGGCGATAATTCTTATTCCGCCGCTTTGGCGCTCGGGCTACCGCTTTTCGCCTTCGCTTGCGCTTAAAAACAGCGATGTTATAACTGCCGGTAAAATGACAGTTCCTGTACTTGTAGGAATTTCGGCATATCAGCTTAATATGTTTTACAACGTTACCATGATTGCAAACTTTAAGGGTATGGTAACACTTCTCACATATGTGCAGAATTTAACCCTTTATATGGTTTTGGCTTTTGTTTATTCAATAACTGCCGTAATTTATCCTCGCCTTACTTCTTTTGCGGCGCAGGGGGAAATGGGAGAATATAAGAAAACTCTTTCTGATATTACGAAAACTATTATAACTCTTCTTTTGCCGATAACCTTTGGGTTTATTTCGGTCAGATACCGCCTGCTTGAGCTTATTGCAGGCTGGGGCCAGATTACAAAAAGCGATATAAGCGCTGCCGCAGGCCTCTTAATGATGTATTCAGTTGGCATTTTGGCAGTAGGAATTAAAGAAGTTTACGACAGGGCGTTTTACGCCGTTAAAAATACATTTATTCCTGCCCTTAACGGCTTTATAGTAATGGTTCTTAACATTATTTTAAGCCAGATATTAATGCGGTTTTTGGGGGCTTACGGAATTCCGCTTTCATATTCAATTTCGTCGATAATAGGTGCAATAGTGCTTTTTGTAGCGCTTTCCAAAAAGATTGGCAAAATTTCAAGCGGGCTTTTTATATACCTTATAAAATGCCTTTTTGCCTCGGCTATAATGTTTGTAGTAGTGGTGCTTTGTGACGGCGTTTTTGAAAGTATTTTCCCCGGCAGCGGCGTTTTAGAAAGATTTTTAAAGCTTATTCTGCCTTGCGGCGTTGGGGTTATAACTTATGCCATAGCGGGAATTATACTGAAAATAGATTATGTTTTAAATATTTTTCAAAGTATTTTGGGGAGGTTTAAAAAATGAAAAAGCTTATAAGAGCTGTTTCTTATGCATTTTATTATCTGTTTGCAAGAAACCTGCCCTCGTCATCTGTTCCGTACAGTCTGGGCGCTAAATATATAAGGCGGTTTTTTGTAAAGGGAATGGTTGACAAGTGTGGCAAAAACGTAAATATTGAACACGGCGCTTTTCTTGCCTCGGGAATGGGCATAGAAATTGGCGATAACTCCGGTATTGGCCTTAACTGCCGCGTGGCGGGGCCGCTTTCAATTGGCACAGATGTTATGATGGCGCCCGGCGTTATGATTTTTACCCAGAACCATGAAACTAGCGACCTTACTATTCCAATGCGCCTTCAAACAGCGCCGAAGAAAAAGGTTACTATCGGAAACGATGTATGGATTGGGGCAAACGCCCTTATAATGCCCGGCATTTCGGTTGGAGATGGGGCAATAATTGCCGCAGGTGCGGTTGTAACAAAAAATGTTGATTCTTATGCCGTTGTAGGCGGAAATCCTGCAAGGGTTATAAAATACAGAAATGAGGAGAATAAAAATGATTGATAAAAACGGAAAACTTTTTGGAAAAATAAACATAATTGATTTTATTGTTATTTTGGTGCTTGTGGCGGCGGTAGCAGTATTTGGTGGAAAGATGCTGCTTGGCAGAAATCAAAGTGCAGAAAATGCACAGCAGACATTTACAATGGAATTTTACGCAGACGAGGTGCCGGATTATGTTCCGGAGCATGTTATTGCCGGAAAACCTATTTACGATGCTGAAGAAGATGTTTTAATGGGTGAAGTGGTTTCCTGCGAAGTTTTACCTTCAAAATCGTATAACCATAATGATGAAGGTAAGGTTGTTGTAAGTGAAAAAGAAGGTTTTGCAAGCGTGAAAATAGTTGGTAAAATGCAGGGACAGCTTACCGACCTTGGCGCAGTTATTGGCGGCGAAACTTATGGGGTTGGCCATACATTTACTGTAAGAATGGGCAAAGCAAAAATGTATTTGAAAATTTCAGATATAAAATAAGCGAAAGGCTGTTAATATGTTAAAATCCAGTGTTATAGTTTCTTTTCTTGCAGCACTTTACGGCATTTTTTTAAAAAGCCGAGTGTACTTTATTATAGAAAATGTGATAAATTTTCTGGCAACAACATTAAGCGGCACATTTTTTATGAGAATAATGCGCGTTGCAGGGAAAGAACTTAAGAGAGAAGGTTCTGCCTTTTATAAAATTTTAAATAGAATAACATATGGCATATTTGGCATTGCAAAAAAGCTTTGCACTGTTGCGGAAAGCGGCTTTATATTCAAAGGTATAAATTTTTTGTTTGGCCAAAGCAAAATTTTCTATTATGAAAATTTTCTTATGCTTGGGCTTTTGGCAATATTTATATGCCCTCACGAAATATGGAATAATGCATTCGGGCTTTTGTTTGCAGTTTTTGCAGCATTATTTTATGTGTTGCACATAGCTGTAGCTAAGAAAGATATCGGTGCAAAAAGAATATGGCTTCCGTTTATGTTGTTTATCGTATCGATTATTTTATCTGTTGTTATTTCAGCAGATATTTCTGACAGTATACGAGTTCTTATGTTCTTTGTAACGGCGCTTACTCTTTGCATGGTAACATTTGCAACACTTTCAACTGAAAAAAGCTTTGACAAAATGTGTGCAATGGTATTTATATCGCTCATTTTAACAGGAGCGGTTGCAGTTGTTCAGAAAATTATCGGCATTGAGGTTGACGCTTTGCTTACAGATACAGATCTTAACGGAAATATGCCCGGTCGCGCCTTTTCAACATGGGCAAACCCTAATAACTTTGCAGAGTTTCTTATAATTTTCTTCCCGTTTTGTTTTTCATATGCGGTTACAAGGGAAAATTCAAAATGGAGAATGGTGGCACTGCTTGCACTTTTAGTTCCATTTGCGGCACTGCTTTTTACCTATTCGCGTTCAGGGTGGCTTGGCTTTGCGGTTGTTGTGATTACTTTTGTAATTTTATATAACAAAAAAATGCTTCCGGCAATTGTGGTTGCAGGCATTTTGCTTATACCACTTCTTCCCACGTCAGTTCTTGACAGAATAATGACAATAGGTAACTTAGAGGATACGTCAAGTTCATACAGAATTGATATATGGACAGGAACAATGAGAATGCTTAAAGAATACTGGCACAGCGGAGTTGGCCTTGGCCCGGGAGCTTTTGCAAAAGTTTACCCGGATTTTGCGGTTGCATCTTCAGCAGAAGCACCTCATACACATATGCTCTTTATGGAAGTTTTTGCTGAAATGGGCATTGTGGGATTTTTGTGCTTTGTGCTTCTTATTGTGTGCCTTGTAGCGCGTACCTGTACGGCGGCAAGCTCGCTTAAAGGCGGCAAAATGAAATTTTATGCCATTTCAGCCGCAGCTTCTATGATGGGGATATTAACAATAGGTTTTGCGGAATATGTTTGGTTTTATCCAAGAGTTATGTTTGCCTTTTTTGTGGCAATTGGTATGGCAATGGCGGCGGTAAAGCTTGCCGCGGCAAAAAATAATTAAAGGGTGAAAAATTTTGAAGGTATTATTTTTAATAAGCGGTGGTGACAGCGGCGGAGCCAAAACGCACCTTTTTGCACTGCTTGATTCTCTCAAACTTAAATGCACAGTTAAAATGGTTTGTTTTATGGACGGTGTGTTTTACCAGGAAATTTTAGAGCGTGACATTGATACTGTTTTGCTTAAACAAAAAAACAGATTCGATATGTCTGTACTTTCTGATATTGAGAAAATGGTGACAGAGGAAGGCTTTGATATAGTTCACTGTCACGGTGCGAGAGCAAACTTTATAATTTCAAAAATTAAAAACCGCCTTAAAGTGCCGGTTATTACAACCATGCACAGTGATTACCTTCTTGATTTTGATGTTTTTTATAAAAAAATATTTTTCACCAGCCTTAATATGTATGCCCTTCGTAAAATGGATTATTATGTTGCCGTTTCCACAAGTTTTAAAAAAATGCTTTCGGTACGTGGATTTAATCCAAACGATGTATATACTGTATATAACGGTATGAATTTTTCAGAGCCGATTACTTATGATGAAAAGGAAGATTTTTATAAAAGAATAGGCTATACGCCTGAAGATGGCGAGGTTTTGGTTGGTATTATAGGCCGACACGACCACGTTAAAGGCCACGATATATTTATGAAAGGCTGCGTAAAGATTGCGCAGAAACATAAAAATGTAAAATTTTTGCTTGCCGGTAGCCAGGAAGGGGAAGAGCCTCTTCGTAAAATAGCAAAGCAGGCAGGTGTTGAAGACAGGTTTATATTCTGCGGATTTATTAAAGATATATACAGCTTCATAAACGTTATTGATATAAATACAATTACTTCGCGAAGCGAGAGCTTTCCTTACGTTATGCTCGAAGGAGCAAGGCTTAAAAAACCCCTTGTTGCAAGCGATGTTGGCGGCATAAGCGACCTTGTTGAAGATGGAAAAACAGGTATGCTTTTTGATGCGGGCGATGTAGATGGCTTTGCTGAAAAGCTTGAGAAACTTATAGAAGACCAAGAACTTCGCGAAAAAATGGGACAAGCTATTTATGACAGAGCTACAAAAGTGTTTTCGTCGGAAAATCTTGCCAATGAACATATTAAAATTTATACAAGCGTTTTGAAAAGGTTTAAAGATACAAAAAAATATGATATTGTTTTGTCGGGATATTACGGATTTAACAACAGCGGTGACGATGCTCTTCTTATGGCAATTTTACGTGACATAAGAGCCGTTATGCCCGAAACAAGGTTTTTACTTCTTACCAAAAAGCCAAAGCTTGGCAGAGAAATTTGCCTTGTTGATACGGTTCATCGTTTCAGGCCTTTTATGCTGAAAAAAGTTTTAAAAAAATCTAAAATGCTTTTATCGGGCGGCGGAAGCCTTATTCAGGATGCAACCTCGGCAAAATCGCTTTACTATTATCTTTACGTTATGAATCTTGCAAAAAAAATGGGCTGCAAAGTTTTTGCCTATGCAAACGGTATAGGCCCTGTTAAAAATGAACACGTTAAAATGGTTTGCAGGGTACTTCAAAAAGCGGATAAAGTAACGCTTCGTGAAGAAATAAGCGGCAAAGAATTTATGCGTATTTGCCCGGGAAAACCTTTTGAAGTTACTGCTGACCCGGCAATAGGAATTGAAGTTAAAAATGATAAGCTTTTGAATATTTTGGAAAACGAGGGAATAAACGAAAAGAATATTTTAGGTATTTCTGTTCGCACCTGGGGCGAAAGCGATAAAAACTTTATACCAAAACTTGCTGAAACCATTAAAGAAGCGTATGATAAATATGGGCTTTACCCCGTGTTTATTCCAATGAAGCATCCTACCGATGTTAAAATTTCAAACGAGCTTTGCGAGGCGGTGGGTATGGGATATGTAATTGACAGGCAGTATGGCGTTGAAGATATGGTTTCGTTTATATCATCGTGCCGCGTAGTGCTTGGTATGCGCCTTCATACGCTTATTTTCTCAGTTGGAAACGGCGTTCCTTGTATTGGTATTTCTTACGACCCGAAAATTGACGGGTTTATGGAATATGTAGGCCAGAAAAAGTTTTTAAGTGCTACTGATTTTGATAGCGAAAAGGCGACAGAATATATTAAAGAAATTATGGAAAATTATGAGGCCGAATGTGACTATCTTTGTGAAAAATCAAAAGAGATGAAAGAACTTGCATTTAAAAATGCAAAAATAGCGGCCGATATGATAAATGGTGAAAGGGTGGAATAAATGTACGAAAAACTTGCTTTTCTGGAAGAGAGATATAAAGAGCTTTCTGAAAGCATTTCCGACCCGGCGGTTATTGCCGACCAGGAAAACTGGCGAAAGCTTATGAAAGAGCATTCTGATATTTCTCCTATAATTGAGAAGTACCGCGAGTATAAAAAAGCGGTTGATGCAGTTGCGGAGTCAAAAGAAATGCTCAAAGAAGAAACCGACAGCGAAATGAAAGATTTACTTTTGCTTGAAATTTCTGAAAACGAGGAAAAAATTCCTCAGTTTGAAGAGGAACTTAAAATTCTTCTTCTGCCTAAAGACCCTAACGATGAGAAAAACGTTATTGTTGAAATTCGTGGCGGCGCAGGCGGCGACGAAGCGGCGCTTTTTGCGGCTGATTTATTCAGAATGTATTCAATGTATGCCGAGGCAAGAAGATGGAAGGTTGAGGTTTTAAGCTCTAATATGACTGATATCGGCGGCATTAAAGAAATTTCGTTTATGATTGAGGGCAGCGGCGCATATTCACGTCTTAAATTTGAAAGCGGCGTTCACCGAGTACAAAGGGTGCCCGAAACTGAATCATCTGGCAGAATTCATACTTCAACAGTTACTGTTGCAGTGCTTCCTGAAGCACAGGAAGTTGAAGTAGAAATTAATCAGAACGATTTGAGAATAGATGTTTTCCGTGCAGGCGGCCCGGGCGGTCAGTGCGTAAACACTACCGACTCGGCTGTTCGAATTACCCATATGCCCACAGGGCTTGTTGTTTCCTGTCAGGACGAAAAGAGCCAGCACAAAAACAAAGACAAAGCTATGAAAATTCTTCGCTCGCGCCTTTATGACCTTATTTCTTCTCAGCAGCACGAGGCAATAGCTTCTGAGCGAAAAAGTCAGGTTGGAACAGGAGACAGAAGCGAGCGAATAAGAACATATAACTTCCCACAGGGCAGGGTTAGCGACCACAGAATTGGCCTTACAATTCATCGCCTTGAAGGCTTTTTAAACGGCGATCTTGACGAAGTTATTGATGCACTTATTACAAATGAGCAAAGTGAAAAGTTAAAGTCCCAATAGAAAGGTTTGATAATATGAGTATTACTATTAAAGAAATTGAGCATCTTGCCAAGCTTTCAAGGCTCAATTTAACTGATGAAGAAAAAACCCGCCTGACAGGCGAAATGGCAGGGATTTTGGATTTTGCAAAAAAGCTTGACGAGCTTGATACATCGTCGGTTTCGCCAACAATGCACCCGGGGGCCAGCTTTAACGTATTCCGCGAAGATACCCCTTCGCCATCTTACGCTACAAGCGATATTCTTAAAAACGCACCAAAGGCAGACGAGGGCTGCTTTATCGTGCCAAAAACTGTAGAGTAAGGAGGAGGTAAAAATGGAAAATTTAATCAGAAAACCGGCTCACGAACTTTCTGAAATGCTTTTAAAAGGCGAAGTTTCATCGGCAGAGCTTACAAAACTTCAGCTTGGCAGAATTGAAAAGGTTGAAGACATGGTTGAAGGCTATATAACCGTTTGTGCCGATGAAGCAATTAAAAAAGCCGAAGAAATTGACAAAAAGTTTGCTGCAGGGGAAAAAATGTCGCCTTTGGCAGGCATTCCTATGGCTATTAAAGATAACATTTGTACAAAAAATGTTAAAACAACCTGTGCATCAAAGATGCTTTACAATTTTGAGCCTCCATACAGCGCAACAGCTTTTGAAAAACTTTCCGACTGCGTAATGCTTGGTAAAACCAATATGGACGAGTTTGCCATGGGTTCATCAACTGAAAATTCTTATTTTAAAAAGACTAAAAATCCGTTTAATATAGAGCACGTTCCCGGTGGCTCTTCCGGCGGTAGTGCGGCGGTTGTAGGAGCTGACGAGGCTATATTTGCCCTTGGCAGTGATACGGGCGGCTCTATTCGTCAGCCTGCGTCTTTCTGCGGCGTTGTAGGCTTTAAGCCAACTTACGGAATGGTTTCACGTTTTGGCCTTGTTGCATTTGCATCATCTCTTGACCAGATTGGCCCATTTACTAAAGATGTTACCGACTGTGCTCTGGTTTTAAACGAAATCTGTGGCCACGACGAGCACGACAGCACTTCTATAAATATTCCCACACCTGATTTTACCGCCGCTTTAACGGGCGATGTTAAAGGCCTTAAAATAGGGCTTCCAAAAGAATATTTAGGCGAGGGTATAAGCGCAGAAGTTCGTGAAAAGGTTTTGGCGGCCGCTAAAGAATTTGAAAAAATGGGCGCTGAAGTTGAAGAGTGTTCACTTCCTATGACGCCCTACGCGCTTGCGGCTTATTATATGATTTCTTCTGCTGAGGCAAGCTCAAACCTTGCCAGATACGATGGTATAAGATACGGTTTCAGAGCGGAAGATTGCAACGACCTTGAAGAAGTTTTCTTTAAAACAAGAAGTGAAGGCTTTGGAAAAGAAGTTAAGCGCAGAATTATGCTTGGAACATTTGTTTTAAGCTCGGGTTACTACGATGCTTATTACAAAAAAGCTCAGCAGGTTAGAACCCTTATCCGTGAAGACTTTAACAAAGCTTTCCAGAAATACGATTTGCTCCTTGCACCAACTGCTCCTGATACTGCATGGAAATTCGGCGAAAAAAGTGCTGACCCCTTGCAGATGTATGCGGCAGATGTGTGTACAGTATCAATAAATATTGCCGGTCTTCCCGGTATGAGTATGCTCTGTGGCCTTTCAAAAGACGGGCTTCCAATAGGCCTTCAGCTTATAGGAAAACCAATGGGCGATGATATTTTGATTAAAGCCGGCTATGCATACGAGCAGTGTAGCGGCTACGAAAAAATTAAACCTTCACAGGGAGGTGTAAAATAATGAAATTTGAAACAGTTATCGGCCTTGAAATTCATGCCGAGCTTTCAACAAATACTAAAATTTACTGCAGCTGTGAAAACAAATTCGGCGGAGCGGAAAATACAAGATGCTGCCCCGTATGTATAGGTCTTCCGGGCACACTTCCAACACTTAACAAAAAAGTTGTTGAATATGGTATGCGTGCAGGCCTTGCAATGAACTGCACAATTGCAAAATTCTGTAAACAGGACAGAAAAAATTATTTTTACCCCGATCTTCCAAAAGCTTATCAGATTTCACAGTTTGATTTGCCACTTTGTGAAAACGGATATATTGAAATTGATACAGAAAAAGGCCCTAAAAAAATTGGCATTACAAGAATTCATATTGAAGAGGATGCCGGCAAGCTTATGCATGCAGAAAACGGCAACTATTCAAGAGTTGACTATAACCGTGGCGGCGTTCCGCTTATTGAAATTGTATCTGAGCCTGATTTGCGCTCCCCCGAAGAGGCACAGGCGTTTTTGGAGGCAGTTCGTTCAATTTTAAAATGTATTGGCGTTTCTGACTGTAAAATGCAGGAAGGCTCACTTAGGTGTGACGTTAACCTTTCTGTTCGCCCTGAAGGACAAAAAGAATTTGGCGTTAGAAGCGAATGTAAAAACGTTAACTCTTTCTCTGCGGCAGTAAGGGCAATGAGATACGAGCGCGACCGCCAGATTAAAATAATTGAAGGCGGCGGAGTAGTTGAGCAGGAAACAAGAAGATGGGACGACCTTGCAGGCGTTTCACACCTTCTCCGCTCGAAAGAAGAAGCACACGACTACCGCTATTTCCCCGAGCCTGATTTAATGCCCATTGTAATTTCTGAAGAGTGGATTGAAGATGTTAAAAATTCTCTCCCCGAGCTTCCTTCAGCTAAAAAAGAAAGATTTATGAAAGAACTGGGCCTTACAGATTACGAGGCAGGGCTTATAAGCGTTAATATGGCGCTTGCCACTTTGCTTGATGATGCAGTGTTAAAGGGTGCCCCTGCAAAAGAGGCATCGAACTGGATACTTGGCGAAATTTCAAAAATTTTAAACGAGCGAGCTATGGAGGCTGACGAAATTCCTTTTGGCGGAGCCGAACTCTCGGAGCTTATCGCCCTTATAGGAAAAGGAACAATCAGCGGTACTATTGCAAAACAGGTACTCCCGACGATGTTTGATGAAAACAAATCCCCTGAAGTTATTGTAAAAGAAAAAGGTCTTTTACAGATAAGCGATGAGGGCGAAATACGCAAAATGATTTCAGAAGTTTTTGACCAAAATCCTCAGGCCATTGCCGACTATAAGGCAGGCAAAAAACAGGCACAGGGCTTTTTAACGGGCCAGATAATGCGCGCTTCAAAAGGCAAGGCAAACCCTGCTATGATAAACAAACTTCTCTCGCAAATGCTTTCTGAACTTTAATAATATCGGTTGACAAAGAAGCCTTTGTGAAGTATAATATTGTTAGTAATTTTTGGTTTATAGATTTACCACAAAAATCTAAATAAATTAACAAAAGGTGATTTAAAATGGCAAAAGTTGTAACAATGGGCGAAATTATGCTTCGCTTATCAACTCCAAATAACGAAAGATTTCTTCAGGCAGACGAGTTTGATGTTTGCTACGGTGGCGGCGAAGCCAACGTTGCAGTATCTCTTGCAAATTACGGCCACGATGCTGAATTTGTAACAAAAGTTCCTGAAAACCCAATTGGCGAATGTGCAGTTGCAGCACTTCGTAAAATGAATGTTAAAACAGATAATATTGCTCGCGGCGGCGAAAGACTTGGTATTTACTTCCTTGAAACAGGCGCTGCAATGCGTGCTTCAAACGTAGTATATGACAGAGCTCATTCTTCAATTTCAACAGCTGAAGCTGCAGATTTTGACTTTGACAAAATTTTTGACGGATGCGACTGGTTCCACTTTACAGGTATTACTCCTGCAGTTTCTGACAAAGCTGCAGAGCTTACTGAAATTGCTCTTAAAGCTGCAAAAGCTAAAGGCGTTAAAGTAAGCTGTGATTTAAACTTCAGAAAGAAACTTTGGTCAAGCGAAAAAGCTCAGAAGGTAATGTCAAACCTTATGCAGTATGTTGATGTATGTATCGGTAACGAAGAAGATGCTGAAAAAGTTCGCGGTTTTAAACCCGGCGATACTGATGTAACAAGCGGCGAACTCGAACTTGCAGGTTACAAGAGCATTTTCGAGCAGATGGTTGCAAAATTTAATTTTGAATATGTTATTTCATCACTTCGTGTATCACATTCTGCTTCAGATAACGGCTGGTCAGCTTGTATTTACAGCCGCGATACAAAAGAATTTTATCATTCAAGAGAATACCGTATTGCTCCAATCGTTGACCGTGTTGGCGGCGGCGACAGCTTTGCAGGCGGCGTAATCTGCGGTATGCTCGATGGTAAAAACTTTAAAGATGCTCTCGAATTTGGTGTTGCAGCATCAGCACTCAAACACACAATTCCAGGCGACATGAACATGGTTTCACGCAAAGAAGTTGACGCTCTTGTTGGCGGCGATGGAAGTGGACGAGTTCAGAGATAAGCATTTTGGGATGTTAAAATTGTTCACAGCGCAAAAAGACAAGTAAGTAAATATGTAAATACAGTTAATGCTACTATTAGTATTTATGGAAAAAACCCGCCGAACGGCGGGTTTTAATTTTTAAGTCTTTTTGCTATGAACAAACTTCACTTCTCGCACGTCGCAATGCTCGCTTTAGTCGGCTCGATAAACTCTGCCGACATTGTCGCTCGGTTGCTCCTTTTCCCCTTAAAGTCTTGCGACTTCAGGGGACCCCGAAAAGTCCACCAGGCTTTTTGGGGAGAAGGAAAAGCAAGGTAGAAAGCGGATATTTTGCCATAGAGCAAAATGGAGCGCGTGGACTTTGCTTTGACGCCATACGCCTTCGGGTATCTCCTGCGGATTCAGTTTGTCCATTCTGAAACAATTTTTCCTATCCCTAAATAAAGAACAGGCTACAAAGAATAATTTTGCTGACAGTTTTTTCTGTACATATGGGGCGTTTGGCCTGTTTCTTTTTTAAATACTTTATTTAAATACTGCTGGCAGCCAAAGCCCGATTTTTCTGCCACAACAGAGATGGGAATATCGCTGTTCCAAAGCAGCTTTTTAGCCGCCTCTATGCGGCAGGAAATTAAATACTGATGGGGCGACATACCTGCCGACTGAGTAAAAATATTATGAAAATAAATTTCGCTTAAATGAACGCTTTCGGCAATATGGCAAAGCTTTATGGGGTTTTCAAAATTAGCTTCCATAAACCTTTTCGCCTTTGAAACTATTTCATAGTTTTTGCCGCCCACAGGAATTTCAGCATCGGAAACAATTAAATTTAAAAGTGACAAAAGGCGACTATGTAGCATAAGGCGGTTGCCTTTTTCGTTTAATAAAATTATTTCGTCAATTTCGCCGAGTAATTGCTTTGGGTGGCTGCTGCAAAAATATTCGGGAAGGCTTTCAAGCTTTTCGGCAATAAAGCCTTGTGCATCAAATTTTACAAAAGCCGTTTTAAAGGGCAGGCGGCTATGGCGAACTTGCCCGGGTTTAGCAATTTGAATATGATGCTTTTTAATTTCAAAAGTGCGGTTATCGGTTGTTGTGGTTTGTCCGTCTTCAAGATAAAATTCAATTTCGTATTTTGTAACGGTGCGCTTTGGCGAGGTTTTAAGTGTGCCAAACTCGCTACAGTCAAAATAGCCGCAGGAAATATTTTCGGGAAGGGTTAACATATAATCACCTACAGTAAGATTTGTTAAAAAGAAAATAAGTTTTTATCTATAAAAACTCTGAAATATGATATATAATACCATAAAAACAGATAAAAGTAAAGGGAGAGTTTTATGAATAAAACAAAAATTTTCACAGGAACAATAATTATTCCAACTTACCCCGAGCCTGCGGCGGAAGAGGTTCCCATGTTTGCGGAAAACCGCGTTCATCAGAGAACAAGCGGAAGGCCTTATCCGAACAAGGTTGTAATGGAGGTTGACAGAACACATAAAGAGGATAAAGAATATAAAATAGTAACTTTAGAAAACGAATATATTAAAATTGAAATTTTGCCCGAAATTGGCGGCAGAATATATTCGGCGCTGGATAAAACCACCGGATACGACTTTTTTTATAAACAACACGTTATAAAACCTGCCTTAATCGGGGTTTTAGGCTCGTGGATTTCGGGAGGAGTTGAGTTTAACTGGCCTTTTCATCACAGAGCATCGGGCTTTATGCCATGTGACTTTGAAGTTGAGGAATTTGAAGGCGGCGTAGCGTGTCACCTTTCAGAACACGACCCTATTGACAGAATGAAGGGGATGTTCAGCATAATTTTGCGTGACGGCGAAAAAAGCTTTGAAACTAAAATGAGGCTTTATAACAGAACATCGGCAGAAAAATCATTCCTATGGTGGGAAAATGCGGCGGTTCCCGTAAACGAGCAGTATCAGATTTTCTTTCCACAGGATGTATCGTATGTAAACTTTCACTATTTAAAATCGAGAACTACATACCCAATTGCAGGAAACGGCGTTTTTAACGGTATTCCAATAGATAGTGACCGCGATATTTCATGGCACAAAAATACAAGGCAGGCAACCTCTTATTTTGCCTGTGCATCCGATTTTGATTTCTTCGGCGGCTATGACCACGGCAAGGAGTGTGGCGTTGTTCACATTGGCGACCACCATATTTCTCCAGGCAAAAAAATGTTTACCTGGGCCTATTGCCAACTTTCCAAATCATGGGAAAATGCTCTTACCGATACCGATGGAGAATATGCAGAGCTTATGGCAGGCTCTTATTCCGATAATCAGCCAAACTTTGCGTGGCTTGCACCATATGAAACAAAAGAGTTTTCACAGTATTGGTACCCCATAAGCAAAATAGGCTCGCCAACCTTTGCAAACCTAAATTGCGCTTTGAAAATTGACAGGGAAAATAATACCTTTAAGCTCCAGAGCACAAAAACATATAAAAACGCAAAGGTTACAATTAGTGATGAAAACGGAACATATTTTGAAACAGTTTGTGATTTATTGCCTGAAAATATTTTCAGTACTGATATCAAAAATCTTCCGGAGTTTGCTTTAGTTAAAGTTATGTCAGGTGACGAGGTAATTGCTGAATATACCGAAAAGAATTTTGAAAAACACAACATGCCCGAGGTTATCAGCGATATGCCATCGGCGGCAGGAATGCAAAGCGCCGATGAGCTTTACCTTGCAGGGGTTCATGTTGACCAGTATCGCGACCCTGCTACTTTGCCCGACAGCTATTGGAAAGAGGCACTAAACCGAAACATTAATCATATTCCATCGCTTATTGCAATGGCAAAGTATGAACTTGGTCGCTATAGTCTGGATAGCGCTAAACGTTATGCAGAAAGAGCAATCAAAGCGCTGACATTGTTTAACGAAAGGGCGCAAAGTGGCGAAGCTTATTATACAATGGGCCGCATTTTAGAGGCAAAGGGCGAAACAGACAAGGCATATGATTTCTATTACAAGGCTTACTGGGCAGCGGACTGTGTAGCTAAGGCAATGACCAAAATTGCCGTAATTGATATTAAGAGAAAAGATTATAAAGAGGCAGTGCGTCACGCGGAAAATGCTCTTGACTATGGCAGAAACAATAATCTGGCTATTGCTGCCCTTGCGATTGCAAAAAAAGAGCTTGGAGAAAATATTTCGGAAATTGCCGAAAAACAGCTTAAAGCTGACTCAATTGACCACATGATGAAATTTATTGCAGAAAAAGAGGATTTATATGCGGCTATGGACAGCGATGCTGTTCAGACATGTTTTGATATTGCTTTTGACCTTTCTGCAATGGGCAGATATGAAGACGTTTTAAAACTTCTTTCAGGGCTTTATGAAAAGCGCCCTGACTGCCGCAGAAAAATGCTTTACTACGCAATTGGATACTTTAAAAATTTAATGGGCGAAAGCGGCACAGAGTACTATGAAAAAGCAAAAGGGGCAGAGCTTGGCAAATGTTATCCTTCCCGATTTGAAGAAATTGCTATTTTGGAAGATGTAATTTCAAAAACTGGCCATGAAGAAGCTAAAATGCTTTTGGGATGCATTTATTATAACAAACTTCAGTATAAAAAAGCGGCATCGCTTTGGGAAGAATGCAAAAATTGCTACATAGCAAAACGAAACCTTGCAGTAGCATATTTCAGCCATCTGGGCAGAGAAAATGAAGCGCTTTCCTTGATGAAAGAAGTACTTGGCGAAAGAGAAGATGACGAGCAGCTTTTATATGAAACAGTAGTTTTAATGGACAAAATGGGCGTAAACCCAAAAGAAAAAATAAACCTTATTTTAAGCCATAAAGTAAGCCGTGACGATTGTTTAACAGAGCTTTCAAAAGCTTACAATCAGGCGTTTATGCCCGATAAGGCTATTGAAACTTTAATGAGCCACGATTTTGTTCCCTGTGAAGGGGGCGAGCACGCCATTGCCGACCAGTATATGTTTGCATACCTTGTTAAGGGCAAGAGGGAATTTGAAAAAGGAAACATTGAGAGCGCAAAAAAATTGTTTGAAGAGGGGCAGATTTTGCCGCAGTCGCTTGGGGCAGGAATATGGAACCACTGCAAGCTGATTCCCCTTAAATATCATCAGGCGCTTTGCCTCAAAAAACTTGGTGAAAAAGAAAAAGCCAATGAAATATTCAGCTATATTGCAAATGTAACAATAGAATATTTCAGCAATATGCATTTAAAAGAGCTGCCTTACTGGCAGGCAAAATCTTTTGTGCATCTCGGAGAAGAAACAAAAGCTCAGCACCTTATTACAAAATACATAAGAGAGTGGAGCGAAATTATAAATACAAAAGATAACGGCTATTTTGGAACAACTCCGTTTTTCATTTCTTTTGTTGACGAGCCTTCAAAGCTTCGCCGCGCGCAGTATTTGTATTTAACAGCGCTTTGTGCAGATTTTGTAAAAGATAGTGATGCAAGTGAAAAAATTATGGAAAGCACAAAACTTAATAACGAAAACCTTTTCGCACTTTACTTTGAAAAGTTTGGGTTTTTAAGATAAAAAAAGAGGGATGATTAAATCATCCCTTTGTTTTTTATAGTTTCAATAACACATTTTTTAATTGTTTTAATATTTTCTTCTGATAATTCCTCGTCAAAATCGCAGAAGGAGTTATTTTCAATATCGTTGCCGGAAAGGAGGGCATACCACAAAAGTGCGGCACAGTATCTTCCAGCTCCAAGTGACAAATGAAAACCGTCGCGGTGAACTTTTATGCCGTTTTTCAAAAGATATTGCATTGCCTCGCCCGAAGGAATTATAAAATCGGCATTTATTTCTTTTGCCGCTTTATTATAGGCATCCTGAAGGCTCAGAAACATATCCATTTGATTTTTAAAACCAAATTTTAAAAGCCTTTCGCTGCCTTCTTCATAGCTCCAGGTCTGGTGAATTACTATCTTTGCCTTTGGAGCATATTTTCTTATGTAGTCGGCAATGGTGTTGATATATGGTACATATTTATCAAAGTTGAAGCTTTCGTGGCTAGCCTGCTGAAGAGTTACCACGTCCCACTCTCTTGATAAAAGCGCCTCTTTTATTGAAACCTTAAAGGCAGTATCGAATCCGTTTATTTCAAGCGTGTAGGCACTGGCATCTGTACAGATGTTTCTGTAATGTGTAAAAATAGGGCATCCGCCAATAAAAAGATTTACGCAGGTAAGGTCAAAATTATCGCTTTTTGCAATAAAATGCAAATACCTTTGTGCATCCTGCGAAAAACTGTTACCAATTGATAATATATTCATTTAAATCAGTCCTTTCGCCGAGTATTCTATTATAAATTAAATGAGTTGTCAAGCTAAATATGTTTTTTTTGTTACAAAAGGGTAAAGTGTGTTGAAGTTTCAATTAAAATGTAGTATGATTATAATCGAAGTATTATTTGGAGGAGATGTTATGAGGAAAATATTAGCAGTTTTTTTAGTATTGACTTTATGTATTATTGCAATGCCATCGGCTTTGGCTGATGAGTATACTGGTTATAGAGAAATAAGAATAGGCCTTTTTTACGGCGGAAGCGAGCTTGAAACCCTTACGCTTAAAAGTGAAGGCGGATTTAACATTTGTTTCGGCGAGGACAGGGGATACGGTTATCACTTTTCTATGCTTGAAAACGAAATAACAATTGGAACTGCAGGCGAAAAAGATTACAGAATTAACTGGGACTTTTACAGCACTCCCGGCGGACAAATGTCTATAAGAACTCCAAAGGGGAGATTTTGGATAAACGGCAAAGAGTACCGTGGATTTGTTTCGCTTAAAAGGCAGCCGGGCAGTAAAATAACAGTTATAAATGTTGTTGATGTTGAAAGCTATCTTTACTCGGTAGTGGGAAAAGAAATGTCGCCTTCGTGGAACATTGAAGCCCTTAAAGCACAGGCCGTTTGTGCGAGAACATTTTCATTTAAAAATATGGGCAAATACGAAAAATTGGGATTTGACCTTTGTCCCACACAGTCATCTCAGGTTTATGGTGGCGTTGCGGCAGAGTATCCATCAACTATACAGGCTGTAAATGAAACCGCTTATCAGATTATAAGATATCACGGTAAACCTTGTGAAGTATTTTATTTTTCATCTGACGGTGGCGTAACGGAGAGCGTTGAAAATGTTTGGGGAACACCGTTTCCACATTTGAAATCGGTTGTTGATACATACGAAAATCCAAACGAGGCAACCAAATATAACTGGGAACAAACCTTTACAAAAGAAGATATAAAAGGCATGCTTGATAAAAAGGGCGTTAAAATAGGTGACGTGGTTGATATTAAGGTTACAAAAAATGCTCCGTCGGGCAGAGTAACAGAACTTACGTTTTACGGAACAGCCGGAGAGCATGTTGCAAAGCTTGAAAAGGCGAGAACCATATTGGCGCTTTCAAGTCAGCAATACATAATTGAACCCCTTGAAAACGGAGAATACCGCTTCAGCGGCAAAGGCTGGGGACATGCTATCGGCATGAGCCAGTGGGGTGCAAAAGCTATGGCTGACCAGGGCGCAAAATACGACGAGATTTTAAAATTCTACTTTACTGACATTGAGGTTTATTAATGAAAACAAGCGATTTTGATTATTTTCTTCCCGAAGAGCTTATTGCCCAGGAACCGCTGGAGCAAAGAAGCTCCTCCAGGCTTTTAACGCTGATAGAAGGAAAGATAGACCACAGACACTTTTATAACATAACCGAATATTTGAAAAAGGGCGACTGTCTTGTTTTAAATAACACAAGAGTTTTGCCCGCAAGGCTTTACGGAACTAAAAAAGATACCGGAGCGGCAATTGAATTTTTGCTTTTAAAAAGAATTGATTTATGCTGCTGGGAGGTTATTTTAAAACCGGGCAGAAGGGCAAAAAAAGGCGCAAAATTTGTTTTTGGCGATATTTTAGAGGCAGAGATTTTAGAGGTTTTGGAAAACGGCAACAGAATAGTAAAATTTACTTTTGAAGGCGTTTTTGAAGAAATTCTTGATACACTTGGCGAAATGCCCCTGCCGCCATACATTACCAAAAAACTTGAAGACAGGGAGAGATATCAAACTGTTTATTCAAAAGAGGTAGGCTCGGCGGCGGCTCCTACTGCGGGGCTTCATTTTACCGACGAACTTCTTGATGAAATACGTGCCATGGGCGTAAATGTTGCATTTGTAACTTTGCACGTAGGGCTTGGAACTTTCCGCCCTGTAAAGGCAGAAAAAATTGAAGAGCATGAAATGCACAGCGAGTATTACACTATTTCAGAGGAAACCGCCGACATTATAAATAAAACCAGAGAAAATGGCGGAAGAATTGTGGCGGTTGGAACAACTTCTGTAAGAACACTTGAGTCTGCCGCAGATGAAAACGGGTATGTGCCTTCAAAAAGCGATGATACGAGCATTTTCATTTATCCGGGTTATAAATTTAAGGTTATAGATGCCCTTATAACAAATTTTCATTTGCCAAAATCAACCCTTATTATGCTGGTTTCGGCGTTTGCAGGCAAGGAAAATGTTTTAAAGGCATATGATGAGGCTGTTAAAGAAAAATACCGCTTTTTCAGCTTTGGCGATGCAATGTATTTAGAAAAAAATGAGGAATAATATGTTTAAAATATTAGCTAAGGATAACAGGGCAAGAAGAGGCGAGTTTAAAACTGTTCACGGAACTGTGCAAACACCTGTTTTTATGAATGTTGGAACTTCGGCGGCTATTAAAGGCGCAGTTTCAAGCTTAGATTTAAAGGAAATAGGCTGTCAGGTTGAACTTTCAAACACATATCATCTTCATGTTCGCCCCGGCGACGATGTTGTAAGAGATATGGGCGGGCTTCATAAGTTTATGAACTGGGACCGCCCGATTTTGACAGACAGCGGTGGATTTCAGGTTTTTTCTCTTGCTTCACTTCGCAAAATTAAAGAAGAGGGCGTTTACTTTCAGTCACACATTGACGGCAAAAAAATATTTATGGGGCCTGAGGAAAGTATGCGAATTCAGTCAAACTTAGCATCTACAATTGCTATGGCATTTGACGAATGTATTGAAAACCCTGCACCGTATGACTACACTTTAAATTCAATCGAGCGCACAACAAGATGGCTTATCCGTTGCAAAGAAAAGCTTGAAAGCATAAACAAAGAAGAAAATACGATAAATAAAAATCAGCTTTTGTTCGGCATAAATCAGGGTGGAACCCACGATGATTTAAGAGTAAAGCATATGAAAGATATTGCAAAGCTTGATTTACCCGGCTATGCCATAGGCGGTCTGGCGGTGGGCGAGAGCCACAGCGAAATGTATCACGTAATTGACGTTGTAGAGCCTTATATGCCTGAGGACAGGCCAAGATATTTAATGGGCGTTGGAACGCCAAGAAATATTTTAGAGGCAGTTAGACGTGGGGTAGACTTTTTCGACTGCGTTATTGCATCGCGAAATGCCCGCCACGCAAACTTATTTACTCACAATGGCGTTGTAAATTTAAACAATGCAAAATATATGCGCGACCCTAATCCTATTGAACCGGGATGCGGATGCCCTGCCTGCAAAAACTATTCGAGAGCATATATACGCCATCTTATAAAGGCAGGCGAAATGCTTGGTATGCGCCTTTGCGTACTTCATAATCTTTATTTTTATAATCATCTTATGGAAGAAATAAGGCAGGCAATTGAAGAGGGCAGATACGATGCTTTTGCCGATGAAATGGGCCCGCGCTTTGAAAGCAGAGTATAAAAAGAGAGAGGTAACTTTTTTGTTGCCTCTTGTTTTTTTATATGTGGTATGATATAATTATCAGGTGCAAAATTCAGATGTATCACATGGTGTAAGAAAGGGAGAAAACAGTGAAAAAAATTATTTTGGTTTTATTGGTATTATGTTTGTTTTTAAGCGTTGCTCCAGGTGTTTATGCGGACAATGTGGACGGGGATTACAGCATTATAAGCAGCTATACAAAGCTATTACAATGGCGCGATGCAGGTTGCCCTTCGAATGGAACGAACAAAATTGTAGTTTCAGGCGATTTTGGATGGCCTAAAGAAGAAGTTATGATTGATTTTGGTGTAAAACCATACGGAAGCGAAGTTATCTTATATAACAGTAATATATGGACTATTCCTGAAAATGTAACAATAAAAAATCTAAGCATATCACTGGCCGATAAATCAACCCTTAACATTGATGGTAAGGTACATAATAATTTATATTACGAAGAAGGAAATGCTATTGAATTTATTCGTGTAACCAATGCTACCATTAACCTTGGCAAAAATGCAGAGGTAAAGGGCAGTGTGCATCTTTGCAAAGAGGCTGTTTTAAATTCAAACGGCGGTTATGCCGAAGAGATAATAGCTTCTGTAAATGGCGGTACAACCAATAAAAATATGGTAACCATTTCGGGAACACTTAAAGCAGATACACTTAATCATCACAACAATATGTCAATAAATATTGCCCCAAACAGCATAGCCCAGGTTTCAAAAATAGCCGGAAACAGCACGAATACCATTAATATAGAAAATGGAGCAACTGTGTTTTATACCAGTACATATATTAACCTTATGGCAAATGTCAATATAAAATCAGGCGGTGTGATGTCATTTATTTTTATGCCCTTGACCACCGAGGAGATATTTACTATTGAAGAGGGCGGCATTTGTAATGCATATCAGGGTGTAAATCAGAGGGCACAGCTTTCAAATGCAAAAATTAAGGGCGCAGGTACTATAAATCTTTACGGTAACTGGGCATTTAGTTATGACGGAACAGATTATTATGAAAACCCCAATGTTAAAAATCCTGGCACAATTGCTATGCTCGATAAAACTGTTGTAATAAATGAAGTTTCAAAATGTGACCATGCAGGCGGAAGGACATATAAATTTTTCGCTATGTTCCCGGCTGGCGGCGGGGAATCAACTTATCATATGAAAAGGTGTGCGTCTTGCTATGATGGTATAGAAGGAACCCAAGCACCTCATACATACGAACTTGAAGGGGATTATGATAATTTTAAAAGATACCGCTGTGTTTGCGGAAGGTCATACACTGTAGAAAAAACCAAAGGTACATGCGGCGAGGATATTGCTTTTGTAATTGATGGCGGCAGCATAAAACTTGACGGAGTTGGCGCTATAACAGAGTTTGTACCAGCAAATGGCACATGGGCAGAAGCGGCTGCCGGCGTTAAAAAAGTTATTCTGGGAAGCGGAATTACTGCCGTTTCGGAGAATGCATTTTCGGCGTTTGAAAGCATTGAGCAAGTTGAGTTTGACGGCAACTATGAAAACTGGAAGGCAATTGATATAAAAACCGGAAACGATGCCTTTAAGTATGCAGAGGTTTTATTTACTGACAATTCAGTTTTATTGCCGCTTGTGAAAGAATATCGCCCAAAGGCCGACCTTCTTTATAAAGAAGACAATGATACAAAACAGATTGAATTATCTTTAATTACAGAAAGCGAAAATGCAGATAAAATGACCGAAGATGAAATTAAGAATGTAAAGGTTATTGTTGCATCTTACGACGGAGATAAAGCGCTTAGCGATATAAATTTTGTAGTGCCAACATTTGATGAAAACTCAAGTGGAGCAAAATGGACTGTAAACATTCCGTCTGATGAATATGAGTTATTTATATGGGATAACAAATGTACAAACTTAACAAAATAATCTTAAAAACAACAACTCGGCGGTGCTTCTTAGGGATTAACCGCCTAAAAACCATGTTTTCGGCACATAACTGCGTTAAAAATTTTCACAATCCGTCAATGATTACTCAAATTTTTGCCTTGCTTTGCACTCAAAAACAAGATTTTTATGGTGTAAAGCAGTTTTGGGTTAGAGATTTTTTGTCTTAGAGAAGTTATAAAAAATGCAGGCATACTGTCGTATGTCTGCATTTTTTACGCACTATAAGCGGAAAATATCAAGCCAAAACCGATTTATCCCTAAGAAGCACCGCCGTTAGTTGTTGTTTTTTTGTTGCAATATGTTTAGGAATGTGGTATAATGAATTTTAACGAATTCTCGATATATTGCCTTATGGTAAGAGATTTAGAATATAAGGGGGAATAATATGCCCATAAAAATTCAGGATAAATTACCTGCTGCAAAAACCCTTCGCAGCGAAAATATTTTTGTTATGACGGAGAAAAGGGCTATGAGCCAGGATATCCGTCCGCTTAAGATTGCAATTTTCAATCTTATGCCAACAAAAATTACAACTGAAACTCAGATTATGCGCGCTCTTTCAAACTCGCCTTTGCAGGTTGAAATTGTGCTGCTGCACACGGCGTCGCACACATCTAAAAATACGCCTAAAGAGCATTTGAAATCTTTTTACAAAACATTTGAAGATGTTAAAGGCGAAAAGTTTGACGGGCTTATTATAACAGGTGCGCCTGTTGAACTTATGGATTTTGAAGATGTTGATTACTGGAGCGAGCTTACTGCAGTTATGGACTGGAGCAAAACCCACGTTACCTCAACATTTCATATTTGCTGGGCGGCGCAGGCAGGGCTTTATTACCACTACGGCGTTCCAAAATATACTTTGGACAGTAAAATGTTTGGTGTTTTCAAACACAAGGTAAACAGAAAGAAAAATAAGCTTGTTCGTGGTTTTGACGATGTTTTCTATGCGCCTCATTCAAGGCATACCGAGGTAAGAAGTGAGGACATTAAAAAAGTTTCCGACCTGGAAATTATTGCAACCTCAAAAGAGGCAGGAGTTTATATGGTGGCTTCGAAAAACGGCAAACATATTTTTGTTACGGGCCACTCTGAATACGATGCAGAAACTCTTCATCTTGAATACGTTCGCGACAGGGATAAAGGATTACCGCAGGATATTCCGTGCAATTATTATAAAGGCGACAACCCCAATAATGCACCGGTAATTTCCTGGCGTGCACATTCAACCCTTTTGTTTACAAACTGGCTTAACTACTGCGTATATCAGATTACGCCGTACGATTTAAACGAAATTGGTGAAGACTGATGATAAATCCAAAAAGGTTTTATAAAAACATTTATTCCATAATGAATACAACTCCGCTTATTACAAATTGCGGAAGACTTTGCGGTTGCCTTTGCTGCAGCGATACCGATGCGGGCGACGGAATGTATCTTTATCCTTTTGAAGAGGTTATGTTTGGCGAAGATACGCCTTTTGCAGATATTTCTGACAGTAATTTCAAAGTGAGCGGCAAATATGTTCGCTTTATAACCTGCGACGGAACCTGTATAAGAGAAAGAAGGCCGCTGGCCTGCAGAATTTTTCCGCTTTTGCCCTATGTTGATGTAGAGGGGAATTTGCAGGTAATATATGATCCCAGAGCAGTTGATTTTTGCCCCCTGGAGCATAAAAAACTTACACGAAAATTTAAAAAGCAGGTTGATATGATTTCCAAAATGCTTTTTAAAGTATCTGAAACAAAAGACTTTTTAATTGCACAATCAAGGCTTGTTGACGATTTTATAGATATGAAATTAAGAAAAGGAAGGCAGATTTAAAATGAGAAAGTATTTGTGTTTTTTACTTATTGTGGCACTTATGTGCACTATGATTCCCGTATCTGCGGCAGGAATTGAAGTTCGTGATTTAATGGACTATATGTTCGATTTAAATGTTGACCCGCTAAATTACATAGGTGCATTTGAAAATTTTATTTCCTACACCAGCGATGAAAACGGTTATTATACGCTGAGGGAAGCTGAATATTTTGAAGAAACTATAGAAGATATAACATTTTATCTTTCAGGATATGGCGCTTTGTCCGAAGATGTGAGAAGCTATTGTGAAGATTTCTATACTTTCTTTGAAGAAAAACCTGAAATGTTTACTCTTTTTATGTCTTATGTGTCAAATTATGAAAACGCCTTGTTGCCATTTCCTCAGCAAAACCGCCTTGAAAGCGAGCTTTCGGGCGTAGTGACGGCAATACGAGATAATTTCTATTGTGAAACATTCTTTTTGAATTTAATGGCATCAATTAACGATAAATATTATGCGGCAAAAAAAGATATGGCGTTTATGTATTACAATGAAAATATAACCCTTAAAGATGATGCTGTAAATTATATAGATTTTCTTTTGCCACAGGACAGAGCAGTTGCAAGCTATGCTCACAGTGAAGTTGCAAGTATGCTTGATATGATAAACAATATGTCGTCCCTTGAAAAAAGCAATTTTGCAGAATTTATGATTTCCATAGGCATTATGTCGCTTAATATGAACGACTCGTCAAACGAAGGCAATGAAACTGTTGATACTCACTATCAGCGACTTGATGAGAAATTTAAAAACGGTGACGGCATTATTATGGCCTTTGAAGAGATTGACAACATTGTAAACGAGTTTATCCCTGAGATAAATGGTGCATCACAGGGCGACAAAGAAGCTTCGATTTATGAAGCTATGACAAAAGCTGCAACCGTAAGAA
The DNA here is from genome assembly GCA_045590195.1 of Clostridia bacterium. Lineage (GTDB taxonomy): Bacteria > Bacillota > Clostridia > UMGS1883 > UMGS1540 > JAZNQN01. Next base: position 23,676 of record JAZNQN010000076.1, on the reverse strand, counting down.
TCGACGGCAGACAGACACTTGTAGGCGACAAAAATGTTGTAAATCTCGTGTCAAACGATGTTTTAACATATGCGGTTATGAGAGCTCAGAAAGTAAGAAACGCGCTTGTTTCTAAAAACATAACTGTTTCTCAAAATCAGCCGTATACAGTTAAGATTATTGTATCTGACAATGTTTCAAACGGTTTCAGAATTACTCTTTCAAAATCAGCTTTGGGTTCTTGTCTTACATATCATGCCGATAAAATTCATATAATCGGCAACAAGGGAAGACTTTTCGGCGATATACAGGCACTTACTGAAAGCGGTGCTTTTGCAGGCAGCAGTATGGTGTTTGAAGTATACGAAAACAGTGCGGAAAATGTTATTTCGTCACTTAAGGAATATGCGCAGGGAAATAATATTATAAAAATTATCGTTGGAGCAGGAAATGTAGATTACGATACAATGCATTTTGAAAAAGATGTATCTGTTACAAGTGAAGATTGGTCCGAAAATAAAGTGTATTCAATTTCTGCTGATGGCGAAAGAGTTTTGGTTGACTATTACGAAGTAACCGATGATATAGTTTCTTTTGAAATAGGAAACCAGAAATATTTTGCAAGAATTGAAGGCGAACTTCAGGAAATAAAACCTGAAGTAACACCTGCGCCTACAAATAAACCAACTCCAACACCAAGCAGCCGTCCATCGTGGGGGGATGAGGAAGATGATGATCCTGTGCAGACACCGGAGATAACACCTACTCCTTCTGCTACGGCTGAGCCTACCACTACACCTGAGCCTACACCTGAGAGAGGTGACGGACCTGACAAATACCCTGTACCTGATTTTTCAGATGTTGCCGACAATCACTGGGCAAAAGAATTTATAAATAACCTTTGTGCCAAAGGAATACTTAACGGTATAGGCAATAATATGTTTGCTCCTGACCAGAACGTTACAAGGGAACAGTTTGCCAAAATAATTGCCGAGGCTTTCGGGTTGGTAAACGAAGATGCTACATGTGATTTTTCCGATGTTGAAAGCGGAAGCTGGTATGAAAAATATGTTGCATCTGTTTATGAAAAAGGAATTGTAAACGGTATTGGCGACAATATGTTCGGAACGGGCAAAAGCATTACAAGGCAGGATATGGCAACTATGATTATAAGAGCCGCAAAAGCCTGCAATATGGATATAAGCGATAAATCTTCCTTTGAATATAACGATCATCACAAAATAGCCGACTACGCTAAAGAAGCTGTTGAAGTTTTAGTTGGCTGGGGAGTTGTTTCAGGTTTTGAGGATAATACTTTCCGCCCCCTTGAAAACTCCACAAGAGCTCAGGTTGCCAAAATTGTAAGTGGCGTTCTTGAGAGAAAAAACAAATAGGTGAAAAATATGAAATTTGTACTTGCAACTAAAAATAAAGGAAAAGTTTCTGAACTTCGTAAAATTTTGCAGGACAGTGAAATTGTAACGATGACAGAGGCGGGCTTTGATGAAGATATAGTTGAAGATGGTTCTACTTTTGAAGAAAATGCTTTAATTAAAGCAAGAACAGTTTGCAAAGCCCTTGGAACTGCCGCAATTGCTGATGATTCGGGAATTGAGGTTTATGCCCTCGATATGGCACCGGGTATTTATTCGGCAAGATATGCGGGAGAAGATGCAACTGACGAAGACAGAGTTATAAAGCTTTTGTCAGAACTTGAAGGAAAAGACGACAGGCGCGCAAGATTTGTTTGTGCGGCGGCACTTTGTATGCCTGATGGAAGAGAGGCTGTTTGCAAAGGAATAATTGAGGGAGTGGTTTTGCAAAGCCCTCGCGGCGATGGCGGCTTTGGGTACGACCCCGTGTTCAAACCTATAGGCTTTGACAAAACAGTTGCGGAAATGTCAGGCGATGAGAAAAATGAAATTTCTCACAGAGCAAAGGCTTTTATGGCGCTTAAAGAAACAATAGAAAAACTAAAAAAACAGGGCTGAATTTTATATTCAGCCCTGAATGGGTTACTTAGCAGTAACTGTGGTTATTTGAGCAGCCATTGTCGCAGCAGCCCCAAAGAACCAGAAGAATAAGAACAACCCAGAAACAATCACTTTTAACTATGTTACAAACATTACAGCACATAACTTAAATCCTCCTATTTAATCAGCATCCACAGTCACATGAGTTATTTGAGCCTGCATTGCCGCAACCACAGCCGTTTGAGCCACCGTTACCGCAGCAGCAGAACAAAACAACAAGAATAATAATCCAGAGGAAGTTATCGCTGTCACAACCAAAAAGTTTCATAATAATACTCCATTCTGTCGCATTTGCGACCTTTTATTTAAACCGCCGTGGCAGTTTCAATAGCATACTATGCGGCAGTTTTAAAATTGGTTACACGGTTTTGAATAAACAAAGGAAAAATGTAAAAAATATTAAGTGCTTTATTTAAAGGAGATGTAATTTTGAAAGCATTAATCTTAACTCTGTCAACAGGGCAGGGACATATTCAGACAGGCAAAGCTATTGCATCGTATTTTGAAAAACAGGGTGCAGAGTGCGTAATTTTAGATGTTTATAAGTATATAAGCCCATATTTAAGCGATTCGGTTGAAAAGGGTTATCTTTTTACTACGCAGTATGTGCCTAAAACCTATGGCAGGGTTTACGATATGCTGGACAGCAAGATTCACAAAGAAGGAAGACCTTCAATAGTAAGCTTTATAAACAATGTACTTACTGCATCAAAGCTTGAAAAATATATTGCTGATATCGGGGCTGATGTTGTAATTTCAACACATATTTTCTGTGCCCAGGTTATGACTCATATCAAAAAAAATATGCCAGAACTTCTGAATATTGGTATTGTAACCGACTTTACAATTCATCCTTTCTGGGAAGAGGCTGATATGGATTATTACATAACCGCAAGCCACCTTTTAAATCATCAGTGTATGAAAAAAGGTATTCCTCTTGAAAAGGTTTTGCCAATCGGTATTCCCATAAACGAAAAGTTTTCAAAGAAAATTTCAAAGGAACAGGCAAGGGAAATTCTTGGAATTCAAAACGAAAATACTATTATGTTTATGATGGGCAGCATGGGCTTTGGGAATATGCCAAAGCTTATAGAAAGCATTGATACTCTTGATATTGATTTTCAGATTTTGTGTGTTTGCGGCAGAAACGAAGCAGCAAGAGAAAAAATTGCTGTTCTTCCATCAAAACACAAAATATATGCTTATGGCTATGTTGATAATATCGATGTTATGATGGATGCATCTGATTTTATAATTACAAAGCCGGGCGGCCTTTCCATGAGTGAAAGTCTGGCGAAAAAGTTGCCAACAATTCTTATAAATCCAATCCCCGGTCAGGAAGACAGAAATCAGGAATTTTTCCTTAATAACGGAGTTTCTATGGCGGTTACAAAAACGTTTCCAATTGAAGAAGCAGTTTTTCAAATGCTTACAAACGAATGGAAAATGAAACACGGCTCGGGAGCGGTTGAATACATAGGAAAACCAAACGCAACTGCCGAGCTTTACGATGTTGTAGTTGGAGCACTTAATAATAAATTATAATCGGGAGAATGATATGAACTTAAAAAAATGCGGAAATAATACTTTGCTTTTTGTAAAAGACGATAAGTTTAAAAACTTTAAAATAAGCATTGCTTTTAAAACGCCACTTGACAAAAAAGCGGCAACTCTTAATGCTCTTATGGTAAAGGTTTTGCTTGATGGGTGTGAAAAACACCAAACTAAAAAAGAAATTTCAATGTACCTTAAAAAGCTATATGGCTCGGCTATGTCGGCAAACTCAATAAAAAAAGGATTTGCTTTTTGCCCCCAGTTTGAAATTGATGCTATAAGCGAAAAGTTTTCAGGGGAAGGTATGCTTCAGAAGGTTGTAGATATTTTTGAAGAAATCATTTTAAATCCACTTCTTGAAAACGGAACTTTTAAAAGTGAATATGTAGAACGAGAAAAAAAGGTTTTGAAAAACGATATTGAAAGCGCAGTAAACGATAAACGGAAATATGCCGCAAGAAGATGCCTTGAAATTACCTGCGGAGATAATCCTTATGGTATTTTTGAGCTTGGCGACAGTGCTTTTTGTGATGAAATTACGCCCGAAATGCTTTATGAACACTACAAATATATTATTTCTTCCTGCGCTTATACAATTGTTGTAGTTGGTAATTTTGATGAAAAGCAGATGGAAGAAAAACTTAACGCCTTTTGCAAAAAGCTTGGAGAAGGTAAAAACTTTAAAGGAAACATTTTGCCGTTTTCGGGCGAAATTAAAACAGTTAAAGAAGAAAGCGATATCACTCAGGGCAAGCTTTCTATGTGTTTTAAAACAGGGGAAGTCAACAAGTGTGATGAATATGTGTGGCAGGTTTTAAACGGCCTTTTTGGCGGAGGAGTAAGCTCAAAACTTTTTAACAACGTAAGAGAGAAAATGAGCCTTTGCTACTATGCCTCAAGCACATTTAATAAAAATATAGGAATTATTGCTGCAAATGCCGGAATAGATTTTGAAAAATTTGAAAAAACAAGAGATGCTATTTGTACGCAGCTTCAGGATATTGCTGAAAATTCATTTACAGACGATGAATTTTACAATGTTAAAATAGGTATTGTAAACAATTTAAAAATGGCAAGCGATGATATTGATCTTTTGTCAAATTATTATATGTATCAGCTGGAAAACGAGGAGCTGGTTACTCCTTTAGAAAAAGCAGAGAAAATTTCAGCTGTAAAAAGGGAACTAATTCCTTTGCTGGCTCGTCAAATAAAATTGGAAACGGTTTATTTTCTCTGCGGCAGAGAGGAGGCATAAATTATGAAAGAAGTTATATATGAAAAAATAGCCGAAAGAGTAATTGAAGGCGTTTCTGAAAGCGGACTCCGCGTTGTGGTAATTCCAAAAAGCGGATACAAAAAAACTTATGCCCTCTTAGCAACTGATTTTGGCTCTATTGACAGAAATTTTTTCCTTGGTGGGCAAGAGGTTACTGTTCCCGACGGAATTGCTCATTTTTTAGAGCACAAAATGTTTGAACAGGAAGATGGTTCAAATGCATTTGACAACTTTGCAAAATATGGTGCTTCGGCCAATGCGTTTACATCTTTTGAAATGACAGGATACCTTTTTTCAACTGCACAGAATTTTGATGAATGTCTTCGTCATTTGCTCTCGTATGTTTATTCGCCTTACTTTACCGATGAAAATGTTTCAAAGGAACAGGGGATTATAGGTCAGGAAATTAAAATGTATGACGACAGTCCGTCCTGGGCGGTGTTTTTTGGTATGCTTAGGGGAATGTATAAAAACCATCCTATAAATATTGATATTGCAGGAACTTGTGAGGAAATTGCAAAAATCACAAAGGAAAGCCTTTACACCTGTTACAATTCATATTATCATCCAAAAAATATGATGCTTTGCGTTGTGGGCGATGCCGATGCCGAGGCTGTTATGAAGGCGGTAGATGAAACAGTTCCGGTAAAACCTTATCCCGAGGCGAAAACAATTTTGCCTGAGGAACAGAGCGGGGTTTGTGAAGAGTTTGTTGAAAGAAAAATGAGCGTGGCAAACCCGATTTTTGCCATAGGATTTAAGGAAAAATCCGAAGGCGATGCAGTAAAAATGCAGGCAACCTACAATTGCCTTCTGGAATATATTTTCGGAAAAAGCTCTGCTTTTTATAACAGACTTTATGACAGCGGCGATATTTTTGATTTAAGCCCTTCTTTTAATATAAGCAAGCAGTGTGCATTTGTGGAAATTGCCGGCGAGGCGGAAAACCCCAAAAAGGTTTATGAAGAAGTGAAAAAAGAAATTCAGCGCATTAAAAAATGTGGATTCGATGAAGAAGAAGTTACAGTTATCAAAAATGCTCTTTACGGAAAATTTTTACGTAAACTCAACGATGTTGAAAGCATTGCAAGCGACTTTGCCGGAAATGCTTTTCTTGGTGGAGAATTTTTAAAATATGGAGAATATCTTCTTGAACTTGATGGCAAAAAGCTGGCCGACACTTTAAATGAAGGATTTTGCGAAAGCACTCTTTCGCAGGTTTTGCCAATGGAAACGGCAGGTGGGGGAAAATGAATATAATAGAATTCCCCGGTTTTGGTCTTAAATTCAATATAAACCCTGTTGCTATAAAAATTCCATTTTTGTCGGGTGGAATAAGATGGTATGCAATTTTAATTGTAACCGGAATAATTCTTGCCTGCGTTTTCGGATTTCGCGAATACAAAAGGCTTGGCGGCAACAGCGACGACCTTTACAATATGCTTTTATGGGCAATGCCCGTATCAGTTATTTGTGCAAGGGCGTATTACATATTGTTTTCCCTTGACAAATACGAAACCATTGGCGAAATGTTTCGCATATGGGAAGGTGGACTTGCTATATACGGAGCGGTTATAGGTGCAGTGGCAGTTGTTATTATTTACTGTAAAAGGCATCACCTTCCGCTTTTAATGCATTTTGACATAGGCGCATATGGCTTTATGATTGGACAGGCAGTAGGCAGATGGGGCAACTTTGTAAACGGCGAGGCATACGGCGTAGAGTGCACTCTGCCATGGCGAATGATTGTAAACGGAGTTTCTGCTCATCCAACATTTTTATACGAGTCGCTTTGGCTTTTGCTTGGATTTATTATAATCTGGTCAACAAGAAAAATAAAGCCTTTCCCCGGAAGAAGCGGTTGCTTTTACCTGATATGGTACGGAGTGGAGCGAGCTTTTGTTGAACTGCTCAGAACCGATAGTTTAATGCTATATGGCGTAAGAGTTTCGTCGGTTTTATCACTTGTTTTGGTAATAATCGGAGTTGTGGGATACTTCAGATTAAAAAAATCTTATAACAGTTTTATTAAATTATAATGACAAATATGTCTTTCTATTGACATATTTCACAATTAAATGTTATAATTTTGATACACTCATAATATGAAGGAGAAATGTATTATGTTTAAATTTAAAAGATGTTTATCTGTTATTTTAGCTGTAATGATGGTTTTAACATCAGTTACAGTTTTTGCAGAAGAACAGGAAACAACAACTACAGCACCCGCTAGTGTTACATTTAGCGATGTTGATCCGGATTCAATTGTTGGTAATGCCGTTGCGGAACTTGTTCCTTATGGCATTATTTCAGGATATCCTGAGGGCGATTTCAGACCGGATGCTATTATCACCCGTGCAGAAGTTGCAAAGGTTATAGTAACATTTTTAAAATTGCAGAATGTTGCAGTTGAAGGTGTTCCCACAGGCTTTGCCGATGTTGATGCTACATCACACTGGGCACAGAAATTTATTCGTTTGGCAATTGACTACAAAATTGTAAACGGATATACAGACGGAACATTTAAACCCGACGATCCTGTAAAATATAGCGAAGCTGTTAAAATGATAGTTTGTGCACTTGGTTATGGTGAACTTGCTGTAAACCGTACCCCTGCAGGTGCTGCATGGTATGTAGGCTATATTACACAGGCAGCTGAACTTGGACTTTTGAAAAACATTGCAACTGACAAGCAGGATGAATATGCTCCACGTGGTATAGTAGCAATACTTACTGCAAATGCTCTCGATGCTAAAGTTGCTAACAATTCTGCCGACCAGACAGGCGGCGTAGGTGTTTCCCAGGGTGGAACAACTGCCAGAGAAGAATACCAGAAAACTGAAAAAGTTGAAGGCGTAGTTGTAAGCTGCAGCCAAACTTCAATCGGCGGTGCAGCTGTAAGCGGCTCCAGCAGATATATTGGTATTTTGACAAATGGCGAAGTTAAGATATGCACAGTTCCTTACGGAACCGATACAATGGCGCTTTTGGGTTACGCAGTTTCTGCTAACATTCAAAGCAACACAGGAGATATTCCTGTTGTAAGTACAATTTCAAAAACTTCATCAAACAGCATAGATGTAATTGAGGCTTCTCTTATAGAAAGAGTAACTGCAAATGGTATTTCATATTGGGAATCTGATTATTCCAATGATACTGTTCAGGTAAGCTTTGAAAGCAATATGTCAATTGTTTATAATGGTAAATATTTAGGTTCCGGCGCAGCTTCATACACTTCATATTTCAATAATGTAAAAGCCGGCAACATTACCCTTATTTCAAACGATGGCGATGCTGAAGCTGATGTTGCAATTATAAACGACTGCAAAATTTACGCAGTAAGCAGCCAGGGTACAGATTCTGCTACAAAACTTAAAAAGATTTATGCCCTTTATGGCGGCGGCGACTTCGTTGTTCCTGAAAAAACAGGTTATGTAACAGTTAATAATAAAGGTACAGATGTCGTAGATACTAAAAACTTTACAGTTTCCAAGTACGACATTGTTAACCTTTATGCTTCTGAAGACGGTACTATTTTCAATATGACCGTTACAAAGAATAAAAAATCAGGTGTTGTAAGCTCGATTTCCGGCAACACAATTACAATTGGCGGTAACGAATACCAGTTTGCTTATAACTTTGCTGAATATCAGGGCGCAGACAAACCTACATTTGTAGCAGGTAGCAGTGCAACTGTTTACCTTGATGCTACTGGTAAAATTGCAGCGGCTGAAAATGTTTCTGCAGCTGAAGGCACTAACGTATATGTTGGTTACCTTCTTGATGCTTCCGCAACAGGCGGTATCAACGGCGTAACTGAAATGCAGGTATTCGGTATGACAAGCGGTCAGAAAGGCGAAAAAATTTACAAAGTTGCTTCAAATGTAAGAGTTGACGGCCATCCTTTTACAGATGCAGCTGACATTTTGGCACCACTTGCAACCGCTCATGCAAATGCAAATAGCACAAAAGCAGGTAGCGGTATCGGAACATTGCCGGATTATGGCCAGCTTATAAGATACACTCTTAATAAAGAAGGTAAGGTTGACAGCATAGATACTTGCGATCCTAATGCAGTGCCTGCAAATGACGATATGGTTCAGTCGTTGCCATTTAATAAGCAGGCTGCAAGTTCAAGGGAAGGTAAATACAAATACGTATCAGGCAGAAAGTTCTTAAATGAAAACTTGTCAACAGTTATTCAGCTTGGAACTTCCACTCCTGTACTTGTAATTCCAACAGATCCAACAAAAGTTAAGGAATATAAAAATACAACATATAGTCACTTTGGTTCAAACAAATATTACAGAGTTGAAGGCTACTGTATGGATGATACAGGTACACCTGAGTATCTTATCTGCTATGCAGAAGAAGATTCCGGCGATATTTCATCAAGCGCAAATATTGTACTTGCAAAAAGCGTTATAGAATCCGGTGATTATGTTGATGATGTGTTCAAAGGCTTCGATTTACTTGAAAGCGGATACAACTTCAAAACAGGTGCAGAAATTTCAGTTTCTGCAAAGAATACTCTTAAATCGGAAGAACTTCAGGTTATTGACTCTACAAACGATAAAAAATACACCTCGAAACTCTTTACAGAAATTCAGACAGGTGAAATTTTCCGTTATTCACTTGATGACGGAATGGTAGACAAAATTGAAATGGTTTTCGAAATTATAAACGGAAGACCGGTTCTTTTCGGAAACAAGGGAACAGACCTTGCTAGTGCGGCTGATGATTACAATGCTTTGGCAAGCGTTTCCTCAGTGCTTGAGGCTAAAAACAAACGTGACATAGCATACGATAGAACAAGCCTCAGCGGCGAAGCTTCAATCGAAAGCTCAACAAATCGTATCGTTTACGGTACTGTTATTGGTAAGAGCACCGGTGACGAAAAGAGACTTGCAGTTACAAATGTAATCGCAAGCGATGCAGTTGTAGGTAGCGATAACTTTGATATTACTGCAGATACAAATACATTTGCGCTTGCAAACAATGCTAAAATATTTGTTATCGACCTTACTACTAACGATACTGACGATGTGATTATCAGCGACGTTTCATTTGATGAAATTGCAACAGTAAGAGAACTCAGAGCTTCAAACGGAAGCGATGCAGATGCTTCACAGGTTCTTATGTTCTGCGCAAGCGGTACAGTTAGAACAATTGCAATTATCAAATACTAATTAAAATGCTTTTAAAAGGGCCGCCACAGGCGGCTCTTTTATACTTTTTGGAAAGAGTGAATTTTATGAGTTTTAACATTGTACTTCATCAACCGGAAATCCCGCAAAATACTGGAAACATTGCCAGAACCTGTGCGGCAACCGGCTCGGGGTTACATATAATAAAGCCCATGGGCTTTGAAATTGACGATAAAAAGCTTAAAAGAGCAGGGCTTGATTACTGGCATTTGCTTGGTGTTAAGTATTACGAAAGCCTTGAAGAGTTTTTTGAAATAAATAAGGGGGCTTCAATTTACCTTGCCAGCACAAAGGCGGGCAAAACTTATGCAGAAGCACAGTATAAAGACGGAGATTTTATATTTTTTGGCAAAGAAACAAAAGGCCTTCCTGAAGATTTTATTAAAGAAAATATAGACAGGGCAATCAGAATACCAATGATAGAAGAAGCCAGAAGCTTAAATCTTTCAAATTCCGTTGCCATAGTTGTTTATGAGGCACTTCGTCAAACTAACTTTGAAGGGCTTTTAAACGGTGGAATTTTTTCTGATTTAGCAAAAAAATGTTAAACTTGTATTAAATTGCATCTGTTTGCTTGACTAATAATTGATTTTGATGTAAAATATAGGTGTAAAATTTTTTGATATGAAAGGAGAACTATTATGAAAACTTTTGAAATAATGCTTGATTCTATCGGAGATGTTAAAGACTTTGTAAATATGGTTAACAGATATAGCTGCGATATCGATTTGGTTTCCGGCAGATATGTTGTAGATGCAAAATCAATTATGGGTATTTTCAGCCTTGATCTTGCAAAACCTATCAAAGTTGAAGTTCACTCTGACGATTGCGCTGAAATTGAAAAAGATATGGCAAAATTCATTAAATAATTTGTCCATTTGGCAGAATAAAAACCTTCTTGCAGGAATACATTTTAGTATAAATGCAAGGAGGTTTTTTAATGTGAAAGTTCCTTTCCCATTAAAGCCTCTGGCGGAAGGGAGATTTTTATGATAGACGAAAAAAGATTTACCAAATCTCAGGGGAGAGAAATAAGCCAGAATGTTATTTTGGAAAACAGAAAAAAGCTTAGTATTTCAGGCGTTTCTGATGTTGGCAGTTTTGATGAAGATGAGGTTTGCCTTTATACAGAGGCCGGAATGCTTAACATCAAAGGGGCAAATCTTAAAATAAATAAGCTTTCGGTAGAAACAGGAGAAGTTGTTGTTGAAGGAGAAATAAATTCGCTTCACTACACGGATGAAGAAGCTAAATCAGGAACTTCCATACTGAAAAAACTGTTTAAATAAGTATGAATGATGCGATAATCGGCGAACTTTATTTTTTTGGAGTTTCAATTTTGTCGGGTGCTGTGGCTGCTGTTATTTTCGATTTTTTCAGGGCCCTGAGAAAGATAGGAAAAGGAAAAAAAGTGGCCCTTGAGGACATACTTTTCTGGCTTTGCGAGGCTATACTCATATTCTATGTGCTCTATAAGTTTAACAGTGGCGGCGTAAGGTTTTATTTTTTCATTGGTATTGCTGCAGGACTTGTTATTTATTTTTTTACAGCAAGCAAATATGTGGTTAAAATTTTTTCCGCTTTGCTTTATGTTATAAAAATAGTTATGGTAAAAAATTTTGTATTTTTTCAAAGCTTTTTCGCCCTGATTTCACGGCCAATTGTATTTTTTTTAAAGAAAACAGGCAAGATTTTTAAAAAAATACATTCCAAGTCAAAAAAAATAAAAAAACAATTAAAAATGTATTAAATAATACTTTACAAATACCGAAATATGTTATATAATATATTTCGGTATAAAGTATGTCTTAGAGTTAATTATTTTTTTATGTGGAGAATGAAGTTATGAGAGAAAGCCAGAAAAAGGCTAAAAAAACTCAATTTAATATTAAAACTTTATTTGCTCTGGCTCTTATTGTATATTTTTCGATTGCCATTGTGGGGCAGCAGTCTGCGCTTAATGGCCTTAACAATACAATAAACGAGTATAACACCAAAATTGAAGATAAAAAAGGTGAGCTTGCGGCTCTTGAAGAAAAGAAAAAAGCAGGCGTTACTGACGATACTATTGAAACAATAGCCAGAGAAAGGCTTGGGCTTGTAAGAAGTGACGAAACTGTTTTCGTTGATGTAACCGGCAACTGATTTCGATAAGCTTTTTTAAATTTTCAAAGGAGGAATTTTTTCCGTATGTCACTTGAGGTAGGAAAAATAATTGACGGAAAGGTAACTGGAGTTACAAATTTTGGGGCTTTTGTTGATATTGGCGAAGGCAAACGCGGCCTTGTACATATTTCGGAAGTTGCAAGAGAATATGTTGAAAAAATAAGCGACTATGTTAAAGAAGGCGATAGTGTTAGGGTTATGGTAGTTTCAATTGAACCCGGTGGAAAAATAAGCCTTTCCATAAAAAAAGCACTTGAGAAGGAAAGCAAAAAAACTTCTGTACCAACTTCTTCACGTCCGGCTGTTTTTGATTGGCCTCAGAAAGAAGAAAATTTGTCCTTTGAAGATAAAATGCTTAAATTTAAGCAGGCAAGCGATGAAAAAATGCACGATATTAAAAGAAATGTAGAATCAAAAAGGGGCGGATACCGCAAAGGTTCCGGTTCTTATTAAGAGTTTTGTCACCTCCCTTACAAGGGGAGGTGTTTGTATGAAATTTTTCGTTTTGAGGAGGAAAAAAAGTGAGCTTTAAGCTTTCGGGAAATGTTTTTATAAATAATAAATTCGAAAAACGCGATATTTTTGTATCTGATGGAAAAGTGAGCTTTAAATCTCCTTTGGGCGGCTATGAGGGCGGCCTTGTTTATGATTTTAATAATTTGTATGTAATACCGGGTCTTATTGACGTTCACGTTCATTTAAGAGAGCCGGGTTTTTTGTATAAAGAAACAATTAAAAGCGGAACAGGGGCAGCGGTCTCGGGTGGTTTTACGGCTGTTTGTTCAATGCCTAATTTAAACCCTGTACCCGATAGCGCAGAAAACTTAAAGGTTCAAACAGATATAATAGATAAAGATGCCATCTGCCGCGTTTACCCAATGGGCTCAATTACAAAGGGACAAGCAGGGCAAAAGCTTTCCGATATGGAAAAAATGGAAAGAGCAATAGCCTTTTCTGACGACGGGCGTGGCGTTCAAAGCGACGAAGTAATGGAAATGGCAATGAAAAAATGCAAAGAGCTCCAAAAAATTTTGGTAGCACATTGCGAAGACAATTCGCTTCTTTTCGGTGGATATATTCACGATGGGGAATATGCAAAACTTAATGGTCATCGTGGTATTTCTTCTGAAAGCGAATGGAGGCAGGTTGAAAGAGATTTAAAGCTTGTTTCGAAAATTGGCTGTAAATACCACGTTTGCCACATTTCAACCAAAGAAACTGTTGACCTTATAAGAAAAGCCAAAGCGGCAGGCCTTGATGTAACCTGCGAAACAGGGCCACATTACTTAACCCTTTGCGATATGGATATTAAAAATGAAGGCAGATTTAAAATGAATCCGCCAATCAGAAGTGCGGCCGACCGCGATGCTTTAATTGAAGGAATTATAGATGGTACGATTGATATGATTGCAACCGACCACGCACCTCACAGCAAAGAGGAGAAAAGCGGCGGTCTTGAAAAAAGCCTAAATGGAGTTGTAGGGCTTGAAACTTCTTTTGCAAAGCTTTATACCTGCCTTGTAAAGAAGAATATTATCTCTTTGCCAAAGCTTATTGAAATTATGCATACTGCGCCTTCAAAACGTTTCGGAATAGGAAATGATATAGAGGAAGGAGCTGCGGCAGATTTCGCAGTATTTAACCTTGATGAAGAATACAAAATTGATTCCAAAAGCTTTAAATCAATGGGAAAAAGCTCGCCCTTTGACGGGGACACTGTTTTTGGCAAATGCCATATGACGGTAGTAGGCGGCAAGGTAGTTTATGAAGGAGGAAACTTGTGTTTATAATAGAAGAAAACATTAAAATTGCAAAAGATGTTTATAAAATGATTCTTTCCGGCAACACAGAGAAAATAACTGCGCCCGGTCAGTTTGTAAACATTAAACTTGAAGGTAAATATTTGCGTCGTCCCATTTCTGTTTGTGATTGGGAAGATGGCATGCTTACTTTAATTTACAAGGTTGTAGGCAGCGGAACAGAGCAGATGTGCAAAATGGGAAAAGGCGAAAAACTTGACCTTTTGACAGGTCTCGGAAACGGATTTGATACATCAAAAAGCGGCGAAAAGCCCCTTCTTATCGGCGGTGGTGTAGGTGTTCCGCCAATGTACGGACTTTGCAAAAAACTTATTGCCGAAGGCAAAAAAGTTAGCGTTGTGCTTGGATTTAACAGCGCTGAAGATGTTTTTTATAAAGAAGAATTTGAAAATATAGGTGCACAGGTTTTCGTTTCAACTGTTGACGGAAGCTTTGGCACAAAAGGCTTTGTAACCGATATTCTGCCAGAAGGGTATACATATTTTTATACCTGCGGCCCTGAGCCTATGCTTAAAAGCGTTTATGCCAAAACAAATACAAGTGGCCAGCTTTCCTTTGAGGAGAGAATGGGCTGTGGCTTTGGCGCTTGTATGGGTTGCAGCTGCAAAACAAAATATGGCGACAAGCGAATTTGTAAAGACGGCCCCGTAATGGTTAAGGAGGAAATAATATGGTAGATTTAAAAGTTAATTTCTGCGGATGCGAGCTTTCAAACCCAATTATTCCTGCCAGCGGAACATTTGGCTTTGGCGAAGAATTTAAAGATTTTTACGATATAAATATTTTAGGCTCATTTTCAACAAAAGGCACAACAAGGGAGCCTCGTTTTGGTAATGCTACTCCAAGAATTGCCGAAACTCCTTCGGGTATGCTTAACTGCGTTGGATTACAAAACCCCGGCATTGACGTTGTTGTAAACGAAAAAATGCCTAAAATAAAAGAGTATTTCAGCAAAGGCGTTGTTGCCAATATCAGCGGTTTTTCCCTTGACGAATACAAATACTGCTGTGAAAAAATTGATAAGTGTGATAATGTTTCAATTATCGAAGTAAACATCAGCTGCCCCAATGTTCACGGCGGCGGTATGAGCTTTGGAACAAGTGCCGAAAGTGCTTTTGAAGTTACAAAAGAGGTTAAAAAGGTTACAACCAAACCAATAGTTGTAAAGCTTTCGCCAAATGTAACAGATATTTGCGAAATTGCAAAAGCTTGTGAAGCAGGCGGAGCTGACGGCGTAAGCCTTATAAACACCCTTTTGGGAATGAGAATTGATTTAAAGAAAAGAAAACCGCTTTTATCAAACCTTACAGGCGGCCTTTCGGGAAGTGCAGTTTTGCCTGTTGCACTTCGTATGGTTTATCAGGTTTATGAAGCCGTAAAAATTCCTATTATGGGAATGGGCGGCGTAACTTCGGCAGAAGATGTAATTGAAATGATGCTTTGCGGCGCAACTGCCGTTCAGGTAGGTGCGGCAAACCTTGTAAACCCATATGCCTGCAAAGAAATAATTGAAGCTTTGCCGGCGGCTATGGAAAAATACAAAATAGAAAAATTATCAGATATTATCGGAGGTGCTCACTAATGGCTAAAGATGTAATTATTGCTTGTGATTTTGACGGAAAGGATGCCCTTTTATCCTTCCTTGACAAATTTAAAGAAGAAAAACCTTATCTCAAAGTGGGAATGGAGCTTTTTTATGCTGCAGGCCCTGAAATTGTAAAAGAAATTAAAAAAAGAGGACACAAAATTTTCCTCGATTTAAAACTTCACGATATTCCAAACACAGTTAAAAAGGCAATGCGTGTACTTTCAAACCTCGATGTTGATATGTGTAACCTTCACGCAGGCGGAACAATTCCTATGATGGAAGCTGCTTTGGAAGGTCTTACAAGAGAAGATGGTACAAGACCTATTTTACTTGCCGTAACTCAGCTTACTTCAACAAGCCAGGAAGTTATGGAGAGAGATTTGCTTATAAACAAAAATATTGGCGACGTTGTTGTTCATTATGCTAAAAACGCTCAGGCGGCAGGGCTTGACGGCGTTGTTTGCTCGCCACTTGAAGCGGCAATGGTTAAAGAAAACTGCGGCAAAGAATTTTACACAGTAACTCCGGGCGTTCGCTTTGCTGATGGCGACGTAGGAGATCAGAAAAGGGTTACAACTCCAGAGAAGGCACGCGAAATCGGCTCTGACTACATAGTTGTAGGCAGACCTATTACTGCGGCAGAAGACCCTGTTGCCGCATACAGAAGATGTGTTAAAGAATTTTTGGGATAAGGTGAAATTATGCTTAATCTTTCTATTATGACTCTTAACGAAGAGCGTATTGACGAAATATGCGAAGACATTATAAACCAGCAAAAAAGCGGCGTTTCAACCCACGCTATGTTTATGATGACTTTTAACGCAGAGTGCACACCGCCCCTTAATAAAGCCGAGGAGCAGTGCCGCATATACGATATGTACAGAGAAAAACTTGACAAGGCAGGCGCAAAGCACGGTGTGCTGGTTCAGGCAACACTGGGGCATATTGTAGTTCCAAGGGACAAGCATCCTTATCAGGTTGCAACAAGCCTTATAAATGGCGAAGAAATGGTAACAACCTGTTGCCCTTTTGACCCCGGTTTTCATGATTATATAAAAAATCAAATGAAAATTCTGGCGGCGCACAACCCCTCGATTGTTATGATTGACGATGATGTAGGGCTGCTTTACAGAAGAACAAAGGGCTGTGCCTGTCAGCGTCATATGGCAGAATTTAACCGCAGAGCCGGCACTAATATGACACGCGAGCAGCTTTATGCTCATACCCAGGGAAACAGCGAAGAAGACAAGAAATACACACAGATTTATGTTGACCTTCAGCGCGATTCTCTTTTAGAGGCGGTAAAAGCTATGCGTGCAGGTCTTGATGCGGTAAACCCCAAAATTCAGGGCGTGGTTTCGGGAATATACACTTCAACATTTTGTGAGTTTTCGGGAGATGTTGCAAGAACTTTTGCAGGAGAAGGAAATCCTTCGGTTGCAAGGCTTAACGGTGGCCCTTATGCAAAACCTGGTTCGAAATACTTTACAACCAACTTTTTCAGGGCGGCAATTCTTAAAGAGAATACAAAAGATAAAATTGATGTTTTTCTTGCAGAAACAGATACTTGTCCGCAAAACCGCTACAGTACAAGTGCGGCAATGCTTCACGGGCATTTTACTGCATCAATTTTAGAGGGTGCCCAGGGTGCAAAGCACTGGGTAACACGCCTTGGCAACACTTACGAGCCAAATTCGGGAAAGGCTTATCGTGCAATTTTGTCAAAGTACAGCAAATTTTACGAAAAGCTTTCGGAATACGCAAAAGAACTTAAACCTTTTGGTTGCCGAATTCCTCTTACTCTTATGCAAAATTATGGCTTTGTGCCAAAAAGCCAGGGGTTGAATTTAAGCCCGTGGTCAAGCTGTGTGCTTGAAAGGTTTGGCCTGCCGCTTTATTTTTCAAACGATGATGGCGGCGCAGTATTTTTAGACGATTTTTCGGCAGACGGATTTAGCGACGAAGAGGTTAAAAACTTTTTGAAGGGAACTTTAATTCTTTCGGCAGGTGCGGCAGAAAAACTGTGCGCACGCGGTTTTGCCGATTATTTAGGTGTAAAAGTTTCTCCTTGGGGTAATATTGTTTCCTCAGGCGAGAAGATTTTGAATAACTTTTCGGCAGTACAGTACGAAAAGAAACTGCTAACTATTTTGGGAGAAAATACAAAGGTGCTGTCAAGCATTGTTCGTAAAAACCCCGAAACAGGCGTTTTTGAAGATGTTGCACCGGCAGTAACAAGGCTTGAAAACTGCCTTGGCGGCGAAGTGGTAGTATTTTGCGGCACACCCGATACACCTTTTGGTTATAACACATCGTTTTCGCTTCTTAACGAAACAAGAAAAAAGCAGTTTATTGACATACTTTCAAAAAATGGTCACATTCCTGTGTATTACCCTGAAGATGGCGAGGTTTACCTTCGTGCAGGGTACCTTGAAAACGGCGAGATTATGGTGGCGTTTTTCAATATAGGGTTTGACCAGTTTGAAGAAATTCCCGTCGTTTCGGCAAAAAAGGTTACAAATGTTGAAAAACTTAACCCCGACGGTACAAGAAGCAAATGCGAATTTAAAGAAGAAAACGGCGTAATTTATGTAAAAGAAGTACTTAACACGCTTATGCCGGCAGTATTGTTTATTTCATAAAGGAGAAAAAATATGGCACACGTAGATATGGATCCAAAGCTTTTGGAAAGCTATGAAGGAATAAGCACCTGCCCCGAAGATTTTGATGCGTTTTGGGACGAGTGTATGAAAGAGGTGAGAAATACAAACCCAAATACGGAGTTTGTTGAATCTCGTTTTTCGTGCAAAGATGCAATTTGTCTTGATATGTATTTTACTGCGGCCGATGGTGCTAAAATTCATGCAAAACACCTTCGCCCAGCAAATATTGAAGGAAAAATTCCTGCAGTTATTATGTTTCACGGCTCGGGAGATGACAGTGGCCCATGGTCTGATAAATTAAAATTTGTTCAGGCCGGACATGCAGTTTTTGCAATGGATATTCGCGGTCAGGCAGGAAAAAGTGAAGATATTGGCGGCGTTTCAGGCCATACAATGGTTGGCCATTTTATGCGCGGCGCCAATGATGGCGACCCTAAAAAGCTTTTTTACAGAAATGTTTTTATGGATGCTGCACAGCTTGCTGAAATTGTTTTCTCTCTTGACTTTATAGATAAAGACAAGGTTTCAACATTCGGCAACAGTCAGGGAGGAGCGCTTACAATTGCATGTGCTGCCCTTCAGCCACGTATCAGCAAGGCTGCGCCTCTTTATCCTTATCTTTCAGATTTCAGAAGGGTATGGGATTTAAAACTGAGCCCGACAGCTTATTCCGATTTATTTAATTATTTCAGAATGTTTGACCCCACACACGAGAAGGAAGATGAGCTTTTCAATCTTCTCGGTTATATTGATATTCAGTTCCTTGCAAAAAGAGTAAAGGCAGAAGTTTTAATGGCAACAGGCCTTATGGATATTGCTTGCCCTCCGTCAACTCAGTTTGCAATGTACAATAAGCTTACCTGTAAAAAGAATAAGCTTATTTACCCTGAATACGGTCACGAGGTTATAAACGATGCTCTTGACAGGATGTTTGTGTTTTTGACAAAATAATTTAAAAGGAGATACATTATGAAAAGAAAAGTAGCTGAAGGATTATTAAGTATTGGAGCAGTTTTTTTACGCCCCGAAGAGCCTTTTACATGGGCAAGCGGTATTAAAAGCCCTATTTATTGCGACAACCGCTTGATTTTAACTGCACCCGAAGTTCGTAATATGGTTGAAGAAGCAATTGCTAAAACAGTTGCGGAAAATTACCCTGAGTGTGAAGTTTTAATGGGTACCTCAACCGCAGGTATTGCTCACGCGGCTATTGCAGGCCACCTTATGGGCAAGCCTATGGGTTATGTTCGTGGCGGCGCTAAAGACCACGGCAGAGGCAACCAGATTGAAGGCAAACTCGAAAAAGGCCAGAAGGTTGTTGTAATTGAAGATTTAATTTCAACAGGCGGCAGCGTTATTGAAGTTGTTGAAGCTCTTCGAGCTCACGGCGCAGAGGTTTTGGGCGTTGTAAGCATTTACACATACGGAATGCAGAAAGGTATCGACCGTATGGCTGCGGCAAACATTAAAAATATAAGCCTTACCGATTTTGACACAACCGTATCAGTTGCGGCTGAAATGGGATATATTAAAGCAGAAGATAAAGAAAGACTTATTCAGTTCAGAAACAATCCTTCCGACGAAAGTTGGATAAAATAATTTTGTAAAGGAGAAATTTTTGTGAGAAGTCTTATAGATATTTTAGACCTTTCTGTAAGCGAAATTGATGCACTTATAGATAAGGCAAACGATATTATTCTAAACCCTGACAAGTACAGGGAAAAATGCAGATACAAAAAGCTTGCCACCCTCTTTTTTGAGCCATCAACCAGAACAAGGCTCAGCTTTGAGGCGGCTATGATGGAGCTTGGCGGCGGAGTTCTTGGCTTTTCCGAGGCCAACAGCTCATCTGCATCAAAAGGAGAAAGCGTTGCTGATACTGCAAAGGTTGTAAGCTGTTATGCAGATATTATTGCTATGCGCCACCCTAAAGAGGGTGCACCCCTTGTGGCTGCAAGGGCTGGAAGTATTCCTGTTATAAACGCAGGCGACGGTGGCCATAATCACCCAACCCAAACCCTTACCGACCTTTTGACAATTAAGCGCGAATGTGGCCGACTTGACAACCTTAAAATAGGCTTTTGCGCCGACCTTAAGTTTGGCAGACCTGTTCATTCGCTTATAATTGCCCTTTCAAGATACAAAAATATTGAGCTGGTTTTAATATCGCCCGACGAGCTTAAAATTCCAGATTATCTCAAAGAAGATGTGCTTTCAAAAAGCAATATTAAATATACAGAAACACGCGACCTTGAGTCTTCTATGGCTGACCTTGATATTTTATATATGACAAGGGTTCAGAAAGAGCGCTTTTTCAACGAAGCTGATTATATAAGGCTTAAAGATACTTACATTTTAACACGCGATAAGCTTGAAAAAGCAAAAGCTGATATGAAAATACTTCATCCCCTTCCCAGAGTTAACGAAATTCCTGCGGAAATTGATGACGATAAGAGAGCTTGTTATTTCAGACAGGCGCTTTACGGCAAATATATAAGAATGGCGCTTATACTTATGCTTTTGGAGGTGGAGTAAATGAATGTAGATTCTATTAAAAACGGAATTGTAATCGACCATATTAAAGCCGGAAAAAGCATGGCAATTTACGAATTTTTAAACCTTGACAAGCTTAAAAGCTCGGTTGCAATTATTAAAAACGTAAACAGCCGCCATATGGGCAAAAAAGATATTATAAAAATTGATGAAAGCCTCGACATAAACCTTGATGTTCTGGGTTATATTGACCCTCACATTACAATAAATATCATCAAAGACGGCGAAATTGTAAATAAATGCCATTTGAAACTCCCCGGGCAGATTAAAAATGTTGTAAAATGCAAAAATCCAAGATGCATTACAAGTGTAGAAAATGATATTGACCACATTTTCAAGCTTTGTGATGAGGATAAGGGCATTTACAGATGCATTTATTGCGAAAGCCGCGCAAAGGATGATGAAACCGATTAGTAAAACTGCCTGCAAAGCCACATAAATATATTTAAAAATTGGTTTTGTTTGCCTTGACTTTTAATGGGTTTTATTGTATAATTATTAGGTAATATTAACGTGTTTTGCGACTGACGGATTTGTGGGAAACCACGGGGGAGCAAAATATCGCGAAAATGTCGACCGTCTGGGCAGTCCAAACTAAGTTTTTTTGGACTGCCTTAATTTATTTGCTTGATTAAAATGAGCATAAAGCAAAACTAAATAATTAATTAAGGGGAACGTTATGAAAAAAGTTGGAATTTTAATGGGAAGTGACAGCGACCTTCCTGTTTTGGAAAAAGCTTTTAACACACTTGAAAGTTTACAGATACCTTTTGAGGTACACGTATATTCGGCTCACAGAACGCCGAAAGAGGCAAAAGAGTTTGCCGAAGGAGCAAGAGAAAACGGCTTTGCGGTAATTATAGCCGCAGCAGGAATGGCGGCCCACCTTGCAGGTGCAGTTGCTGCAAATACAACCTTGCCGGTTATTGGTATTCCTGTAAAAAGCTCGAGTTTTGACGGAATGGATGCCCTTTTATCAACAGTTATGATGCCTCCCGGAATGCCGGTTGCAACAGTTGGTGTAAATGCGGCACAAAATGCAGCGCTTTTAGCGGCACAGATTATTGCCGTTGAAGATAGCGCGCTGGCAGACAAGCTTCAGAATTTGAGAGCAGAAAACGCGAAAAAAATTCTTGCGAAAAATGATGATGTTTCATCAAAATACAGCAAGCTTACATACTAGAAAGGAAATAAAAAATGGGTGGTTTTTTTGGAGTAGTCAGCAGACAGGATGCAATAGCTGATGTTTTCTTTGGAACAGATTATCATTCGCATCTGGGAACAAAGCGCGGAGGTATGGCTGCTGTTGACAGTGAAATTGGTTTGCAAAGGGATATTCATAATATAGAAAATTCACCTTTCAGAACAAAATTTGAACATATTTTTGACGAAATGCAGGGCAACAGCGCAATAGGCTGTATCAGTGATACTGATCCTCAGCCCCTTTTAATCCGTTCAAATATCGGCTGCTATGCAATTTGTATTACGGGCATAATAAACAACAAGGAAGAAATAATTAAAGAGCATTTTTCACACGGCACGGCTCACTTTAATGTTATGACAAATGGTAAGCTTAACTCTACCGACCTTGTTGCAGCACTTATAAATCAAAAAGAATCTTTTGAAGAAGGTATTAAATTTGTTCACGAGGTTATTGATGGAACTGCATCAATTCTTATTTTAAAAGAAGATGGCTCGCTTGTTGCCGCTCGTGATAAATGGGGCAGACTTCCTGTTTTGATAGGCAAAAATGAAGACGGATACTGCGTTTCATTTGAATCGTTTGCCTATAAAAAACTTGGTTACTTTGATGAGAAGGAGCTTGGTCCCGGCGAAATAGTTCACATAAGCCTTAAAGATGGTGTTAAAGTTTTGTCGCCGGCAAGGGAAGAAATGAAAATGTGTGCATTTTTGTGGACATATTTTGGCTATCCAACCTCAAATTACGAAGGCGTAAACGTTGAAACTATGCGTTACAGAAACGGCCAGATTCTTGCGGAAACCGACAGAAAACTTAAAAATGCTGAAGATATTGACTATGTTGGCGGCGTTCCTGATTCGGGAACACCTCACGCAATTGGCTATGCTAACGAAAGCTCAAAGCCTTTTGCAAGGCCGTTTATCAAATATACTCCAACCTGGATGCGAAGCTTTACTCCTTCAAAACAGGCTGACAGGCAAAAAATTGCAAAAATGAAGCAGATACCTGTTCACGAGCTTATTGAAGATAAAAAACTTTTATTTGTTGACGATTCTATAGTTCGCGGAACTCAGCTTAAAGGAACGGTTGACTTCCTTTACGAAAACGGCGCAAAAGAGGTTCATATGCGCTCTGCTTGTCCGCCGATTATGTACGGATGTAAATATTTAAACTTCTCCCGTTCAACCGGCGATATGGAGCTTATTGCAAGAAAAACTATTATGGAGCTTGAAGGCGAAGAAGGCTTTAAATATATTGACGAATATAGCGATGGTAACACCGAAAGAGGCAGAAACCTGAGAAAAGCGATTTGCGAAAAATTTAATTTTGCTTCTCTTGAATTTCAGTCCCTTGAGGGAGTTATAAAATCAATCGGAATTGACAAATGCAAACTTTGTACATACTGCTGGACAGGAAAAGAATAATGATTATTTTAAACGGTACAGATTTATTTCTGTACCGTTTTCTGTTATAATCTGGTGGAATGCTTTTGAACGGAGTTGTTTTTGTGGAAGAAAAACTTGTAAGATGGCCTTATGTTGTAAGGGGATTTATAATATATCTTTTTGTAGGACTCATTTATGCGTGGAGCATATTTGTTGTGCCGCTTGAGGAGGCTTTTGGCTGGGTAAGAAGC
>JAZNQN010000075.1:0-3708 GCA_045590195.1 Clostridia bacterium | reverse complement strand
GATTGATGAAAGTTTTTCAATGGCTTTGAGGAAAGTATCCTGATACAAATCCTCGGCGTCATATGTAGTAGTGCACAGCCGCAAACAGAAGTTGTACACTTTTTTACCGTACAACTCAATAAGACGGCTTATATCCGCTTGTTTCAATTTCGTAACCCCTTTCATATAAATATAGATGTGAAATTGCAAAAGGTTCATGAAAATATTTTAACACATATTGAAAAAAAATAAAAGCAGTGTTATGATAATTAGAGAAAAATTTTTAAAGAGGGTGCTTTTTTTGAAAAAAGGGCTTATTTTTAATGCCGCAGGGCATTTTATTACAATAACAAAACATCGTCATGCTGTAATACGTCACGCAAGAAAAGCGGGTATTTTATTTCAGGGCTTACGGCATGATTTATCAAAATATTCTCCTACTGAATTCTGGCAGGGGGTAAAAAACTATACGGGAACATGCAGCCCCAACGAGCTTGAGCGTAACGAGAAGGGCTACAGCGAGGCGTGGCTTCATCACAAAGGAAGAAACAGACATCATTTTGAATATTGGACAGATTACAATCCGGCAGAGAGACGTGTAATGCCTGTAAAAATGCCTATTCGTTATGTTGCGGAAATGTTCTGCGACAGAGTTGCAGCCAGTAAAATATACCAAGGAGAGAAATATGCAGACAATTTTCCGTATGATTATTTTATGCGTGGGAAACCTAATCGCTCTATAAATCCACAAACGTCAGATTTGCTTGAAGAGTGGCTCTTTATGTTAAAAGAAAAGGGCGAAGAGTATACTCTTCGCCACATAAAAGAAAGTCTTAAAAAAGGGTATTAAAGAAACAGTGTCGTGCAAAAAAGAAGAACACTGCCCGGAATTCCCAGTGTTCCCGCAATAAATGCGGAGATAAGATTAATCCCTGTTGATTCCAGTGAAAACACTCCTGCAAAACGATTGTAAATAAGTAATACTGCAAAGCCGCCGATAATTCTGCAAAGAATATCTGCGGCGTTTTTCATATTAAGGAAGAAAAGCGCTGTCAAAATGATGCCGAGAATTATTAAAACTATATTCAAAATAAATCACCCCATAGTAAATACTATGAGGTAATTTGTAAATTAAGAAGTTTTTTAAGTGCTTCGTCAGGATAAAATGGATAAGTTTTTCCGTTATATGTGACAGAGTTTTCTGTAAACTGCGCTTTTTCAAGGTCATAGCGTGCGCTTTCCTTTTCAATAAGACCGTAGCGTGTCATTACAACAAGGGTATCTTCATATAATATATACGTTGCAATGAATGTTCCCTGTTTCATAATCTTATTAATATAAATTGCACTTAATATAATTGCGCCTATCTGGAAAAACCACGTAAAGGGAAGATATTTTGCCACAGCAAAAACAACGGCGCAAAAAATTACTGCTTTTAAAATAGCTTTTATTGTCTGCTTGTCATCTTTTAGTGCAACAGCTCTTCCCCGATATAATTCTTTTTTTCCTTCCATAATAAAATTCCTTTCTGTATTTCATAATACCCAATCCACAATTACAGCCTTTAATTTATCGCCCTCTGTTTCCAGTACCGCAAAAGACGGCTTGCAACCCCTTGGTCGTGAAACACTGCCGGGGTTTATCACCAAAAGACCATCATCGCACTTTTTAATACTGCTGACATGGGTGTGCCCGTAAAGTGCAGCGCTGCATCCTTTTTGCCGTGCGATATTCTCAAGCCTTTGTGTGCCCTGCCTTACGCCAAGGGTATGTCCGTGACATATAAAAATTTTATGTCCGTCAAAGTCAATGACCTTTTCATAATCATCACTGCGCATAAAATCATTATTACCCAACACAGAAACAACCTTTGCAGGATAATAGTACATCTCGAGATAATCAACATCTCTGGCTATGTCGCCCAAATGTATTATCATGTCAAACTTGTCGATGCTGTTAATTGCCCTTTCGCACGCTGACGTATTATTATGGCTGTCAGAAATCACAATCGCACGCATTTAAATTTCCCTTTCTTTTGGAATCTATAAACATTCTATAAGAAAGAACACAATCTGTCAAGACAGCATATACTAAAACAGAAGTATTTTATCTTGGGGGGATAATTAATGAAGGATATTATTGACAAACTCAAATCAATGGATAAAGAACAGCTTGATGCAGCGGTAAAACAAGCAAAGGAATTTGCAAAGACAGATGCAGGGCAGGAGCTTGTCCGAAAAATAAAAAGCGGAGACGGTATGCAGGATTTCGGAATAGACAAGGAAAAGCAAAATAATATAAAGAAAGAACTGGAGAAGAATCCCCACATAGCGAAAACTATTTTTGACATATTAAACGGCAAAGGGTGATATTATATGGATCTGGAAAAGGAAATATCTAAAGCAATGGCAGACCCGCAAATTATGAATAAAGTTGCAGACGTGATTTCTTCATTAGGTAATAATGAGGAAAATAAAGAAAAAGACGGGAACGCCCCGTCGCCTGAAAACGGACTTGGAAACATTTTAGGCAGTATAAGCGGCGCAGCAAACGATGAACGAATGAGACTGCTTATGGCGATAAAACCTTTTCTCAGTGAAAAGCGTGCTCCTTACATGGATAGTGCTGTCACCATACTTAAGCTTATTTCTGTGGGCAAAATAGGCAAAGACCTTAAGCTGTTTTAAGGAGGGGGATATATGCGTGTTACGCAGATGAGCGCTTTTTCAGAAAGTAAATATAAATATCCTCCTAAAAAAACGCAAGCAGGATTTAATGCGGCAATGCCGGTAGCGGTCAACGGAACGCTTTCAAACTTTAAAAAAATGCTTTCCAAATTTGAAACGGATGATTATATATTGGCAGGTATATTGATTGTTCTTATTTTAGAGGGCTGCGATGATTATGTTCTTCTTGCGGCGTTGGGGTATTTATTCATAATGGGATTTAAGGAAAATTAAAAGGGAATAAAAAAGAGTTCAGACCGCTTACCTTGCGTTCTGGACTTTTTAAATCTTAATTTTCAAAAAAGTTTAAAAAAGGGCTTGACAAGGAAGGACAAAATATGCTAAGATAACTGACGTTGTCGCAAAAAACACAGCGAAAAGCAAAACATCGAAAAAAACTGAAAAAAGTTTAAAAAAGGTGTTGACAAAGTGGCAAATGCGATGTATAATAAACAAGCTCGCCAAATTTGGAGAGCGTATGGAACCTTGAAAATTAAATAGCGTAAGGGCTCAAAAGAAATTTTCTTTTTGAGATTAACTTTAGGCGAATACAAGCCAGACAGTACAGTAAACAACGTACAAATTTAGTTTAGAGCCAAAAACTCAAAAACGATATATCGAAACTTCGGTTTCTGTATATACCATTTTTAGAGAGTTTGATCCTGGCTCAGGACAAACGCTGGCGGCGTGCTTAACACATGCAAGTCGAACGGAGTACCCTTGAAAGAGGCTTCGGCCAATTTCTTGGACTACTTAGTGGCGGACGGGTGAGTAACACGTGAGTAACCTGCCCTTGAGTGGGGAATAACACACCGAAAGGTGTGCTAATACCGCATAACATATCAGAATCGCATGTTTTTGATATCAAAGATTTATTGCTCAAGGATGGGCTCGCGGCCGATTAGGTAGTTGGTGAGGTAACGGCTCACCAAGCCGACGATCGGTAGCCGGACTGAGAGGTTGAACGGCCACATTGGGACTGAGACACGGCCCAGACTCCTAC
>JAZNQN010000074.1:0-32390 GCA_045590195.1 Clostridia bacterium | reverse complement strand
AATATACGATTTTGGCGCCTAACTGCATAAAAAATGCTTATAATCCGTCAAGGATTAATGCACATTTTTTCTTTGTTATGCATCCAAACTTATAAATTTTAAGGTGCAAGGCAGTTTTAAATATCAGATTTTTGTGTTTAGACGCGAAACAAAAAGTCCGTAATACTTTCGTATTTCGGACTTTTTTGACAAAGTATAAATCAAAAAGATGGCTTTAAAACCGATTCTTCCTTATGAGTGAGCGGCTAAGACCGTTTTTTTTATTCTTCCATATTAAGAACTAAACCATAAGCTATACCTATTAAAATTTCGGCAACTGTCCAGCCGCTTTCAACCGCGCAGCAGCCCCAGCCAACATCGTGTGGCATTCCGTAGGGTTCTTTTCTGTCAAGGTCAATTCCGCGGCACCAGCAGCCGTTAAGGCTTGGGGCGTCGCTTACCATCTGAACAGAAGATAAAAACTTAATAAGGCTCTGCCAGCGTTTTTTGAATATATCATCGCCTGTTACCTTAAAGGCGTAGGCAAAACCAAGCGGAAGCCAGTTTGCAGAATAGAGAAGGTCGCAAATAGGGTCGCCGTTGTCGGCAAGAAGGGAAGATTCTGTTCCCGAAGTTCTGCTTCTTGCGGCGCGGTAGCCCGTGTCGTATTCTACATATCCGCCGCTTTTGTGCTTAAAGTTTTCAATTCTTTCCGCAACTGTGTAAAGATATTCTTTGTGCTTTTCATCGCCCGTTATCTCATAAAGGCATGCAAGGGGCAACATAAGGCGGCAAAGCTCCTGAGTTTCGCTGTGTTCGCGGATAGTTTCAGGGTATGCTGCCATAAGGGTTTCAATGCCGCGAAGAGCCGTGTCGAAATAAATTTGCTTTTTGCAGATTTTATAAGCCATAAGAAGAGTTGCCATATAAAAACCGTTGTGATGAGCACAGGGGAAATCCGAAGGTTTTCCTGAAAGCTCTTTTATTTTTTCTTCAGTTAAAAACTGTGCATCTGTTCTTGAAACACGAAGGCCGTCTGTGCCCGTTGTTTTAAGCATATAGTCAAGTGCCAGACAAATTTTATCAAAATATTCACTTTCTTCTGTAAGCTCCATTGAAAGAAGTGTTCCAAGTATTACTCTTGCAACATCATCCTGATAGCAGGTTCCCCATGCAGTAAGGCTCCAGCGCATAAGCCCGCGCTGTGGGCCTTCATTTTCAAAAAGCTTGTTAAAGCAGAAATTCTGAAGATTTTTAAAGCGCTTGTACGAAAGCTCATTTTTATTTAAATACCAGTCGAAAAAGCAAGCTGCACCAACCTCGCCGCTGCAGTCGTTTCGAACGGTGTCGGCATAAGGCTGCTCGCCGTCTGGCAAAATGTTATGCTTAAACCCTTCCAAAACGCCGCCTTCGCCTTCGTTTATGTAAATACCTGCGTTTTCAAACCATTTCATACCGCGGCTGAAGGTTTCTTTTGCTGAAAGGGCAGGGTTGTCGGTAGAAACAACAGGAGTAGTTGAAACTGTAACCTTTTTGCCCACAAGATGCGAAACAATAATGCCTGCAACCCCGTCCCAACGTGCCTTAGGAGCAAAACGCCCTTTTATGTAGTTGCAAAGCCTGAAAGACGAAACCAAAGTGTTATCGTCATATTTCCAGAGCATCCAGTCGCACTTTTTAATTTCGGGAATTTCATCGGTATGGTCGTGCTTTATAATGTGGCCGCCATAGCCGAGAATTGGAGTAGCACTCTCTTCAAAGCCGAAAAATTTTATGTATGAATTATCATGGTCATCAAGCAAGTCGCCGCGCTTTAAAGTGTCAGTTTCATCGCCCAAAAAAACTGCTCTGCCTGAAACAGAATTTGCCTTTCCGTCGATATAAGCATAGCCAATGCTGTCAACCCATTCCGCAAATACAGGCTTTCCTTCTTTTCTCGCTTTTTCTATAATAAGCCTTGTATCAATAGGAAGGGAGAGAGGGCTTTCGGAAAGTCCGCCCAAAATGGCATAGGCATCAAAATTTTCAAGGCCTTCAGCATTTTCGGGCGCAAAAATTTTAACATCGGCATACTTTGATAAAATTGCGGAAAAATCACTTTCGCCGCGGCTTATAACTGCAATTTTCATAATAATTCTCCTTGTTAATTTGCTTGGGTAAAGTCTATCATAAAAATATATTTATATCAAGAAAGATTTAAAAAAAGTGAAAAAATGCAAATGTTTTATGTTATTTTGGAAATTTTATTGCGTGTTTTTGTTTTTTGCTTTGATTTGTTGAAAAAAATATAGATATTTGTTATAATTTATATAGATATTAAATCGAAATTTATAGGTTATTTTACTTTTAAGGAGGAATTTATATGCTGAAACTTAAAAAAAGCGGCGCAAGGCTTATTGCGGTAATTTGTGTTATTTCTATGCTTTTTTCACTACTTACATTTAATGTAGCGGCTGAAAGCGATGTAGAAATAAATGTTACCGATGTTGTAGGCGACACTATTACAATAAGCGGAAGTGCACCGGCAGATGCAATGGTTGTAATTAAAATTTTAAATCCGGGAGTAACCGCAGAGGAGGCAAACTCGGCTGATTTTAATTAAATTCAGTTTTTCGATGTTGTTTTCAGTAAAGATGGCGCTTTTTCCCGCGATGTAAAAATGCAAACAGGCATAGCTCCTAATAAAAAGGAAGGAATATTTACTATTTTGGTAAGCATTGACGGCGAGCTTGCTTATCAGAATGATAACTTTGTTTTCTATTCAAACGAAACAAAGGAAGGCTATATTGCCGATATTAAATCGGGAACTGAGAGCCAGCTTCTGGAAGTTGTGGCAGAGCCTTTAACAAAAATCGAGAAAATTTTTGAAACATATTCAGTTTCTGAACACGAGCTTTATAAAGAAGCAAATTTAGAAAGCCTTGTAAAGGTTATTTGCAATCAGGAAAGCCGCAGCAGTATTTCAAATTCTGACGAGCTTAAAGAATTTTTGGTTGATGCCCTTGTGCTTAATGCCTTTGCAGAGAAAAGCAGTAAGCTTTCAACAGCTGATGGCATAGCTTATTCAGAAATCTGGGCGGCTGACGAAAATGGTGCAGTAAGCCCGCTTTATACAAACGATTTTGTAAATAGCTTAAGTGCCGGCGGTAAGGCAAAAGTAAAAGCAGAGCTTTTGGATAATAACTGGAGCGGTGCTCAGTTTAGCGATATCTTCGAAAAATTTGAAAACAGTATGTATTTCCATCTTATTAAAAATAATGTAAAACTTGGTGCAGGGCATATCGAAAGCCTTGTAACCGACACATATGAAGCAGAGTATAAAGCCGCAGGCTTTGATACCGACCTTCTTAAAAACATTACAAATTCAAAAGAGAAAAACTATAAGCTTTCCGAGGTTTTGGGCGGAAATGCTCAGTCACTTTCGGCTTTGGCTGCCGAGTTTAATGAAATTATGGCGGCAGAATATGAAGAAGAAAAACTTCCAAGCGACAGTGGCTCATCAGGCGGAAGCGCATCATCGGGCGGTGGCGGCGGAGGCGGAGCTCCACAGGCAATTCCTGCACCAACTGCTGCACCCCAGCCCACAACTGCACCTGCAGAAGGCCATCCTTTTAGTGATATGGCAGATAGCCTTTGGGCGGAAGAAGCGGTTGAATACCTTTATAAAGAAGGCATTGTAAACGGCAGAAGTGAAAAGCAGTTTGCACCAAAGGAAACTGTAACACGTGCCGAACTTGTTAAAATGATTTGCCAGGCACTTGATGTTTCAGAAGTTGCAGAAACAGTAGATTTTTCTGATGTTTCTGATGAATGGTTTGCACCATACATTAAAAATGCCGCAGCGGCAGGCATTGTAAAGGGCGACGGCGGATATTTTAAACCAAATAACGCAATAACCCGTGAAGATGCGGCAGTAATTATTGCAAGAGCGCTGGGCCTCAGTCAAAGTGGCACCCCAACCTTCAGAGATAGCAAAAGCGTTTCGCCCTATGCTTTGGGTGCAGTAAATGCCCTTTCTGAAAAAGGATATATAAACGGAATGGGCGATGGCTCATTTGCTCCTAAAAACACATTAACCCGTGCTCAGGCGGCACAGCTTATATATAACGCAATTACTAAAGGAGGTGCGGCACAGTGAAAAAAATAATATCGTTACTCATATTAATTTCGGTGATACTCACATCGGCTGCAATGCCTGTATTTGCAAGCGATAATGGCGACCTTGATTTTGCCAAAGCATTCGGCCTTATTTCAGAGGAAACTGCAGCCGATACACCCCTTACAAGAATTGAGCTTGCAGAAATATTTTATAATATTATTTTCCCAACCCAGAATATTCAGAGCACATACTGGGGCGAGGCTGATTATCCCGATGTTCCTGCAGAAAAGAAACATATAGTTTCCGCAGTTTACGGCATGGGCGTTATGCGCGGATATTCAGATACAGTTTTTGCGCCAAACGATGTGGTTACATACAATCAGGCAGTTAAAGCTATGGTTAGCTTTTTAGGGTACGACCTTCAGGCCCAGAATATGGGTGGATACCCTGCAGGCTATCTTACACAGGCTTCACGCCTTCAGATTTTGCAGGGCGGAAACATTCCGGGCGACACAAAAGCAACTTACGGCGGAATTTGTACAATGCTTAAAAAAGCCCTTGACTGCGACGTGGCTATCTGGAACCATACATCAGTTGACGGCACTGCAACTCAGCAGATTTTAAAAGGCACAGATTACCTTTCTTATTACAGAGGCGTTAAAAGAACAAGAGGTATAATTACAGGTAACTATTTAACCGATATTGAAGGCGGAGAAAAAACAATTTATTTTGGCATTTACATAAACGGCTACCACATGGAAGTTGCAGACAAAGCCCGTGGTATTCAGGAAAAACTCGGATACGATGTTCGTGTTTACTATACTGTTGAAGGCGATAAGGCAACAGCGGTTTACTATGAAGATGGCATAAATAATGTGCTTGAAATCAAGGCCCGCGACATAGCTTCAGTTTCACAGGGCTCTATTTCCTATTACGATGGAAACAGCAGTGTAAAAGCCGAATTTAACCTTAAAGCTCCGCTTATTTATAACGGAACTTTTGAATCTTCTTATACTCTTCAGGATTTAAACCCATTTGAGGCCAGAGGGCTCGATGGCAAAATTAAACTTATAGATAACAGCGGCGACGGCGTTTACGATACAGTTACGGTAACTGCATTTGAAACAATAGTTGTTGAAGATGTTAGAAAGAATAAGATTTATGCCCGTCATAGCCACGGCACAAAAGTTGTTGACCTTACAACATATAAAGAAAGAAACATAAATATAAGAAACGTTACAGGCGAACCGCTTGAAATAAGCGGCATAAGAAAAGGCCATATTTTAAGCCTTTGCTACGACCTTGGCGGAAATATAAAAGAAATTATTGCCACAAAAGATACAGTTACAGGCGTAATTGAAGAGGTTATGTATGCAGGCAGCAAAATTTCCCAGATTACTGTAAGCGGAATGAAGCTTGATGTTTCAGGCGCTTATATAATTGTTGATTCTGCGGGAAAATTTGCATCGGGCAAGGGAGTAGGCTCAACTGCCGAAATTTTCTTTGATGCAATAGGCCTTGTAACACTTATCGACCTTGAAAACAATTATACCGATGGCTTTAAGGCAGGCTACTTGGTTGATGCAGGCACAGAGGGAACTCTTGTTCAGAAGGGCCTTTGTATGATTTTTGAAGCCGACGGAAAAATGACTACTTTTGATTTGGCCGAGAGAGTTGTTTTAAATGGTACAATTACTGAAAGTGCTACTGTTTTGGAGAAATTCAAAGAGGGTAGCTCAAATGACAGATATAAACGCCAGTTTATTCTTTATAAAACTGATTTAGACGGAAAAGTTGTAACTGCTGTTGAAATGCCAAAACACATTTCAAATTTAGACGAAGCTTTCGACGGTATTTATCAGTACCCCGAAGAAGCTTTCTACTACCGCGGCGGCCATAGCTCCTTTAATGGTTTGTATCTTGCAACATCTACTACAATTACATTCTCTGTTCCGGGCGAAGAAAACAGAGATAAATATGACAGATATGCTGTTGTAGAGCTTCCTACCGGTGAAAGCGGCCTTATTGGTACAACAGAGGCTATGGTGCCAATGCAGCTTTACGGAACAGAAAAAGAAGGCCTTAATGTTGCCTACGCCGTTATGAGCGACGATTTGGTTTCCTCAGGCGTTAATGATAAGCGTCCGTTCTTTGTTGTTTCAAAGGTTGTAACAGCCATTGATGATGACGGGGAAGAAGGCCTTAAAATTGAAGGTATATTCGTTGAAGGTGCAAGTATTCTTACACGTAGCTTTTTCATTGATGAAAAACTTTTCATAAATGGTGATACTATTACGGGAAAAAGACCGTTCCTTGACCAAAACGAAACAATGCCATCACCCGGTGATGTTTTCCGAATTCCTTCGTTCTCATCAACAGGAAAAATTACAAAAATGGATACAGCAGAGTTTTATCAGGTTTACGATTATGATGATAAAACCTTTGTTGGCACAAACGGCGCAAAACATCACGATGTTGGCGACGGTCATCACGAATATGGCACAGTTGTTAAAAAGGTTGGAAGCTCTGTAAGAATAAGACGTCTTGATGGAACCGAGGCTTCATTTGCTCTTGGTAACAGATATAAATTTGCCGAGGTTACAAAAAATAAAGCCACCGGCGAAGTTAGCGTAATTGTTTCAACTGCCGATGCAGTTCTTGGTGAAAATACACATCCGGGAGAAGGTTCAGAACTTGTAATTCACTACCGTGGTGTTGGTATTGCCTGCTTCATATTTAATTAAGGAGGTGCACTTTTATGAAAAAAATAATTGTTTCAATTTTAATTTGTGCGCTGCTCCTTGGCAGTGTAAACGTTTTTGCTTTGTATGAAGTTGAATATAGCGCAGTTGTAGATAATCCCGACCTTTTGCCGATTATCAAAAACGCATCCCGTGTAGAACAAACCGAAGGCCTTATGTATCCGCCAAAAGAGCATCCTTACATTTTTGTAAACGATGAGTACATTGCAATGCTTAAAGCAAACAAGGGTACAGATATTTATAAAACGGCTTATAACGCACTTTTGGCACTTGCAAAAAAAGATTTGCCTCCGCAGCCTGAAGGCGGTATAATTCAGGCACCTATTACCGACCAGCTTAATGCTCGTGCATTTATGTATGTAATGGGTGAGGTAGATAAAGAACACGCTAAAGAAACCATTAAATATACTCTCGAGTATGTTCGAAATGCGAAAACAAAAGAAACATATTCAATTTCTATTTATAAAGACTTTGGTACAAATGCAATTATGTGTGGTGCACTGGTTTACGACTGGTGCTACGATGCTATGACGGCTGGGCAGAGAGCAGACCTTGCAGAATCTGTAAGAACTTTGATGTATGCATCAAACCAGCCATGTACTCCTGCCAACGCAAAAACATGGACAGAAATAAACGGTAACGCCGTGGGTCAGCCGCTTATTTACAACTCAATTGCAGTTTCGGCATTTTACGATATCTACCCCGATATGTATGAGCTTGTAATGCCAAAAGTTCAGGGCGATATGGCAGAGGCTTCAAAAATTTTCGGAGAAGCAGGAGCACTTACCGACGGCTCTATTGCATACACCCGTGAATACTACACATACTGGGTTGAACTTCTCTTCCAGAGAATGGGCCACGATATTTCTGAAAAATACGGCAAACAGTTGCCGCTTGGTTATAAATTGCTTTATTCCCGTACGCCATATGGTATGCATATTAAACAGGGCGATGACTTTGTTCACCGTCTTTATAACCTTGGCGGACAGATAAATGTTGATGATATTGCTCAGGATATGGGTATGCTTCAGGTAATGTTTGAAGACCCTTACCTTAAATATTATTATATCCGCGATAATTATAATTCAACTAACCTTTTCAATATGCTCCTTAAAGTAAGCCCACACGAGAGCAAAATGTTCGATGAACTTCCGCTGGCTTTCGAAGCAAGTGAACCAAGAAGCGAAATAATTCATAAAACTTCATGGCAGGAAGGTCTTGATTCGCCACAGGTTACAGCGTATATGAATATGCATAACCGCCGAAGCGGTGACCATGACCATGCCGATTTAGGTACATTCCAGCTTTACTACAAAGGTCCTTTGTCTATTTCTCAGGGCGTTTATGTAGCAACCGACTGGGGTAGCGAACACTGGCTTGAATATGCCGTAAGAACAGTTTCGAAAAACGGTATGCTCGTATATGATAAGAGCGAAACTTATACATACGGTGCTACTATTGCCGAAGCTAACGACGGTGGCCAGAAATTTACTACAAACAGCCAAGGCGGCTGGGTATTTACCGAACTTGAAGACCACTTCAGCGATGCAAACCTCTGGGCAATTACAGAAGGTACATATATTGGACCTAACGAAATGACGCCGGCGTTTTCATATATCAAAGGCGACCTTACAAAGGCATATAACGCAAAGAAAATGGATGAATATGACCGTGCAATGGTATTTATGGATACTTTTAACGAAACATATCCCGGTGTACTTGTAACTTTCGACCGTGTTGTTTCAACAAACGAAGGATTCCCGAAAACATGGCTCCTTCAGGCAGTTGCCGAGCCTACTATCGAAGGCAATAAAATGTGGTTTAAAAACTCTGATACCAATGCACTTTGCGGTGGTAAACTTGTAAACACCGTACTTTATCCGGAAAATGTTGAGGTTTCAAAAGTTGGTGGAATATATAAATATATTTCCGAGGGCAAGGAAAGACCTGTATCAGGCGATGCAAAAGAAGATATTTTTGCAAGCGGCTGGAGATGCGAGGTTAAACCTGCAACTCCTGCAAAAGAGGACTTGTTCCTTAATGCTATGTTTGTAGCCGATGCAGATACTACTGCCCCTGACCTCGAAATGATTAAAGTAGAAACCGATAAGCTTATGGGTGTTGCAACACTTGACAGACAGGTAATGTTCTCAAAATCTTCGAGAATAATTGAAGATGAATTTACTTTTGAGGTTAAAGATAACAATGCCGGAGGCAATATGCTTACACTTCTTACCGATTTAAAACCGGGTAAATGGAATGTTATAGGCGGAGGAATTGATGTAGTACTCGAAGCAAAGGAAAAAGACAATGCTTTTGCGTTTGAAGGAAAACCTGGTGTTTATACTGTAATTCCGGCTGATTTCGAGTCTACTGTAACCGAAATCCAATGGCCTGAGGCTAAAAAGGAAAAAATAGGCGACTTTTCAATTAAATATGGTACATCTTATCAGTATTTAAGAGACCCCAGCAAGCTTATAAACGGCAACCCTTATGTTCCCGAAAGTTTTCTCATCCACAGTGCAAAACTTACAACTAAGAGAGATGGTAATACTCTTACAGTAACTTCTTCGGAAGGAAAGAGCGTTATTCTTACTGCAGGAAGCAATGAATACAAAACACTTGTAAATGGTATAGAATCTACTAAAAATATTGATAATGCACCTTTTGTAGACGAAAACGGAGTATTCTATGTAAACCTTGCAAACGGAGTTTCTACATTCCTTGGCTTTAGCTCAACTTATAGTAAAGTAGGAAATGTTTTAGTATGTAAAGATATGCCAAAGAGCACCGGAGAAATGGGCAAACTTGAAGGCGTTGATGAAAGTAAAGTGCTGTGGCCTATTGCGATTACTGCATCAAGTGATGACGGTAACGTTCCTGAAAACCTTATAGACAGAAACCTTTCTACAAGATGGTCATCTAATCAGGGTGACGGTGAGTGGGTATGCTTTAATATGGGCGAAGAACCTGTTTCTATTAGTGCAGTTCAAATTGCCTTTTATAATGGCGATATTCGTCACTGGAAATTTGATATCGAAATTTCTGATGATGGCGAAACATTTACTAAGGTTTTAGAAAACCAGAGAAGCGCAGGCGAGAGCAAAAATGTTGAAACCATAAAACTGCCTGCAGGAACAAAAGCAAGATTTATCCGCTACGTGGGTCACGGCGAAGAAGTTACACAATCACTCTTTAACTCCGTAACCGAATTTATAGTATTAAAGTAAAGGAGCGCAGGATATGAAAAAAGTATTTATTATAGCACTTGTGGCGCTTTTGTTGCTGCCTGTGCTTCCAGCATACGCGGCTGACAGAACTACCGTATATGTTCAAAACTACAATAACATTTCAGATGATTTGATGGTGTTTATAAAAACTCCAAGTAACAGCTTTCAAGGTGCAACAATTTCAGTCGGCGATGATATTTCGTATACTCTTGAAGGAGAGGGCGCAGGAAGCCATACGGCATTAATCGATGTAAGTTCGCTTACATCTGATGGTGAAGTTTCTTTAAGGGTTGAAGCGGATTACGGCGGCGACGGAATTGATACAGTTGAAAAAGTAATAAACCTTTCAAAAATAGCCGCAGAAAAAACAGAGTATAACTACGAAAATCTCGATATCCTTACAAACCTTAACAATGGCTTAAGCGTTTATGAAAAGGTTGACGAAAGCTCTGTTAAAGTTACATGGACTTCGGCAGAAAATAAAGATTACCGCCTTGGCTGGGGCGGTGATGGCTCAGGTGGAACAGTAAGTACCGAAGGAAAAAATATAAATCCTTCTGGCGCAAATCTTATAATGGAATTTGAAGTTTTGTTCCAAAATGGCAACGATAGCGAAACAAAAGAAAAACCTGCGGCTTATACAACAATGTCATTCCGTCAGGACAGAAATAAGTCGGTAGCATCGGGCTATCCTACAAACAGCTCAAATAACACATCAATTGGCGGCGATTTTGCCCTCTTTAATTCAAATGGCAAAATCGACGGCAGCGGAGCTGAATATAAAACAAACACCTGGTATAAATGCCGCCTTGTGTTTGATATGGTTTCGAAAAATAATAATGGAGAACTTATCGGCGGAATTACCTTTATGGTTGCCGAAAAAGATGCGTCAGGTGCATATGGCGATTTTAAATTCCAGAAGTATCAGGCAAATTATTTGCTTAACAATTTGCGCCACTTCAGGTTTAACCCAAGAGCAAGCGCT
Source organism: Clostridia bacterium (assembly GCA_045590195.1). Taxonomy (GTDB): domain Bacteria; phylum Bacillota; class Clostridia; order UMGS1883; family UMGS1540; genus JAZNQN01. Next base: position 21,335 of record JAZNQN010000074.1, on the reverse strand, counting down.
GCAAACTGCTCTATGACACTTAAAAATATGTCAATTACAAGAGAAGAGCCGCTTAAAAGCTGGTATTTCGGAGGTGCAAGTTACGGGAGCGGTAAAATCAGAGCAGTATTTACTGAAGATATGGGACAGCTTACGGCTGACGATTTTAAACTGTTTAACAAAGTTCCCGATGAAATAGGAATAATTTCCGTTACAAAGGCTTCTGAATGTGAATACGAAATTGTAACCGAAAAATCAGAACTTAAATACGGCAGAGAATATGACCTTTGCGTAAAATGCGGCCTTAAAAGTGCCTCGGGTGCAATAGCCTTTGATGAACCTGAAAATGCAGAAGACTATTGGAGGGCAGCTTCGTTTACTACAGCAGAATATGCTCTTAATATAGCTTCTGTCTTAAATGGCAGCGAGAAAGCTACTATAACCTTTAATAATAGCGGTATCAGCGATAAATTTGCGGCAGTTTGCTGGTTTGATAACAGCGGCAATCTGGTTGACTGCACTATCGCTCCCATAACTGCGGAAAATGGCGAAAGCCAGGACTTTTCACGCACAACAAGCGCTGCGGCAGCAAAGATAAAAGTCATTGTTTTCGGCTCGGAAAACGGCGCCGATAAAGTTTACGACATATACGAAAATTAGCCTTCATAAACATTGTCTGTCCTGTGCAAACAATGCTTAAAAAACCTGCGGAATAATCCGCAGGTTTTTATTTGCATATTTATATTTTTTGTGTTATAATTGACACATATATAATTTTATATAACATTTGAAATAAAAAACAAATTTATAAAAGGAGTGTTTTTATGATATACTTATTTTTAGCAGACGGATTTGAAGATATTGAGGCTTTAACTCCTCTTGATGTTTTGAAAAGAGGAGGCGTAAGTGTTGTAACAGTAGGCGTTGGGGGAGACACTATAACATCTAAAAGCGGTGTTAAAATTGTGTGCGACGTTAGAGAGGACAGCGTTGATTTTACAAATATGGAAGGCATTATTCTGCCCGGCGGAATTCCGGGCGTGCCAAACCTTAAAAAGAGCAAAGCAGTTTCTGATGCCATAACCTTTGCAAACGAAAACGGCCTTTTAATCGGCGCAATTTGTGCCGCACCTTCAATTCTTGGAGAGGCGGGGCTTTTAGAAGGCGTTAAAGCTACTTGCTACCCTTCATTTGAAGAAACCTTTAAAGATACTTATACCGGCGAGAGCACATCCTGCCATAAACATTTTGTAACAGGAAAAGGCGCAGGCGTAAGCCTTAAGTTTGCTTTTGAGCTTTTAAAATATTTAAAAGGCGATAAAGTTGCGGAAGAAATTGCAAAAGGTATGATGTGCGAATAACTCCAAAAGGAGGAAAACTTATGAAAAAAATAATTGTTCTTGTAATTTTAATAGCGGCAATAATACTTGGCGCAGTATTTTCTTTCGAGTTTTTTGGCGCTTTGCCGGGCAGAGAGGTAACAATTTTAGTGCCCGAGGGTGCGCTTCCAAGGCAGATTTACGAGCTACTTGAAGAGGAAGACGTTATTGAAAACGAAGATATGTTTGCCATTTTTGCAAGGGGAAGTGCGCCATATTTTACATCGGGCTATCACACCTTTGAACGCCATATGGCATACCCTGCCGTTATTGCAGAGCTTAAAAAACCGGGCCAGATGGGAAAAACTCAGATGATAACTTTCCCCGAAGGGTACGAACTGCGCGAATTTGCGCTTCTGCTTCAGGAAAAAGGCATTAAAAATGCCGATGATTTTATAAAAGCCGCAAATAAAAAATACGATTTCAAGTTTCTTCCACCAAGGAAAGACGGCTACCTTGAAGGCTTTCTTTTCCCTGATACTTACAGTATTTCCCCTGAAATGACCTGTGAAAACATTATTTATATGATGCTTAAACGCTTTAACGATGTTTATACTGAAGAATACAGAAACCGTGCTAAAGAGCTTGGCTTTACAACCTCTGAAATTATAACTCTTGCCTCAATTATTGAAAGAGAGGCGGCGGTAAAAAACGAAAGAGCCTTGGTTTCATCTGTTTTTCATAACAGGCTTAAAAGCGATAAATACCCGTATTTGCAGTCCTGTGCAACTGTGCAGTATATTTTAGAGGAAAGGCGCGAAATTTTGTCAAATGCAGATATAGCCATTGATTCGCCTTATAATACCTATAAATATAAAGGCTTGCCACCGGGGCCTATTGCATCTCCCGGCAAAGCCTGCATTGAAGCGGCCCTTTATCCGGCCGATACCGATTATTATTTCTTCGTGGCAAATGGTGACGGAACTCAAACTTTTTCAAAAACATTTGAGGAACATATGGCATCGGGGGTAAACAAAAAGTGAGCGAAAATATAAACTACAGCTATATAACCGAGTATCTTCGGGGCCTTCTTAAAAAGCGTGAAGGCCTTATAGGCGAAATAGAGAAAGAGGCGGCAAAAGAGGAGAGCTATGTTCCTATTGCCGAGCCTGAAACTGCCCAGTTTATAAGGGTTTTGCTTGATATTCATAAGCCTTCTAAAATACTTGAGATTGGTACAGGCTGTGCATATTCGGCAATTTGTATGGCAAGCCACAGCGATGTAAAAATTAAAACAATTGAGCGCTATGACAAGGTTTATGCCCGCGCGGTTGAAAACATTAAAAAAGCTGGGCTCCAGGATAAAATTGAGGCCGTTTTGGGCGATGCCGCCGATATTTTAGCTGAAATGAGCGGCGAAGAATATGATATGGTGTTTCTTGATGCGGCAAAAGGGCAGTACATAAACTTTTTGCCACACATTATGCGAAACCTTAAAAAAGGCGGCCTTTTGGTTTCTGACAATGTTCTTTATAAGGGAATGGTTGCGGAGCGGAGCCTTTTTGTAAGAAGAAAGGTTACAATTATTAAGCGCCTTAAAATGTATTTAAAAGAAATTTCTGAAAACGAAGCGTTTGATACTACCATTTTGCCTCTTGGCGATGGGGTTGCGCTTTCTTATAAAAAAATCTGAAAGGAATAAATTATGCTTGAACTTTTAGCGCCTGCGGGTAACTTATCAAAGCTTAAAACTGCCATAATTTACGGGGCCGATGCTGTTTATATAGGCGGCGAGGAATTTTCCCTTCGTACTGCGGCAGATAACTTTACATATGAAGAAATGAAAGAGGGAATCGCTTTTGCCCATGAAAGGGGAAAAAAGGTTTACGTTGCGGTAAATATTGTGCCAAGAAGCAATGAGCTTTCTAAAATTGGCCAGTATGCAAAAAAACTTTACGAAATGGGGGCCGACGCCGTTATAGTTTCCGATTTGGGGGCTTTTTCGGTTATTAAAAAAGCGGCACCCGATTTGCCAATTCATATAAGCACTCAGGCAAATAATACAAACTTTGAAAGCGCCAACATGTGGCACAGTATGGGCGCATCGCGCATAGTTTTGGCGAGAGAACTTTCTCTTTCCGAAATTAAAACCGTAAGGGATAATCTGCCGGAAGAATGCGAATTAGAAGTTTTTGTTCACGGCGCAATGTGTGTTTCATATTCGGGCAGATGTCTACTCAGTAACTACCTTACAAATCGTGACAGTAATAAGGGCGAATGTGCTCAGCCTTGCAGATGGAAGTATTTCCTAATGGAAGAAAAACGCCCCGGCGAATATTTCCCGATTTTTGAAAACGATAAGGGCACATTTATATTTAACTCTAAAGACCTTTGTATGATTGAACACATAAAAGAGCTTGATAAGGCAGGCGTTTTAAGCCTTAAAATTGAGGGCAGGGTTAAAAGCGAATACTATGTTTCAACAGTTGTAAAAGCTTACAGACAGGCTATTGACGACTACTATGCAGGCAAAGAATTTGATAAAAAACTTTTCGATGAAGTTTTAAAAGTTTCACATCGTGAATATTCAAAGGGCTTTTATTTTGGCAACCCCGAGCAGATTTATACCTACGGCTCTTATGTAAGAAATTACGATATAGTTGGCGTTGTACTTTCTTACGATGAGGAAACAAAAATGGCAACTATTGAGCAGAGAAACCGCTTTTTTAAGGGCGACGATGTGGAATTTATGCCGCCCCGCGGCGATTTTATTCCCTGCAAAATAGAAAAAATAATTACCGAGGAAGGGGAAGAGGTTGAATCTGCCCCTCATCCACAGCAAATTTTAAAAATACCGGTTGATACTCCTCTTTTAAAGGATACAATTATGAGGAAGGAAGTTTACAAATGAGCGTAATTGACGAAATAAAAAATTCGAAAAAAATAGTTGTAAAGGTTGGAACAACAACCCTTACTTACGATAATGGCAAATTAAATCTTCGCCGCATTGAAAAGCTTACAAGAGTTCTCTCAAACCTTAAAAATCAGGGCAAAGATGTTATTTTGGTGTCATCAGGTGCTGTTGGCGTTGGCGTTTCAAAATTAGGGCTATCTGAGCGGCCAAGAGATACCATTGGCAAACAGGCGGCTGCCGCAGTTGGCCAGTGTGAGCTTATGAATATTTACGGCAGGCTTTTTTCTGAATACGGCTACACCGTTGCCCAGGTTCTTTTAACAAAAGATATAGTTGACCACGCAAAACGTGAAGAAAACGCAAAAAATGCCCTTACAAAGCTTGAAGAAATGGGCGTAATTCCAATTATTAACGAAAACGATACAGTTTCTGTTGAAGAAATTGAATTTGGCGATAACGATACTCTTTCGGCGATTGTTGCAACCATTACAGATGCCGATACTTTGGTGCTTCTTTCTGATATCGATGGCCTTTACGATAGCGACCCTCATACAAACGAAGATGCCAAGCTTATAAGAATTGTAAACGAGGTTGACGATAATATTAAAAAAATGGCAGGCGGAAGCGCAGGCAGCTTTGGTACAGGCGGAATGCAAACAAAGGTTCACGCCGCCGAAATTGCAACAGAAAAAGGAATACATATGATTGTTACAAACGGCGAACGCCCTGATATTCTTTATGATATTTTCGATGGAAAAATTGAAGGCACAATTTTTGCAGGCAAAGGAGCAAAATAAAATGGAAGAAATAAGGCTTTTGGCAGAAAAAGTAAAAAAAGAGTCAAAAAAAATAAATTGCGCAACTTATGAAAAGCGCCACAGTGCCCTTTCAAAAATGGCAGAGGCACTTTTTGAAAACTGCGAATATATTCTGGCAGAAAATAAAAAAGACCTTGAGGCGGCAAAAGAAAAGGGCATTTCTGATGCTCTTTTTGACAGATTAAAGCTTACCGAAGAGCGAATTTCTGATATGGCAAATGCTATTAAAAAGGTTTGCGATTTGCCCGATTGCCTTGGCGAGGTTTTGGAAATGTGCGAGCGGCCAAACGGCCTTAAAATAGGCAAAAAAAGAGTTCCTATGGGCGTTGTTGCCATAATTTACGAGGCAAGGCCAAACGTAACTGCCGATGCGGCGGCCCTTTGTATTAAAACCGGTAACGCGGTTATTTTGCGTGGCGGAAAAGAGGCCATAAATTCAAATAAAGCAATAGTTAAAACCTTGTGCGATGCCATTTGTGGCATTTTCCCAAGAGAAATTATAACCCTTATTGAAAATACTGACAGAGAAAGCGCAACCGCCTTAATGCGCCAAAATGGCCTTGTTGATGTGCTGATTCCCCGCGGCGGCGCAGGGCTTATAAAAAGCGTTGTGGAAAACGCAACTGTTCCCGTAATTGAAACAGGCGTTGGCAACTGCCATATTTATGTTGACAGCGATGCAGACCTTTCTATGGCCGAAAAAATTATTATAAACGCAAAGGTACAGCGCCCGGGCGTTTGCAATGCGGCAGAAAGCCTGCTTGTAAACGAGAAAATAGCAGAAGAATTTTTACCGAAAATTGCCGCATCGCTGAGAGAAAACGGCGTTAAAATTTACGGCTGCCACAAAACAAGAGAAATTATTTCTGCCTTACCTGCAACCGAAAGCGAATTTGCAAAAGAATTTTTGGGCCTTGAAATATCGGTAAAAATTGTAAAAGATATCGATGAGGCTATGGAACATATTGATAAATTCAGCACAGGTCATAGCGAATGTATTGTAACTGAAAATTACTCAAAAGCACAAAAGTTTCTCGATAGCGTTGATAGCGCCGCAGTTTATGTAAACGCCTCAACCCGCTTTACCGATGGCGGCGAGTTTGGCTTTGGCGCAGAAATTGGTATAAGCACACAAAAACTTCACGCCAGAGGCCCAATGGGGCTTAAAGCGCTTACAACCTCCAAATATATCATTTACGGCAACGGCCAGATAAGATAATAAAGCATATCATATAGATAAAGTTTTTGTCACTAACTTGACAAAAGCAACTATAAATACTGCCAAAATTTATTGAAAGGAAACGATAATGTGAAAAAGAGGTACATAAATATTAGTGTTTTGCTTATTTGCGCTATTGGGGTGGTGTTGATATATCTTTATGATGTATTTTGGCTGGGCACTTTGTATACTGAAAGACTTTTTAAGGTATTGTGTATACTTTGTTCAATTGCGCTTGTATTTGTGAGATCAAAAAAGCGTCTCCTTGAACAGAGTTTTCAAACTTATGAAAAAGCATATGTACAAATAATAGGGAATGCTTTTTATGATAATCCAAATATGAAAAAGAAGTTGCTCCTTGGTATATATGACTATAATAACGAAAAGTATAAGCGTGCAGTAAAGAGGCTGTCAAAGCTTTGTCAAAAGGCACAAAAAAACAGTGATGTTGTTGCGTGTATGATTTTTATGGCATTGTCTTACGAGGATTCGGGATGTGTGCAAGAAGCAATTGAAACGTATAAGAAAGTGCTTAAGCTTGCGCCCCGAAATGCAACGGCAAACAACAATATAGCGATGCTGTATTCGTTTAAAGAAGACTTGAAATCGGCATTTGAATATTACGAAAAAGCAATTGAAAGTAATCCTGTTTATGAGCAAGCATATTTAAATCGTGCACAGCTATATATTGAAAATTATAGACCTGACGAAGCAATTTCAGATGCAGAAAAAGTGCTTGATATTAATAATGATAGCGAAGAAGCAACACTTTTACTGTTGGTAGCTTATAACTTGAAAAGAGACGAGAAAAACGCAAAAAGATACTACAACAAAGCACTGGATTTAGGATACGATGCAGAAATACTTGATGGGGAAATTGAATTTTATCGCGAAATGTACGAAGAAGAAAAAGATGGGAAATGAAGGATTTTGTAATCTTTATTTAAAAATAGCTAAACCTTACATAAATAAAAGATTGAAAGGGGAAGTATATGTTTAAAAAAATAACAGTAGCCATTTTGGGTTTGGTAATGCTTATATCCGCAAGTGTTTTTGCTGCGGATACCTACGAGGGGTACACCATTCCCGTTGATATTGAAATTAACGGCAGCTTTATAAAATGCACAGAAAAGCCAATTATAATCGGCGGCACAACTTATATTCCGCTGCGTGCTTTTTCCGATGCAGTTGGCGGAGAAATTTCATGGAATAACGGCGAAAAGGCGGCAACCCTTAAAAAAGATGGACACACTTTTACTTTTTACACAGGAAAAGATTATTGTATTACAGATGGAGTAAGGCAAAGCCACCCCTCTGTGCTTTATAATAATTTAACCTTTATTCCCGTGAGAGCGGTTTCTGAAGTTTTGGGCTATGGCGTGCAGTGGGACGATTTTTACCTTGCGGTTAAAATTTCAGCGCCGGGGGTAGAAATTCCTGCAGGCTGTATTGACTATTCCTATACTTATGAAGACATTTTGTATCTTTCCAAAATAACTTATGTAGAAAGCGGAGCCGAGCCTTTCCGCGCGCAGCTTGGCATTGCGGGCACAGTTTTTAACCGTGCAAAATCGCCGCTGTTTCCAAACACTATAAAAGAAGTTATTTTCGATACAAAATACGGCGTTCAGTTTCCGCCTGCTCATGACGGGAAAATAAACAAAACCCCGTCAAAAGAAAGTGTAATCGCGGCAAAATGCGTGCTTGGCGGCGTAAATGTTGTGAGAAACTCTTTGTATTTTACAAGTGCAAAATATGCCGCTTCATCCTGGGTTCATAAAAACAGACCTTATTATACAACCATAAGCAGTATTGCTTTCTATGAATAGATTTTGACTATATTTACAAACGGAGGAATTATGAATAACAAAACGAAAAAACACTTTACTTTTATTTTGGGCGTAGCAATTTGCGTTTTGGTGGCATTTTTATCGGTTATGCTCGAAAAGCTTATTCCCGGCGAAATACTTGGCGCTTCTATTATCGCGCTGTTTATGGGAACAATAATAAACAGCTTTTTTCATCCTGACTGGATAAAACCATCACTTAAGTTTACATCGAAACGGATTTTAAAAGTTGCAATTATCTTGCTTGGTGCATCTCTTTCAGTTAAAACAGTAATGTCTGTTGGCAAAATGACATTTTTTGTTATGGTTTTCACATTTGCTATGTGTTTTGGCGGCGGCTATTTTGTTCGCAAAATATTTGGCCTTAACTGGAAACTGTCAAACCTTATTTCCGCAGGAACAGGAATTTGCGGCGGCTCTGCCATTGCGGCAATTGCACCCGCAATTGATGCCGAGGATAAAGATATTGCATTTGCTCTTTCTTCAACATTTCTTTTTGATATGGTAATGGTTGCCCTTTATCCTATTATGGGCAAACTTCTTGGAATGAGCGATATCGCCTTTGGCATATGGTCAGGTACATCGGTAAACGATACTGCAAGCGTTGTAGCATCGGGCTATGCTTTTTCGGAGGCGGCAGGCGATTTTGCAACTATGGTTAAGCTTACCCGCACAATTGCAATTATTCCTACTGTGCTTGTGTTTGCATATATCGGCACACGTATAAAACAAAAAGAAATGCAAAGCAGTGAAGGCAAAAAGGTAAATATTTTAAAAATAGTGCCCTGGTTTATTTGCGGATTTTTGGCCCTTGCAATTGTAAATAGCATTGGGCTTATTCCTGCAGAAGTTTCGGGCGTATTAAAAGGCACAAGTAAATTTTTAATGGTTACTGCCCTTGCGGCAATAGGCCTTGGAACAAGCCTTACCGATTTTAAAAAAGCCGGCCTTGCCCCGATGTTTTACGGCATAACCATTGATACTTTGGTAACATTAACCGCCCTCGTGGTTATATGGTGTATGGGCCTTATGTAATTTAAAAAACGGAGGCATTTATGTACGAAATAATGGACATAATCAAAAAAATGAGCGGCAAATGCAGCTGCGGAGGAGAGCACTATACTGCTATTGAAGATATAGTAATCGAGTCGGGCGCAGCAGAGAGGGTTGGCGAAATACTTATAAAGAATAATTTCCCCAAAAACCTTTTGCTCGTTGCCGATAAAAATACTTTAAAAGCGGCAGAAGGCATTGAAAAAAGCCTTGAAGGCTTTGCGGTTACTTATAAAATTTACGACGATATCAGGGTTGCCACAATCGACCACGTAAAAGAGCTTGAAGAAATTATAAAAGGGAGCGAGATTGCCATTTTGTCGGTAGGCTCAGGCTCCGTTAACGACCCTTGCCGCCTGGCCGCCGCAAGGCAGAATAAAAAGCTTTGTATTTTTGCAACTGCTCCTTCTATGGATGGCTTTGCTTCCTATGGCTCGCCTCTTGTTGATAATGGTTTTAAAGCAACATATGCCGCAAAAAGCCCCGAGGTTATAATAGGCGACACTAAAATACTTGCAAAAGCTCCTGCGGCTTTAAAATCGGCAGGCTTTGGCGATATGGTTGCCAAATACGTTGCCATTATCGACTGGAAAATTTCTTCTCTCTTAACCGACGAGGTTTACTGCGAACAGGTAGGCGCTTTAACAAAACGCGCCATTGATATTTTAATGGATATGGCAGATAAAGTAACCAAGGAAGACGAGGAAACTGCAGGCAAAATTTTTGAAGCCCTTTTAATGACGGGAATTGGTATGAGCTTTATGCAAAATTCACGTCCTGCATCGGGAAGTGAACATATTATTTCTCACATTCTGGAATGTGTTGAGCTTCGTGATAATATTGTTCCTAATTTCCATGGCGAAGATGTTGGTGTTGCAACCCTTTGTATGCTTGAATTTTATGGCGAGCTTGCAAAAAGGGAAGAAATTGAAACACGGAGAGAAAATGTTAACTGGGATGATGTTTATACCTTTTACGGTAATATGGCAGATGAGGTTAAAGCACTTAATACTCCCGATACTATAACTGACGCCGTAAACCCCGAAGACCTAAAAGAAAACTGGCAGAAAATAAGGGATATTATTCATAGCGTGCCTTCTTATGAAGAATGCAGAGCGGCAATGATTAAAGCGGGATGTAAAATTACAGTTGACGATATCGGTAAAGACCATAAGCTTTTTAACGATTGCATAAAATATTCTCCTTATATGAGAAGAAGGCTCACTCTTTTGCGCCTTCGTGATATGATTATTTAATGACATAACCCCTGAAATATTTAATTTCAGGGGTTGTATTTGTGTTTAATATGTGGTAAAATAACTATATATTGTATTTTTGGAGGAAATTTTGGATATTATTAAAATTTTAGCGGCAGAACTTGAGAAAAGCGAAGCCCACATACAAAATGTTATCACTTTAATTGACGAGGGGAATACAATTCCTTTTATTGCCAGATACAGAAAAGAAATGACGGGCACTATGGACGATGTAACTCTTCGTAAACTTTTCGACCGCTTAACTTACCTTCGAGGTATGCAGGAGCGCCAGGAGGCGGTTATTCGTCTTATTGATGAACAGGGCAAATTAACCGAGGAGCTTGAAAATAAAATTCTTTCTGCAAAAACAATGCAGGAAATTGAAGATTTATACCGCCCGTATAAACAGAAAAAACGCACCCGTGCTATAGTTGCAAAGGAAAAAGGCCTTGAGCCTTTGGCACAGTTTCTGCTTCTTCGTACAAACGATGATGTATTCGAAAAAGCTGCAGAATTTGTAAACGAAGAAAAAGGTGTATTAACAACAGATGATGCCCTTTCGGGCGCAAGAGATATTATTGCCGAATCGGTTTCTGACAATGCGGCGTACAGAAAGTTTATAAGAGCCTGCTTTTTAAGAGAGGGTGTACTTACAAGCTCATGCAGGGACGAAGAAAAGAAAACTTATGAAATGTATTTCGAGTTTTCTCAGCCTGTTAAAAAGGTTGCAAATCACCGCATTTTAGCAATTAACCGCGGCGAGAGTGAAGGCGCACTTTCGGTTAAAATTGAAGAGCCGAAAGAAGATATTATCAGGAGCATTTCAAACGATATGCTGAAAGAAGGCACATCTTCATCAGGCGCACAAATTCTGCTTGCCATAGAAGATGGATATACCCGCCTTATCCGCCCATCGGTTGAAAACGAAGTTCGTAACTTTTTAACCGACCGTGCAGGCGAGGCGGCAATAGGAATTTTTTCTGAAAACCTTAAAAACCTTTTAATGCAGCCGCCGCTTAAAGAAAGGGTAATACTTGGGCTTGACCCCGCTTACAGAACAGGCTGTAAAATTGCCGTAGTAGATGCGGCTTCAAAGGTTGTTGACACAACAGTTATTTATCCTCTTCATTCCGATGCAAAAAGGGAAGAGGCTACAAAAACCATTTTAAATTTAATTAAAAAACACGGCGTTGAAATTATTGCCATCGGCAACGGAACCGCCTCGAAAGAGAGCGAAATTTTCGTTTGCGAAGTAATAGAAAAATGCGATGAAAAAATATATTATATGGTTGTAAGCGAGGCCGGGGCTTCGGTTTATTCGGCATCAGAGCTTGGGGCTGAAGAATTCCCCGATTTTGATGTATCGCTTCGTAGCGCAGTTTCAATTGCAAGAAGACTTATAGACCCACTTTCAGAGCTTGTTAAAATCGACCCCAAGGCCATAGGCGTTGGCCAGTATCAGCACGATATGAACCCCAAAAGGCTTGATGAAAGCCTATGTGGCGTTGTAGAGGGCTGTGTTAACAGCGTTGGCGTTAATTTAAATACTGCCTCTGTTTCGCTTCTTTCCTATGTTGCGGGAATAAACAAAAGTATTTCCAAAAATATAGTTGAATTCAGAGAAACCGAAGGCAGATTTACAAACATAAATCAGCTTAAAAAGGTTAAAAAACTTGGCCCGAAAGCTTTTGAACAGTGCGCAGGCTTTTTAAGAATAACCGATGGGGAGAATATTTTAGACAATACAGGCGTTCATCCTGAAAGCTATAAAAAAACCGAGAAAATGCTCTCTCTTCTGGGATTTACAAAAGAAGATATAAAAAATAAAGAGCTTTCCGCCCTTCCCGAAAAGCTTGCCTCATATGGCAAAAATAAAATGGCACAGGAGCTTGAAATTGGCGAGGTTACCCTTTCAGATATTGTTTCAGAGCTTTTAAAGCCCGGCAGAGATATAAGGGACACCCTTCCAAAGCCACAGCTTATGAGCTCGCTTCTTGATATCAAAGACCTTAAAGAGGGAATGGTTTTAAGCGGAACAGTTCGTAATGTTATCGATTTTGGCGCATTTATAGATATTGGCGTTCATCAGGACGGGCTCTTGCACATTTCCCAGATAAGCGATAAATTTATTTCTCATCCAACCGATGTTTTAAAGGTTGGCGATATTGTAAAGGTTAAGGTAACAGGCGTTGATTTAGAGCGCAAAAGAATATCTCTTACAATGAAAGATATATAGGTGATAAATTTGATTTACAAGGTAAAATCATGTGCTCTTATAGGGCTTGAAGGAAATATGATAGATGTTGAGGCCGATGCTTCAATGGGGCTTCCTGCCTTTGATATTGTTGGCCTGCCCGATGCTTCTGTTAAAGAAGCGAAAGACAGGGTGCGAGCCGCAATAAAAAACTGCAACTTCACATTTCCACCCAAAAGATATACTGTAAATTTAGCTCCTTCGGGAATAAAAAAAGAAGGCAGCCTTTTCGATTTGCCAATTGCAGTAGCCATTCTTGGCGCAACCGAGCAGTTTACCCCTTGCAAAAGCGATTTTGTGCTCATAGGCGAGCTTTCCCTTTCGGGCGAGGTGAGGGGCGTTGCAGGTGTTTTGCCGCTTATAATAAGCGCTATGGAAAAAGGCTTTACAAAATTTATTGTGCCAAAGGCTAATGCATACGAGGCGGCCCTTTCAAAGGGAGCCGAAGTTTACCCTGTAGATAATCTTTATGACTGTGTAAGATTTCTCTCAGGCGAAATAGAGATTACAAAAATAGAAATTGACATAGAAAAAGTTTTTAAAGAAAATATAGAGTTTGAAAACGATTTTTCCGAGGTTAAAGGCCAGAGTGCGGCAAAACGTGCTCTTGAAATTACAGCTGCAGGCGGCCATAACTGCCTTATAATAGGAACACCGGGCTCCGGCAAAAGTATGCTTGCAAAGCGCCTGCCTTCAATTTTGCCTGATATGACAATTGAAGAAGCTTTGGAAACTACAAAAATTTATTCCGTGGCAGGGCTTTTAAAAGAAAAATGCGCCCTTATAACAAAAAGGCCTTTCCGCTCGCCTCATCATACTATTTCAACAATTGGCTTGGTTGGCGGCGGCGCAATTCCAAAACCCGGCGAGCTTTCACTTTCACATAACGGCGTGTTGTTTTTAGATGAGCTTCCCGAATTTAAAAAAGATGCAACCGAGGTTATGCGTCAGCCAATGGAAGACGGAAAAGTTAATTTAACAAGAGTTGCCGCAAGCGTAACTTATCCCTGCCAGTGTATGGTGGTAGCCGCAATGAACCCCTGTAAATGCGGATATTACGGCGATAGTAGCGGCAGGTGCCGCTGCAGCGAAAGCAGTATAAAAAGATATCTTTCAAATGTAAGCGGTCCGCTGCTTGACAGAATTGATATCTCTGTTGAAGCATCTGAAATTTCTTATGCCGACCTTAAGGTTTCAGGGGGCGAGAGCTCCGCTGAAATTAAAAAAAGGGTAATAGCGGCAAGAGAAATTCAGAATAAACGATATGAAAATGAGCCCTTTTTCTCAAATGCAGAGCTTTCGGGCGATAAAATAGAAAAATACTGCACCCTTACAAAAGGCGCAGAAGAGCTTATAAAAAATGCTTATTCTTCAATGGGCTTAAGCGCCAGAGGTTACTCACGCATTTTAAAAGTGGCGAGAACCATTGCTGATTTAGAGGGGTTAGAAAGTATAAACGAAATGCACGTTGCAGAGGCCATTTCGTACAGAAGTGTTGATAAAAAGTTCTGGAACTGATTGGAAGTGATAAAATGGTTTTCTATTCAGAAAGCGTCCTTGAAACTGAAAAAATAGCCGCAGATTTGGCAGCTCAATTTGCACCGCCAAAAACCTTTTGCCTCTCAGGCGATTTGGGAGCGGGCAAAACTGCTTTTACACGCGGCCTTGCCAAAGGCTATGGCTTTGATGCAAGAGTTTCAAGCCCAACCTTTACTATTATGAATATTTACGAAGGTGAAATTCCTATTTATCATTTCGACCTTTACAGACTGGGCGATATAGACGAGCTTTACGATTTGGGCTTTGAGCCTTCGGGAAAATATGTAACCGTTGCCGAATGGTACGAAGGCTACGAAGAATTTTTCGAAGGCGAAGATATAGTTTATGTTAAAATAGAACGTGTGGGATTTGAAGATAAAAGAAAAATTGAAGTGGTGATAAAATGATTATAATTGGTGTTGAATGCAGTGCCCAGTCAGCAGGGGCGGCAGTTTTGGAGGATGGAAAGCTTTTGTCAGAATGTTTTGTAAACTGTGGGCTTACTCATTCAGAAACGCTTCTTCCCATGATTGACAGCGCCCTTAATATGGCGGGCAAAACAATAGATGATGCAGATTTAATCGCAGTAAGCGATGGCCCGGGCTCTTTTACAGGCCTTAGAATAGGCGTTGGAACTGTTAAAGGCCTTGCAATAGGAGCCGATAAAAAGGTTTTGGGCGTATCGCCGCTTGAGGCTTTATGTTATAATGTGCCAAATGCCAAAGGCAAAATTGCTGCAATTATGGATGCAAGGCGTCAGCAGGTTTACTGCGGAGTTTTTGAGTGGGAAGGCGGCCTTTTAAAACAAATAGCCGAAACCCGCGCAATGCCGCTTTCAGAGCTTTTGGAAGAGGTAAAAGATGGTGCTACTTTCGTAGGGGACGGCGTTGCAGTATTTAAAGATAAAATAACCGAAGCTTTGGGCGACAAAGCAGAATTTCCAACTGACAATCTTATTTACCAGAGAGCCTCGTCAATAGCTATGGCGGCTCTCGGAAAAGAAGGAATAAATGAAAAAGAGCTTCAGCCCATTTATTTAAGAAGACCTCAGGCTGAACGCGAGAGGCTTGAAAAAGGACAAAATATTGAATAGAAAGGCGGAATAAAAATGATAGCTATCGGATGTGACCATGGTGGGTACATACTTAAAGATGCAATTATAAAGCATCTTCAGGAGAGAGGATTTCAGATTAAAGATTTTGGCTGTAATGGCGAAAGCGTTGATTATCCTGATATTGCATTTCCTCTTGCAGAGTGTGTTGCAAGCGGAGAGTGTGACCGCGGAATTTTAATTTGCGGAACAGGAATTGGAATGAGTATTGCGGCAAATAAAGTTAAAGGAATAAGGGCGGCAGTTGTGGGAGAAAGCACAAGTGCAGGCCTTACAAAAGAGCATAATAACTCAAACGTTTTGTGCATCGGCGCAAGAATAACAGGCGAAGTTTTAGCCCTTGAAACCCTTGATGCGTGGCTTTACAGCGAGTTTCAGGGAAACCGCCACCAAAACAGAATAGATAAAATTTCAAAATACGAAGAGGAGAGATTTTAATGAAGTGTCCATACTGCGGTTTTGAAGAAAGTAAAGTTATTGATTCACGCCCCGTTGAAGAGGGCGGCGCTATAAGAAGGCGCAGAGAATGTATTAAATGCGAAAAAAGATTTACCACCTATGAGAAAATTGAAAGAGTTCCTATAATGGTAATCAAAAAAGATAAGTCCCGTGAAGCATTTTCTGCCGACAAGCTTTTAAGCGGACTTTTAAAGGCCTGTGAAAAACGCCCTGTTCCAACAGAAAAGCTTGAAAAAGTTGTTTACGAAATTGAAAATATTATCGCAAACACAATGGAAAGGGAAATTACAACAACCCAGATAGGCGAGCTTGTTATGGATAAGCTTAAAACACTAGACCAGGTTGCTTATGTTCGTTTTGCCTCGGTTTACAGAGAGTTTAAAGATATTAACACATTTATGGAAGAGCTTAACAGCCTTCTCCGCGATAAAAAGAATTAGTGTGGAGTGTACTCTCTTATAAAATTTTGAACCGAAGTATTTATAAATGATAAATCGGGGGTATATGTAAGGTTGGATTTAATTTTTTCAAATACCCCCGGTGCATATTTTTGGCTTAAATAAATAAGTGATAAAAGCAGTAGGGAAGCTGTAAGTTGTAAAAAAAGTTTTTTTATAAATGATAACGGCTTTCCTTGTTTTTCAGTTTTTTTCATTTTATCACCTCTAAAAAATACTATGCAGAAAAGAGCGTAAAAATGATTTATTCACCGGTTTTTGAAATGCTTAAAAAATATGAAAAACTAAATATTTCCCGCTTTCATATGCCGGGGCATAAGGGCGAAGGGATTTTGTTTTGTGGCCTCGGGGCAGAGCTTGTAAAGCTTGATGTAACCGAGCTTGATAGTACCGATAACCTTTTAAACCCCAAAGGCGCTTTTTTGGAGGCTCAGTCGCTTCTTGCAAAAAAGGCAAAGGCTCATAAAAGCTTTATTGTAACCGATGGTGCAACCTGTGCCAATCAGGCTATGGTTTTAGGGCTTTTGAGAGAGGGAGAAAAAATAATTGTCGACCGTAATTGCCATATTTCTGTTTTTTCTGCACTGGCGCTTTCGGGAGCGGTGCCTGCGTATATTGAAAGCGGCTTTGCAAGCAAAAGCGGAGTTTTGGCCTGCCCTTCAGCCATGGCGGCAGAGAAAGCGGCAAAAGAAAACCCCGATGCCGTGGCTATGTTTATAACAAGCCCCAATTCCTTCGGTCAGGTAGCGCCAATTGATGAAATTGCAAAAATATGCAAAAAGTATAATATGCTGCTGCTGGTTGACGAAGCCCACGGTGCACATTTTCCGTTTTCGCAATTGCTTCCTGAAAGCGCAACTGCGCAGGGGGCAGATGCCGCGGTTGTAAGCTACCATAAAACAATGCCGGCTTTAACTCAAAGTGCAGTTTTAAATGTTAAAAACCCTGATATATGCGAGAAAATAGAAAATGCTCTTCATATGCTTATGACCTCAAGCTCTTCTTTTATTTTGGCGGCATCGGTAGACTATGCAAGGGCCTATATGGAAGAGTACGGCGAGGAAAAACAGGAAAAGCTTATAAAAATTATTGAAGAAAACAGGGGAGAAAATATTCTGCCCTGCGGAGATAAACTTAGAATTACCGCTTTAATCGACGGCGAAAAATACATTTCTTATTTCAGAGAGAAAGGCATAGAACCCGAAATGTATGCCAAAGGATATATGGTATTTATCGTAACCGCCGCCGATAGCGATGAAAAGGTTTTGCGCCTTTTAAATATTTTAAAAGAAATTCCAAAAACAGATTATGTTCAGCCAAAAATTCCTTTGCCAAAAATAAAAATAACGCCAAGGCAGGCGTTTAGAGCAGAGGGCGAAAAAATAAATGTAACAAATGCTGAAGGAAGAATTTTAAAAGAAACAATTTATGCTTATCCTCCCGGCGTTCCACTTGTTGCCGCAGGAGAAGAAATTTCAAAAGAAACTGTTGATTATATTTTAAAAAATAACCTTTTTGGCGCAGAAAATAGTATTATTTCCGTTATGAAAGAGCAGTAAATATTTACTGCTCTTTAGATTTTTACGATATCCTTTTCAAAATATTAAAAAAATCGGAATTTTTATTGACTTTTCTTGTTGAAAGAGATATAATGTGCGTGAATTTTGAAAGGGGAATATAAATTATGAAGGCTATAAACAGTGAAACGCTTATAAAAAAAGAAAGATTTCTTCAAAAAAACAATTTTATGGAGGAAAAGCTTGACAAGGCTATTGCTGAAGCTTTGAAAAAAATTGATAGGCTTATGGAAGATATGGGCGATAAATTCCCTTCACACAGCAGTGTTAATAATGTTTATACAGGCGACGAAAATAAGGTTG
The DNA here is from genome assembly GCA_045590195.1 of Clostridia bacterium. Classification (GTDB taxonomy): domain Bacteria; phylum Bacillota; class Clostridia; order UMGS1883; family UMGS1540; genus JAZNQN01. Next base: position 3,229 of record JAZNQN010000074.1, on the reverse strand, counting down.
GAGGTTGGAACCAGGGATTCTGGAGCGGAATGCTTTGGCTTTCATACGAGCTCTCTGGCGATGAAAAATATAAAAATCTTGCACTTCAGCATATCGATAATTTTGAGGAAAGAATAGATAATTGTTTTGGTAAAATGGGACACGATGTAGGCTTTTTGTTCTCTCTTTCATGTGTTGCTGCATATAAGCTTTGCGGCAACGAAAAAGCTAAAAAAGTTGCTCTCAGAGCGGCCGACCATCTTAAAGGTCGTTTTCACGAGAAGGGGCAGTTTATTCAGGCCTGGGGCGCTATTGGTGACAAAACAAATTACCGCCTTATTGTTGATTGTCTTTTAAATATTCCAATTTTGTACTGGGCAAGCGAAGTAACAGGTGATGAAAGCTACAAAAAAGCAGCATATGCACATTTTCGTTCTACTGTTGATAACGCAGTAAGAGAAGATGGCTCTTCGTTCCATACATATTATTTCGACCCCGAAACAGGTGCACCCATTCGCGGCGTAACAAAACAGGGCAAAAGCGATGACAGCTGCTGGGCAAGAGGTCACGGCTGGGTAATTTACGGAATGATGCTTACCAAAAAATATGTAGACGATCCCGATGCAATAAATATTTGCCGTGCGGCAACAAATTATTACCTTAACCGTATGCCGGAAGACTTTGTTCCATACTGGGATTTGGCGTTTGGCGATGGCGACGGCGAGGAGAAAGATTCATCTGCAGCTCCCATATGCATTTGCGGAATGCTTGAGCTTTTAAAATACCTTCCCGAAGACGAAGAAAAAGAAATATTTAAAAATGCAATTATGCTTTCAATGGATTCACTTTTTGAAAATTACAGCACTAAAGATTGCCCCGAGTCAAACGGGCTTTTGCTTCACGCTGTGTACTCAAAGCCTGATAAAGTTGGCATAGATGAATGTAATATATGGGGATGTTATTTTTACCTTGAGGCACTTCGTCGCCTTAAAGGTGAGTGGAAAATGTACTGGTAGGAGAAAAGTTATGAACATATATGATACCAAAGAGTATAAAAGATCACGCCTTGCCTATATTTTACAGTGTACAGGCGAATATTTTGTTACACTTCTTGTAACCGATGCCTTTTTAACAAGGCTTTTGTCAAGCATTGGAATTTCCGATGCGCTTATAGGTATTATTTCCTCGTTTATAACCCTTGCATTTGTAATTCAGCTTTTGTCAATTCAGGTTGTAAGGCTTAAAATAAACTCGAAAAAACTTGTTATGATATCAGATACAGCCAGCATATTTTTCTTTATGCTGGCGTATCTTGTGCCATTTATGCCATTTGGCAAAGATGTTAAAACAGTACTGGTTATGCTTTGTGTACTTTTGGCATATGTTGGAAAATATCTTGTTATAAATGTGCTTTTTAAATGGGGTAATTCTTTTGTAGAGCCGAGAAACCGCGGTGTTTTCTCGGCAGGAAAAGAAATGATTTCTCTCTTTACGGGAATGTTTTTTACTGCTGTAATCGGCTATATTATCGATAAATATGAGGCGCTTAATAACTTAAACGGCGCGTTTTTGTTCCTTGCAAGTTCTATTTTAATTTTAAATATATGCAACTTTATTTTTCTTTCACTTATTGCTAAGGAAAAAGTTGACGAAACTCAAAAAAATGACGAGTCGTTTATGAAGGTTATAAAAATTGTTATACAAAACAAAAATTTTCGCAGTGTTATTTTGCTGACGGCACTTTTTGATGTTGCAAGATATTTCACAGTTGGTTTTCTTGGTACATTTAAGTATAAAGAGCTTATGATGTCGGCGCTTCTGGTACAGATTATAAATATTGTTGCCAGTTTTATAAGAATGGCAATCTCACGCTTTTTCGGCAGAATTTCTGATAAGTATTCCTTTGCAAAAGGCTTTGAGGTGGGGCTGTGGCTTGTTGCGGCTGCGTTTCTTATAAATGTTTTTACAACACCGGACACATGGTTTTTTATTATAGTATATACCATACTTTATAGCTGCTCCGTTGCAGGAACAAACCAGAATTCCTTTAACATTGTGTATAGCTATGTTGATTCAAAATATATTGTTCAGGCAATGGCAATTAAAAACTGTATTGGCGGAATTTTGGGCTTCGGTGCATCAATGCTGGGCGGTAAAATTTTAGGCGCAGTTCAGGCCAACGGAAATATTGTTTTCGGAATACATATGTATGGTCAGCAGCTTCTTTCCGCAATTTCGTTTGTAATAATTGTGGTTGCAATTTTGTTCCTTAGAAAAGTAATTGAAAAACAAAAAATTATTGTTCAATAACAGCGTTTGAATGGTATATTTTTCTTGACATATAAATTTTTCAATAATATAATGAAGTTAGCAGTGGTGGCTTTACACTGAAAATTAAATTTTTGGAGGATTACATCTATGAAAAAACTTGTAGCACTTTTACTTATGGCCGTTATGTCACTTACACTTTTAACAGCTTGCACAGACCCTGTTTATGATGATTTTGAAAACTTTTTGAATGTTGAAATGACAGATGTTAATGCAAACTACACCAAAATTACAACAGAAGCTGCAAAATGGGGCGATTTTGACGATCCGCAGATGCTTGTTGACAGCATTAACAACGTTATGCTTCCAACAATAAATGAATCACTCAGCAAACTTGCAAACATTACCCCTGCAACAGAAGAAGTAACAAATCTCAAAGCAAAATATGTTAAAGTTATGGATAAATATAAAGAAGGTTTTGAAACAATGCTTGCCGCTATCGATGAAGACAGCGAAGAAAAATTAACTGCTTCAAACGATATGATAAGCGAAGGCGTTCAGTTGCTCAATGAATATAATGAGGCTCTTGAAGCTATGGCTGAAGAGTACGGCGCTGAAATTGAGTACTAATTCAGAAAGCAGACAATTTTAAATTGTGTAAAGCCTTAAAGGCCTCTGGAAAATCAGGGGCCTTTTAATTTTTAATTTCCAAATATTAAAAAAATGCTTGACAACACTCTTTTTATGTTGTATAATACACAAGTGTTGATAATTTAGGGTTATAGCTCAGTTGGTAGAGCATCGGTCTCCAAAGCCGTGTCCCTATGTTGCAAATACTGCTTAATAAAAACTTAATATGGCGCTCTTTAGGGGTATGATGTAATGGTAACATGCCGGTCTCCAAAACCGTTCTTGAGGGTTCGAGTCCTTCTACCCCTGCCAATATATTTGGCTCAAACACTGGGTTTGAGCCATTTTTTAT
>JAZNQN010000073.1:0-162332 GCA_045590195.1 Clostridia bacterium | reverse complement strand
ACCCGTCCGCCGCTAAGCTTCCCCGAAATCACCCCGAAGGGATCTTTCAGATGGCTCCGCTCGACTTGCATGTGTTAGGCACGCCGCCAGCGTTCGTCCTGAGCCAGGATCAAACTCTCAATGAAATATTCATTGAGCTTTTCTAGCTCTAATTTACTTTTTTGTACTGGCTTGTACTTGTGATTCTTTAGAATCTTTTTAACTCAAATTATCTTTGAGCCCTCTTACGCTATCTAATTTTCAAAGTCCGTTCCCACTCGCAGAGTGGATTTTCATTATACCACGCCTTTAAAGCTTTTGTCAAGAACTTTTTTCAAAAAATTTAAAAAACTTTCCAAAACAACGCTTCTCAAACGCAACTTCTTTATATTAGCACATCTTTTTCAATTTGTCAATACATTTTTTAAAAAAAGTTTGATTTTTTTATAAATCGTGTCCACGCCTTGTCATAAAGGCTTTTACGGCTGTTCCGTCAACAGCTTTTGGAGTTTTATTTTCCTTAATACAGAGCGCCGCCGCATAACCTGCTGCTTCGCCTACTGTAAACATATTACCCATCATTCTATATGAAGAAAAAGGATAAAAATCGCCTGAGATACATCTTCCTGCGAGAATTATGTTATCAGAATCAACAGGCAGTAATGCACGATATGGGATGTGATATGGCTTTGTATAAACCCCGCGCTGACATTCGGTTGTATCGTCTGATTTCAATTTATGAACATCAACCGCCGCTGTTACGAGGCAAATTCCGTCGTCAAATTTTCTGCCTTCAATAAGGTCTTCATTTTTTAATCTGTATTCGCCAAAAATTCTTCTGCCTTCTCTTATTCCGAGAGTTGAACCAGTGAAAGCAGTATATACATTTTCATAGCCTTTTATTTTTTTGTGTTTTTCAACTGTTTCAAAAGCTTCCTCTCTGCTATTTGCAATAGCCTTTGAATATTTTACTATATCATCGGGAACAATGTCATATTCAAAATTAAAGCCCACGCTCCAGGTTTTAAGATTAGGGAGTTTTGCTATTCCCGCCTGTTCGGCTGATATTTCTATTCCATTTTCCTTGAGCATATTTCCATATTCAGTTTTTGCTTCGTGGGAATCTGTTCCGTTAAATTCATCAGGAAAGCCACCCATACAAAGGCTCATGCTTGCAGGGCTTATTCTGCCCTCATCGGGGTCGCCATATTCCCATTTGCAATCTGCCATATCAGAAAGTGCGCCGTTTCCTGTTGCATCGATATAAACTTTTGCAGATGCGGTATAGTTTCCGCAGTGAGTTGCCAGGAGCAATTTATTTATGTGACCATTTGTATGATCCGCTGATACAAGCATACTGTTGTACAAAACGGTTACACCGGCTTTTTCACACTCTTTGTCCAGAAAATATTTAATGCCTTCCGTATCAACCAGGCAACCGGGAATTCTTTTTCCGTTTTCGTCTACTTTATTTCCTCTTCTTTGGCAGGTCATTTGATGTTCATTAAGAAAATCGTATATTTCTTTTACAAAACCGCCTTTATTCTCACTGTCCAAAATATTTGGCATAAAAGCATCTGTTAAAGTTCCGCCAAGGCAACCGGCTTTCTCTATTACAAGAACCTTTGCGCCGTTTCTGCCGGCCATAATTGCCGATGCAACACCTGCAACGCCACCGCCGCAAACTATTACATCAAATTCTCCGATGTTTTTTTCTTTTAATTCAAACATTTTTACCTCTCCTTATCTGAATACAAACGCCATAACCGCCAGAAGTGTAAGCGATATTCCAAAATTATATACAGTAAATAATTTTATATAGTGCATCGCCATACCGCGTTCGTGTTTAATAAATTCCTTAAACGTTATAAGACTGGCAAGGGATGATATTAAAGTTCCCGCTCCGCCAATGTTAACTGCAACAAGAAGCTGCTGATAATTCTGCGTAAATTTCGAAAGCAAAATAGCGCTTGGGACATTACTTATTGCCTGACAGGACAAAAAACCGTAAAGCAGGGTGTTTTTCTCAATAAGACTTCCGAGAAAATTGTAAACCGCAGGAATTCTTGCCATATTGCCCGAAAAAACAAAAAACGCACAAAATGTAAGCAGAAGGCCATAGTCAACCTGTATAAGGGCTTTTCTGTCCATAAACATAAGAACTACAAATACCAAAATCAGCCCTATATAATATGGAAACAGATTAAATACCATTGCAATTGATATTGCAAAAAGAACAATATATATAGCCGTTTTCTTTTTATCGAGAGTTTGTTCTTCACAGTTTTTAATTACAAGCGGCTTTTTCTCTACAAACATACAACAGGCCGTTATCAGGGTAATTGCAATTATAAATGGAAGAAACATTATTTTAACGAATTCCGTATTGGAAATATTAAAATATGTATAAAGATACAAATTTTGCGGATTTCCAAACGGCGTGAGCATTCCTCCAAGGTTTGCCGCAATATTTTGCATGATAAAAGTAAACGCCATATAGTCGCGGTTGTCAGTGCTTTTTAAAACATAATAGCCCAGGGGCAGAAATGTAATAAGCGCCATATCGTTTGCAATAAGCATTGAGCCAATAAAGGTTATATACACGAGAGCAATTATTGCACTTCGTATATTTTTAAACACTGACACGATTTTTGCCGCAATAATTCTGAAAAATCGAATGTTACGAAGGGCACACACCACTGCCAGCGTTGCAAAAAGACAGGAAAGGGTTTTAAAATCGAAATACCCCATATACTCCCTGTCGGGCGGCACCATTATGCCTGTTACTATTGCGGCAATAAAAGCAATTACCGTTACAATATTCTTTTTTAAATACTCTTTTACCTTTGTCAATTGTAATCTCTCTTTTAAAATGTTAATTTAATTTCAATACAGCTGTGGGCTTTAACCTCAAGCTTGCCATCTTTTATAATTTCGCCTCTGTAAGTATAAAGGTACTGGTCGTCTGTCATAATAACTTCGCCATCGTTTATGTTTGCGCCTTTTACATCAAATTCAAGTTCGGCTTCTTCATCGCTGATATTAGCAATAAGAATAACGCCTTTTTTATCGTTTCTTGCGCCGAGAACATAAACTTCGTTATTATCTGAATCGGTTATAATTTCTGTGCCAAGTTTATAAGCAGTATTGAACGACTGAAACGCATAGTATGTTTTATAAGGCTCATATGTATCAGGATTAAACATTCCGCCATACACGCTCTGGCCAATTCTTGCATCGTAGTAGTTAAGCATATATGTTTCCGTTTTCTGCATAGCCAGCATTACGGAAAATGTATTTGCCGCAACGAAAGCAGATGCGCGCATTTTGGGGTCTTTTCTCCATGTATTCCATTCGTTAAGAAAATCGGGTACATTTTCAAACCCGTATTTTTTCATAACGGCTCTGCAATATTTTTCTCTGTCAACTATTTTTTCAGGAGTTACCGCATAGCAATGCCACGAGAAAAAGTCAAACGGGCAGTTTGTTTCCTTTACCATCTGAAGAAATTCATGAAAATATTCCAATCTGTCTGCCCAGCCATCGGCTTTTTTGGCTTCTTCAGAAATGTTTCCGCTCAAATCAGGATCGTATATTTCGTGGTTTGTAAATCCAATGGCCGCATATCCACCAATGGCAATACTGTCGCCAAAGCATTTTTTGATATGTTTTGCCGCAGTTTCATAAAACCTAAAAAACTGCTGCCTTGTTCCCTGCCATGTCATTGAGCGTGGTGCTTCTTCATTGGATATATCAGGTTCGTTCCATATTTCCCAATATTTAATCCCCCAGTGATGACCATCTGCCCAGCCTTCGTTATAGTGCCTTATAATATGTTCGCAAATTTCAGCCCATTTCTGAAAATCCTTTGGTGGCTTAACATGATAAGTTTTTATTGCCGATGCATTTTCTATAGTTACGCCAAGGCGGTAAACTGTTTCAACTTTATGGTCAGAAAGATGTTTTATTAATATGTCTGTAAAAGTAAAGTCGTATGACGCAGGGTCGTTAACATCTGCATCAAAGTCCCTGAAAATATTAGGAATATCAACATAAATTCCGGCGCCAAATCTTCCACCTGTGTCGTGAAGTCTTGAATATGGAATACCGGCTTCTTCAAGATAATGAAAAAGACGAGCTCCAACACCGTCAAGTCCGCCAAGAATAGGTGGCTGACCAACGCCGTGCATAGGTTTAATTTCTCTGCCTGCATTCTCGCTAAAATTTGCTGAAATTTTAACTGTATCCATAAAAAACACCTGCTTTCATTTTTCTGTGTGAATTATACCATAGTAAAAAATAAGAGTCAATAGTCAAAGTAAATTATTATTTTTCAAAAGTAGCACAAGGTATAGAAAAAAAAGAAAACCGCCACTTTTGTGACGGTGTGAAAATTAGAGTTATTTTTGGGGTTCGGCGTTTTGTTTGGCTGTTTTTATAGAAGCTATTAGCAGAATTCTTATTGTAGAACAAATTTTATTTATAGATTTGTATTCTGTTTCATCAATATAATCTGTTTTGTAAAGCATTTCAAGCCATTTTCCGGTTTCACTGGCTTCTTTTAAAGCTATCTCCAATTTCGCAATAAAATCAGCCCTGCTATGACCATATTTACTTTCGGCAATGTTAGCACAAACACTTGTTGCACTTCTTCCAATTTGATTTGATATGATATTTTCCTTTTTATTACGTAAATCTTTAACTAAATTTAAAACTTCAACAGACAATTCCATTGATAATTTACCGAGTTTATCTTCTTTCATCTAAAGTCACCTCTTGGCAGATTATATCATACATTTGCACTTAGTGCAACATCGTTATTGCGAAGCAATACATCATTTGTGTATAGCACAACACTGTTTGCTCAAAGAGCAACATCATTTTGTGTCCGTTGAAGGGAAATGATGTTGACCGCAGATGGTCAAATGATGTATTCGCTACGCTCATAATGATATTGCGCCCTTACGGACACAAACACAAAAAAGAACGACCATTCTATCAGAATAGTCGTTCTTTTTTGGTGCTCGAGACCGGAATCGAACCGGTACGGGTTATTCACCCACGGGATTTTAAGTCCCGGGCGTCTGCCAGTTCCGCCACTCGAGCTCGCATTAAGCTTTATATATAATACCATAAATCTTAATGTTTTGTCAATATTTTTTTGCTTATTTTTTAATTATATCGCGTATAACCGCATAAAGCTTCTGCGCCATAACCATAAAGCCCAAATCATTTGGGTGGCAGGTGTCAACAGTTGCGCTGTCGCCACATTCCTGAAAGAAGGTAGAGCCATCGAAGAAATAAACGTTTTTATCACCTTCATTTAAAGCTTTTTCATATGTAGCTTTAATAACCGCTTTTCTTTTTTCTCTGTCTTCCGTTTTCTGCAGTTGCGGCCTTGTAATCATCAAAACGGGTAAATCAGGATTTTTCTCGCGGATAATTTTGAAAAACTTTTCATGAGTTGCCTCGAGATGTTCTGTGTTTGGAGCATTATGGTCGTAATCATACAAAAACAATTCCAAATCCATATCTGCAATAAAATGCGCCATCGCCTCTTCGCCTTTGGCACTACCGGAAAAACCAAGGTTATAAACATCGGCATCAAGCATACGCGACAAAATGTTTGAGTATGCATTACCCGGCCTTGAAGCACAGCCTCCCTGTGTTATAGAAGAGCCGTAGCACAAAAATGGTTTATCAAAAGAATATTTATCGCCCTCAAGCACGATTGCATCTTCAGAAAGGCCGATATAAAGTTCATCTACATTATTGTAAAGCGGAAAATTTATTGTAATATCGCGCATCTCTCGGCTTTCAAAATGATAAATGCCATCAAAGCCGCCATTATCGCGAACTTTTATGCCGCCTTCTATGGTAGTTGGTGGCATAAAGGTTTTTTTGAATATGTATTCTCCGTTTTCCTTTGTGTATAAATCAAATCCTGTACTGCCGCAAAATGCCATGTGAGACATAAGGCATACTTCTTTTACTTTCATAGATATTGCAATGTATTCGGAGTCGGTTTTAAATCTGAGTCTGCCGCCTGCTGTATTAGTAGCAAGCCAGTCAACCCCTTCACTTGTAGCAACTGAAACTTCTTTTGGCAGTCTTCTGAAAACGCCCTCACTCTCAGGTTTATAAAGCCCATAGATTTTGAACGGTTTCTGGCGAACATTATAGAAAGCAATGTCTGTGGCATCAATATTCGCACTTACTTTTAAGTTTTTATCAAACTTTTCAAGACTCATTTTTTATACCCCTTTTCTTTATGCCGTTTGCTATTCCCAATATTCCTATAAAAACAGCATGTCCCAAGGCAATTCCTAAAGCAATAGCTCCACCTATTTTAATCATATAAAACATTTTATTAGCAAATTCAGGCATATTTCCAAGCACAAAATTTTTCATTGCATAGTATATTGTTCCTCCCGGCACCAGCGGTATTATTCCACCTACAATATACACCGTGATGGGTGTTTTTTTAAGCCTTGCAAAAAATTCAGCTCCCAAGGAAAGTGCCATTCCACCAAAAAAGTATTGCATTACATCGGTTATAAACATTCCGCCAAAGGCAAGATAAACCGACCAGCTTATAGCACCTAAAACTGCACCCAAAAGCACATTTATTCCACGAACATTAAAGAAAATAAGAAAACCACCGGCAGTTATAAAAGCGCAAATTATCTGAATTATTTCTCTGTTCATAAATTCACCCCTTAAGTCAGTACCATTGCGATAGCAACTCCAATGGCAATTGAAACTGCAACCAGAATTGATTCAGCAAATGTTATAAGGCCTGTTACTGTGTCGCCTGCAAAAAAATCGCGCAGGGAATTGGTAACCGATATTCCCGGCACCAATGTCATAATAGAACCAATTATAATTAAATCGGCACTTATCATTATAAAATTATTTTGGGCAACGTGTGCAATAAACGCCACTATGAAACTGCTGACCATTATTTTATAATACTGATGTACATTACTGAACTTCGAAGTTAGCGCCCACGAAGCTCGCGCAATTGCGCCGGCAAAAAAAGCTATAATTGCTTCATATATATCGCCGCCAAAGAAAAGTGTAAAACACCCTGAAATAATCGCATCGCATACAACCATTACCCAAAGCGGATACACGGGTCCATTTTTAATATCAGCAATCTTTTTTCTAACTTCCGAAAGCGGCGGCATTTCGCTGCACACCTCTCTTGAAAGATGATTAAGTTTGTCTATTTTATCAAGATTTAAATCGCGGCTTTTAATTCTTCGGGTTTCGGTTTGTGTAATCTCTCCATCCATAACAGAAGCAGTTATGTTACTGCCTATGGCAAACACGTGACTGTCGTCATAACCATAAGCCCTGCAAATTCTTGTTATTGTTTCTTCAACTCTGTAAACTTCTGCCCCATACCTTAAAAGGTTAAACCCAACTGTTGTTGCAATATTCAAAACATCTTTAGCAGAGTAATTTTTTTCCTGACTCATAAAATCCGCCTTCCGAAAAAAATTTGTTCATTAGCAAAATCAAGGGGCTAAAAAGCCCCTTGGTTAACATATTAAATTACGAAACTGATTCTTTTTGAGTTTCTTCTCCGGATTCCGCCTTGATAACTTTTCGTTTCTCGGCTCCATAAACAACTTTAGGTGCTTCGCTTTTTTCAACAGATTCTTTAGTAAGAACAACCTTCTCAACATTTTCTTCAGAAGGAATATCAAACATAATATCAGTAAGGCTTTCCTCCATAATTGCACGAAGGCCTCTGGCACCGGTTTTTCTGTCTGATGCTTTTTGGGCAATAGCTTCGAGAGCATCATCTTCAACTTCAAACTCAACGCCATCGTATTTAAAAAGCTGACTATACTGTTTTACAAGAGCATTTTTCGGTTGTGTTAAAATAACTTTTAGCGCCTCAATATCAAGGTTTTCAAGTGTTACAACAACCGGAAGCCTTCCAACAAATTCAGGAATCAGACCGAATTTAAGCAAATCTTCAGGCTCTATCATTTTTAATGCCTCGCCCTGATTTTTCTTTGAAACGCCAACTACATCAGCGCCAAAGCCCATTTGTTTTTTGCCAACTCTGTTTAATATAATTTTGTCAAGGCCATCAAAAGCGCCGCCGGCAATAAACAAAATATTTGAAGTGTCAATCTGAATAAGCTCCTGCTGAGGATGTTTTCTTCCACCCTGTGGCGGAACAGCTGCAACAGTTCCTTCAAGTATTTTAAGAAGCGCCTGCTGAACACCTTCGCCGCTTACATCTCTTGTAATAGAAACATTTTCGCTCTTTTTGGAAATTTTGTCAATTTCATCAATATAAATAATTCCGCGTGATGCTCTTTCAATATCGTAGTCAGCCGCCTGAATAAGTCTTAAAAGAATGTTTTCAACATCTTCGCCAACATATCCGGCTTCGGTTAAGGTTGTAGCATCTGCAATTGCAAAAGGAACATCTAAAACTTTAGCAAGAGTTTGTGCAAGCAATGTTTTACCCGAGCCTGTTGGGCCAAGTAGCAAAATGTTGCTTTTCTGAAGCTCAACATCGCAAACTTCTGCTTCGCCGCTTATTCTTTTGTAATGATTGTAAACTGCAACAGCAAGGCTTTTTTTAGCTGCATCCTGGCCTATAACATAATCGTCGAGAATGCTTTTTATTTCTCTCGGTTTCGGAACGGAAAAACTTTGCTGCTCCCCTTCGCTTGGAACGGGATATTTTTCTTCGTCAATTATATCATAACAAAGCTCAATACATTCATCACAAATGTACACATCCGGCCCTGCAACAAGCCTTTTAACCTGATGCTGTTCTTTTCCGCAAAAAGAACATCTGAGTGAGTTGTTACCGTCTTGCTTACTCAAATTTAAATCCTCATTTCCACCAATACTATCTTGAAGCTATAACCTTGTCAACAAGGCCGTATTTCATAGCCTCTTCAGCCGACATAAAGTTATCTCTCTCAGTATCTCTTTCAATTATTTCAAGAGCCTGACCTGTGTTTTTGCTTAAAATTTCATTTAAGTTTTTACGCATTCTGATAATTCTGTCAGCATGAATTTTAATATCAGTAGCCTGGCCCTGAGTTCCGCCAAGCGGCTGATGAATCATAATTTCGCTGTTAGGAAGGGCAAAACGTTTGCCCTTTGCACCGCTTGAGAGCAAAAATGCGCCCATGCTTGCCGCCATTCCCACACAAATTGTAGAAACATCGCATTTTACATAATTCATCGTATCGTAAATAGCCATTCCGGCAGTAATTGAACCGCCGGGGCTGTTAATGTAAAGGTTAATATCCTTGTCAGGATCTTCACTTTCAAGGAACAAAAGCTGTGCAACAACCAGGCTTGCAGTTGCATCGTTAACTTCGTCACTTAAGAAAACAATTCTGTCTTTAAGCAGGCGGGAGAAAATATCGTATGAACGCTCTCCGCGGTTTGTCTGCTCAACTACCATAGGTACCAAACTCATTTTTGTCACTCCTTTTTGAGTTTTCTATGTTTAATTATTTTTCTTCTGCAGCGGTTTCCTCTGTTGCTTTTTTCTTTGTTGCTCTTTTAACTGCAGAATTTTCAACTAAAAGTTCTAATGTTTTGTTGATAACAATTTCTTCTTTAATGCTGTCAACGGAATTTTTCATAATGTCTTTAATTTTGTCAACTTCCATTCCGTACATGTCAGCCATTTTCTTAAACTGCTCTTCAACATCTTCTTCAGTTGCTTCAATTTTTTCTGTTTTAGCAATTTTTTCGAGAATGAGGTTGCCTTTAACTGCTTTTTCAGCATTTTCTTTAAACTGATCCTGAAGGCCGTCAACAGTTGTACCTGTAAACTGTGTATACTGTTCAAGAGAGAGGCCCTGCTGAGCAATTTTGTAACCAAATTCCTGAATCATTTTCTGTGTCTGCTGCTGTATCATGCACTCAGGAATATCCATTTCTGTTTTTTCAGCGAGAATTTCCATGATTTTATCTTCTTTTTCGCGCTGTGCTCTGATTTTAGCATCTTCCTGAAGTTTGCTTTTTACATCTGCACGAAGTTCTTCAAATGTATCGAATTCGCTTACGTCTTTTGCAAATTCATCGTCTTTTGCAGGAAGTTCTTTTTTCTTGATTGAGTTGATTTTTACTTTAAACATAGCTTCTTTACCTTTAAGGTCTTCAGCATGGTATTCTTCTGGGAATGTTACGTTAACTTCAACTTCTTCGCCTGTTTTCTTGCCGATAAGCTGATCTTCAAAGCCCGGAATAAACTGGCCGCTGCCAAGTTCCAAGCTGTGGTTTTCGCCTTTGCCGCCTTCAAAAGCAACGCCGTCAACAAAACCTTCGAAGTCGATAACAGTAATATCGCCTTTTTTAGCTGCTCTGTTTTCAACAGGAACTATACGTGCATTCTGCTCGAGCATACGTTTGATTTCAGCATCAACATCTTTTTCCAAAACCTTATACTCAATTTTATCCAACTTAACACCTTTGTATTCAGGCAATTCAAATTCAGGTTTAACTGCAACTTTTGCACTTAAAACAAGGTCGCCTTCGCCGATACTTACGATATCGATTTCAGGCTGATCAACAGGGTCAAGTTCAAGTTCTTTAACAGCTGTCTCGTATGCATCAGGACATACAAAGTTTATAGCATCTTCATAAAAAATAGCTTCACCGTAAATTTTTTCGATAAATCTGCGAGGTGCTTTACCTTTTCTGAAACCGGGAATCTGAATGCTTTTAACATTCTTTTTGTAGGATTTTTCCATAGCTTCAGCAAATTTTTCTTTGTCGATTGTCATTTCCAGTGTTACAATGTTTTTTTCAGTATTAGTAATTTTAGACTTCATTAGTCTTCCTCCAAACAATATATATTTTGATGTATGTAAACTACTGAGTGTAGTAATTTTTGCACACTTATCAACTGTACATTATAACAATAATTATCCATTTTTGCAAGTACTAAAATCAAATTTTAAAATATTTTTTGTTTTTTGTGCCTTTATTACAAATATTTTCTAAAAAAGCCCGTAAATTTACAGTAATTTAATAATTGTGTCTAAAAAACTATTGTATTTGTTTTTCCTTTTTGATATAATTACATTGGTAGGTGATTATTATGAGCAAACACAAAACAAGCATTGGCGGACAGGCTCTTATTGAAGGCGTTATGATGCGTGGACCAAAAGTTACCGCTATGGCAGTAAGAAATCCCGAAGGGGAGCTGGTTATTGAAAAATTCCCAACCGAGGGTACAAATAAACCTAAAATTTTAAAGCTTCCTTTTGTGAGGGGCATATTTAATATGATAGATTCTCTGCGTTTCGGCTATAAATGTTTAATGCGCTCTGCAGAAATAGCAGGCTTTGAAGAGGAAGTAGACGAGAAAAAACAAGGTGTTATAATGGGCGTTTTATCTGCCATAAGTGTTGTTTTGGCAGTTATATTGTCAATTGGCCTTTTCATTTATCTCCCCTCTTTGCTTTTTGACCTTCTAAAAGGCGTTTTTCCTGCTATTAACAACAATGTATGGCGTAGCGTTTTCGAAGGCGTTTTAAGAATAATTGTATTTATATGCTACCTGCTTTTAACTCTTCTTATGAAAGATATCCGCAGAACGTTTTCATATCACGGCGCCGAACATAAAACTATTTTCTGCTATGAAGCAGGCGAAGAATTAACTGTTGAAAATGTAAGAAAACAAAAACGTTTTCACCCACGATGCGGAACATCGTTTATGATTTTGGTTCTTATTGTTGGTATAATTGTTGGATTTTTTATCCCTGCATCGCTCCCACGCCTTGTAAGAACAGCCATTAAGCTTTTGCTTCTTCCGGTTGTTGCGGGTATTGGCTATGAGCTTATAAAGCTTGCCGGCAAACACGATAATATTATTACAAAAATAATTTCAGCCCCCGGCGTATGGCTTCAGCACATTACAACAATTGAACCTGATGACAGTATGATAGAAGCTGCAATTGCCGCAATGCTCGAAGTTATCCCCGAAAGGAAAGAGGACGCCCAGTGGTAACAATTGAATCTCTTTTAAAAGAAGCCACAAAATTTATACCAAAAGAAGATGCCGCAGCGCTTGCCTGCGGCCTTTTTGGCTGCGACAGAGGTGGCCTTATTATGAAAATGAAAAACGAGGTGGATAGCGAAGTTGCCAAAACCTATAGCTCATATATAGAAAAGGCAAAGTCGGGTATGCCTGTTGCATATATTCTTGGCAAAAAAGAATTTTATTCGCTTGACTTTTATGTAACTCCCGATGTTCTTATCCCCCGCCCCGACACAGAAATTCTTGTTGACAACATTATCCCCATAGCAAAAAGCAAACGCATTTTAGATATTTGCTGCGGCAGCGGATGCATTGGAATTTCCATAGCCGCAAACACCCCCTGTACCCTTACGATGATTGACATATCTGAAAAAGCGCTTGAAATTGCAGAAAAAAACTGTGCCTTAAACAAAGTTTCAGCACAGCTTATCAAAAAAGATATTTTAAATGACGAGATAGACGGCGAGTTTGATATTATTGTTTCAAACCCACCCTATATTGAAAGCGAAACGGTTTTAACCCTTGACGAAAACGTACGTGATTTTGAACCACATCTTGCTCTTGATGGCGGACAAGACGGACTTGATTTTTACCCCATAATCGCAAAAAAAGCTTTTTCTTCTTTGTCAAAAGGTGGAACTCTTGCCTTTGAAATAGGCTATAATCAGGGCAACGCCGTGGCAGAAATTATGAAAAAAACAGGCTTTGAAAATGTTGAAATTATAAAAGACCTTGCCTCCAACGACAGGGTTGTAATCGGAAGTAAATTAACGGAGTGATAAAATGGATTTTGGAATAGGTAAAATTTATATAATAATAGAAAAACACGAAAATCCTCACTTTTATTTTGCCAACCCTTCAAGGCAACACGCCGGATTCGTTCTGTTTACATCCGGCGAAGGTGTTGTAAAGGATGGCGACAACAATAAATATCCCGTAAAGAGGGGCAGTATTTTGCTTTTGCCAGGCGGAGTGAAATATGAAATGTATTTTAAAGGCGCCTGTTCATATATTACAAGCGCCTTTGACTTTGAAGCTGAGGATAAATCGTTTTTATCCCGTTTTCCTTTTGTATTCAATTGTAGCGAAAAGCAGATTGGTGCTATAACTGAAATATGTGAAATATGGCAGTCACGAAAGTGGGACAGCGCCATAGAATGCCGCATAAAACTGCTTTCTTTTTATCTGGATATTTTAAAAAATCAGAACAAACTTTCTCCCGACTATGATAAGGATATTCATTTGGCACTGAAATTTATAAGAGAAAACTTCAGGCGTAATTTCTCATCGGAAGAAATTGCAGAATACTGTTCTTTATCCCCCTCATATCTCCGCGCAAAGTTTTTGAAAACCACAGGAAAAACTATTACGGCTTACCGTGACAATATTCGTCTTTCATCAGCTTGCGAAATGCTTGAAAGTGGCCACTTTTCTATTTCCGAAATATCGACAGAGCTTGGTTTTTGCGATGTGTATCATTTTTCAAAATTTTTTAAACGTTATATGGAAATGTCGCCAAGCAGTTATAAAAAATCTCTTGTTTAAATAACATAAAACAAAACAGAAAACAGCTGAAGTATGCTGCCAAGTACCACGAACAGATGAAATACACTGTGCATATACCTTTTCTTTTTAAAAAAGTAATAGAAAAGCGCGCCTATTGTATAACTTATTCCCCCAAGAAGCATTAATAAAATTCCACCTTGACCAAGCATTTGAACTGTTGGCCTCCATACTGCCACTATGCACCAGCCCATAGCTATGTAGCAAATTGCGGAAAAGACTTTAAATTTTTTCACGCTTATTGCATTAAGGGTTATTCCAAGCAGAGCGATTCCCCATACAACGGAAAAAAGTGTCCAGCCAAGCGTTGGGCTATATTCCCTTAAGGCACAAAGGCAAACGGGTGTATATGTTCCTGCAATCAGTACAAAAATTGAACAGTGGTCAATTGTCTGAAAAATTTTTTTAGCTTTAAATCGCGGGCTCAACCCATGATATATGCTTGAAACCGAATATAAAATTATCATAGATGCACCGTAAATGGCACTTGCTACAATAGCATACATATCGCCCTTATCAGCTGAAAACATAACACATGATATAAGGGCAATAATTCCAACAACTCCACCAACTATGTGCGATGACATATTAAATATTTCTTCGCCTTTTGTGTACTTTGGTTTTATTTCCGACATTTCAATCTCTCCAATCTAGTTTCCAAAACCATATGTCATAACATTTAAAACCATTTTAGCACAACAGGCCATAAAAATCAATACTTTTATTAAAAAAAGCGATGCCGAAGCATCGCTTTTAATATTGTTAAAACTATTTACGAACTTTTTCAGCTGCGTTTTTAACACCCTGAATAATGTTGTCGAGGTCAGTTTTTGTAAGTCTTGGATGGTGAGGAGTATTAAGCTCTCTTCTGTAGAAGAAGTCTTCTGCGATTGGGCAGATATCCTGAGCATAACCAAGATTTTTAAGAGATGTAAAGTGGTATGTAGGCTGATAGTGCAAAATACCCTGTACACCTTCTTCTTTGTAAAGAACTCTCAAGAAATCGTCACGGCTTGCGCCAAGTTCTTTTTCTTCAACACAAACTGTGTAAAGGTGATAAATGTGTTTGCAGTTAGGATCTTCATAAACAGGTGTAATACCTTTAATGCCTTTGAGGCCCTCGTTGAGGTATCTACCATGTTCAATACGAAGATTGTTGAGCATATCAAGTTTATCAAGCTGGCAGTTACCAACAGCACCCTGACATTCTGTCATACGGTAGTTGTTAGCCCATTTGCCGTTGATCTGGTGGTTGTCAAAGTGTGAAGGAATCCAGTAATCTGTCTGATCTTCCCAGTCAACGTTACCCATGCAACGGAGTTTGTCAACACGGTAAGCGAAATCATCATTGTTACATGTGATCATGCCGCCTTCGCCAAGTGTTGTAATGTTTTTGAGTGAGTGGAAGCTGAAGCAACCAAAGTCACCAATTGAACCGGCTTTTCTGCCTTTGTATTCAGCGCCAGGAGCGTGAGCACAGTCTTCCAAAACGAGGAGATTGTGTTTTTTAGCGATCGCCATAATAGGATCCATATCACACATCTGACCGCCGTAGTGAACTACGAAGATAGCTTTTGTTTTGTTTGTAATTTTTTCTTCGATTTTAGCAGGGTCAATGTTGAAAGTTCTTGGGTCGATATCTGCATATACAGGAACGCCGCCTTCTTTCAAAATTGAAAGTGAAGTTGCAACGAATGTGTTAGGTGTTGTAATAACTTCGTCGCCTTCGCCGATACCCATTGCGCAAACTGCAGCATGCATAGCTGTTGTACAGTTACTTACTGCAAAAGCATATTTTGTTCCGCACATTTCAGCGAAACGTTTCTGGAAGCGCTGAACCTCAGGTCCCATTGTGAGAGAATCCTGGTGCATAGCTTTGAGTAGTGCCTGCTCCTCAGCTTCGTCATAAATACTTCCAAAGAATGAATAAGGTACTTTTAATACCACGCCGTCATCAACTTTGTAGCTACTTGTGATGCCGCCATCAGAATCTTTACCAACTGATATTTTAGCCATAATCTTTTTCCTCCTGAAAAATTTAATTTATTTATTGTATAAATTAATTATACAAAAAAATATAATTCGGGTAAATCCCTATTTACAATTATATCTAAACTAACAATGTTTGTCAACTGTTTTTTTGTATAAAAACCACTAATTTTTTGTTATTTTTTTCACAAAAAAACGTGGCCTGGGCCACGTTTAATAAGTTTAAAATTTTCTGCTTGCTCCACCGCCGCCAAAGCTGCCGCCTCCACCATGAAAGCCACCGCCCGACGAGCCGCCAAAACCGCCGCCGTGAAATCCGCCATGAAACATTCCCGGATAAAATCCGCCACGGCGTGTAGGAGGTCTTTTTCCAAAAGAACTGAAAATTATCAAAAGAAGTATTATGGCAATTATTACCCATGTCATACCATCGTCTTCTTTAGGCATTTCAGCAGCCATCACGTCGCTTGGCACATTTATGCCGTACTCTTTGCATACTTCATAGGCAAGCTGGTCAAAGCCATACAAAATCCCGTTTGAGTACGCCTCTTCTGAAAGGTGAGGAATTATAATCTCATCCATAATTCTGCCGCATTTTCCGTCAGGCAAAGCGCCTTCAAGGCCGTAACCAACCTCTATACGAAGGCTTCGCTCTTCCATAGAGAGAAGCAGTATTACACCATTATCTTTTTCTTCATCGCCTACGCCCCATTCTCTTCCAAGCTTTAAGGCATATTCATCATCATTCATACCATCAAGATTATTAACCGTTACAACAACAATCTGCGCTCCGGTTTCTTTGGCTATCTGCGATGATACGTTTACTATATGCGTTTCCACTTCGCTGCCTAAAACATTTGCAAAATCGTTTACATAAAACTCATTTGTAGGCGAAGGAAGGGCAAAAACAGAAACCCATAAAAGGCAAAGCGCGCCTAAAAGACAAACTATTCGTTTCATATCAGAAGTTTACCTCTGGAACTGCATCACTGCCTGCAGCTGCTTCAAAATATGCCGCTTTTTCAAAACCGAACATTCCCGCAAAAATATTGGCAGGGAATTTTGCAATTTTTGTATTGTACTCTTTTGCAGCGCTGTTATAATCCTGTCTGCCAACAGAAATTCTGTTTTCTGTTCCTGCAAGTTCATCAGAAAGCTGCCTGAAATTGGCATCTGCCTTAAGGTCAGGGTAATTTTCCGCAACCATTAAAAGCCTTGAAATTGCACTTGTCATCTGAGCGTCGGCCTCAGCCTTTTCTGCTGCTGTACCCGAAGATGCATATTTAGTTCTTGCATCAGAAACAGCGGCTATTGCCTCCTGCTCATGAGATGCATAACCTTTAACAGTGTTTACAAGGTTATGAATAAGATCTGCTCTTCTCTGAAGAAGAACGTCAATTGTAGATAGTTTTTCATTAACGCCCTCTCTCATACTTATAAGCGAATTATAAGTGCCTATAACCGAGAAAACCAAAATTGCTACTATGGCTATAACTGCAATTATCGCAATAGTTCCTTTTTTCATAAAATCACCTTATTTCTCTGCCGCCATCGCCTGCGCCTGTTACATAAAACGAAGGTGCATAACCGATTTTAGCAGTATATTCTTCTGCTACTGCCTTTTTAAAGTTTTCAATAGCATCATTTTTTACAATACTTACTGTGCATCCGCCAAAGCCTGCGCCTGTCATACGTGAGCCAAGGCAACCCTCAACTTTTCTTGCCGCATCAACCAAAGCGTCAAGCTCTTCGCCTGTAACTTCGTAAAGGTCGCGAAGTGAATCTCCCGATGCATTCATAAGAAGTGCAAATTTTTCTATATCGCCGCTTTCAAGAGCTTTTACCGATTCTTTAACTCTGTTATGCTCGTAAACTACGTGCTCTGCTCTTTTTCTTACAATTTCATCTTTTATAACGCCTTTATTTGCTTCGAATTCTTCAATTGAAATTTCAGCCAAAGCTTTTATGTTTGGCATAACAGTTTGAAATGCCGCTACCGCTTTTGCACATTCTTCGCATCTTTCGTTATATTTTGAAGTTATAAGGCTTCTTTTCTTGTTAGTATTTGCAATAACAATACTTTCATCCTTTAAATTAAGAGGAACGTGTTTGTACTGGAGGGTATTACAGTCAAGCATAACCGCATGGTTTTCTTTGCCCATAGCCGATGCAAACTGGTCCATAATTCCGCAGGAAACACCAATATAGTTTCTTTCTGCTCTCTGGCCGATAAGCGCCATGTAAACCATATCAACAGGCTCCTCTTTGCCCGCCTTTTCATTGGCAAGGGTTGCAAGGGTAAGCGCTGTTGCAACTTCAATAGCAGCAGATGAAGAAAGGCCGCCGCCGTGAGGAACAGTATCGTCAAAAAGCATTTCGCAGCCGCATATTTCGTAGCCGTCTTTCATAAGTTCAGATGCTACCCCAAGCTGATAATTTCCCCATGGAATTTCTTTGTATTCGTCAATTTTATCAATGTCGGCTTCTACCAAAACATCTAAATCTGTTGCAGCGAGAAGTATTTTTTTGTCATCTCTCTCTCTTACAACAATTGTTGTTTCAAGGCAGATAGCCGCCGGAAAAACAAGGCCTCCGTTGTAATCGGTATGCTCGCCGATAAGGTTTACCCTTCCGGGTGATTTAAATACTCGAAGTGGCTTATCACTCTCGCCAAATCTTTTTATAAATTCTTCTTTCATAAGTTCAATAGTCATATCGGTATCCCCTTATTATTTTTCAGTAAACTTTTTATATGCCTCTCTCAGCTCTTCGGCTTTTTCTTCAGGGCAGGTTGGGTTACAATGTGCCCAGGCACCTGTTTCGCTTGAAGCGTTAAATTTCTGCTTGTCTTTAGAGCGCATTGGCGGGAAAAATTCAATGTGGAAATGGTAATCAGACATATCTCCGCTGTTTACCGGTGCCTGATGCATACACATCATATATGGGAAAGCATAATCAAAAAGGCTGTCAAGTGTTCCTGCCGCATTTCTTATGCTTTCTGCAAGATTTCTTTTTTCTCTTTCATTAAAATCTGTAATATACTGCTTGTGGCTTTTTGCCGCAATATAAATTCCGTATGGATATTCTGAGAAGAAAGGTAAAAATGTTACAAAATCTTCATTTTCGTTTATAATCCTCTTCTCAAACTTGTATTCGTCGCGAAGCATATCGCAGAAAAGGCAGTTGCCTGTTTTTTCTTTGTGAGCTTTGCTTGACGCAACTTCAAGTTCAAGCTTTTTAGGAATAAAAGGATAGCCGTAAATCTGGCCGTGAGGATGAGGCATTGTAACACCAACAACCTCGCCACGGTTTTCAAAAATAAATACGTATTTTATTTTTTCATCGGCACGCATTTTTTCAAAACGTTCACACCAGAGGTTTACAAGTTTTTCAACGTGTGGAACCGAAAGCTCAGGCAAGGTTACAGTATGTTCTTTTGAATAAAGAATTACTTCACATTTACCATGCGAAGGCGCTACTTTATATAAATCTGTTTCTACATCATCGGGCACAGGTGGCTCTTGTGAAAGTGCAGGAAAATCGTTATCGTATTCCAAAACTTCAAAGTCATCAGGAACTTTTCCCGAACCGGGGCAAAAAGGACACCAGTCTTTAGGCATCTGCGGTCTTCCCTGTCTGTGTGATGCAATCATTACCCAGTCATTTGTCAGTGGATTAAATCTAAGTTCAGCCATAATAATCTCTCCAATTACAAAGTGTATTTTTTCAATAAAGATTATACAATTATTTTCCTCTTCTGTCAATAATTATAGCCAAAAAATCGCCTGCAAGCCCCCAAAAAACACCTATTGCAAATATATCGGTTGCTATGCACGCCATATGTTCGTATAAATATTTTGTATCTATACCTTCTCCCAATCTGCTTAAAATTATAGCAAACGCAAAAAGCGCTATGGAAACGGTGACAGAAACAAGTATTGATATTTTAGCGGCTATACATATATTTTGTAATCTTTCAACAATTTTTATTATCATATTATCAACCCCTCATTTCCATTATAGCAGTACACAGCCGCTTATTCAAATGTAATATATTCCTTAAACTTTTCGACATTTTATTTTTTATTTCGACAAATTTCGCACGTAAAAGTTACATATGGGTAGTTTCCATATTTTTCCATTGTCGAAACCTGCGATATTTTGGTATTGATTTAACAGCTGACACTTCGTATAATACCTACTGTGCACATCTTAAAAAACTCGAAAAGGTGGTATTCATATGCAAAAAATTTCAACCTCAGAAAAAGTTATATCAAACGGAAGCGAAAATATCAGTTTCAGATTAAGCCTTTTTAAAGGCGATGTTTCAAAAAGCTTTCCTGATAACGAATATACAATTGTTTCAGAAACAGATGCCTCCACAGCAATAATGCCTGCGGGCAAAAATTTTGTTATTGCCAAGCTTATGTTTAACTTATTTTTTGAAAAAGAGGTTCTCCCTGAAAATCTCGAAGCCATTGCAGAAGATGTTTCCAAAGGGGTTTTGCTATAAAAAATATCCGTACCCGAAATTTGGGTACGGATAATAAAATTACATTTTTTCGCCACATTTGTTGCAAAATGCGCTGTCAGTAGGAACTTCACATCCACAAGATGGGCAAACTCTTATGTTTTTGTATTCTCTGAGTTTCTCACGCATTTCGGCAAGTTCTTTATACTTGCCTTCTATTGCTTCACAGCCCGAAGTAATAATCTCAGAAGGGTCAACCTCAGATTTTGACGCATTGTAAACAGCTTCGCCAATTTCTCTGAAGTGTTTTTCAATTTCGTTTTCCGCATCTCGTATTGCAAGTTTAAGCTTTGTAACCTCAACCAGCTCGTTAGATTTGTCTACCGCAGTTTTTGTAACACCTGTTACGGCTTCTTTTACTTTTGTTAAAAAATCCATTGTCAGTCCTCCTTATTTAAAATATTTTTCTATGGTTTCTATGGCAGAGCGTTCAATTACACATTTGCTATGTTCTTTTAAATGTGCAAAAGTAATTTCTACCTCTTCCCTTCCATATTCAACAATGAGAGGGTTAATATCTTTCCCTGCAACGAAATAATATTTTTCATCCATTTTGTAAAGCGCACCCTCGCCATTTGCGTGAGAACAGTTTCTTACAAAATCGCATAAGTCATCAAATTTTTCAAAACAAAATATTCCATATTGGCTTTTTGGCTCAATTGCTTTTGCGCGAAGCCTTGCTTTTTTGTTTTTACTCTCCTGAATATCAAGGTTAGTAACAAAAAGGTCAATCCCGTCATACTCGCCCGGCAAAGCCTCTATCATAAGCCTTGCATTTTCGGCATAAAATCCTGCCTCAAGCTCTGCTTTTTTTATCAAAACCCTGAAAAGCTCTCTGGCTTTTGGGGTATCAGCAATAATATGTTCAATGCTTACGCCCCACTCGGTCATATCCTGACCAGTTACCGTAAGCTTTATCTTGCTTTCGCTAATCCTTTCTATCTTCATTAAAACACCACCAATTTTAAAGCGTACTCTATACTAAAAGTATATTCCGCAAACGAAAAAATGCTATATTTTGTGAAAAGATGGTTTTCTTTCTGAAAAAGTGGTTATGTATTTAAAACCTGCTCTTTCAGCAATTTCAAAGCCTCTTTTTATGGAAGTTCCTACATTTGCGGGAGTATGAGAATCGGAACCGATTGTTAAAATTTCGCCACCCATGGACTTATATTTTTTTATAAGCTCAATTGGCGGCAAGGGCGTATCTCCCTTGTCCCTCAAAGTAGAAACATTTATTTCTATACCTTTACCCCTTGATACAATCTGCCTTAAAACAAGTACCGCAAGGTCTTCGTAATCGTGTACATTTACGGGTATTTTTTGTTTTCCAATGTATCTGCAAATGTAATTAAGATGCCCGAAAACATCGTAAAGTCCTGTTTTTGCCGCTTCGGCCGCTTCAAGAAAATATTCTGAAAGCCAGGTAGAAACGTTTGATAAAGTGTACGACTGAAAGGCTAAATCCCTGTCGCCTGATAAGTTGTGAACAGAGCCTATTACAAAATCATATGGATGTGACTGTATAAGATTTTTAACTCTGTCGGCATAAAGCTGTGCCTGTCCCGCTTCAACGCCTGCCAGAATACGAATTTTGTCTTTATATTTTTCTTGAACTTCTCTTATTTCTTTAAAATAATTTTCAACATCGTAAAGGGGAGTGTCTTCCTCTTTTTCAAACGGGTCGAAATGGTCTGTTACAGCAATTTCCGAAAGGCCCTGTGCTATAGCCTTGTCAACTATCGCCGAAAGCTTTGCCTGCGAGTCAAACGAGAACTTGCTATGTATGTGATAATCTATTAGAAACATAAGTTGTGACTCCCTTATCTGAATCTTTGCTAAGTAAATTATATTACAAATTGCCATAAAAATCAATACTTGTAACACAGATGAAACAAAAAATTCTTTGACTTTACTTATTATATTTGTTAAAATATAGTAAGGAGTGGTATGTTTGAATAAAAAAGTAGCATTTTACACCCTTGGATGTAAAGTTAATCAATACGAAACAAATGCAATGGAAAAAATATTTCTTGAAGGTGGATACGAAGTTGTTCCCTTTACAGAATTTGCCGATGTTTACGTTGTAAATACCTGCACCGTTACTAGCGTTGGCGATAAAAAAAGCCGCCAGATTCTACGCCGTGCCAGGGGACAGAATCCTTCTGCTATAATTGCGGCAGTTGGCTGTATGGCTCAGGTTTCGCCTGAAGAAATTAAAAAAATGGGGGCTGCCGATGTTATTGTTGGCACAAATCATAAGGGCGATATACTGCGTGCAGTTGAAAATGCGGCAAAAGAAAAAGCTTTTCTCATTGACGATGTTTCAAAAACAGATGTTTTTGAAGAAACCCCTCTCTCTACTTTTGAAGGAAGAGAAAGGGCATATATAAAAATACAAGAGGGCTGCGACCGCTTTTGCAGTTACTGTATTATTCCTTATGCCAGAGGAGCTGTACGCTCACGCGATGAAGAAGATATTATTGCCGAAGCTATTCGCCTTGGCGAGAATGGCTTTTGCGAAATCGTTTTAACGGGTATTCACGTTGCATCATATGGCAGAGGTAAAAACACAAATCTTGCTTCTCTTTTAAAAAGGCTTTCAGAAATTGAAACCATTAAAAGAATTCGCACAAGCTCAATCGACCCTGTGGCTTTTACCGATGAATTTGTAGATACTGTTGCATTGCTTCCGAAAGTATGCCCTCATTTTCACATTTCTCTGCAAAGCGGCAGCGACCTTATTCTTAAAAAAATGAACCGCCGCTACACCACAGATGAATACTTTTCGGTTTTGCAAAAACTCCGCGAAAAAATTCCTCACGTTGCAATTACTACCGACATTATAACTGGCTTTCCTTATGAAACCGACGAGGAATTTGCCGCAACCTGCTCCTTTGTAAAAAAATGCTCTTTTGCCGCGGCTCATATTTTCCCTTATTCAGAAAGAAAAGGAACGCCGGCGGCCAAATTCCCCTGTTCTGTTCCAAAAAATATAAGGGCAGAACGCGCAAAGGTTATCACAAAAATTTCAAACGAAAGTAAACTTGCATTTATGAAGCAGTATATTGGCGAAAAAATGCCTGTTTTAATTGAGCAAAAAGCAAAAGACGGATGTTTTGAAGGCTTTACTCACAACTATATAAAAACATTAGTTTCGGGCAATGTAATTCCGGGTAAAATATACGAAGTTTTAATAAGCGAAATTAAAGACGATTGCCTTCTTTCCATAAATCCTGTTATTATTGACAAACAGGGCAAATAATAATAAAATAATAGAAAGTTTTAACACTTACCGGAGAATGATTTTATGAAAAGCAACAAAGAACTTAAACGCGAGCTTATAGAAAAAGAAATCAGAAGCATAGTTCTTTCCGATAGCCGCGCCATTTTGGCCGACAATTTGCTGAAACGAAAAAAACGAATAGGAAATATAACCATAGGTGACAAAGTTCTTGTTTTTGAGTTTTTAGCAAATAAAAAGAAGAAAACAGCCGAATTTGAAGGCGAATTTCTTTACAGAATAACAGAGGGAACTGTATTGCAGGTTACTTCTCACGGTTTTCTCATAAGCGGCATTGGCCACACAGGAAACGAAACCCGTGAATTTGTAAATAAGGCTCATATAATAAACGGAACTGTACAGCTTCTGCTTAAAGAAAAGCGAGGAAATAAATGATATATTTTGATAACAGCGCTACAACAAAGCCACTACCGGGCGTAATTTCAGAGGTAAACCGGGTTATGAGCGATGTTTTCGGCAACCCTTCATCGGGCCACTTTGCCGGAATGAGTGCCGCAGCCGAGCTTAAAAAAGCCAGAGAGGCTGTGGCGGCATCACTTCATATTTCTCCTGATAATTTTTACTTTACCGCCAGCGGAACTATGGCTGATAATATTGCTATTTTCGGCGGAGCCAAAAAAGGCGTTGGCAAACATGTTGTAACTACCGCCACCGAACACCACGCCGTGCTTCACTCTTTCCAGGAACTTGAAAAGAGAGGCTTTGAAGTAACATATATATCCCCACAGCCTGACGGAAATATTCTTTTTAGCGATATAGTGTCATCACTTCGTGAAGATACATCTTTCGTAAGCATAATGCGCACAAATAACGAAACCGGTGCAATTTATCCTATCGAAGGTTTAAGGGCGGCAATGAACAAAATATGCCCACGTGCTTATCTTCATACCGATGCCGTTCAGGCCTATGGCAAAGAAGATTTAAACCCTCAAAAAATTGGTGTTGACCTGCTTTCGGTAAGCGCCCATAAAATTCACGGCCCCCTTGGAATTGGCGGCCTTTACATCGGAAAAGGCGTTTCCCTTGGCGGCGTTATTTTTGGCGGCGGCCAGGAAAAAGGAATTCATTCCGGAACAGAAAATCTTCCTGCGGCGGCAGGCTTTGCCGAGGCAGCAAGAAGTATCTCCTTTGAAAATGAAAATGTAATAAAAATAAATACATATATGCGTCATGCCCTTCTTTCTCTGTCCCTTGCAGAGATTAACAGTCCGAAAGATGCATCGCCATATATTTTAAATGCGTCTTTTGCGCCAATCCCGTCAGAGGTTTTGCTAAACGCCCTGTCAGCTGAAGGAATTTGTGCTTCAGCAGGCTCAGCTTGTGCCGCAAACCGCTCCGGCGAGAGCCACGTTTTAAAAGCTATGGGCAAAAGTCCCAAAAGCGCAATAAGATTTAGTTTTTCAAATGATAATACATTGGAAGAAGCAGAAAAAGTGATTAACGTTTTAAAAAATACAGTTCCGCATCTTAAATCAGTAGTAAGAAAATAGGAGAATATTATGAAAGAAATTATACTTATAAAATACGGCGAAATAATACTTAAAGGCCTTAACCGCCACATTTTTGAAGACCGCCTTGTAAATAACATAATTAAAGTAGTAGGCGATAAGGCAAGGGTTTATAAATCCCGTGCAACCATTTACGCAGAACCTGCTTCCCCTGAATTTAACGATGAAATCGTTGAAAAGGTAAGCCGTGTTTTTGGCGTTGTTTCGGTAAATCGCGCCGCAGTTTGCGAAAAAAGCCTTGAAAGTATTCTGGAAATAGCGAAAGAATATCTTAAAGACGAGCTTTCTATGGTTTCAACCTTTAAAGTTGAAACAAAAAGAGCCGATAAAACTTTCCCCCTAAAATCTCCCGATGTAAGCCGCGAAGTCGGCGGAGGAATTTTAGGTGCTTTCAGAAATTTGTCGGTAAACGTAAAAACTCCTGACACTGTAGTTAACGTTGAAATCCGTGAAAGTGCAGCTTATGTATATTCGAAAAAAATCGCCGGCGTCGGCGGAATGCCAACAGGCAGCAGCTCGAAGGCAATGCTTCTCCTTTCCGGCGGAATTGACAGCCCTGTTGCAGGCTATCAGATTGCCAAACGTGGTGCTACTTTAGAAGCCGTTCACTTTTTTGCTCATCCTTTTACAAGCGAGCAGGCAAAGCAAAAAGTTTTGGAGCTTGCAAAAATTTTGTCGAGCTTTACAGGTGGCATAAAAGTTCATGTTGTTCCATTTACAAAGCCACAGCTTGAAATGCGTGATAAATGTCCCGAGGAGCATCTTACAATTATTATGAGAAGAATGATGATGATGATTTCATCAAAAATAGCACAGCGCGAAGGCGCTCTTTGCCTTATTACAGGCGAAAGCCTCGGTCAGGTTGCCAGCCAGACTATGGAGGCAATATTCGTTACAGATAATGCTTGTGATATGCCTTGCTTCCGTCCTCTTATCGGTATGGATAAAGAAGATATTATCACAATTGCCAAAAAAATAGGAACATTTGATACATCTATTCTCCCTTACGAGGATTGTTGTACAATTTTTGTTCCAAAACATCCAACAACAAAACCACGCCTTGAGAAAATTTTAGAATCAGAATCAAGGCTCGATGTAGAGGCTTTGGTTGCCGAAGCTATCGAAAACACAGAATTTGTAATGGTTACACCATAGGAGTGATTAAAATTTACGAAAAACTCGTATTAAAGCTTATTGAAAAGAATATTGCCGTTTCGGCGGCTGAAAGCTGCACAGGCGGCCTTTTGTCATCAGCCTTTGTTGATATTCCCGGCTCGTCCGATATATTTCTTGAAGGCGTTGTAACTTACTCAAATGAGGCAAAGGTAAGGCTCGGGGTAAATGCTGACACCCTTAAAGAATACGGCGCAGTAAGCGAGCAGGTTGCCCTTCAGATGGCAAACTCTGTAAAATTGCGCGCCGGTGCTGATATCGGCCTTTCAACAACGGGAATTGCCGGCCCCGGCGGCGGAAGCGCTGAAAAGCCTGTTGGTCTTGTGTATGCCGCAATAGTAGGAAACGGCTTTGAAAAAGTGTATAAACTGAATTTCGATGGCGACAGAACATCTGTCCGCCAACAAACCGTTGAGTTTGTAACAAATAAACTTTATGAAATAATAAACTTGCCGAAAGAAGGTGTTCCAAATGGAAAATAATCCACCGGTACTTAAAAATATAACCGATACTCTGGAAGAAAATTATATGCCCTATGCCATGAGTGTTATCATCTCCCGTGCCATTCCTGAAATTGACGGGTTTAAGCCATCTCACAGAAAACTTCTTTATACCATGTATAAAATGGGGCTTTTGTCAGGCGGCAGAACAAAATCGGCAAATATTGTCGGCCAGACAATGAAGCTTAACCCTCACGGCGATATGGCAATTTACGAAACGATGGTTCGTATGACAAAGGGTAATGCTGCCCTTTTGCACCCTCTGGTTGACTCAAAGGGTAACTTTGGTAAACAGTACAGCCGCGATATGGCTTTTGCCGCATCAAGATATACCGAGGCAAAACTTGCCGATATCTGTCGCGAAATTTTTACTGATATTGATAAAAATACTGTTGAATTTCAGGATAACTACGATGCCACAATGAAAGAGCCTTGTATGCTCCCTGTATCTTTCCCAACAATTTTGTTAAATGCAAATCAGGGTATCGCCGTTGGTATGGCAAGTAATATCTGCTCCTTTAACTTAAAAGAGCTTTGCGAGGCTACTATTGCCCTTATTAAAAAACCAAATGCCGATATTTCTGATATTCTTATCGCCCCCGATTTTCCAACCGGTGGTTACATTATTTACAACAAAGAACAGCTTCAGGAAATTTATAAAACAGGCCGCGGAAGCTTTAAACTCCGCTCCAAATATAATTTTGACAAGAAAAATAACTGTATCGAAATTTACGAAATTCCATACACTACAACAAGTGAAGCTATTATTGATAAACTCATTGAGCTTATCAAAGCCAATAAAATTAAAGAAATTTCCGATATTCGTGACGAAACCGACTTAAACGGCCTTAAAATCACTCTTGATATCAAAAAAGGTGTAGATGCCGATAAGCTTATGACAAGGCTTTTCAAAATGACACCTCTTGAAGATAGCTTTGGCTGTAACTTTAACATTCTTATAAATGGCTCGCCACGAGTTATGGGCGTTTACGAAATTTTAAATGAATGGACAAAATTCAGAATTGACTGCATTCAGAGAATGCTGGCCTTTGATATTGCCAAAAAGAAAGATAAACTTCATCTTCTCTTAGGCCTTAAGCAAATTCTTCTTGATATTGACAGAGCGATAAAAATTGTTCGTGAAACTGAAGATGACGATCAGGTTGTTCCAAATCTTATGGAAGCATTTGGTATCGATAAAATTCAGGCAGAATTTGTTGCAGAAATAAAACTTCGTAATTTAAACAAACAGTACATTCTTAAAAGAATAGAGGAAACTGCCCTTCTTCAGGAAGAAATTCAAAACCTTGAATACATTCTTTCTTCGGAAAAAGAAGTTAAGAAAATGATAATTTCCGACCTTCAGGGCGTTATTAAAAAATACGCACAGGACAGAAAAACCGAGCTTTTGGAAGTTGGCGAAGTTACAGAATATAAAGAGGAACAGTATATCGAAGATTATAACCTTAAAATATTCTTTACAAGAGATAACTATCTTAAGAAAATTTCTCTCGTATCCCTTAGAAGTGCATCGGAACAAAAGCTTAAAGAAGGCGATGAAATTATTTGCGAATTCGATTCTGTAAACCGCGCCGATATACTTCTTTTCAGCAATCAGCAAAATGTTTATAAATTAAAACTTCACGAAGTGGCCGACTGTAAAGCTAGTGCATGGGGCGAATTTCTGCCCAATATTCTCGGCCTTGAAAACGACGAAAAAATTGTTTACGCCGTTCCAACTGAAAAATACGAAGGCCTTATGCTTTTTGCATTTGAAAACGGTAAAATCGCAAAAGTGCCAATGGAATCTTATATTACAAAGCTTAACCGTAAAAAGCTTACAAACGCATACGGCAGTGCTTCTCCCCTGGCAAATGCATTGTTTATCCCCGAAGAACGTGATATTTTAATAACCGCCGACAGCGGTAAACTTCTTGTTGCAAACAGCAGCGATATTCCGCTTAAAACAACCAGACATACTCAGGGCGTTCAGGTTATGCGCCTTAAAAAAGGAAGCATTCTTTCAGGAATTTCTCTTCCCGAAGATTCTTCTCTTTCCGATCCTTTAGCTTATAAGGCAAAAACCCTTCCCTCTGGCGGATATTATCCAAAGGGCGATGACGACCCTCAACTTTCGCTTTTTTAGGAGGAAATAAAATGGAACTTTACGCAAATTTACATTCACATTCAACTCATTCTGACGGTGTTTATACTCCCGCAGAGCTTGTTCGTATCGCAAAAGAAGAAGGCTACGGTGCAGTTGCCGTAACCGACCACGATACCATAACAGGCTTTCCCGAACTTCGCGACGAGTGCGAAAAACTCGGTATGGAATATATTTTCGGTGCCGAATTTTCTACACAGGAAAACTTTCACATTGTAGGCTTTGACTTTGACCCCGAGGAACCGAACATGAAAAGATATCTCTGGGAAATGAGCGAAAGGGAAACAAACGAAACTAAAACTCTGGTAGAGCGCGGCCTTTCCGAAGGGCTTATTTCCGGAATTACATGGGAAGAAGTTGTTGAATACAATAAAGGTATTACCTGGCTTTGTAACGACCATGTTTTTGCCGCAATGAAGGCAAAAGGCGTTATTACCGACGCTGAATACCCAAACTTTTTCGATACAGTTTTTGGTGACAGACGAGGCGAAGTTCCGCTTTTGTACCCATGGCGACCTGTAAAAGATACAATTAAACTTATAAAAAACGCTGGCGGTATTGCAATTGTAGCCCATCCCGCCAATCAGCTTCACCGCATAAAAGAGCTTATGGAATATGGGCTTGACGGACTTGAAGTTTGGCATCACGCACTTTCCGAAGAAAAAAGACGCGAAGCCTTCCATATTGCTATGGAAAACAACCTTTACATATCAGGCGGAAGCGACCACGAGGGTATTTTAGGCGGCCAGTATGAAAGATACGAATGTCCTCCCGAGGAAACACCTTTTTATGCGCCTGAAAAATCTCTTGGCACAGCAAAAATATTCTTCGATGAAATTAAAAACCGTAAACTTTCTCCCGATAGAAAAAATATCGAATTTTTTAACAAAAGGAGCTGATTTAATGAATGGTTTTATGATTATGTGGCTTATTTTCGCAGTTTTGTTCCTTATTCTGGAGCTTTCAACAGTAAGCCTTGTATCCATCTGGTTTGTAGCAGGCGCAATACTGGCGCTTCTTGCCGCCGCAATTGATTTG
Source organism: Clostridia bacterium (assembly GCA_045590195.1). GTDB lineage: Bacteria > Bacillota > Clostridia > UMGS1883 > UMGS1540 > JAZNQN01. The sequence goes on along the minus strand of JAZNQN010000073.1, from coordinate 132,543 downwards.
TCAATAGGCATTCAGATAGGTGTTTTTATAATTGGAACAGCCGCTCTGCTTATTTTCACCAAACCTGTTGCACAAAAAATGCTTCGCGAAAAAGTTCATGCAACAAATTTCGATCGTATTATTGGAAAAGATGGCGTTGTTATTGAAAAAATAAACCCCGATGAAGGACGTGGCCAAATAAAAATTCTCGGCAGTATATGGTCTGCCAAAACTGAAGATGACAGCGAAATAGAAAAAGGTACCCGTGTAGAAGTATTAAGAATTGAAGGCGTTAAAGCCGTTGTTAAAGTAAAGGAAGGAGAATAATATGATTATAGCTATAATTCTTATAATTGCAATAATAGTACTAATAAGATGTATTAAAATTGTTCCTCAGGCACATGCTCTTGTTATCGAGCGCCTTGGTGCATATAATGCAACCTGGGGCGTTGGTTTTCATTTTCTTGTGCCAATTGTTGATAAGGTTGCAAGAAAAGTAAATCTTAAAGAACAGGTTGTAGATTTTGAGCCTCAGGGCGTTATCACACGTGATAATGTTACTATGCAGATAGATACAGTAGTATTTTTCCAGATAACCGACCCCAAGCTTTTTGCTTATGGCGTTGAAAGGCCTATGATGGCTATTGAAAATCTTACCGCAACTACTCTTCGTAATATTATTGGCGAAATGGAGCTTGACGAAACGCTTACATCCCGTGATATAGTAAATACAAAAATGCGTGCCATTCTGGATGAAGCTACTGACCCCTGGGGAATAAAAATCAACCGTGTTGAGCTTAAAAATATTATTCCTCCCCGCGAAATTCAGGATTCAATGGAACGCCAGATGAAAGCTGAACGTGAAAGACGTGAAGCAATTCTTCGTGCCGAAGGCGAAAAGAAATCGGCAATTTTGGTAGCTGAAGGCGAAAAAGAATCGGCTATTCTTCGAGCAGAGGCCGAAAGAGAAGCGGCCATCCGCCAGGCAGAAGGCGAAGCTGAGGCAATTATAAAAGTTCAAAGCGCCGTTGCTGAAGGTATCCGCCTTGTAAATGATGCAAAGCCTACGAAAGAAATGCTTACTCTCCGTAGCTTTGAAGCCTTTGAAAAAGCGGCCGACGGCAAAGCCACAAAAATTATAATCCCCTCTGAAATTCAAAGCCTTGCAGGGCTTGCAGGCGCTCTTAAAGAAATAGTTGAAGAAGAGAAGTAAAAATTCAGCAGTGACGAAAGTCACTGCTGTTTTTTCTGCATAATATGACAGTGGAGGTGATTTTTTGAGAAAAAGATGCCGATATCTCGATTATTTGCAGGAAGTTGATAATTACTTGTCCTGCCGCCATAAAATTCATTGTTTTAAAAAAGCCGCTTGCGATAACCCTCTTTCATGCCTTTTTCATTCGCTTTCCAAAAACCGCAGTTGCAATAAAAATAAAAGGAACTGAAAACAGTTCCTTTTAAAATGCAATTATTGCCCCAATATTATAACATCACTTTTCATCAGCAATTCATTTCTTTTTTCAGGGTTTACCAATCTGTAAAGAACAGTAGAAGCTTCTGCACGTGTTAATGTTTCATATGGTGCAAAATTCCCCGCATCATCTCTGCCCTGCATTAAACCACTTTCAAATGCCCTTTTTACTGCCTCTTTATATGGCTCATCAATCGCGTCATAATCAGCAATTGTAATGCCTCCTGCTTTTAAATAAAACTTTTCCTTTTTATCAAGGGCACGAACCAATATAAGTGCCGCCTCCTGCCTTTGTATTGGCGCATTTAATATTCCGTCTGAAAAACTGTATTCATTTGTTTTTATCAGTCCGTTATTTACAGCCACATCGTAACTGCTTTTATACCACACTTCGCCCGGTGTTTGTGTTAATTTCTCTGGGTAAAGTGCTCTTACTGCAACTGTAATAAATTCAGCTCTTGTCATAGCTTTTGCAGGGGAAAACTGTGCATATCCGTAAATATCGGGCTTTGTTGTACCGCTGAATAATCCTTTATATTCTCCAATAGACATGTCCTCTATTGCTTCCTTTGCCCATTGATGATTTCCTAAATCACTAAAACCTCTTAATTCAATTTCTCCTATAATGTTCTCTTCGGAAAAAGTGATATTAAGATTAGTGATTATGCTTTGAAGTGCCTCATTAACTTTTTCAACTCCGGTCACATTCACGCCTTCAACCGCCAATTTAGCACCGTGTATTGCAGTAACAATTTCATTTGTTACGCCCTGGCCGCTGTTTAAAACTCTTCTTTCAAGTGAGCGCAAATAGCTTTCAAGTTCCCTCATTAGCTGCGTCATATACATTTCGGCCGCAAATTGTGACCTCCAGTCAGACGAGTTAACGCCGGGTTTGGTTACGTTCACACTGTGGGTTGTGCCTTTAATCCATGAAACACAATCATCTATGGAAATGCCATTTTCTGAATAGGATGCAAAAACCCGAACACTTCCAATCCCGTTTATGCCCGGCAGAACAGGTGTCACGGTAGTTGTTAATGCAAATATAAAAATAATTGCTGATGTTAAAATTTTTCTCATATTTATCTCCCTATTTTTCCATTTCAATATATACTTTAAAATTGCCTTCGCCATAATCTATGTAAGATCCACAGCCGTAGGAATAATTTTTAAAATACGATGGATATTTGTGCTCATAAAGGTCAAAACACATTCTTCCAATCTGCTTTACCCTTGCAGATATTTCTCTGTCAGTTTTGCCGTGAGCATACATTGCGGTGGTTTTGCTCTCGCCCGCTTCAATCATTTCAATAAGATGCCTTTTCACAATCTCATCAGAAAACAAATCTCTTTCAGCTATCCATTTTTCAAAATCAAACTCTTCAACGCTTTTGAGTATTGTACACATTTCCGCACGTGTCAAATTATCTTTTGGTTTTACTTTTAATTCTCCGCCTTCTTTATAACCATTTAAAAGGCCGAAAGAATAAAAAGTTGGTATTACCTTGCTGTAAGCATTAAAATTGTAATCTGTAAAAGGAACTCTTTCGTTTTCAACCATCCTGTCGATAGCGCTGAAATTATATCCCCCGTGAATCATATAAAAAACTTCTTCTCTGGCAATTGGCCTGTCAAGAAAAATGTTTGTGTATATAAGCCCTTTTTCTTTGGCAATCTGAACAGCGCCTTCATACCACTCGCCTGCAACAGAGGGCACTGCAATCCCTGCCGCTCTTGTAACTATAACTACCGCCTGAGCCTTTGTTAATGTGTCATTTGGCTTAAATGTTCCGTCTTCAAAACCGTTTACCCAGCCTTTTTCTTTGGCATACTGAACGCTTTCGTAATACCAGTCACCCTTTTTGCAATCGCTGAAATCTTCAGCCGAAGCAATAGTAGTAAACGCCATTAAAATCATAATAATTGCAATCGCAGTAGAACAAATTTTTTTCATAATATATCCCCTTTTCTTTTTGTGCTTTTGATATTATATCACACTTCTCTGAAAATTGAAAGATATAAAATAAAAAATCAGCCTGTTAAACAAGCTGATTTTTTGTAATTTAAAGCACCAACGAAGGAGCGGAGTAAATTCTTGCAGCATACTCTGCATCAAGAGAGTAAAGCCCTTTTGAGTCGCCGCCGAAAAGTTCCATTTTCTTAATCATATCGTCGGCATTTTTTTCTTCTTCAAGCTGTTCTTTTACGAACCAGTCAAGAAACTGCATTGTTCTGAAATCTTTAACTTCGTATGCAGCACTATAAATATCGTTTATAAGGCTTGTTACATACTGCTCGTGCTCAAGACCGGCTTTGAGTGGATCCATAAGCTCTTTAAGCTCTTTGTCAGGCTTGTCAATTGCCCCGAGTTCCACTTTTTCGCCACCCATCTGCAAGTATTTTAAAAATAGCATTGCGTGGTCACGCTCTTCCTGAGCCTGAATCATATACCAGTTTGCAAATCCGTCAAGCCCCTGAGCCTCGTAAAAAACTGAAAAATCAAGATAAAGATACGCAGAATATAATTCCTTTGTAATTTGTTCGTTAAGTAATTTTGCAACTTTTCTATCCATTATAAACCTCCTATAATCAAAGGCACAGCACTGGGCTGTGCCCTATGATATTACTAATTTTCTTCTCCACTCATAATTCCTGATATAATATCAAGAACTTTTCTGTGGCAGCCACCACAACCGGTGGAGCAATGAGTTACCTTTTGTACATCTTCAAAAGCGCCAAGAACATCGTCAAATCTTTCGCTTTTGTGAAGTGCATCGGCGATATCGTTATAAGTTACCTGCTTGCAATTACAAACTGTATAATTCTCAATCATTTTATCACCACTTATTTAAAGTATCTGTTTAAAAGTCCTTCAAGACCTCTGCCATGTCGAGCTTCGTCGCGAGCCATTTCGTGAACTGTGTCGTGAATTGCATCAAGACCATTTTTCTTAGCGCAGGAAGCTAAATCAAATTTGCCCTGTGTTGCGCCATATTCACAGTCAACTCTCCATTTGAGGTTGTCTTTTGTAGTAGCTTTCATGTTAGGCTCTAAATCTTCGCCAAGAAGTTCAGCAAATTTTGCAGCATGTTCAGCTTCTTCAAAAGCTGCTTTTTCCCAGTAAAGGCCAACTTCAGGATAGCCTTCTCTGTGAGCTATACGAGCCATGCAAAGGTACATACCAACTTCTGCACATTCGCCATTAAAGTTTGCCATAAGCTGTTCGAAGATATATTTTTTATCTTCTTCGCTGATGTCAGGGTTGTTTTTAACAGTTTTGCCGTAAACACCATATTCGTGTTCTGCTGCAAGAGCTGCGCCTTCAACCATTTCTTTGAATTTTTCTGCCGGAACTTTGCAAACCGGGCATTTTTCAGGAGCTGAATCTCCCTCGTGAACATAACCACATACTGAGCATACAAATTTTTTCATAACTAAATTCCTCCATTTGTTTATTTAAATTTTATTTATTACACTTTGAACATATTCCAAGTCCGTAAACCTGAAAGTTTTTTACCACCGTGCCGTTTTTCTTTTTAAACGTTATATCCATTTCCGGCTCGTAAATGTCGCTTACCTCGCCGCAACATTCACATAAAAAGTGGTAATGATTGCTGATATCAGCATCGTATCTGTCGGCCGTTTCTCCTACATTAAGCTTTCTAATAAGCCCCTGCGACTGAAGCGCTTTCAAATTGCGGTAAACCGTTGCAATTCCCAGGTCTGGGTTTTCTGCTTTCAGATCATCAAAAATTTTTTCAGGTGTAGGATGAGATTTTGTACCTTTAAGATAATTTAAAATTAAATCTCTTTGCTTGCTGTGTCTGTACATCGCACCACCTCTTCTCTTTTTGCTAATCGATAATGATTATCATTTGCAAGTTTATTATAACCTATGATTTTTTATTTGTCAACACTTTTTTAAAATTTTTTCAAAAAAATTTCAGCGGCCTTTTTGCGACCGCTGAAAACTTAATTAATTATTACTAAAACTTCGTTCATTGTTCTTTTTGGAACTTTTAAAACTTCGCCTTCGCCCATAAAATATTTAATGTTGCCATTTTCAATGTCAACTGCAACGCTTTCCTGCATAGGATAACCAAGCGCAACCATATATACAACCGAATATTTTTCGGGAAGATTAAGTGCTTTAACAATCCCTTCCCTGTCAAGAGCTCCAATCCAGCAGCTTGCAATTCCCATCTCCAAAGCGGCAAGCATAATGTTGGTAACTGCTGCTCCTGCTTCAACCTCAAAGCTTTTCTTAATTTCGTTGTCGCCCAAAATGGCAATATATGAAACAGGGCGCTCGTTTTCTTTTGGTGTTCCGTCAGGAAGATATCCCGCCCACTTTGTGCAAGGAAAAATTTTATCGCAAAGCTCTTTGTCTGTAATTATTCCAAATTTAAGCGGCTGAATATTTGCCGGCATCGCCGCAAGACGGGCACAATCAACAAGCTCTGCAAGTATATTTTTATCAATTGCCTTCTGCTGAAATTTTCTTATAGTTCTTCTTTCTTTAATAGCTTTTAAAACTTCCATAATCTGCCTCCTTTTTTAAAATTTTAACACACATTTTCAAAAAAGGGAATATTTTTATCACATATTTTTAATTTATTTTTTTATACTAAAATTGAAAGGAGCGATAATATGAGCAAAAAAAATAAAACCAAAAAACCACAGGCTTTTGAAACTTATGCCCTCGCAGAGAAAAACAAAATCGATAACAAAACAAACGCGTCCCGCCCTTCAGATTCACAGGTTGAAAATATGCGCGATTTTTCAATTGAAAACAAAAAATAAAGGGTTTTTCCCTTTATTTTTGTTTGATAAGCTTTAAAAATGCTCCCGCCGCCTGCGAAATAGGATTTCCCTTTACATAAGCACAGCCAATGCTTCTGTATGGAAGATGAGGCACAACATTTATTTTTTTAATTTCGCCACTTGCAAGTTTTTCTTTTGAAAACTCTTCAACCACGCACGATACCCCAAGATGAATTGATGCAAACCTGATAAGTAAATCGTGAGCGGCAATTTCAATCTGCGGCGTTAATTCAATGTTTTTTTCGCCAAATTTTTTGTCAAGAAAACGCCTTGATGACGAATTTTTCTCAAGCAAAATAAGCGGCAATGCGGCAACCTCTTCCCAGGAATAGGTTTTTTTTGCATCAAAATCAGCCCCGCACACAAAAATATCGTGAATTTGCAAACAAGGCTCTATACAAAGTTCCTCATCTTCTGCCGGAAGATTTACAAACGCCAGGTCAGCCTTTCCTTCTTTCACAAGCTGAAGCATGTGCGAAGAATAAGAGTTTGCCATTTCAATACGAATGTTCGGGTATAACTGATGAAATTTTTCAAGGTACGGCAACAAAAAATGGCTTGTAATTGTATCGCCGGCAGCAATAGTAAGCGCTCCGCTTTCAAGGTGTAAAAGCCTTTCCAGTAGTGCTTCTCCCTGTTCAATTGCCTGAATGGCCGCTCCAACTTTCTGAAACAGCAGCTCGCCCTCTTTTGTAAGGGATATCCCGCGTCTTGACCTTATAAAAAGCTGTGCATTTAAATCTTTTTCAAGCTGATGAATGCATTGTGATATTGCCGACTGGGAAATATATAAATGTTGTGCAGCCTTTGAAAACGATGCAAATCTTGCCGTTTCATAGAATATGCGGTAATAATCCAGTTTTGTTTTCATATAAGTTCTCCTTATTACAGTAGTAAGAATTATCTATTTTACTAATATCTATGGTTGTATTATAATATTATTGAAATTAAAAGTCAATACCCGGGAGGTAATTAAAATGACAAGAAAAATCGGAACTGTTTCAAGAGGTGTTCGTTGCCCTATTATAAGAGAAGGCGATGATATTGCAAGCATCGTAGTAAACAGCGTTATAGAAGCGGCAGAAAGCGAAAACTTTGACCTTCGCGACAGAGATGTTGTTGCCGTAACAGAGTCTGTTGTTGCCCGTGCACAGGGTAACTACGCATCAACCGCTGCAATTGCCAAAGATGTAAAGGCAAAACTCGGCGGCGAAACTGTTGGTGTTATTTTCCCTATTCTCAGCCGTAACCGCTTTGCTATATGCCTTCGCGGCATAGCAATGGGGGCTAAAAAAATTGTTCTTATGCTTAACTACCCAAGCGACGAGGTTGGTAATGCTCTCGTTTCTCTCGACCAGCTTGATGAAGCAGGAATTAACCCATACTCAGATGTTTTGTCCGAAGAAAAATATCGTGAGCTTTTCGGCGAAAACCTTCATCCGTTTACAGGCGTTGATTATGTTAAATATTATGGCGATTTAATACGTTCCTGCGGCGCAGAGGCTGAAATTATTCTTGCAAACGATCCTCGTGTTATTTTGAAATATACAGAAAACGTAATTAACTGTGATATTCACACCCGTGCACGCACAAAACGTATTTTAAAAGCTGCAGGCGCAAAAAGAGTTTTCGGCCTTGATGATATTATGACAGAAAGCATTGACGGAAGCGGCTTTAACTCACAGTACGGCCTTCTCGGTTCAAATAAATCAACAGAAGATACAATTAAGCTTTTCCCTCAGGAATGTTTCGACCTTGTTGAAAATATTCAGGCTCAGCTTTTAAGCCGTACAGGAAAACATATTGAAGTTATGGTTTATGGCGACGGCGCTTTTAAAGACCCTGTAGGAAAAATCTGGGAACTTGCCGATCCAATTGTTTCCCCTGCATACACAAAAGGCCTCGAAGGAACACCAAACGAGCTTAAACTTAAATATCTTGCAGATAATGATTTTGCAGATCTTAAAGGCGAAGAACTTAAAAAAGCAATTGAGAACGCTATAAAACAAAAAGGCAACGACCTTGTTGGAAATATGGCATCTCAGGGAACAACTCCCCGCCGCCTTACAGACCTTATTGGCTCACTTTGTGACCTTACAAGCGGCTCGGGCGACAAAGGAACCCCTATTGTTTTAGTTCAGGGCTACTTTGATAACATGACAGACTAAAACAAAAATCCGGAAGATTAATCTTCCGGATTTTTTTTAATCTCTTTTATATGATATCTCGGCCTTCTCTTGCTCTCAAGATAAGTTTTACCAATATACTGCCCTATCATTCCAATTGAAAAAAGCTGAACTCCTCCAAGAAACCATATAGAAATCATAAGCGATGTCCAGCCCGGGATAACATTTCCCCTGGCATAAGAAATAAGCGAATACCCCAGCGCCACAATGCATCCAAGAATAATAATAAATCCAAGTGCCATAAGTGCGCTGATTGGCTTTATGCTAAATGATGTAATTCCGTTCCACGCAAAGGAAAGCATTTTACGAAACGGGTATTTGCTTTTCCCTGCCGCCCTTTCTTTTCTGGAATAGTAAACTGTATCTGTTACAAAACCCATCTGTGCAATAATTCCTCTCAGGAAAAGGTTAGTTTCTTTGTACCCCGAAAGCGCTTTCAGGCTTTGCTTGCTCATAAGCCTGTAGTCTGCATGGTTGTATACAGATTTTACTCCCAATATATTCATAAATTTATAAAAACAGTGTGCTGTAAATCTTTTAAAAAATGTATCGCTTTTCCTGTCACTTCTAACGCCGAAAACAATGTCCGCTCCCGCATGGTGTTTTTCAACCATGCTCTTAATTGCGCCGGTGTCATCCTGTAAATCTGCATCAATGCTGATACACATATCACATCTCTCGGCGGCGTATTCAAGCCCTGCCACAAGCGCATTCTGGTGCCCTACATTCCCCGCAAGATTTATCCCGATAATATAAGGGCTTTCGCTTACTGCTTTTTCAATAATCTCCCAGGTTTTATCGCGGCTTCCGTCATTTACAAAAATAATCTTACTGTCCGGGCTTATAAGGTTTTCCTCCGCCATACTTTTTGTCATTTCAACCAGATTCGGAATAGTAAGCGGCAAAACCTCTTCTTCGTTGTAACATGGAACTACTATATAAAGTTTATCATTCATTTTAAATTCCTCATAACTTTTTAATCTAAAATCATTATACATCAATAAAAGCCTGTTTTCAAGAACTATTTTTATCGCCTTGTTTTTTGCACTAAATTATGATATAATGTAAAAAAGAGGTGATAAAATGAATCCTAAAGATTATATTGTTGACAGAATTGAAGGCGAATATGCCTATCTTAAAGATATAGAAACCGGCGGCGAAATTTTTATTGCTCTTTTCCTTTTGCCGGAAAATACCGATGTTGGAAGCCGCCTGCATTATGAAATGATGGAGTATACTCTGATAAACTAAATGGATGTAAAAACCCGCCTTCGGCGGTGCTTCTTAGGGATTAACCGCCTAAAAACCACGTTTTTGGCACATAACTGCGTTAAAAATTTTCACAATCCGTCAAGGATTACTCAAATTTTTGCCTTGTTCTGCACTCAAAAACAAGATTTTTATGGTGCAAAGCAGTTTTGGGTTAGAGATTTTTTGTCTTAGAGAAGTCATAAAAAACGCAGGCATACTGTCGTATGTCTGCATTTTTTTGCGCACTATAAGCGAAAAATATCAAGCCAAAACCGATTTATCCCTAAGAAGCACCGCCGTTTGGCGGGTTTTAAAATTTTTAACTTTTTTGCGGTCTGGACTTTTTTATATTTCCTTATTCCTTGCTCGTCATCTTTTCATATACCCACTTTACACAATCAGCATATATTCCGGCAAGCTCACATTCTATTCCATCGCCCTTTGCCAGAGTGCGTAAAGTTTTTTCTGTTTCCAAAACCTCTTGGGCAGGTATTTTAACTTTATTAACATAGCCGTAAAGTGTTTCCTGTTTAGGTGTGCTTCGTGGAAGTATGTATCCGCCAAGCGCCGCATATACATTGAATTTTTCAGGTGTGTGTGGACCTAAAACCAAACGGGTTGCCGAGATGCAGAAATCTTTTCCGTAATATCCTACCGATTCATCCCAGAGTCTGTCAGCATAAAAAGCAATTGCACTTGGCAATGTGTACGCAAAATGCGGATAATTGCTCCAGGCCGACGGCCAACCGCCAAGAATTTTGTCCTTAAGTTCATCCCTGGTTTCAGGATAAGTTTTTGGCGACCAGGTGTTAAGAGGAACTTCTGGATAATATATATCTTCTTCAATATATGTTTGCGGATAGTGAGAGTTTATAACATCAAATCCCTGCTCAAGAAATGCTTCCATAGAGCAGCCATACACAGGTCCGCGTCTGGCCATAGCCACACGCCAGAAATGAATAAGTATATCTTTAGGCAAATCGCAGGGCTTTGAAATGTCGATGTTTTCGTTCCACATCATCATTCGCTTGCCCGCTTTTGTAACAATTTCGTGCATACGCTTAACCATATGCATAAACATTTCTTGTATACCTGCAATGCCTCTTTCCATAAGGGTTCCGTCTTCTTCGTATTTTTGAACCTCTTCGGCAGGCGTCTGATAAATGCCAAGCTTTTTGGCAAGGGCTTTACAATGCTTGCAGTCGTACCACCTTGGCCAATGACGGCGTTCCTCGTGGCAGAAATTTGAAAACTCATCAGTACCTATGTGAAGTATCTCATACGGGAAAACATTGGCTACTTCAGCTATAATATCTGCAAAAAACTCATAAAACTTTTCGTTTCCTATGCACATTGTCCATTTACTGGTTTCAACGGTTTCAGTTTCGCACAAAAGAAATGGAAAATGCTCAATCATTCTCGGCTGAGTGTGAGCCGGCATTTCAATTTCAGGCAAACAATCAATACCAATAGCCTGGCCAAAGGCAATTATATCGCTCATTTCTTCCATTTTGTAAAACCCGTGTTCAGGGTTATTAAGCTGAGGATATTTACGGCTTTCCAAAGTATATGATTCAGCATCCATAAGGTGCAGATGGGCAACATTCATTTTGCCAAGCGCCATACGAACAAATGTATTTTTTAAATCTTTTATGGGAATAAATCTACGTGCAGGGTCTAAAAGAACACCACGCATCTTGTTGTCAGCCCAGTCATCTATTTCCGCTTCTAAAACATAAACCTCGTCGCCTTCACATCTGATAAGCTGATAAAGTGTGGCAAGGGCATTTCTTCCGCCTAAAAAGTCAGCAAAAGAAAGCTTAATTCCGTTTTTATCTGTCAAAACACTATATCTTTCCAGCTTGTCAGATAGAGCTTCGTTTACTTCTAATGTAATATCAGCTTTATCTTTTACGGGAACAAAAGTAATACCTGTCGATTTAAAAAATATTTCAATTGCCGCGAAAACTTTTTCTTCAAGTTCGTTTTTTACGCTTACGGTAAGCTTTTTTGAAATGGCAATTTTTTCTCCCGAATAATTTTCTTTTTTTGCACGTGGTGTAATCATATTAAAACCTCTTTTCGCTGTGTTTTAAAAAATAATATCAAATTCAATTTAAGTTTTCAATAAACTGAATTTAAAAAACAAAAATACGCAACAAAAACAGTGTCAATATATCAATAGTTTGCGTTTTATACCATGTCTATGCTGCAACGTGCAGAAACTTTGTCAAATATTTCTTCATAAGGTCTGTCACAGTTAAATATTATTTCAGCACAAAGTGCCTGAGAAAACCATCTGCCACCTGCAAATTGCCCCGCCATACCAACGGCCACATTTTTCTGCCCTTTTTCTATTATGTGCTTTGTCATTTCATAGGCATATTTTCCGTTTTTAATCCAGTTATTCTGAAAATGTTTCCAAAGCGGTTTATACATTTCCCTGTCATGCTCCGATCCCTCTTTTGAAGCATTTCCTATAATGTATGGTCCAGCCTGATGAATAAATTTACTCCAGTCAAGCCTGAGTTGTCCTTTATAAAGTACTCCCATGCTGCCTTCTTCTCTTAAATTTATGATACTATCGGTAAATTCTTTTGCTTCTTCAAACTCTTCTTCGCTTCTCACATACGGGGTGTTAGAGTAAGGAAAGCTTCCGCAGTTTTCCCAAATAATTTCAACTCTTTTATCAACATTTGCAATAAACTTCAGCCTATCTTTAACGCTTGTTGCGTGAAGACCAAACTGAATATGAAGACCGGGGAATTTATCGAGCAATTTTTTAGCTGTGCTGTTTACAAAATCGGTAACCGCTTCAGCTATGAGCTTATCTCCTATTTTTTCTCTCTCAAGCTCCGTAAACGACTGAAAGTATATTCCGTCAACCCCGTCTTTTGCATATTCTTTTTCAAATTTTTCTATGGCAGCATCCGAAACCTTGTCAAGTGCTTCAAGATTTATTTCTCCACAATCAAGGCTCCAGCCCCATGCATAGCCCCACATTACCGAAATTCCTAAAGCATGTGCGCAATCGGTAAATTCTTTTTTATTAAGTGGTGCAAAATCGTTCCATAAAATAAGCTGATTTAGTTTCATTCTTGCCATGTTTTCAAGGTATTCTTTGTAATCTGTAATAGGATGCCCCCATGCAAAAACATTTCTTGTTTTTATAGTTGGATACAAAGCAATATTGTAATCAGGCATTTTCCCTTCAAAAAGCTCTTTTGGATATTTTATATCTGCCCTTTCGGGAATAGCAGCTGAAAAGTAATCATCAATAAAATCCGCCGCACCATAAAATACATTCACAGGCTCGTTTGCCGCAATTACGGCTATTTTTTGCTCTTTGTTATCAGGATTATCAAAAACCCGAACCAAATATCCGTTTTCAGGAATTTCATCTTCTTTTATGTATTTTTGTATGAGCTTGTTTTCGTCATGCAAACCGATTATAACCGCATTTTTGTCCACCTGTGAAACATCATATTTTTCAATTGCCAGCACAGGTAAAGAATATTCTCCCATATTCCTCAGCACATATTTCCCCATCTCGCGGCTTACAAAATTTATAGCACTTCTTTCAATTCCATCATAATTTGAATAAATAATTTTCCAGTTACTTTTTTCTTTTATATCCACCTTAATGCCTCCTAGAAACTAATCGTTTCTCCATTTTCAAGTTTTTCAAAAAGCCCTGTAAGTATCATAAACGCTCTTACATTGTGGAACGGGCCTTTCCAGTCGCTTCCCTTTATCGGAGAAATCGGTGTTCCGTCACGGTGTAAATGGCCGTACCATTCAGGGTGTCCGGGGTCTGCATAATGCTTTATGCAGTAATCTAAAATAGTTTCAAAGCCTTTTAAATATTCTTCGTTTTTAGTGTACATATAAGAATATACAAGAGCAATCATAGCCTCACAATGTACCCAGAAAAGCTTCATATCCCATTCAAGGCTTCTTACAGGCTTGTTGTCGCAATCAAGAAAATAGAAAATACCGCCCATTTCCTTGTCCCAACCGCGCTGAAGCGACCACACGGTTACATCCATCATTTTTTCAAAAAGCTCTTTGTCGTTTCTGTGAATTGCCTCCTGCATAATAAACCACGCAGTTTCCATACTGTGGCCGGGGTTTAAAAACCTTCCATCAGGAGTGTCAACAAAGCTGCCGTCGTAATTTACAGTTTCAAATAATGCTTTCTTTTCAGGCTTTACAAAGTCATTTACTATTGTATTAATACACTCGCTTATCATTTTGTCATACTCTGGATTATCATCAATTGTACGCATATGCTGGCAAACATTAAGCATAATCATAACAATACTGTGCCCTTTGTATCTTCTTGTTTCAGGGTTGATTTTCGGCGCAAAAGAGGGCGTTTTGTAATATTTTTCAAAAAGCTCAAAAAGCTTTATTGCCTTTTCTTTTACTTCTTCAATTCCTGTTGCAATATAGTATTCACAATAACCCATAATGGCAAATGCTTCTGAAAAATAATATCTTCTCTCCTGCAAAGGCTTGCCATCTCTTGTAACCCTGAAATACATATGTCCGTTTTCAGGGTTAAAGCAGTATTTGTTTATAAAGTCATAGCCGCTTTTTGCAGCCGTGAGCCAAAGCTGTTTTTTGCCAAATTCGTTGTAAAGCTTTGAAAACATCCAAAGGCTTCTGCCCTGCTGCCAAACAGATTTGTCCTCAAAGAACAGCTCGCCGTCCCTGTCGAAACCGCATAAATATCCGCCGTACTCAGGGTCAACCGATACTTCTTCCCAAAACGATACAAATTCGTCCATCAAAATGCTTTTAAGCTTTTCTTTCGTATTCTTAAAATATTGTTTATCCATTTTTAATCCTCCTATAAGTATATATAAAAATAATATCACGTGGCGGAATATAATTCAATATAATTTTAAAGTACAATTATATAATTTTTCGATACTTATTGACATTTTCAATATAATAGTATATTCTAAAATATATCGGGGGTGTTATGGTGAAAATTATACCTGTTTCAGAGCTTTACGGATATAACTATTCGGTAAATGTTGAAGCCGCCGTAAGGCAACAATGGAATATAAAAAAACAGTTCTCCTGCATAGGAAACCCCAAAAAAAGCAGTATGTTTCTCTTTTTTGATGATTGTAGCGGAGAGTATATTACAAATACAGGCGAAAAAATATTGGCTCCGGCCGGTTCTTTGGTTTATGTTCCCGAAAACTCGGAATATACCCTTAATTTTTTCAATTTTAAACAAAGCTCTTCTGGTACGTTTGGTATAAATTTTTCTCTTTCAGACAAGGGCGGCACGCCGTTTCTTCTCAGCCGCCATATAACTGTTTTTAATTTTTCTCACGGAAAACTTTTTATAGAAAAAATTATAGATTCTGCCGATTCCGCCCTGCCCTGCTACGGTAAAATGAAATCGGGAATGTACGATATTTTAACCGATCTCAGCGGCCGGAATATTGATATGAAACCAAAATTTGATATTATACAAAAAGGAATAAAATATATTGAAAACGAAGTAAATCAAACTCTTTCCATAAGCGAAATTGCCGCTCTTTGTAATGTAACCGAAAGCTATTTTAGAAAGCTTTTTAAAGAATATTCGGGAATGTCGCCTGCCAAATACAGAATAAATGCAAAACTCAAAAGATCGAAGGATTATCTTAAACATACTAATCTTAATGCTTCCGAAATAGCCAATTTGCTCGGCTTTACCGATACATCTTTCTTCTGTAAACAATTTAAGGCCTTCACTGGCGAAACCCCGCTGCAATACCGAAACTCTCACCGATAAAAAACGGACGCAAATTACTTTGCGTCCTATTTATTAGCCTTCTATAATTTTATACATTGTTGAAGCATCATCTTTTCCAATGTGCTCTGTAAGTTTCAAAACTTCAACTTTTATCTGTTTTTCGCCAAAGCCTATTTCAATTATGCTTCCAACCGAAACCTCGCTTCCGGGCTTTGCCTGCTTTCCGTTTATAAACACTCTGCCACCACTGCAGGCCGAAGCCGCAATAGTTCTTCTTTTAATAATTCTCGAAACTTTTAAAAACTTGTCAATTCTCATTTTATTCTCCTTTACATATGAAAAATGTTATGATAAAATTAAATAAAACTATGCGGGAGGTGCACCATGGCAATAATAAAAGCCAAACACACGAAATATCTTTCAGAAACCGATGCCGATATGAAATATGTTCATGCCCACCCTCACTATGAAATTTATTATCTTACCAAAGGCGACCGCCACTATTTTATTGAGGATAATGTTTACCGCGTTGTATCGGGCGATTTTGCCCTTATTTCGCCGGGAAAAATGCATAAAACCTCAGGCCCCCGCACAGAATTTATTCACATATTTTTTGACGAAGACGCCGTAAACGATAATATTCGCCATATTATAGAAAAATGTTTCGACACCTGCGTTATCAGTATTCCGCCTGCTCAGCGCGATAAAATTCAGCAGCTTCTTTTTGATATGTGCAGCGAAACTTCTCATCAAAGCGAAACATCTTCAAAAATGCTCTCTCTTCTTTTTGAAACTTTAATTATATACCTTTATCGTTTTTCTTCATTTAAAGTTTCTGCAACCAAAAACGAAGATGAAACTTATAACAAAATTCTTGATGCGGTAACTTATATAAATAAAAATTATGCTCTCGATGTAAGCGTTAATCAGCTTTGCCAGATGTCATATTTAAGCCAGTCGTACTTTTGCAAAAAATTCAAATCTATTATCGGTATGCCGGCGGCGCAATATATAAACTGCATAAGAGTAAACGAAGCGGCGAAACTACTTCAAAACACTTCTCTTTCAATAACCGAAATTGCTTCGGCCACAGGCTTTACAAGCAGTAATTATTTTGGCGATATATTTAAAAAATACCGTGGCACATCGCCACAACAATTCCGAAAAAATCTGAAACAATGACAGTTTGGGCTGTAACTCTCGTTACAGCCCAATTTTTTATATTCTTTTGTTTACAATATCATCGAGAATAATTTCAATTGCTTCCGAAACAGGAACAGAGCCCTTATCCCCTTCTTTTCTGCTTCTGAGCGATGCAGCATTTTCCTCTGCCTCTTTGTCGCCTACAATAAGCATATAAGGTGTTTTTTCAAGCTGAGCCTCACGAATTTTGTAGCCCATTTTTTCGTTTCTCTTGTCAACAGTATTTCTGATTCCCTTTTCTGTAAGCATTTTAGCAACTTTTTCCGCATATTCGTTGTGTTTTTCAGAAATAGGAATAACAACTGCCTGTGTTGGCATAAGCCATGTTGGAAGTGCGCCTGCATATTTTTCAAGAAGGAGTGCAAGTGTTCTTTCATAGCAGCCAATTGAAGTTCTGTGAATAATGTATGGGTTTTTCTTTGAGCCGTCGCTGTCGATATATTCCATACCAAATTTTTCAGCGAGCATCTGGTCAATCTGGATAGTGATAAGAGTATCCTCTTTGCCGTAAACATTTTTAATCTGAATATCAAGTTTAGGGCCATAAAACGCCGCTTCACCAATACCGATTTTGTGAGGAATTTCAAGGTGTTCCAATATTTTTGCCATTATGCCCTGAGCCTCATCCCACTGCTCTGCTGTTCCGATATATTTTTCTTTGTTATCAGGATCCCACTGCGAGAAACGATAGGATACAACTTCGTAAAGGCCAAGTGTTTTGAGCATATATGTTGTAAGCTCAAGACAGCTTTTAAATTCTTCTTCAAGCTGATCAGGGCGGCACATTAAGTGGCCTTCGGAAATTGTAAACTGTCTAACCCTGATAAGACCGTGCATTTCGCCCGAAGCTTCGTTTCTGAAAAGAGTTGAAGTTTCGTTATAACGAAGTGGTAAATCACGGTAACTTCTCATTTTTGAAAGATATGCCTGATACTGGAACGGACATGTCATTGGACGAAGCGCAAAAACCTCTTTGTCTTTTTCTTCGTCGCCCATTACAAACATACCATCTTTGTAATGATCCCAGTGACCTGAAATTTTGTAAAGGTCGCTTTTAGCCATATAAGGTGTTTTTGTCATCTGCCAGCCGAGTGATTCCTCGGTATCTTCAACAAAACGCATAAGAGTTTGCATAACCTTTGCGCCCTTTGGAAGCATAATAGGAAGGCCCTGGCCAATTGAATCAACGGTTGTAAAGTAGCCAAGCTCTCTGCCTATTTTGTTGTGGTCGCGTTTTCTTGCTTCTTCAAGCATTTCAATGTGCTCTGCAAGATCGCTTTTCTTTGTAAATGCAGTACCGTAAACCCTCTGGAGCATTTTGTTTTTCTCGCTTCCTCTCCAGTAAGCACCGGTAACGCTCATAAGCTTAATTGCTTTTACGGCCCCTGTTGAGAACACGTGAGGTCCTGCACAAAGGTCAGTAAAATCGCCTTGTTTGTAGAATGAAATCTCTTCGCCTTCGGGCAAATCTTCAATAAGCTCTACTTTGTAAGGCTCATCTTTCATCATTTCCAAAGCTTCTGCTCTGGAAAGAGCAAATCTTTCAATTTTTATGTTTTCTTTAACAATTTTTTTCATCTCTGCTTCAATTTTTGAAAGATCATCGTTTGTAAGCGGAGATTCTGTATCAAAATCGTAGTAAAAACCATCGTCAATAGCAGGGCCTATTGCAAGCTTTGTGTTTGGATAAAGCCTTTTAACGGCCTGTGCCAGAATATGCGATGCACTGTGGCGCAAAACCCTCTTGCCTTCATCTGCATCAAAGGTTAAAATTTCAACTTCGCTATCAGCTGTAATTTTTGTTGAAAGCTCACAAACCTCGCCGTTTATTTTTGCAGCCAAAGCAGCTCTCGCAAGGCCTTCGCTTATAGAAAGAGCGATATCATAAGCCGATACACCACTTTCAAATTCTTTTATTTCATCTCTTAAAGTAATTTTTATCATACCAGTCACCTTTTCTAAAATATTTTTTCTTTTTACGGCAGAAAGAGCGCTTTTTACTCCCCTGCCTGAGTAGTGACAACTCCGCAGAGGAAAATTAAATGCCTTTTTAAATTACACATACAAAATTCCTCCTTTATAAATTCATCTAATAATTTTAACACATAATATTATTTATGTCAACTGCCGCAAATATATAAAAAATAAAAATTTCACCGCTTTTTGTATTGACTATAACATTTGTTTGTATTAAAATATATAAGAGACTTTGAAAGAGGTAGTAACAGATGAAGATAGGATTTGACAATGACAAATATTTAAAACTTCAGTCGGAGCATATTAAAAAGAGAATTGCAACCTTTGGCGGCAAACTTTACCTTGAGTTTGGCGGCAAACTTTTTGACGATTTTCACGCTTCACGCGTGCTCCCCGGCTTTAAGCCTGACAGTAAGGTTAATATGCTACTTCAGCTTCGCGACCAGGCTGAAATTGTTATTGCCATAAATTCTGCTGATATCGAAAAAAGCAAAGTTCGTGGCGACCTTGGCATTACTTACGACCTTGATACCCTTCGCCTTATCGATGCTTTCAGAAATATTGGCCTTTATGTAGGAAGCGTTGTTTTAACAAGATTTGCAGAACAAAACGGCGCAATTGCTTTTCAGAAAAGGCTTGAAGAGCTTGGCATCCGTGTTTACCGCCACTATTCTATCGAAGGCTACCCTTATAATACCTCTACAATTGTAAGCGACGAGGGCTATGGCAAAAACGAATTTATCGAAACCACCCGCCCTCTTATTATTATAACCGCTCCCGGCCCGGGAAGCGGAAAAATGGCAACCTGCCTTTCACAGCTTTACCATGAGCATAAGAGAGGAATTCGTGCAGGTTATGCAAAATTCGAAACATTTCCAATTTGGAATTTGCCTCTTAAACACCCTGTAAACCTTGCTTACGAGGCGGCAACTGCCGATTTAAACGATGTTAATATGATCGACCCGTTCCATCTTGAAGCATATGGCGAAACTGCGGTAAACTATAACCGCGATGTTGAGATTTTCCCCGTTCTCAAAATGATGTTCGAGAAAATCCACGGTGCCTGCCCTTATAAATCGCCAACAGATATGGGCGTTAATATGGTTGGTAACTGTATAGAAGATGATGAGGTTGTAACCTCTGCGGCAAAGCAGGAAATTGTAAGAAGATTTTATAGTGCCCTCTGTAATAAAAAACAAACAAATCAGGGCGAGGAAGAAATAAGAAAAATCGAGCTTATTATGCAGCAGGCTGATATTACTACCGCCATTCGTCCGGTTGTTTCAGCAGCGCTTGAAAAAGCAGAAGAAACCGGCTCTCCTGCAACTGCAATTCAGATGGCCGATGGCAAAATAATTACCGGTAAAACCTCGCCACTGCTTGGCGCTTCATCGGCACTTTTACTTAATGCCTTAAAACATCTTGCGAAATTGCCTGATGAAATTCTTCTTATTCATCCTTCGGTAATTGAACCAATTCAAAACCTCAAGGTAAACCACCTGGGAAATACAAACCCCAGGCTGCATCTTGACGAGGTTTTAATTGCGCTTTCAATTTGTGCCAAAGAAGACGAGAAGGCAAAAGCTGCAATGGATAACATAGGAGCCCTTCGCTCCCTTGAAGTTCATTCTTCGGTTATTCTTTCTCAGGTAGATATAAACGTGTTCAAAAAAATAGGCATAAATCTTACCTGCGAGCCTAAATATCAAACAAAATCACTTTATCATAAATAAAAAGGAGAACTACTATGATTATTACACTTGGCGGAGATATTTGTATTACTGATTCTAACAGAGAAGCTTTTGCAAATAAAGAAAGCAAAAAACTTTTCGGCGATATTTGCGATGTTTATGCTCAGGCAGATATCAACATTGTAAATCTCGAATGTGCTATTACAGATTCTGAAAATGCAATCAAAAAATTTGGTCCAAATCTTAAAGCGCCAAAGAATACTGCGGCTGTTTTAAAAGAGGTTGGAATTACACATTGCGGCCTCAGCAATAACCATACCTTCGATTTTGGTATAGAAGGCCTTATGGATACCACAAAAGCTCTCGATGAAGCGGGAATTACATATACAGGC
This sequence comes from Clostridia bacterium, assembly GCA_045590195.1. Classification (GTDB taxonomy): domain Bacteria; phylum Bacillota; class Clostridia; order UMGS1883; family UMGS1540; genus JAZNQN01. The sequence continues at coordinate 111,808 of JAZNQN010000073.1, read as the reverse complement.
ATAGGCGAAAATGATAAAGCTGCTCGCCGTGACCTTATAATTGAAAAAGACGGCAAAAAAATTGCCGTTATCGCAGTTTGTGAACACGAATATTCTTATGCTTTGCCTGACAGAATTGGTGCAAGAGAATATGACCCTTATGATACAAACGATGATATTGCAGCAGCTAAGAAAAATGCCGATTTTGTAATTGTTATGTACCACGGCGGAAAAGAGCTTTGCCGCTACCCATCTCCACGCCTTCGTAAGCTTTGCCGCTCAATGGTAACTCACGGAGCGGATGTTGTCTTATGTCAGCATAGCCACTGTATTGGTTGCTACGAAGAGGTTGACGGCTCACACATTGTTTACGGAACAGGTAATTTCCACTTTGCTCCTCTTAAAGGCTTTGAAAGCGATATGTGGGATACAGGTCTTTTAATTAAGCTTGACTACACCGATAAATGCGATATAACATTTATGCCCGTTGTAAACGACGGGGCAAATATTTCCCTTGCAAAGGGCGAACTTCGCGACCGCCTTTTGAAAGAATTTGCCGAAAGAAATGAAGAGCTTAAAGATGACCGCTGGCTCAAAGGATGGCACGAGTTTTGCGAAAACAGCAAAGAAAACTACTATGCGCCACTGGAAAAACGCGATTTCGACCATTTTTCACACTACCTCGATTGTGAAGCCCATACAGATGTATGGCGTGAACTTTTCCCAACATGGAATAAAACAAACGAAAAATAATTAAAAATCCCCATAGGATAGGAAAAAGATATAATTTTGAAAAGCCGCCAATTGGCGGCTTTTTTCTATATAAGGCAAAACGTTTTCTTCTGTCTTTATATCTATTCTTACTTATCTTTTTGCGTTCCGGAGGATTTTAACATCCTGTCTATTTTACCATTAATACAACTTTACCTATATTTTCATTTCGCTCAAGTATTGCGTGTGCTTCCTCTGCTTCTGTAATTGGAAGAGTTTTATAAATTGTAGGCATAACCTCGCCTGCCTCTATTTTAGGGAACACTTTTTCTGTAAGTTCCGAAAGAATCTGTGCCTTTATTTCAGGCGCTTTCGAGCGAAGAGTGCTTCCTATAATTCTAACATTTTTTACATAAATATTTTTAAGGTCAATTTCTGTTTTCGTGCCTGCAAGTGCCGCAATCATAATCCACCTTGCACCATATTTTAAATATGGCAAACAATTTCCCATATTTTCACCTCCAATACAGTCAATAACAACATCTACACCGCCGTTTTTCTCTATTTCTGCTTTCAAAATATCAACTGTATCCACTTTGTTTTTGTTGTAAATTACATCTGCACCCAAATGCTTTATTGCATCTGCCTTTTCATCAGTTGAAACCGATGTTATAACCCTTATTCCAAAAGCTTTTGCCATTGGAATTATAACGCTTGCAAGTCCGCTTGCGCCTGCGTGCATTAAAAGAGTATTGCCTTTTTTTATTTTTCCTTCAATAAAGAGGTTTAAATAAGCTGTTGCAAAGGCCTCGGGAATTGATGCCGCCTCTGCCATTGAACAGTTTTTTGGAACAGGCATAAGCATATCGTATTTTACCGCCACATATTCAGCATAGCCACCACCGCCAAGTAGCGCACAAACTCTGTCGCCAGTTTTCCAGCTTGATTTCTCTTTGGCTTCTTCGCCCATCTCAACAATTACGCCGGCTATTTCAAGCCCCATCCATTCAGGGCATCCCGGAGGCGGCGGATAATCTCCTGCTCTTTGCATTAAATCGGCGCGGTTAAGTGCTGCCGCGTGTATTTCAACTAAAACTTCGTCGCTTTTTATTTTCGGGTTTTCAACCTCGCTCCAGGAAAGCGATTTGTCATCATTTATAAGTATTGCTTTCATTTTTTTCTCCTTAAAAATTTATATTATCTCTTACCGCTTTTATGTTTTTAATAAGTGGCTGCTCGGGAGTGTCAATTTCTCCGTGACTATGCACACATAAATACATACAAACGCCAAGATTTGTCCCGATGTAGCGAATAATTCTACCCTTGTTTCCAAGCAAGAACAAAAGCTTTTTATCAGCCATTTTCTGTATTTTTTGTATTGCTTCTATGTATTTTGGAATTTCGTCGTCGCTTTCAGCCCTGTTAACAATTTTTATAATATCTGCGTTTCTTTCTATGTGAGCCTTGGCAATCATTAAATTTTCTTCTAAAGATGTACTTTTATATGTGTGGCTGGACATTAAAACCTCGCCACCTCTGCGATGAATTTCGTCAATCAAAGCTTTTTGTTTTTCAATTGCCCCCTCATCTTCTGAAAGTTCGTACATAGGCGACCTTCCAAACATATCCCCCATTACGTCGCATAAAGTTGCTCCGCAATCGAGGGCTAAAAGCAAAAGCTTTGCACACTGCTCGTCGGTAAAGCCTTCACTTTCGCCAAAACGATAGCTTGTTACATAAATTGGTTTTCCTTCGCATGCGCTGAAAATTTCAGTAATAATTTCTTTGGTTCTGTATTCTTTTTTCAGCCTGCAAAGCTGAATTCCAATGGCCTCTGCCCCATCTTCAATGGAGGCCTTTATTTTATTTATACATTCATCCGGCGTTGCACATTGAATCATACCTACAATAAGCGGTTTTTCATATTTTAAAAATGTTTTCATATCAGTTCACCCTGCGCATAGCAGCTCTGCCGCCGTCAATCATAATATTTTCGCCGTTTATAAACTGCCCTTTGTCAGATGCTACGTATAAACATAAATCAATTATTTCCTGTGGCTCAGCCGCCCTGCCAAGTAATGTTTTCATATTTGCCATAGCTGCTCTTGTTAAAACCGGCCCCGGCGAAATACATACACAGCGAATTCCGTAAGGCTGACCAAACTGTGCAATAGATTTTGTAAACCCGAACATAAGCGCACTTTTCGATGTAGGGTAGTCCATACCATAGTAGTCGCCCTCAACACCTGTAATCGAGCCGATATTTATAATAAATCCGCTTTTTTGCTCTCTCATTTGTTTTAAAACTGCGTGAGCAAAGTAAAATGGGCCTTTTAAATTTACATCAATTCCCCAGTCGTAAACATCTATCGGAACATCGGGAAATTCAGGATATACTGCTTTATCTACCTTCTGCATTCTCACAGCAGTTCCGCCTGCAAAATTTGCCATAACGTCTATTCTGCCAAAAAGCTCTACCGCTTTATCTCTTGCTCTGCAAACCTGACTATAGTCGCGAACATCGCATAAAATTCCTTCTGCCTTACCTTTTCCCTTTTCGTTAATTTCGGCAACCTTTTCAAAAAGTACCTCTTCATTTACATCGCAAAGTAAAACATTTCCGCCAAGTTCGGCAAAATTTTGTGCAAACAAAAGCCCCATCCCCGATGCCGCTCCTGTAGATATTGCAACTTTTCCGGTAAAATCCATAACCTCACTCCCTTTTCATTATAATTATATTATATAAAATCCCTTCCTGAATGCAATATATAAAATGATTGTAATTTGATGTTTTTGATACTATTTTCTTAAATTTACTTGCTTTTTTTGATAAAAAAGGTATAATCAATTCAGGGGTGAATTATATGGAATCATTAAATAAAATAATTGTAACCGATATTTTTGAAATATTTACTATTCCTTTTCCAAAGGGCAGAACAGTAAATATAGAAAACCGCTACTGCTATGGTCTGTCCCTCTGCACTGGCGGCCAACTTACTTATACCCAAAACGGAAAACAGTTTATTTCCGATTCTGCTCACGCAATTATTCTTCCAAAAGGGCAAAATTATACCATTCACGGCGATAAGGCCGGTAACTTTCCTTTAATAAATTTTAGTTGCCAAAACTTTTTATGTGAAGAAATTATGGCTTTGCCCATATGCGACCTTCCGGTATATCTGGCAGAATATCAACAAATGCAGGATTTGTTTCTGTTTGAAAGAAATTCGCTGAAAGTTATGAGCATTTTTTATAATATGCTTCACAGGCTTTCTTCTGCCGAAATTTTCGAGAGCGATATTCTTGCCCCTGCTATAAAATACCTTGAAAACAATTTTTCAAACCCCGATTTAAATAACAAAACCCTTGCCGACGAATGTTTTATAAGCGAAGTTTATTTCAGAAAACTTTTCCGCGAAAAATTTGGCATAACTCCAAAGCAATATATTATTGATACAAGAATAAGCCGCGCAAAGCAGCTGCTTTGTGATGGCATACTTAAAATCAATGCCATTTCTGAAAAATGTGGTTTTTCAAACCCATATCATTTCTGCCGAGTTTTCAAAAGCCACACCGGACTTACCCCTTCAGAATACATAAAGAAAAACAGAATTTATAAAATTTAAAGCTTGTTTTTATATTCTCTTGGACTTACCCCTGCAATTTTTTTAAAATTGCGGTAAAAGGTTGTAAAATCATCATAGCCGCAAAGGCCGTAAATTGCAGTAATGTTATAACCCTTTTTTATGTATTCTTTCGCTTTTCTTATACGGCAGTCATTTACATATTTTTTGAACGATGTACCCGTCAGCTCGGAAAAAAGCCTGCAAAACGAGCTTTTCGACATTGCCGACATCCGAGCCATTTCATCAAGTGTAATTTTTTCAGAAAAATTGTTTTTAATGTATTCAACGCAGTGCAGTAAAAGTTCTCTCCCATCAGGAGATAAAAGCCCTTCGGGCATTTTTGCAAAATAATTTCTGGCAAACACCGTTATAAGCGACACTGCACACGAACGTATAACTTCGCCAAAGCCTATCTTTTTCTCAGTAAATTCCTTGTATATCTGCTCCATTAACCCTTCAACAAAAAGCATTTCATCAGCAGGCACCGTTATTTTTGCACGAACTCCGCCGCCTTGTTCCAACTTTTTCAAAAAATTTATTGAAAGCCTGTTTAAATCCGATATTTCTCCAAGGCTCTCCCTCATAAATGAAAAGGAATAAAACTGTGCGTTGTCAGCCTCTCTTATAAAGTGCATTTTCCCCGGCGGAATTATAAACATATCCCCCTGTGAAAGAGTTGATTTGTCATTCTCTGTAAAATGCTCAAGCCTTCCACGAATTATATAATAAATCTGAAAATATTCGTGCCTATGAGGTTTTTGCGCCTCAAGCGATTTTTCAACGCGATGAATATGAATTCCATCTGCGGCATTTTTGTAATATGTTAAAACAAAATTTTTTATATCCATTTTATCACCCAGATAAATAATAACACCCCAAAGCACAAAATGCAATATAAAATAAAATATTTGCAATATAATTTGTTTTCAAAGTGCTACAATTAAAGCATAAAATACAAAAAAGGAAGTTAAAATTATGAAAATCGTTGCACTTTGCGGCCTTCTCGGTTATGGCTATAACGAAGAAGCTTTAAATATAGCTTTTTCAGAAAAGGTAGATTTTGTAGGCGTTGATGCCGGTTCTACCGACCCCGGCCCATATTACCTTGGTAGCGGAAAATCTTTTACCGACCGTGATGCCGTTAAAAGAGATTTTTCGCTGGCTCTTCCTAAGGCACTTTCCCATAAAGCGCCATTCATTATAGGAACTGCAGGCGGAGCAGGTAGCCGCGTTCATACCGACTGGCTTTGTGACATAATAAAAGAAACTGCCGCCGAGCAGAATTTGTCATTTAAAATGGGCATAATTTATAGCGATGTTGAAAAAAGCTATGTTCTCGAAAAACTTGAAAGCGGAAAAATAATAAATATGTCTGAAAGCTTTCCTCTGTCAAAGAAAAACATAGATGAAAGTACCCGAATTGTAAGTCAGATTGGAGTAGCTCCAATTATAGAGCTTTTAAAAGAAGATGTTGATGTTATAGTTTGTGGCAGAGCCTGTGACACAGCAATTTACGCCGCTCCTTGTATTTTAAACGGCTTTGATGAAGGCCTGGCTTTTCATATGGCAAAAATTATGGAATGTGGTGCAATGTGTGCCGAGCCTGTTGCCGCAGCTGATGTTATGCAAGCGTATATGTACAAAGATTTTTTTGAACTTCGCCCTGCAAACCCTATAAGAAAATGTACCGTTTCAAGAGCGGCAGCACATACTATGTATGAGCAAACCAACCCATATATGATTTACGAGCCTGACGGTGTTATAGATTTAAAAGATACAACTTACGAACAAGCAGACGAAAGAACTGTTCGTATAAAAGGCTCACGCTTTACTCCTGCAAAAGAAAAAACATTGAAACTTGAAGGCGTTAAATGCGTTGGTTATAGAACTATATGTACCGGCGCAGTTTACGACCCGCAAACAATAGAAAATTTTGATTATATCAAAAAAACAGTTTTTGCTTTTGTAACAGAAAGCGCCGCCATCGATAAAAATAACTATATCCTTAATTTCAGAACCTTTGGCTCAGCTAAAAGCAATATGTGTGTTATAATAGATGTTGTAGGCAGTACACAGGAAATTGCCGACACAATATGTTCTCTCGCCCGCTCCCGAATGCTCCATTGCGATTTTGAAGGCAGAAAATCAACCGCAGGAAATATCGCTTTTCCATTTTCTCCTTCCGATATTCATATGGGCGAAGTTTATGAGTTTTCCATATTCCACCTTGCAAAAGTTGCTTCGCTTTGCGAAACTTCAGTTTTAAAAACAGAGGAGGTAGGAAAATGAAACTTATAGAAATTGCAAAAATTCTCCGCAGTAAAAACGCCGGCCCTCTTTTTATCACTTTCGACTTAATTTTTCATAATTCAGAGGATATGAACAAAGTGTTATCTTCTCTTAAAAAAGAAGATATTTCAAAGGCTTATGGCGTTTTGGAAAACCACATAGACATTATTGCTTATGACATAGTAAATTCAATTAAAATAACTTTCCCGCGAAAACATATAAGCGGCAGTATTTTTGATGATGATATTTACGGCTGTCAACAGCATATGCCTCTGGCAAATATTGAAATTCAAGGAGAATATAATGATAAAAGCTCAAGTTTATGAAAAAGCCCTTTTTGAAACAGTTAAAAAAGGTGCAACCGTTATTTCCGACGATGTTCGCGAAGCTTTTGAAAAGGCAATAGAAAAAGAAACAAAAGAAAACGCCAAATCAGGGCTTATAAAAACTCTTAAAAGTATGGAGATGTCAGAAGTTCGCGAAAACCCTCTCTGTGTTGACACAGGCTGGCCTATTTTTTACTTTAAAGTAGGTAATGAGTGTGAAATCGAGGGCGGCTTTATGGCTCTTGAAGAAGCGGCACGCCGTGCAGTTGCGGCGGCTACCGAAAAAGGATATATCCGTGCAACTATGAAACACCCTTTAACAGGCTTTGACCCCGGAAATAATATCGGTATGAACATTCCCGACTTTACATATAAATTCGTACCCGGCAAAGATTTGGAAATAACTTATGTTGCCAAAGGCGGTGGGAGTGAATGTTTTGGCGGTACAAGACATAAGGTTATTGCCTTTGCCGATGGTGTTGACGGAATTAAAAAATTTATTTTAGACTGTTTTATCGCCTCAACCCGTGCAGGTGCAATATGTCCACCATCAGTACTTGGAATAGGCATTGGCGGAACGGCAAATGTTGCGGCAAACCTTGCAAAAGAGGCGGCGTGCCTTAGAACAGTAGGCTCAAAAAACCCCGATCCAATGTTTGCAAAAATAGAAGAAGATTTATACGAGGCACTTAATAGCCTTGGAATAGGAATTATGGGTGCCGGCGGCGACACATCTGTTCTTGCGGTAAATGTTGAATATGCATTTACACATATTGCCGGTATTTGCGTTGCAACAAGCTCAAACTGTATGGTTGCAAGAAGAGCAAGCACAAAAATTTCTGCCGACAATACAGTTACAGTTTTAAAAGGCCCCGATTGGTTTGACAGAAAGGAGCAATAACATGGCTGAATTTCATTTAAAAGGACCTTTAAGCGATGCCGATGTTGAAAAACTTTCAATTGGCGACACAGTTTATATAAGCGGCGAAGCTTTTACCTGCCGTTCACGCCTTCAGAAATATATTTTTGACGAAAAAAATACTCTTCCATTTTCAACCGAAGGCAGAAATATTCTGATTCATAACGGCCCGATAGTTGTAAAAGAAAACGGAAAATGGCGCCTTGTATCTTTTATGCCAACCTCAAGCATAAGGTTTGAAAAATGGGGCGCAAAAAGCGTTGAAAACTGGAATTTAAAAATGATTATAGGCAAAACCACAATGGGAGCGGAAACCGCCAAGAAGATGTGCGAAAAGAAATGTGTCCACGTTTCTCCCCAGTCTGTAAGCCCAAATCTCTGGATTGACTCAATCGAAATTGAAGATGTTTATCTTTATGACGAGCTTGGCAGAATAGAGGCTGCATGGTTTTTTAAACTTAATGATATCGGTCCTTTTATAGTAGATATTGACACCAAAGGCAATAACTATTTCGACACAATGGACGAAGAAATAGAAAAAAGAAAAAACGAAGCACTTAAAAAAATGGGCATTGACCCCGATTATAAATTTACTAAACTTTATTAAGGAGTGATAATATGATCTATATTGAAGAAAAAGAAAAAAGCCTTAAAAACAAAATAATTCCTCAAACCAAAAAAGACGATTTTGAATCTTTCTGGAAGATGGAAGTTGAAGCTCTTCGCAAAATTCCTCTCGAAATTACGCGAACAAAACTTGATTTGCCATACAAAACATTTGACAGCTATGAAATAACTTTTAACACCCACGACGACACCGTTGTTTCAGCATATTTTTCTGTTCCAAAAGGATTTGAAGGCCCTCTCCCCTGCGTTGCATATTTCACAGGTGGCGGCGGAAGAAAAACCATAATGCCACATATTGTTTCAACGGGCGTTTGCTGCTTTTTTATGGATGTTCGCTCACAAAGCGGCACAACTTTTGACAAAGCAAACTATAAAATGGGCGACGATTACCGTGGCGCTTTAATGACTCACGATGTGCTTTACAAAGAAAGCTTTTATATGAAAAACATTTATCTTGATGCCGTTCGAGCTGTTGACACTATTTGTTCTCTGCCTGAAGTGGACAAGAGCAAAATCGTTGCCTATGGCGGAAGCCAGGGCGGCGCTTTGTCCATTGTTGCAACTGCATTAAGCGGAAAGATTAAAAAAGCTTATCCCGCAGTTCCAAGCTACTGCTGCCTCCCTCAGCGAGTTGAAGCAGGAAGCGGTGTTTTCGAGGCTACAAAAAAATATCTTCAGGAACACCCATTTGATACAGATAAAGTTTTCGATACCCTCTCATACTTTGATATAAACAATATGGTTTCACTTCTGAAAGTTCCTGTCGATTTTGCCTTGGGTATGATTGACCCTATATGTATTCCCGAATTTGTTTATTCTCCATATCATCATACTGCATCCGAAGAAAAACAAATTTTCTTCTATCCGTTTACACCCCATTGCATACCAAAAGACTTTGAACTACACGCTTTAACAGAGTTTTCTAACTTATAACAAAAGTGGCTGTAAAAACTTTTTACAGCCACTTCTTTATTTATTATTTCTTATATAAGCATCAGACTCAAGCGCTCTTTTAAAACACTCGTAAACTTCGCTGTTTGAAGGGTTTGCATGGGCTCCTTCCTCAATCATTTTGATAAGATAATCAAACTGCTCGTCGGTAGGCTTTCTCTTTCCTTCAACATTTATCATTTCGTATTTCTTTTCAGGATATTTATAATATTCAATAAGGTCGCCCTCTTCCTGATGGCTCTGCCTGTCTTTCTGATAAATAATTTTAATACTTCCCTTAGGGCCTACAAACTCTTTTAAATTGTCAGAAGAAATTGTATTTGCCCAGCCTGCTTCGTAATATGCAACCGACCCGTCGGAAAGTGTAACAGTTATCATTCCGTAGTTATATGTATCTTCAGGAACCTGCTCCTCTGTTCTCATTCCTATTCCCGACATGCCTGTGATTTTAGCATCGGTAAACCACTGCATAACATCAAGATAATGAACACCGCAGTCAATAATTGGCGAGGTTTCTCGCATAAGCTCCAAATATCTTTCCCAGTTCATTGTGTGATGGTTTTGCACCATTCTCATAAGTATTGGCTTTCCTATTGCGCCATCTTTAATCATTTTGGCAACGGTGTTATATGTATGGTTGTGCCTTAAAATGTGCCCTACTAAAACGCGGCTTTCGGGATATTCTTTTAAAAGCTCTAAAAACCTATCCCCTTCCTCAAGCGAAGTTCCAATAGGCTTTTCCATAATAACGTGTTTTTTGTTTTTAAGGCATTTTTCAAGCAGTTCAATATGTGATTTCGGATAAGTTGAAATAATTACAATGTCAACATTTTCGCTTTTTATACACTCATCGGCATTGTCTGTTGCTACTTCTGCACCATACTTCTTTTTAAACAGCTCTGCTTTTTCCAAAACACTGTCACAAACATACGTTATATGAGCATTATCTTTATAATAAATATTTTCAAGATGCACTGCTCCCATATGGCCACAACCTATAAGTGCAACGCCGTATATTTTACTCACTTTTATCATCCTTTTCCTAATTTATAACAAATCCGCCGTTAGGGCTTAAAACCTGACCGGTTATAAAGCTGTCATTTGCTAAAAAATATGCGCTTCTGGCAATATCATCGCCACTGCCGAATTTTCCAAGCGGCGTTTCATCTATAAGGCTCTGCCGCTCCTCATCATCAAGCCCGAACATCATGTCGGTTTCCACAATTCCGGGAGCTATGCAGTTAACCGTAATATTCGATGGCGCAACCTCTTTTGCAAGCGCTTTTGTAAAACCGATAATTGCCGCTTTTGATGCGCTGTAATGCACTTCACACGAAGCTCCAACCATTCCCCAGATAGAAGAAATATTTATAACGCTTCCGCTTTTTTCGTTTATCATCGAAGGCAAAATAAGCGAAGTAACATTATAAACGCCGTCAACATTTACAGAAAACATTTTTTTCCAGTCATCAGGCGTAATATCGCAAAAAAGCTTTTGTCCTGCAATGCCTGCATTGTTTATTAAAACATCTACCTTGCCAAATTCCTGAAGGATATCCGAAACCATTTTTTTAACTTCTTCATATGAGGAGATATCAGCTTTGTAGGCTTTGCATCTGTCTTTTCCGATTTCCTCTTCAAGCTCTTTTGCCGCTTTTTCAGATGTGTTGTAATTTATAAGCACCCTCCATCCTTCATCGGCAAACTTTTTAGAAATAGCCTTGCCAATTCCGCGGGCACCACCGGTAACAAGTACAGTTTTCATACATATCTATCCTTTTTGAAATATAACATTATTATAGCATACCATAAAATACAAATCAATAAATATATTGCAGTTTAATTGTTATATTTTGCTGTTGCTATTGACATTTTTTGGAAATTATTGTATAATATTTCCATAAATTGGAAGTGAGGTGTTGTATGTATTATTTAACTGAAAGTAAAACTAAAGTTGAAAACAAATGGTACACAAGCTATGGCATAGGTTTTGAAGATAAAATTATAAACGATATTACTACCGATAAAGAAAAAGCCGAAAACTTCATTGCCCTTTTAAACCACCTTAACGTAAGCCCTCTACATATGGAAGACGCAGTTTTAGATTTTATCGAATAATGTTGACAAAATTTTACCACGGGTGTATAATTAGTCATATTTTAAGATGCAATGCATCGGAAAGGAAAAAAATATGGGAAAATTATTTGGAACTGATGGCGTAAGAGGCGTTGCAAATACCGAGCTTACATGCGATATGGCTTATAAAATTGGTGTTGCAGCGGCATTTGTTTTAACCCGCGAAACCCATCACAGCCCTAAAATTATAATTGGTAAAGATACACGTATTTCCGGCGATATGCTTGAAAGTGCTCTTTCGGCCGGCCTTTGCAGCGTTGGCGCAAATGTTGTAAGCCTTGGAGTAGTTCCAACTCCGGCAGTTGCCTTTCTTACACGAAAATACGAAGCTGATGCAGGCGTTGTAATTTCTGCTTCACATAACAGTGCTGAATTTAACGGAATTAAAATTTTCAATTCAAACGGCTATAAATTAAGCGACGAAATTGAAGAAAATATTGAAAAATATATTTTTGCAAATCTTGAAGGTATTCCCCTTCCAACAGGCGACCGCGTTGGAACAATTTCAAAATGTGAAACTGCCGTTGCCGATTACGTTGAATTTGCCAAAAATACAATCGATTGTGAACTTTCGGGCCTCAAAATTGCAGTTGACTGCGCAAATGGTGCATCTTATAAAACTGCGGCAAAAGTTTTGTCGGCTCTCGGTGCAGAGCCTTATATTATTCATAATACTCCAAATGGCACAAACATAAATTTAAAATGCGGCTCAACTCATACATCTGAGTTTCAGGAATATGTTAAAAATATAAATGTTGACATCGGCCTTTCATTTGATGGCGATGCCGACAGGCTTTTGGTTGTTGACGAAAAGGGTAATCTTATTGATGGCGACAAAATTATGCTTATATGCGCGTCGCATCTTAAAGAGAAAAACATGCTCTACAAAAATACTCTTGTTACAACTATTATGACAAACCTCGGCTTAACCCTTGCGGCAAAAGAACTTGGTATAAACATAGTTCAAACTAATGTTGGCGACAGATATGTTCTTGAAAAAATGCTTGAAGAAGGTTATATCCTCGGTGGCGAAGCTTCGGGGCACATTATATTTTTAAACCATAATACAACCGGCGACGGCCTGGTTTCTGCCCTTCAGCTTTTGTCAATAGTAAAAAATTCGGGCAAAAAGCTTTCAGAGCTTGCCGAAGTTTTCCAAACTCTTCCACAAGTTATTGTAAACGCCAAAGTACAAAACTCCAAAAAATATTCATTCAGCGATGATAAGAAAATTATGGAAGAAATTGCCGCACTGGAAAAAGAATTTGACGGTAAAGGCAGAGTTTTAATACGTGCATCGGGAACAGAGCCTTGTGTAAGAGTTATGATTGAAGGCGAAGATATGAAAATTATAAAACAACGAGCAACATACCTTGCTAAACTTATCGAAGCAAGGCTGGGATAAAAAAGTGGCTTTACAGCCACTTTTTTCTTGCTTTTTTTCCGAAAACATAGTAAAATATAGCGTATTGAATACTAGAAGAAGAAGTGATAAAAATGCAGAATTTATGGATATATTTAGTAGTGATATATGCTTTTTTAAAGGGCGGAAGGGAATGTATGAAAAAAGCCGCTCTGAAAAAGTCAAGCCCCAATGAAATTTTATTTTTTTACACCTTTATCGGCTTTTTGCTAACTCTCCCCTATATAAAAAACGCTCTCTCACTTGACGGGATTTATATATTTTATATTTTAATAAAATCAGCCGTTTGCTGTATTGCGTTTCTTTTCTCAATGCTTGCACTAAAACAGATGTCGGTAAGTTTATACAGCGTTATGGATCTTGGCAGAGTTGTTTTTTCAACCGCCCTCGGCGTTATTGTTATCGGCGAATCTCTTACCATACCAAAAGCCGTTGGTGCATTATTTGTAATAGTCGGCCTTATTCTTGTAAACCTTAAAAAACATTCTTCTGCAAATCAAACAACATTTTTTACCCTTTTCGCAGTTTTGATGAACTGCCTTTTCAACGCAATTTCGGGAACACTTGACAAAATACTTATGAGAGATATTGCTCCTGACCAGCTCCAGTTTTGGTTTATGCTTTTTATGACAATAATTTACGGCGTTATTTTGCTTGTCCGCCGGGAAAAAATTTCTGTGAAAACCCTTAAAACAAATTACTGGATTCCCATTATGAGCGTTTCTCTCGTTTTTGGCGATTTGCTGCTCTTTAAAGCAAATGCCGCACCTCAAAGCCAGGTTACTCTTATGACGCTTATAAAACAATCTTCGGTAGTAGTTTCTGTTCTTTCAGCATGGCTTATTTTCAAAGAAAAAAATATACTTTACAAACTGTTTTGTTCTTTAATTGTTGTAACGGGTATTCTTATTCCCCTAATTTTTGCTTAAGTATTGTAAAATATAGTTTTTTAGTATATACTGTTTTCAGGTGAATTGTTATGAAAAAAGTTTTAGTTGGCGTAAGCGGCGGCGTTGACAGCAGCGTTGTTGCCGCCCTTTTAAAAAAAGAAGGATATGAAGTTTGTGGCGTTAATTTAAAGTTTTGGTGCAATGGCGAAAAAACCGATGACGACGCCCGAAAAATTTGTAACTTCCTCAAAATCCCCTATTACGAGGGCGATTATTCTTCTCTTTTTAAAGAAAAAGTTGTAAATCCTTTTATAAACGAATATTTATGCGGCAGAACCCCAAATCCTTGCGTTATGTGTAATCCTGCGGTTAAAATTTTTGCACTTTTAGATTTTGCCGATAAACTTGGCATAGAATATATTGCAACAGGTCACTATGCCAAAATTTTGCGAGAAGATGGCAAGGTTTATCTTCAGCAGGGCGAAAACTTAAGAAAAGACCAGAGCTATTTTCTCTATGGCGTTAAAAAAGAGCAGCTTTCAAGGCTTCTTTTCCCCATTGGCGGCTTTTCTAAAGAAGAAGTTCGCCAGATGGCTGAAGAATTTAAAATTGAAGTTTCCAAAAAACCTGATAGTCAGGAAATATGTTTTCTTCCCGACGGAAATTACGGCGATTTTATAAAAAATAACTGCGAAAATATTCCTCCCGAAGGATATTTTGTTGATACAGAGGGCAACCCAATTGGTATTCATCACGGAATTTATAACTATACAGTTGGTCAGCGAAAAGGCCTTGGCGCTTTTGGAAAGCCTTATTTTGTAAGAGAAATCAATGCAGAAAAAAACACCATCACCATTGGTGATGATGCCTTATCTTCAGAACTTGTTACTGAAAATTTTGCGTTTACAGGGGATAGTAATTTTGTGTTTCCAATGAGAGCTGACGTTAAAATTCGCTCCCGCGCTCCTCTTACTCCTGCAACTATAACAGAGTACGGAAACGGAATAAAAATTACATTTGATACTCCTCAACGTGCCGTAACCCCCGGCCAGTCAGCCGTTTTGTATAGCGGCAATACTGTTTTGGGCGGTGGGATAATTAAAAGTTCCGTATGATTTTTTTGGTTGTTTTATCAGGCGAAGAGAAAATGGTGCAGAACGGACAAACTGAATCCGAAGGTGTATGTTATACTCCGAGAGGTGAAGTTTGTTCGTAGCATAAAGCATTTAATTTTAAATTCGTTATAACGAATTTATACCTCGAAATTAAACTCTTTGTTATCAACTATATAATATATTCATAGTTTTTTTATTATGCTTTATGCGGTCTGTGCTATTTTGTCAAGACTAAATGTAAGAACGATCAAATACTATAACTGTAAAATATCCATCTTCAAGGCGGCTGTCAATAGCCGCTTTTATTTCTTTATCCGCCATTTTAAATTTATGCGGAACTACAATGTCAAAAATCAAATTTGTGTGAGTATCGCCCGACACAACACGAAAATCGTGAATTTTTAAATTATCATCAATTTCCTCTACAATTTTCAAAACCATTTCACGCAAAGAATTTATTGCCTCATTGTCAGTACTTATGGGGTCAATATGAATTGTCATCTGAACGCCCATTTCTTCCATTATACGCCTTTCAATCAGGTCAATTTCATCGTGAACACGCAAAATATCGGCATCAACCGCAACCTCTGCATGGGCAGATGCAATAAATTTGTCAGGCCCGTAGTTGTGTACTATTAAATCGTGAATTCCGCAAACCTCTTTGCTGTCAAGAATTAAACCTTGTATCTTCTTAACCATTTCTTTGTCAGGCTGCTGGCCAAGAAGTGGCTCTAATGTTTCTTTTGCAAAGGAAAAGCCTGAATACATTATAAAAAGTGCAACCATAGCACCTATGTATCCATCAACTGCGTAAAAGCCAAAATATTTTGATAAAAGTGCCGAAACAATAGTTGCCGAGGTTACCAAAACATCGTTTCTGCTGTCAGCTGATGCAGCTTCAACCGCTGCCGAGCCTATAACCTTGCCAAGCTCGCCGTTCACTTTTGCCAGAATAAGCTTTACCGGAATGGTTAACACAAGAACTATTATCATAACAATGCTAAAGCTTGTTTGAACAGGCACAGCTATTTTTCCAAAAGAGCTTTTTAAAAGCTCAAATCCTGCCAGTAAAATTAAAAGTGACACAATAAATGCAGAAATATATTCCACCCTACCGTGACCAAAGGGATGTTCCTCGTCGGCAGGCATATCAGCCATTTTAAATCCAACTATTGTTACAAGGCTCGAGCCCATATCTGATAAGTTGTTAAAAGCATCGGCCACAACCGAAACGCTGGCCGTTACAGTTCCGATAACTATTTTAATTATAAAAAGCAATAAATTTGCCGCAACACCTAAAAACCCCGCCAAAAATCCTGCCTTTTTTCGATTGGCAGGATTTTTATCTTGGGTTATTTTAAATGTCCGCATTAAAAAACCGGTCATTTATTTATGGTCCCTCTCTCTTATTTTTGTTCTCATAATTTTGCCGCTTGTAGTTTTTGGCAAAGATTCAACAAATTCGATAATTCTTGGGTATTTATAAGGAGCGGTTGTATTTTTAACATGAGTCTGAAGCTCTTTTATAAGCTCATCCGAACCCTCGTATCCGTTGGCTAAAACGATTGTTGCTTTAACAATTTGGCCTCTTATTTCATCAGGAACAGCAGTAACTGCAACTTCTAAAACAGAAGGGTGCTCCATAAGTGAACTTTCAACTTCAAAAGGCCCTATTCTGTAGCCCGAGCTTTTAATCATATCGTCAGCTCTGCCAACATACCAGTAATATCCGTCCTCATCACACCAAGCAATGTCGCCTGTGTAATAATATCCGTCGTGCCAGCAGCTCTGAGTTTTCTCTTCGTCAAGATAGTAACCGCAGAAAAGTCCGTAAGGCATTCTTTCGTCAGTTTTAAAAGCAATCTGTCCTGCTTTACCCTCTTCGCAGTCGTTTCCGTTATCATCAAGAAGATGTATTTCGTAGCTTGGCGATGGTTTTCCAAGTGAACCCGGGCGTGGCTCAAACCAAGGATAATTCGCCAGAGCAACAACAGTTTCTGTCTGGCCGAAACCTTCGTAAATTTTAACGCCTGTAGCTTCTAAAAATTTATTGTAAATTTCAGCATTTAATGCTTCGCCTGCAGTTGTGCAGTGTTTAAGAGAAGATAAATCGTATTTTGTTAAATCCTCTTTAATTAAAAATCTTAAAATTGTAGGCGGTGCACAAAATGTTGTAATTTTATATTCTTCAATTTTCTTAAGTAAATCAACAGGTGTAAAGCGTGTGCTGTAATCGTAAACAAAAATGGCAGCGCCGCAAATCCACTGACCATAAATTTTACCCCAGGAAGATTTTGCCCAGCCTGTTTCAGCAACAGTTAAATGAAGAGCATCTTCTTCAACATTATGCCAGTATTTTGCAGTTATAATATGGCCAAGCGGATATGTATGACAATGTCTTGCCATTTTTGGGTATCCCGTTGTGCCTGAAGTAAAGTACATCAGAAGTGTATCGTCATTTTTTGTTGCATCTTTACCGGTAGGGCGTTCAAAAACATCGCTTTCATCTGCTATTTCTTCATCATAGCAAAGCCAGCCGTCACGTTTTCCGCAGCAAAGAATTTTATTTTTAAGTGAAGGGCAAACCTTTTCTGCCTCTTCAACATCTTTAGATAAATCTGCTGTGTCAGAAACAATTATTGTTGTAACGCTTGCTGCCTGAATACGATATATAACGTCTTTTGTTTTAAGCTGTGTTGTAGCAGGAATTAAAACTGCACCCAATTTGTGAAGAGCAACCGCGCAAATCCAGTATTCAAAATGGCGGCGGAGTACTACCATAACATTGTCGCCTTTTTTAACGCCAATTCTTTTAAGAAAATTAACGGTTTTGTTGGAAAGCTTTTTAAGCTCGCCAAAGGTAATTGTTTTTTTGTCGCCTTCGTCGTTACACCACTCTAAAGCTCTTTTGTTTGGCTTAATTTCTGCCCAAGCATCAACTACATCAAAACCAAAGTTGAAGTTTTCAGGTATATCAATTTTAAAGTTTTTTACAAAGTCTTCATAAGAGGAGTATTCCCCTTTTGTATATCTAGATAATATATCCATTTTTATCCCCTTTTGTTTTTAAATTACAATAGTGAGAACTTTGGCAGACTTCTCTCCTATTGCAGCCATTCCGTGAGGATATGAAGAATCGTAATAAATCGAATCTCCTTCCTCTAAAATAATGTCTTTTCCATCTATTCTTATTAAAACCCTGCCTTCAAGACAGTAGTCAAACTCCTGTCCCATGTGAATATTTGTACTGATTTCTTCATGACCCCCCTGAGGGTCGACGCTGACCAAAAGAGGTAAAACCTTATTATTTAAAAAGTTATACGCAAGATGCTGATATTCATACTGCTGGCTTTTTTCTATACGAAGGCCTTTGTCAGCTTTTACATGCTGATAAATTTTAAGCCTTGGTGCATCGCCTGATAAAAGCTCGTAAACCTGTACGCCGAAAACAGCCGCAACTTCAGAAAGAAAGCTGATTGGCATATCAATTTCGCCACTTTCGTATTCAAGATATTTCTCGTTTGTTATGCCAAGACGCTTTGCCATATCATCTGTAGTTTTTCCTGTAATTTTGCGCATTTCCTTAAGTCTTATAGCAACTTTTCTGATATCGTCTTTCATATTTCAAGCTCTCCTCTCAATATTATATTTAAATAAGTATATCACAGTTTTTTAAAAAATGCAACATTTGCAATTTAATTCTTATATTTGTGCAACTTAATGATTTTTATAAATCTTTTTCGCTTCATTTATGTCAATGTATGCCTTGTGACCATGCTTCTGAATTAAACTAAGTAAATTTGCTCCATTAAGCAATGTTAGAGGCTTCCCTGACGCAAATTCATACGCGTCATTTCCATAGTTTGACGTGGTAACCAAAATGCCCTTTGTAGCTCCCTCGTTCATTACAGTTCCATACAAATCTCGAACAGCGGATACCCCTACGACATTTGTATATCTTTTTGCCTGTATAACAATTTTACCGCCACGAATTGGATCGGGATCAAACGCAACAGCATCTACACCGCCATCTCTGCTGGCTTGTGTTATTTTAACTTCACCACCATTTGATGAAAATTCCTGTTCAAAAATTTCTCTTATAAGATTTTCAAAATCCTGCCAATCCATCGCAGCTAAATTTGTTCCCGATGAAACTGAATTCATCACTGAATATTCCTCAACAAATCGTTTATCCTCTTTATCCATAACAATGATGGGCGCAACTGGTGTAACGGTTGATAATTCGGATGCCGAAATTCCTTTCGCACTTTTAAACCATGCTTTTGGATCTATTGCATCAAGTTTTAAATCCTTAAAAGAATTTTTATTTTGATTAATTGAAAGGATAAATGGTTCAATTGATTTTCCCGTAGCCTTATCAATGGTTTTAATTTTTCCGTTAATTACAACGCCATCTATTACTGAATACTTCTTTCCAAAATCAAAAATGTAATTCATTGTCTGTAAAACTATTTGATATATTACAGAATCATACATTTTTTTAATAGTTGACTCCGGAAAATGTGACTCTTTAAATTCCTTTTTTGATTTTATATAACTAACACCTTTTAGAGTAGGAATGTCATCTATTACCGGCAAAGTCACATCTACTATTAGGACATTGTTTCCGACATTATACTCACACTCTACTTCCCTATCATAATCAATTGGATGATTAATACTTTCTAACAACAAAGCAACATATTGTTCTATTGCAGTTTTATCATTTTTTGAGATATTCTCAAACATTAGATCAATTTTGCTGTTTTCGTCAGCTTGTTGTTGATAGAATTTCTTTTCCCTTATAGCCCACTCTTCGCACTCTTTTTCATATCTTTTTGAAATTTCGGTATTAACTTTAGTTGCTTTGTCAAATTGAATTTGCCAAGCATCATGATCCTTTTGAAAGTTAACGACATTTGCGGCTTCACGCTGTTGTTTCAGACTTGGAAAAAGACTAATAAAAAATGGGATATGCGAATATTTTCTATCACTTATTAATGGCTCAATTGGAACAAATTCAAACTTTTTCTTTTTAGGTTTACTTTCCGAAAATTTCGAAGAATCTTTTAATTTTTCAGCACTTAACTGGATGGGAAACAACGAATCAGCAAAAATGTTTTCAATAGCTCGATTTTTCTCAACAGCATCCTCTGTTAACTTTTTGGCAAATTCTATCGCTGTGTTTTCTTCTTGAATTTTTTGTTTCTTTTCAACCTTTTTTGCCCATTCTGCATCCCATTGATTCTTCAAAGCAGTTACTTTTTGATTAAGTTCATAACGGCTAGAAGCTTTTACAACCCTATATTTATTAAGACCCTTGTGAGACACTTCCGATTGATAATTATATTTCGTTGCCAAATAAACACCTTCTTATATTGTAATTCAGTTAATTATAACATATTTAGTTTTCTTTTGCATAAACTCACTATGCTCCTGCGATATGATACAAATTCCTTATCTAGTGCCTAAGGCACATATCGCATTCCTCGGAATATATCGCACCGCAAGGTATATCGCAAATTCCGAAGGAATTTATATCGCTTTTTGTGTAAGCTACTGCTCACACAAAAAATGTAAGCTGTGATGTTTCAGTCATTCCGTCAAGGCAGCCAACTCCCTGAAGAGCTTCAACAACTGCTTTTGTAATTCCGCTTCGGTTTACCATATCGTCAATAGCGATAAATTCGCCTTTTTCTCTGGCCTGTACAATATTTTTCGCAGCGGCTGTTCCAACGCCGGGCAAAGAGTTAAGCGGCGGCCTTATTTTTCCGCCCTCTTCTAAAAAGCGGTCGCTGTGGGACTTGTATAAATCCATTGGCAAAAATTCAATGCCTCTGGCATACATCTCAACGCAAACCTCAAGCACAGGTATCATAGCCTTTTCTTTAGGTGTTGCATCGTTGCCTTTTGCGTTTATGTTTTTAATGGCCTCTTTTACTTTGTCAGCCCCGTGGCACATTATATCATATTCAAACCCATCGGCTCTTACGCTGAAATATGCCATATAAAAAGCTAAAGGATAATGAACTTTAAAATATGCTATTCGGAAAGCCATGGTTACATAAGCGCATGCATGGGCTTTTGGGAACATATATTTAATTTTTTTACAAGAATCTATATACCATTCGGGAACGCTGTGTTCTCTCATTGCCGCTTCCCACTGGTCGTTTAAACCTTTACCTTTACGAACCGACTCCATTATTTTAAACGCCATAGATGGATCAAGTCCCATTTTGATAAGATAAATCATAATATCGTCACGTGTACAAATACAGCTTGAAAGTGTACATGTTCCGCTTGTTACAAGGTCTTGTGCGTTGTTTGTCCAAACGTCTGTTCCGTGGGAAAGTCCACTAATTCTGATTAAGTCAGAAAATGTTTTGGGCTTTGTATCAACAAGCATCTGGCGAACAAACTTTGTACCAAATTCAGGCACGGCATAAGTTCCAACCTCGCTGTTTATATCCTCCTGAGTAACGCCAAGAATATCTGTACTTGTAAATATAGACATAGTGTCTTTATCATCAAGAGGAATTCTTTTTGCATCAAGGCCTGTAATGTCTTCAAGCATTCTGATAACAGTAGGATCGTCGTGGCCGAGAAGGTCAAGTTTTAAAAGGTTTTCATCGATTGAATGATAGTCAAAGTGAGTTGTTATAATATCAACATCGCTTTTGTCAGCCGGATGCTGAACAGGGGTAAACTCGTGAATATCGTGGCCTTTAGGCAAAACTATAACGCCACCCGGATGCTGGCCGGTTGTTCTTTTAACGCCGGTACAACCTTCAACAATATGTGCAACATCTGCTTTTCTTGAAGCAAGGCCCCTTTCGTCAAAATAATTTTTAACATATCCAAAGGCAGTTTTTTCCGCAACAGTACCAATTGTTCCCGCGCGGAAAACATAACCTTCGCCAAAAAGTACTTCTGTATATTTATGAGCGGTTGACTGATAATCGCCTGAAAAGTTTAAGTCGATATCAGGGGCTTTGTCGCCGTTAAAGCCAAGAAATGTTTCGAAGGGTATATCGTGACCATCTTTATAAAGCTGTGCTCCGCATTTTGGGCATACTTTATCAGGCAAATCGCAACCCGAGCTTACAGGCGCATCGCTTAAAAACTCGCTGTATTTACATTTCGGGCAAACATAGTGCGGCGGAAGTGAATTAACCTCGGTAATATCAGTTAAAAACGCAACAAAGGAAGAACCAACACTACCACGGGAGCCAACCAGATATCCGTCCTCAAGTGATTTTTTAACAAGCTTATGAGCAATCATATACATAACCGCAAAGCCGTTATTTATAATACTTGTAAGCTCTTTTTTCATTCGCGTTTCAACAATTTCCGGCAAATCGTCGCCGTAAATCCTTGTTGCCTTTTCACGGCACATTCTTTCAATATCTTTGTCAGAGCCTTCGATTACAGGAGGACATTTTTCCTTTGGAACAGGCCTTATATCCTCAATCATATCGGCAATTTTATTGGTGTTTTCAATTACAATTTCTCTTGCCTTTTCTTCGCCGAGATAATCAAATTCACTTAGCATTTCTTCAGTAGTTCTGAAGTAAAGCGGTGCCTGATTATCAGCATCGTCAAACTTTTTAGCCGCCATTAAAACCCTTCTGTAAACTTCATCTTCAGGGTTTAAAAAGTGAACGTCGCCCGTTGCAACAACGGGTTTTCCGTACTTTTCGCCAAGTTCAATTATTTTTTTGTTAAATTCCTGAAGCTCTGCTACGGAAGAAACAGCCCCTTCTCTGAGCATAAACATATTGTTGCCGATTGGCTGAACTTCGAAATAATCGTAAAACTCGCAAAGCTTTTTAATTTCTTCATCGCTTTTCTTATCTTTTATAGCTTTGAAAAGCTCGCCTGCCTCACATGCTGAGCCAATCAAAAGGCCATCGCGATGTTTTAAAATTTCGCTTTTGGGCATACGAGGAGTTCTGTAATAATAATTTAAATGAGAAAGCGAAATGAGTTTATAAAGGTTTTTAAGGCCTACAAGGTTTTTTGCAAACAAAATTATATGGCTTGATTTAAGTCCCGATAAGTCAGCTTTTCCTGCAAGATGTGCATTTAAAGTTTCAAAATCTTCAACTTCCTCGGGCAAAAGCTCTAAACATTTAAGGTATATTTCGGCACAAACCTGAGCGTCGTTTACCGCTCTGTGATGAGATGGATTTTCTATACCAAAATGCTCGGCCATAATATTAAGCTTATGAGATTTTTTTTCTTTTACAAGTGCTCTGCAAAGTCCCAGAGTGTCAAGATAATCAAGAGAGGAGTTTTCTACCCTGCCCGACAAATTTTCTCTTATAAACCCTGTATCAAAATCGGCGTTATGTGCAATAAGCGGTCTGCCACCCACAAACTCCATAAATGCATCAACAGCATCGTTTTGATTTGGAGCGTCTTTAACCATATCATCGGTTATTCCCGTAAGCTCAACTATTTTTGCAGGAATACTCTTTTCGGGATTTACAAAAGTTTCAAAGGTATCACAAATTTTGCCGTCTTTTATTAAAACAGCACCAATTTCAGTTATTTTTTCGGTTTGAGCAGAAAGGCCCGTAGTTTCAATATCAAAAACAACTACTTCGCTATTAAGAGGTTTGTTTTCGCCTTTATAAATAAGATTATCGCAATCGTTAATTATGTAGCCTTCTGTTCCGTACAAAATTTTAATTGTATCGTCTTTTTCATGAAAGGCTTCGGGGAATGCCTGAACAACGCCGTGGTCGGTAATGGCAACAGCCTTATGGCCATACTGTTTTGCAAGTTTTACAAGGCTTTTCGCGCTTGCGATAGCATCCATTGTTGACATTTGAGTGTGGGCGTGAAGCTCAACCCTTTTAACTTCGGCACTGTCTTTCTTTTTCTGCTTTTCAACTTTATTTATATCTTTTGCAGTTATAGTAATATCCTGCTCAAAAGTATCGTATTTTGCTTCGCCGCGAACAAGAACATGTATTCCCTTTTTCAAATCGCCTTTTATAAGCTCGTATTTTTCGGCAGTAATAAAGAATTTACATATAATTGAGCCACTTTTATCGTTTACATAGAAAATAACAAGAAATTTTCCGTTTCTAAGCTCTCTTGAATCTATAAAGAAAATATCGCCTTCAATTGTAACTTTTCCGTCGCTTTCCCCTACATTTCCTATTTCCATAGGTGTATCGGCAATATTTTTACCAAGAATATATTCAGGTGGCTCTTGAGGCGTTTCGCTTTTTGGCGCAGAGGGCGCAGTTTTTGGAACATACTCTACCTTTGGAATTTCAATTTCCATTTTTTCAAACTGTTCCTCTATTTCAACTTCGCCGCCAAAAGAACATCTGTTTAGAATTGCTTTTATTTTTTCAAGAAGCTTTTCATCTTTAACAATCGGCATACAGCCGTGTTTTAAAGTGATTTTTAATTTTTCATCGCTGTATTCCCAAGCGCTTCCTTCGAAAATATATTTACAAACCGGCGAAAAATCGGAAATTTCGCCTATAATATAATCTTTAAAAGTATCAAAATTTTCTGAAATTACGTTTTTTTCGCAAGTTGTTTTTATAGAAATTTCGTTTAAAACATAGCTTTTTATAAGCGAGCTTTTAAGGCGCTCAATTTCTGTATAACAAGGCAAGGAGTCCGGCTTAATCATAAGCGTGACTCCTCTTTTTTCTGTATCAACAGTAAGGGATAAAACCCTGATATTTTCGAGGCCTTCGGGGATTTTTGCATCCTCAAAAGCCTGCGCCAGTGTTTTTTCCATTTTATTCACTCCATAAATCTATCTCTCTGAACAAAACCTCAAGAATTTCTTCTTCTTTAAGTTTTTTAACTATTTCGCCTTTTTTGAATAAAACTGCCTCGCCTTTTCCGCCGGCAATTCCTATATGGGCATCTTTTGCTTCCCCTGGGCCATTTACTGCGCAGCCCATAACTGCAACCTTTATAGGTTTTTGAATATTTTCAAGATATTTTTCAACCTTTGCTGCAATTTCGAAAAGATTTATGCGACATCGGCCGCAAGTAGGACAGGAAACAAGTTGCGGCTCACTTCTTAAATCAAGGGCTGACAAAAGAGCTTTTGCGGCTTTTACTTCTTCTATGGGGTCAGCCGTAAGTGAAACCCTTATAGTATCGCCAATACCATTTAGCAAAAGAGCGCCTATTCCTGCGCTTGACTTAATAATTCCGCCATAGGCAGTTCCCGCCTCGGTTACGCCGAGATGCAGCGGATAATCACATTCTTTTGCCATAAGAGTATATGCCTCAACAGTTTTTCTTACATCAGAAGCTTTAAGGCTTATAACAATATCTTTCATACCACATTCTTCCAAAATAGAAGCGTGGTATTTTGCGCTTTCAACCATAGCTTTTGGAGAGGAGCCGTATTTTTCATAAAACTCCTTCTCCAAAGAGCCGCTGTTTACCCCTATTCTTATGGGAACACCTGCGCCAATTGCCGCAAGCGCAACCTCTCTTGCTCTTTCTTTAGAGCCAATATTTCCGGGATTTATTCTTATTTTGTCAATTCCGCCATCAATACACATAAGCGCAAGGCGGTAATTGAAATGTATATCGGCAACAATTGCCGCTTTTGTAAGTTTTTTAATTTTTGAAACGGCTTTTGCCGCCTCTTCATCAGGAACAGTAAATCTTACAATATCTGCGCCTGCATTATAAAGTTTATTTATTTGTTCTGCAGTTTTTTCTACGTCTGCGGCAGAAGTAGTTGTCATTGACTGGATAGCAATTTTTTCGCTTCCGCCAATTTTTATATTGCCTATTTTAACCTCTCTGCACACTCTTCTCATAAAACTGCAGTCCTTTCATTATTCCTCGGTTACTTCAGGCTCTGAAACAGTTGTTTCTGCGCCTTCTACTGCTTCGCCGCTTTCTTCCTCTTCTTCAACTTCTTCATGCTCTGTTAAAGCAACCGAAACAACCTGTACGCCATCGGAAAGGCGCATAAGCCTTACACCCTTTGTACTTCTGCCAATTGAGCTTACATCTGTTGCGGCAATTCTTATAACAATACCCTCTGATGTAATCATAATAATATCGTCGCTATCTTTTACAGATTTAATACCAACAACTTTGCCTGTTACATCGCTGCATTTATAAGTTCTTATACCAACACCGCCACGAGTTTGAGTTCTGTATTCAGAAATATCAGTTCTCTTACCATAGCCCATTTCGGTTACTGCCAGAAGTTCTGCATCTTCGGAAACTACGCACATACCGACAACGTAGTCATCACGAAGTGTAATAGCTTTAACACCTCTTGTTACCCTGCCCATTGAACGAACATCGCGCTCGTTAAATCTTATAGCCATACCGTTATGAGTACCGATAACAACATCGTTTTCGCCATTTGTCATTTCAACGTTGATAAGCTCGTCGCCTTCATCAAGAGAAATTGCTATAATACCGCCTTTTCTTGATGTATCGTAATCAGTAAGCGATGTTTTCTTAATAACGCCGCCTCTTGTTGACATAAGGAGATATTTATCCTCTTCAAACTCTTTAACGGCAATAAATGCTGTTACTTTTTCATCTTTTTCTATTGGAAGGATATTAACAATAGCTGAGCCTTTTGCCTGACGGCTTGATTCAGGAATCTGATATCCTTTTATACGATACATTCTGCCCCTATCAGTAAAGAACAAGAGATTTGCATGGCTTGAACAGATAATAATTTTTTCAACAAAATCTTCGTCTTTAGTTGAAAGGCCTTTAATACCTTTACCGCCTCTATGCTGGCTCTGATATGTTGAAGCAGGCATTCTCTTTACATAACCGCAGTGAGTTAGAGTAATAACGCTTTCCTCTTCTTCAATAAGGTCTTCAATATCAATTTCAGTAAGAACATTTTCAATACCTGTTTTTCTTTCATCGCCGAATTTATCGCGAATTTCAGTAAGTTCTTTCTTAATCTGCTCTGAAAGAAGATCGTGATTTGCAAGAAGATTTCTATATTCTTCTGCTCTTTCGCCAAGTTCTTTATATTCATCATCAATTTTTTCGCCGTTTAATTTCTGCAGCTGTGCAAGGCGCATATCAAGAACGCTTTGTGCCTGAATTTCAGAGAAAGAGAAGCGCTCCATCAATTTTTCTTTAGCATCATCATAAGAACTTCTGATAACTTCAATAATTTCATCAATATTAGAAAGAGCAATACGAAGGCCTTCAAGAATATGCATTCTTGCTTCGGTTTTTTCAAGGTCATATTTAGTTCTTCTTGTAACAATTTCTTCCTGGAAAGATATAAACTGAGCCAGAATATCTTTAAGGCACATAGTTTGTGGCTTTCCGTCACAAATTGCGAGCATATTAATTGAAAAGCTATCCTGAAGTCTTGAATATTTATAAAGCTGATTTAAAACAACCTGTGGGTTTGCATCACGTTTTAAGAAAATTTCAAGTCTTATTCCAACACGGTCAGAAGAATGGTCATCAATATCAGAAAGGCCTTCAATTTTCTTATCTTTTACAAGCTCTGCAATTTGCTCAACCAGCATTTTTTTGTTAACCTGATAAGGAAGCTCAGTTACGATAATTGAAGAAGTTCCGTCCTTATGTTCTTCAATTTCAGCTTTTGCGCGGATAATAACTTTACCTCTACCTGTCTGATAAGCACTTCTTATACCGCTTTTTCCCATAATTGTTGCGCTTGTTGGGAAATCAGGGCCCTGAATATGTTCCATAAGTTCTTCTGTTGTAATATCAGGGTTATCAATTTGTGCCATTGCGCCGTTTAAAACCTCGGTAAGGTTATGGGGCGGAATATTTGTTGCCATACCAACGGCAATACCGCTACTTCCGTTTACGAGAAGAGTTGGTATTCTTGTTGGAAGTACAGTAGGCTCAACTCTTTTTTCATCAAAGTTTGGAGCAAAATCAACTGTATTTTTATCAATATTTTCAAGCAAAACGTTTGAAAGCTTGCTCATTCTGGCTTCTGTATAACGGTAAGCAGCAGGGGGATCGCCATCAACTGAACCAAAGTTACCGTGACCGTCGATAAGAGGATATCTCATAGAGAAATCCTGTGCAAGACGAACCATTGCATCATATACAGATGCGTCACCGTGTGGATGGTATCTACCGATAACGTTACCAACGGTTGTAGCAGATTTGAAGAAGGGCTTGTCCGATGTTAAATGTTCTTCAAACATTGAATAAAGTATTCTTCTGTGAACAGGTTTTAAACCATCACGAACATCAGGCAAAGCACGGCTTACGATAACGCTCATAGCATAATCGATAAAAGCCTCTTTCATTCTTTTTTCAATATCAATATTAACTATTTTTTGAGTGTCAAAGTATTCTTCAAAATGTGAATCTTCGTATTTTTTATTTTTAGCCATCTTTAAAAATTCCTTTCAATAAGCCTTAAACATCAAGGTTTGTTACATACTGGGCATTTTCTTCGATGAAAAGTCTTCTTGGTTCAACTTCGTCGCCCATAAGAGTACTGAATATAAGATCTGCTTTTTCAGCATCTTCAAGTGTAACTTTTAAAAGTATTCTGTTTTTCGGGTCCATAGTTGTTTCCCAAAGTTCTTCGGGGTTCATTTCACCAAGACCTTTATAACGGCTTATATCAACTTTTGCGTTTGCATCTCCGCCTTTAAATTCTTCGCTTATAATATCTCTTTCATCATCGGAAAATGCAACCTGTGTTTTCTTACCTCTTGAAATTTTATAAAGAGGTGGTTTTGCAAGATATATATGGCCTGTTTCAATAAGCTCGGGCATAAATCTGAAGAAGAATGTAAGTAAAAGTGTTTGAATATGAGCACCGTCGACATCGGCATCGGCCATAATGATTACTTTGTCATATCTTAGTCTTTCAATATTAAATTCTTCTCCAATTCCTGTTCCAAGTGCCTGAATAACAGGTTTTAATTTATCGTTTCCGTAAACTTTATCTGCTCTTGATTTTTCAACATTAAGCATTTTACCCCAAAGCGGCAAAATTGCCTGATATTTACTGTCACGGCCGTTTTTGGCGCTGCCGCCCGCACTATCACCCTCAACTATATAAATTTCAGTTTTTGTAGGGTCTTTAACAATACAGTCGGTAAGTTTTCCGGGCAGTGAATTTGTTCCTAGAGGAGTTTTTCTTGTTGCCTCTCTCGCCTTTCTTGCGGCAATTCTTGCACGAGATGCCATTAAGGCTTTTTCTATAATTGCTTTACCAACTTCTGGGTTTTCTTCAAGAAAATCTGCAAGTTTTTCTTTAACAATTCCTTCAACCAGACCACGGATTTCCGAATTACCAAGTTTTGTTTTTGTCTGGCCTTCAAACTGAGGCTCTTCAAGTTTTACTGAAATTACCGCAATTAAACCTTCTCTTGCATCCTCGCCGGTAAGTTCTTCATTATCTTTTATAAGTTTATATTTTTTACCGTAATCAAAAAGTACTCTGGTAAGAGCCGATTTAAAGCCTGTTTCGTGAGTTCCGCCCTCAGTTGTTGAAATATTATTTGCAAACGATTCAATTACTTCATCATAACCTGTATTCCACTGAAGTGAAACCTCGGCCATACTGCCGTTTTTCTCGCCGCTTACATAAATTACTTCTTCATGAACATTTTCAAGAGTATCTTTTCTCTTTTTCTTTTCTCCGTAAAGGTATGAAACAAAGTTTTTAATACCGCCATCGTACTGTAAAACTTCAACTCTGTCTTCCTCGCCTCGTTTATCGGTAAATACTATTCTGATACCGCCATTTAAGAAAGCTTGTTCACGAAGTCTTTTAAGCAAAACTTCGAAATCGTAAACTGTTTCTTCAAAAATTTCAGGGTCTGCCCAAAAAGTTACTTCTGTTCCTGTTTTATCTGTTTTACCGATTTCGTGAACTTCGCCATCAGGAACACCACGTTTATAGCTCTGGAACCAAACATTTTCGCCATCGTCAACTTTAACTTCAAGCTTTGTTGAAAGAGCATTAACAACTGATGCACCAACACCATGAAGACCACCTGAAACCTTATATCCGCCACCGCCGAATTTACCGCCGGCGTGAAGCACTGTAAAAATAACATCGATAGTTGAAATACCCATTTTTGGATGAATACCGTGCGGCATACCACGGCCGTTATCTTTTACAGTAACAGAATTATCTTTATTAAGCGTAACATTTATTTCAGTACAAAATCCTGCCAAAGCCTCATCTATACTATTATCAACAATTTCATAAACAAGATGGTGAAGACCTCTTGCAGATGTTGAACCTATGTACATACCAGGCCTCTTTCTTACTGCTTCAAGCCCCTCAAGAACCTGAATTTGAGATTCATCATAATTATTCTGATTCATATTGTTTTCCATTTCCATATTTTACTCCATTTCTGCAGAATTTTAACCTTTTTTGCTCATTACTCTTTTATAAAGAGTAGATGATGAAACAGGTGATATATAAACCTTTATATTATCTTTTTTTCCTGTTACTATAAACGACCTTGGCAACTCGGAAGAAATATAAATAACGCTTTTTCCTATTTTTCTTAAGAATTCTTTTGTTATTTTCGATGTACTGGTATTTTCTATATCCATTATACCAACAATATCTTTATCTCTTACAACAAAGTCGCCGCCAATATTTATATACATTCTTCAACACTTCCGTTTTCAACATAGAAATATTTTGTATTTCCGCTTGTTTCATATTTATCAGTACAAGTTATAATTACTTGTTTTCCTGATATTTTTTGAGAAATGTAATTTCTTCTTTCACTGTCAAGCTCACTCATAATATCATCAAACAAAAATATTGGATATTCTTCATTATTTTCGTATATCATTTCTGCCTGAGCCATTTTTAAAGCAACTATTGCTGTTCTTTGTTGACCTTGTGACGAGAAAAATTTTGCATTTTTATCATTTATATAAAATTCCATATCATCACGATGAATTCCCACAACGGAAGTTCCAAGTAAAATTTCAGCACTCATTTTTTTATTTAAATTATTAAGTATTTTATCTCTTAAAATTTCTTCACTGAAATCTTCACTGGCTACATTTGGAATATATTTTATATAAAATTTTTCTTTATCACTAGTCATTTCACTGAAAACTTTATCAGCTGCAGGGCAAATTTCATTTATAAGATTATTTCTGTAAACCATAATTTTTGCTGCAGCATCTGCAAGTTCTTCATTCCAGATTGAAAGAGTTTTTTCTATATTAGAACTGTTTTGTTTTAATAAATTATTTTTTTGTTTTAAAATTTTATAATATTTTTTTAAAATACTGTAGTAAAGCGGTTTTTCACTGCTTAAAAGCATATCTGTAAAATTACGCCTTAGTTCCGGCGCGCCTGAAACAAGATACATTTCTTCGGGACTGAACAAAACAGTTTTAAAAACTCCTAAAATTTCGCTTGTTTTTCTAAGGTTACTACCACAAAGTTTTATAAACTTTTTATTCTTATTTATTAAAATTTCTGCATCTTTTTCACAGCCATATGATTCAAACAAAACTTTAATCTTTGTAAAATCTTTTTCTAAATTTATAAGATTTCTGTCGGGAACTCTTCTATAGCTTTTTCCTGAAGAAAAAAGCGAAACTGCTTCAAGTAAATTTGTTTTCCCCTGAGCATTTTTTCCATATAATATATTTGTTCCGCTACAAAAATTAACTTTTGCTTTTTCATAATTTCTGTAATTTACAATTTCAAGCTCTTTTACAAACATAACTAAATTACCACAATTTTTAAATTATCGCTGAATTTACAAATTACTTCGTCGCCCTGTCTTATTTTTCTGCCTCTTCTCTCTTCAACTTCGCCGTTTACCAAAACTTCGCCATCTAAAATTAACATTTTAGCTTCGCCACCGCTTGAAACAACATTTGCTGCTTTTAAAAGAGAATCAAGTTTTATAAATTCGCCTTCAACTTTAAATTCCATATTATCCCTCGCTGTTTATTTTAACAGGTAATACCATAAATAAGAAATCTTCTTCGCCTTCTGCAGGTTTAATAATACATGGATTTAAATTTCCGTTAAACTGCATTAAAATTTCATCACATTCACATGCAGCCAAAGCCTCATGAAGATATCTCTGATTAAAACCAATTTCAATTTTTTCATCTGTACTATCAATTTCAAGTACATCGTGAACTTTTCCAGTAGAAGTTACACAGTCTATTGCCAGGATATTATTTTCTATTGTAAGTTTTACAGGATTTTTAACAATATCAACCGACACAATAGGGTCTGTTCTTTCAACAAGATTTAAAATATCACGAAGCTGAAGTTTTGTTAAAACTCTGAAATCTTTTGGAATTATTGCTTTATAATTAAAATATTCGCCTTCAATAAGTCTTGAAAGAATTTTTGTGTTTTCAAATTCAAAAAGTGCATATTTATCTGTTATTTTAATTGTTACAGGTGTTTCATCATCTTTGATTATTTTAGAAACATCTGAAAGAGTTTTTCCTGAAATAATAAATTTGTTATTTACTCCGGCATTAACTTTTTCTTTTCTTAAAGCCATTCTGAAGCCATCAAGAGAAACAACAGTAAGATTACCATCTTCAATTTCAAAAAGTGAACCGGTAAGTGTAATTTTTTCAGGTCTTGTTGAAACTGCATATGCAGTTTGTCTTATCATTTTTTTAAGAACGTTTGAAGGAAGAGTAAACGATGCAGATTCTTTAATTTGTGGAAGCTCAGGAAACTGTTCAGGGCTTAAAGCCAGAACATTGTAAACAGATTTTTGTGATTTAATAGTTGTTTTTAAATCTTCCTTTACATCTACACTTATTATGTCGTTAGGAAGTTTTCTTATAATTTCCATAAAAACTTTTGCATCGCCAAGTACTGCAGATCCGTTTTCCTGAACTGTTGCAGGAATTGTACATTCAATACCTGTATCAAGGTTATTAGTTGTAAGAATAATTTTATCTTCGTCTGTACTTATAAGTATGCCTTCAAGTATTGGCATTGGAGATTTAGCAGATACTGCTTTTATTACAGTTGATACCGCATCAAAAAGTTTTTCTTTTTCACACAAAAAAATCATTTTAAATTCCTCGTTTCGTATAATTTTGTTTTTTTCCGCCTTATAAAAATAAATAATAATTATAGTAATAGTATTAGTATGTGTGGAAAATATGGAAAACTTAAATTTTTCGCATATTTACTATACTTTCAAGATTTAATAAAAAGTGGATAACTTTGTCAGTTTTTAATATCATCTTTTAAAGATTCTATTTCCATATGGAAAGAAGTATTATCAGCTATTTCTTTTTCTATTTTTTCTATTGCATAAGAAACTGTTGTATGGTCTTTACCAAAAAACTTTGCTATTTTAAGCTGGGCAATTCCAATTATTTCTCTCATAAGATACATTGAAACCTGTCTTGCTCTGGCTATTTCTTTAGTTTTTCTTGTTCCCATAATATCTTCTTTTTTAATATTGTAAAATTTTGAACAGCTTTCAACTACCATTTCTGGCGTTATTATTTTTACTCCCGAGTGTTCTTCATAATATTTTAAAGCTTCATATGCAACTTCCATTGTTATTTCTTTATTAACAAGGCCTCTGTAAGCTAAAACTTTATTGAAAACTCCTTCAAGCTCTCTTATATTAGAAGTAATTTTTTCGGCAATATATTTTAAAATTTCATCAGAAATTTCAATTCCTTCAATTTGAGCTTTTTTCTGAAGTATTGCAACTCTTGTTTCGTAGTCAGGAGAATTTATATCTCCTATAAGTCCCCATTCAAAACGGGAACGTAGCCTTTCTTCAAGAGTTTTTATTTCTTCAGGATGTTTATCACTTGTTATAACAATTTGTTTGTTTGCATCGTACAAAGCATTGAATGTGTGGAAAAATTCTTCTTCTGTTTGTATTTTTCCGGCAATAAACTGAATATCATCAACCATTAAAACATCAACACTTCTATATTTATTTCTGAATTGTTCAGTTTTTTTATCACGGATTGAATTTATAAGTTCGTTTGTAAATGTTTCAGATGATATGTAAGCTATCTGGGCAGATTTATTATTTTCTTTTATGTAATTACCTATTGCATGAAGCAAATGTGTTTTTCCCAGTCCAACTCCACCATAAAGGAAAAGAGGATTATAAGCCATTGCTGGAGATTCTGCAACTGCAAGAGAAGCTGCATGTGCAAATCTATTTGAATTACCAACAACAAAAGTATCAAATGTATATTTTTTGTTAAGGGGCATTCCGTAAATTTTTTGTGGCTGTTCTGGAGATGATGCCTGAGTTGATTCTTCCCCTACTACAACGTTTATATTAAATGACTGTCCTGTAATTTCAATAAGAGCATTTTTAATCAAGTCGCTGTAACGATGATCAATCATATTTTTATTGATTGATGAAGTAACTGATAAAGTAATAGTTTCATTTTCAATTGATTTTGGTATAATAGTTTTTATCCATGTATTATATCCAATTGGTGTAACTTCGTTTTCAAGAAGCCCTAAAACTTCTGACCATATTGTGGAAATTTTTTCGTCCATTTTTGTCTCCTTCGTAAAAATAAAGGGTTTTCCGGGTTGTGGAAAAGTTTAATTATCAAAATGTAAAAATTGTGGAAAACCCAACCTTTTAAAGTAAAAATAAAGTAATTTATGTTGAAAACTATGTGGAAAACATAAAAAAATGTGAAAAACTTTTTATTTCACTTTATTACTTAATAAATATAACTAACTAATATAATATCATTTTTTTTTAATTTAAGCAACAATTTTTTACATTTTAGTTAATAAAATTTTTTACATTAAATGAATATTTTTTTAAAAAAATCAAAAAAGGTTTGACAAAACCGCTATTTTTATATATAATACAGTAGTGTTTATGTCATCAGTTAAGTTAAGGGAGGTGTAGAAAATATGTTAAGAACATATCAGCCAAATAAAAGACACAGAAAAATGGAACACGGTTTCAGAAAAAGAATGAGCACTAAAAACGGAAGAAAAGTTTTGGCAGCCAGAAGAAGAAAGGGCAGAAAAGTTCTTTCTGCATAATAGGTATTTCTATGAAAAAAACGGAAGCCATTAAGCTTAACAAAGAGTTTAAAAGCTTATATTATCGGGGCGGTTGTTTTGTATCTAAAAGAATTGTAATTTATTTGAGAAAAAACAAGTTTAACAAAGATATAAACCGCCTTGGTCTTACCGTGAGTAAAAAAATTGGAAATGCAGTAATGCGCAATAAAGTTAGAAGACGGCTTAAAGAAATTTATCGCTTAAATGAGGACAGGCTTTTATCAGGATATGATTTGGTTATTGTTGCCAGGGCTACCGCGGCCGATGCCTCTTACTTTGAACTTGACAAAGATATGGTTTATCTTTTCAGAAAGAGCGGAATTTTAAGTGAAAAAATTGTGTCTTAATTTAATTTTATTTTATCAAAAGAAAATATCACCTTTAAAAAAACCATGTTGCAGATTTATTCCTACCTGCTCGGAGTATGCCTTTCAGGCAATTCAAAAATACGGGGTTTTTAAAGGCGGTATTATTTCAATTAAAAGAATTTTAAGGTGTAATCCGTTTTGTAAAGGCGGATATGACCCTTTAAAGTAATTTAAGGAGATTAAAATGGGTTCTATTGCCAAACTTTTGGGTGGACTTTTAAAAATAATTTATGACGTTGTAAATAATTACGGCGTTGCAATTATTATTTTTACTGTTTTTATTAGACTTATTTTGTTGCCACTTAATATTAAGCAGCAAAAATCTATGATGAGAATGCAGGCTGTTACGCCTTTAATTTCTGAAATTCAGGAAAAATATAAAAATGACAAAGAAAAACAAAGTCAGGAAACAATGAAAATTTATCAGAAGTATAAAATAAGTCCTTTTGCAGGATGTCTACCTTTACTTATACAGTTTCCTGTTTTGATAGCACTTATCTGGGTTATTTACGACCCCGGAAGATATTTGTTTGGTGTTGATACTGCTAATGCTGTAGCTCAGATGGGCATTGAAAACCCTACTGTTGCCAAACTTGTTATGGCAGTAAAAGAATGTGGGCTTAATTCAGTGTTTTTAGGTATTGATTTAACTTCAATTCCTAATTTTGCAATGGTTTCAACACTTTGGATTTTCCCTATTCTTGCAACTGTTGCAACATATTTTTCCGGTAAAATTACACAGGCGAAACAAACCCAAAACACATCTTCAAATGAAGAAAATCCTGCTCAGCAATCAAGTAAAATGATGACTACAATGATGCCTCTTATGACATTATTTTTCACCTTTACAATGCCTGTGGCAGCATCGTTTTATTGGTTTATAAGCAGCGCAATTCAGGTTTTACAAACTATTGTGCTTAATAAGGTTTTAAAGGTTGAAACAATTGAACTTGATAATGGAGGAAACTGGCATGAAAGAAATAATAAAAAAAGGAAAAACGGTTGATGAAGCTGTTTCGTTAGCACTTGAAGAGCTTGGCGTTTCACGTGACGAAGTTGAAATTGACGTAGTATCTGAAGGAAATAAAGGTATTTTTGGCATTGGAAGTAAAGATGCAGAAGTAAAAGTTTCTGTAATTTGTAATGATTGTGAAGAAGGAAAAGCAGCTGAAATTACAAAAGAATTTCTTGAAACTGTTCTTGATAAACTTCAGATGAATGCAGAAGTTAATGTAACTGCAGAAGATGACAAAGTTAATGTTGACATTTCAGGCGAAAACATGGGAATTATTATTGGCAGAAGAGGCGAAACACTTTCAGCTCTTCAGTATCTTACAAACCTTGTTGTTAATCGCAAAGTTGAAGATTATGTTAAAGTTTCTATTGATACTGAAAATTACAAACAGAAAAGAGAAGAAGCTTTAATCAAACTTGCAAATAAAACAGCAGAAAAAGTTATTAAATACAGAAGAAGTTTTACTTTGGAACCTATGAATCCTTATGAAAGAAAAGTTATTCACTCAGCTTTGCAGGAAAACAGCAAAATCAGTACTTATAGTACAGGAAACGAACCTGCAAGAAGAGTTGTTATAGCATTAAACCGTAATAACGAAATATAAGTGTTTATTTAGTCTTGTATATCGGACTTAGACATTATATAAAAATAAAGCCGTCCGATTGGATGGCTTTTTAAGTGTATAAAGGTGATTATATGATATTTGATACCATTGCCGCGATTGCTACCCCCAGAGGAAGCGGTGGAGTTGGAATTATAAGGGTTAGCGGTGCTGATTCAGTGGAAATATGTGGTAAAATTTTTAAAGGAAAAAAGCCCGTTAAAGATTTTACACCATATTTAATGGAATATGGAAGTATCGTTGATTTAAACGGAAATCTTATAGATAAAGTTTTATGTGTTTATATGAAAGCTCCTGCTTCATATACGGGTGAAGATACTGTTGAAATTCATTGTCACGGCGGATATTTTGTATGTGAAAAGGTTTTGGAGGCTGTAATAGGGGCCGGAGCAAGAATGGCTTTGCCGGGAGAGTTTTCAAAAATTGCCTTTTTAAACGGAAAAATGGACCTTTCTCAGGCCGAGGCAGTTATCGATTTAATAAATTCAAAAACAAACGAGGAACTTTCTGAAGCCGTAAACAGAGTTGACGGCGTTTTATCAAAAAAAATTAACAAAATCAGAGAAACTATTCTTGATATTACAGCTCAGGTTTTAGTTATTGCAGATTATCCTGAAGAAGATATTGATTATACTCAAAAAAATGAATTTATCAGCTTAATTAGCGAAATTAAAAAGGAAATTGATTACCTTATAAAAACTGCCGATAAAGGAACATTTCTTAAAAATGGTATATCCTGCGCCTTAATTGGAAGGCCTAATACAGGGAAATCTTCAATTATGAATGTTCTGGCAGGCGAAGAAAGGGCGATTGTAACTAATTTACCGGGTACAACACGTGATGTGCTGGAATTTTCTGTAAATATTAACGGGTTTACTGTCAGACTTTGCGATACAGCAGGTATTCGTGAGGCTGAAGGAATTGTTGAAGAAATTGGTATAAATAAATCTAAAGAGTATATTGATAAAGCCGATGTTTGTATAATGGTGCTTGACAGCTGCAATATTTCTGAAGAAGATATGGAAATTTTAAAAAGTGCTGAAGGCAAAAGGCTTTTGATTGCAGTTAATAAAACTGACCTTGGAATTCAGGAATTTAAGCACAGTGCACCGGTAATTTATGTTTCGGCAAAAGAAGAATCAGGTTTTGACAAGTTAAAGGAAGAAATTATTAAGATTGTTGTAGGAGATGAAACTTTTTCCGATGAAAAAGTTCTTATAACAAATTTAAGGCAAAAAGAGGCTTTAATAAGGGCTAGCGAGAACATTGAAGCTGCGTTATCCACACTTTTGAGTGATTTTCCTGTGGATATGGTAGCAAGTGACCTTGAAAATGCGGCTTTTTCTTTAGGGGAAATTACAGGAATGACAGTAACAGATGAAATTGTTGACAGAATTTTCAGCAAGTTTTGTCTTGGCAAGTAAGGAATGATACAAATGAACTACTTTGGAGATGAATACGATATAATTGTTGTTGGCGGCGGCCATGCAGGATGTGAGGCGGCTGTTGCTTCTGCACGCCTTGGAGCAAAAACAGCTCTTTTTACTTTAAGCCTTGATGCCGTTGGAAATATGGCTTGTAACCCTAATATCGGTGGCAGTTCTAAGGGCCATCTTGTAAGGGAAATCGATGCTCTTGGCGGAATTATGGGCAAAGCGGCTGACAACACACTTATTCAGTCGCGTATTTTAAACAAGGGTAAAGGCCCGGCTGTTTGGGCACTTCGTGCACAGACAGACAGGTGGGCTTACAGAGAAGAAATTAAAAGAATTATTGAATTTACTGAAAATCTTG
Organism: Clostridia bacterium; assembly: GCA_045590195.1. Taxonomy (GTDB): domain Bacteria; phylum Bacillota; class Clostridia; order UMGS1883; family UMGS1540; genus JAZNQN01. Next base: position 72,979 of record JAZNQN010000073.1, on the reverse strand, counting down.
ATGTAAAACAGGGCGAAGTAATAGATGTTTTAGTTGAAGATGGTGCTGTTTGTGGCGTTCAGACTTTGACCGGTGGTATTTACAAAGCAAAAAAAGTTATAATTTCTTCGGGAACTTATCTTGGAGGAAAAATTATTGTTGGCGAACACAGCCATCAGGGCGGACCTGACGGAATGTTTGCGGCAACAGCTCTTAGTGAAGCTTTAAAAGAAAAGGGAATTGAAATTTTAAGATTTAAAACAGGTACTCCACCGAGAATTAGCGGCAGAACTGTTAATTTTTCTGTGATGGAAGAACAGTGCGGCGATGAAGAAATTTTGCCATTTTCTTTTGAAGAAGAAAGAAAGCTAGAAAACAAGGTTTCCTGTTATTTAACATATACAAATGAAAAAACTCACGAAATTATTCGAGCAAATCTGCACAGAGCGCCTATGTTTAGCGGGGAAATTAAGGGTGTTGGTGCGAGATATTGTCCGTCGATTGAGGATAAAGTTGTTAGATTTAGTGAAAAACCGCGTCATCAGATATTTATTGAGCCAATGGGGCTTAATTCTGACGAAATGTATGTTCAGGGACTTTCAACTTCTATGCCTGAAGATGTTCAGCTTGATATTTTACACTCTATTAAAGGCCTTGAAAACTGCAAAATGATGAGAACTGCATATGCAATTGAATACGACTGTATAAATCCTTTACAGCTTAAACAAACTCTTGAATTTAAAGAAATAAGCGGACTTTATGGGGCAGGACAATTTAACGGCACCTCGGGCTATGAAGAAGCTGCTGCACAGGGACTTATAGCCGGAATTAATGCTGCCCTTTCCCTTAAAGGAGAAGAACCTGTTGTTATAGGCAGAGATGGCGGTTATATTGGCGTTTTAATCGATGATCTTGTTACAAAAGGTACAAATGAGCCGTACAGAATGATGACATCACGTTCTGAATACAGGCTTTTACTCAGAGAAGATAACGCCGACGAAAGATTAACACCAATAGGATATAAAATTGGTCTTATCAGCGAAGAAAGATATGAAAAATTTAAGAACAAGATGCATCTTATTGACAAAGAAATAGAAAGACTTGAAAGAACATCTGTTCCACCTACTGCAAAACTTAATGAAATACTTGAAAAATGCGGTACAGAAACCGTTTCAACAGGTATTCGTTTAGCGGATTTAATTAGGAGGCCGCAGGTAGGAATTATTGATTTAACCGAAATTGATACTGAAAGACCCGATTTGCCTGCAGATATTTTATCCCAGGCTGAGGTTAAGATTAAATATGCCGGATATATTAAGAGGCAAAGAATAATTGTAGAGCAGTTCAGAAAGCTTGAAAATAAAAAAATACCGGCTGAAATTAACTACGAAGATATTGCCGGACTCAGAATAGAGGCAAGACAGAAGCTTTCGAAATTCAGACCGGATAATTTAGGTCAGGCTTCAAGAATTTCCGGTGTTTCGCCTGCAGATATTTCTGTTTTGCTTGTTTATGTTGAGAGGATGAAAAATGCATGAACGCTATTTTAGAAAAGGGACTTATTAATTTTGGTATTGACCCAACTGATGACATTGCTTATAAATTTAAAAAATATGAAGATTTGCTTATTGAGACCAATAAACAGTTTAATCTTACTGCAATTACCGAATCAGACGAAGTTAATTTAAAGCATTTTGTTGACAGTATTTCTTGCCAGAATCTTATTGAAAGCGGAAGCAGTGTAATCGACGTTGGTACGGGGGCAGGTTTCCCGGGCATTCCGCTTGCTATTGTAAGAGATGATATTAAGCTTACAATGATTGATTCTTTAGGTAAAAGGGTTAATTTTCTAAATACCGTTATAAATGAGATAGGACTTTTGGAAGCGAATGCTTTTCATATGCGTGCAGAGGAAGGCGGCAAAAACCCTAAGTTTCGTGAAAATTTTGATGTTGCAACATCACGCGCTGTCGCAAATTTACCTGTTTTATGTGAATATTGCTTGCCTTTTGTCAAAACAGGTGGTGTTTTTTTGGCGCTTAAAGGCCGCGATGCTGAGGCAGAAGTCGAAAATGCAGAAAAAGCAATTAAAATTTTAGGAGGAAAACTTGAAAAAGTTCATAAGGTTTTTTGGGAAGGTTTGGAACATCGTGTCGTTGTAATTCGAAAAGTTTGTAAAACACCTTCTAAGTTTCCGAGAAATGCGGGAAAACCGTCTAAAGAACCAATAATTTGACGAATTGTTTTTCTTTACAGTACGCGTTATATGTGGTATTATAGCTTTCGATGGAAGATTTCTTCGAAAGGGGTTGTGTTTATGTATGATACCTACGATAACTCCGACAAAGTAATTAACATTCCGATAAAAGATATTAAGCCTAATCCTTATAAAGTAAGAAGATTTTTCGATGTTACTTCTGTGTCTGACCTTGCTGACTCGATTAAAGAAATAGGACTTTTGCAGCCTATTCTTGTCAGAAAGATAATTCCCGGCTCTTATGAATTGATTTCAGGAGAAAGGCGGCTCAGAGGTGCAGAAATTGCCGGACTTGACACTATAAGGGCGATTGTTATGGATATTTCCGATAATCAAAGCGCTGTTTTTGCTCTTGCTGAAAATTTTCAGCGGAAAAACATTAATTTTTTTGAAAAGGCCTCCGCGTGTTACCATTTATTATTTGACCATGATATTGATAGAGAACAGATTTCAAAGAAAGTTGGCATGAGAGAAACTGTTGTTTCGAAAATGCTTAAACTTAGCAGACTTTCTTCAACGGTTAAAAACATTATAATTGAAAATAATTTAACAGAGGAACATGCGTTTGAACTTTTAAACATATCTGACGAATCAGAGAGAATAAATGTTCTTAAAAAGGCCATTGAGCTTCAAATGGATGCTCAGCAACTTAAAAATTACATATGTACTTCTTATAATAAAGAAGCTAAATACCGCCATCGCAGTTCGTTTAAAAAACCACGCTGTGCAGGTGTTAATGATTACAAGATCGTGTTTAACACTTTTAAACAAGCAATTAAGCTTGTTGAAGACGCCGGCATTAAAACAAAATCCAAAAGAATTGAACGTGATAACTATTATGAGTATGTTATAAGAATATGTAAATAACGTGTGTTTCACGTGAAACATTAAAAAGTTTTAAAAATTTTCAAAAAAGTGTTTCACGTGAAACATTTTTGTGGTATAATATATGAAACAACTAATGAAAAGGAGGAAACTTGTATGTCAAAAGTTATTGCTGTTGCCAATCAAAAGGGCGGAGTTGGAAAAACAACCACAGCAGTTAATTTGTCGGCTTGCCTTGCTAAAATGGGCAAAAAGATTCTGATTATAGATATAGATCCTCAGGGAAATGCTACGAGTGGTCTTGGCGGAGATGCAAAAGAAACTGAAAAATCTATTTACGATGTATTGATAAATTCTGCTTCCCTAAACGAAGTAATATATGAAAGTGAATATAAAAATTTATTTATATGCCCTTCTAATCCGGCTTTATCAGGAGCTGAGGTTGAACTTGTAACAGTTATGGGCAGAGAATATCAGCTTAAATCGGCAATAGAAGAAATTCGTAACGATTACGATTATATTATTATGGATTGCCCGCCATCACTTGGGCTTATAACGCTAAATGCTTTTTCGGCGTGTGATTCGGTTTTAGTTCCTATACAATGTGAATATTATGCACTTGAAGGACTTAGCAGTTTAACCGGAACAATTAAAAGAGTAAAAAAGGTGTTAAATCCTAAAATTGAAATTGAAGGCGTTCTCCTTACAATGTTTGATGCAAGAACAAATCTTGCAATTCAGGTTGTTGATGAAGTTAAAAAGTATTTTCCGGATAAAGTATATAAAACAATTATACCAAGAAATGTAAGACTTAGCGAAGCCCCGGGTTTTGGACAGCCTATAATTGCTTATGACCCTGCATCGAGAGGATCAGAAAGTTATATTGACCTGGCCGAAGAGCTTGTTGAAAGGAGCGGTAGCTGATGTCTGTTAAAAGAGGACTTGGAAAAGGGCTTGATGCTTTGTTTGACATCAAAGATGCAGGCGGAGCTGAAAAAGAAGAGTTGCATGAAATTAGAATAAGCCTTGTTGAACCAAACCGTGATCAGCCAAGAAAGGTTTTTGACGAGGAACAACTAAAAGCACTTAGTGATTCCATAAGTAAACATGGCGTTATTCAACCAATAATTGTTGTAAAAGAAGGAAACGGATTTTACAAAATAATTGCAGGGGAAAGAAGATGGCGTGCAGCGAAAATGTGTGGACTTTCTACAATACCGGCCATTGTAAGAAATTATGAAAATCAAACGGCGGCAGAAGTTGCGCTTATTGAAAATCTTCAGCGTGAGGATTTAAACCCCATAGAAGAGGCTGAAGGATATCAGTATTTAATTAATAATTTTAATCTTACTCAGGAACAGGTTGGAGAGAAAGTTGGCAAAAGCAGATCGGCAATAACTAACTCAATCAGATTGCTTTCTCTTTCTGAAAATCTGATTGATATGGTTAGAAATAATTTAATCTCAAGCGGACACGCAAGAACTCTTCTGGCAATTGATAATGAAAAAGAAAGGCAAGAACTTGCAGAAAAAATTATAAGCGAAAGCATGTCGGTAAGAGAACTTGAAAAGGCGGTGGGAGGTAAAAAGAAACCCTCCAAAAAATCAGAAACCGAAAAGGTTTCGCCCGAGCTGCTTGATGTTGAAAAGAAGCTTTCAGCATTTATTGGTACAAAAGTAAAAATTAAAGATGGTAAATCAAAAGGTAAAATTGAAATAGAATATTACGGAAATGATGATCTAAACAGAATTCTGGAAATATTTGGAAGAAAAACTAATCTCTAAATTGCCCTCTAATGGATTTCTGGGAGTTAGGCAATGTGATTTTATTTACAAAAAGAAAAATCGTTTAGAGGCGAAATTTGGCGCCGAGAGAGGATATGGTTAAAAATGAAGAAAAACAGCAGATATTTTCTTGTTTATACTTTAATTTTGTTTTCTGTTGCGTTTGTATTGATATTATTTTCATCATTTACGGGTGTAAGATATAAAGATGCGCAGGATGAAAAAAACAAGTTGTTCCAGGGAGCTCAGGAATCGGTAGTTAAACTGACTGAAAAAAATGAGCTTCTTGAAAAAGAAAATAAAGAAATGGAAAATACAATCAGTCAGCTTACCAAAAACAACGAAGATTTAAAAATGGCTGGCGAACAAAAAGATGCCACCATTAAAAATATGGAAACACTTTCCGAGGTTCAAAATCTTTACAGAAACAAGTATTACAGCAGAGCAAAAGAGTTGCTTGATACTATCGACCCCGAAGTTCTCGGCGAGAATGCGAAAACTCTTTATGAGAGTTTAAAAAACAGATTATAATAAACTTATCTAATTATACAAAGGAGAGGTAAATATGTTAGACATTAAGGTAATCAGAACAGAAACAGAGCGAGTGAAAAAAGCATTGGCACGCAGAAAAGAAAATGTTGATATCGATGCGGTAATAGCTCTTGACGAGAAAAGAAGAGAATTATTATTTCAGGTAGAAGGTCTTAAAGCAAAGCAGAACGAGGTTACAAAGCAGATTCCTGCTCTTAAAAAAGAAGGAAAAGATACTACCGAAGTTTTTGCTGAGATGAAAAAGCTTTCTGATGAAATCAAAGAGCTTGACAGCAAAGAAAAAGAGGTTGAAGAACAGCTTTATCAGATGCTTCTTACCATTCCAAATATTCCTAACGAAACTGTTCCCGATGGTGATACCGACGAGGATAATGTTGAAGTTAGAAAATACGGCGAACCTACACAGTTTCCTTTTGAAGCGAAACCTCACTGGGAACTTGGCGAAAAGCTTGATATTCTCGATGCCGCTTCAGCCGGTAAAATTACAGGTGCAAGATTTACAGTTTACAAAGGCCTTGGCGCAAGACTTGAGAGAGCCGTTATAAGCTATTTTCTTGACAAACACACAACAGAAAATGGTTATACTGAAATTTTACCACCATATATGGTTCACAGAAACAGCATGGTTGGTACAGGTCAGCTCCCTAAATTTGAAGAGGATGCGTTTAAGGTTGTTAATACCGATTATTTCTTAATTCCAACAGCTGAAGTTCCTGTTACAAATTTACACAGAGAAAGCATTATTGATGGTGCTCAGCTTCCTATAAAATATGCGGCATATTCTGCTTGTTTCAGAGCAGAGGCAGGTTCTGCCGGAAGAGATACAAGAGGCCTTATCAGACAGCATCAGTTCAACAAAGTTGAGCTTGTTAAATTTACAAGACCGGAAGATTCTTATGAAGAGCTTGAAAAGCTTACACGCGACGCTGAATCGGTTCTTCAGGGACTTGGACTTCCATACAGAGTTGTGAAAATTTGCATAGGCGATTTGGGCTTTACACCTGCGATGAAATACGATATTGAAGTTTGGATGCCAAGCTATGGCAGATATGTTGAAATTTCTTCTTGCAGTAACTTTGAAGATTATCAGGCAAGACGTGCCGGCATAAGATTTAAAGACGATGTTAAGAGCAAAGCACAGTATGTTCACACATTAAACGGCAGTGGTGTTGCAGTTGGCAGAACTGTTGCAGCTATTATGGAAAATTATCAGCAGGGCGACGGAAGCGTTGTTATTCCTGAAGCTTTGAGACCTTATATGGGTGGAGCTGAAAAAATTTCTGTAAATGTATAACACGAAAGGTATGATTTAATTGGGTTCACTATTAAAGCTGATAATTCCGTTTATCATTATATATTTTGCCTTTAAAATGGGTGGATGGATTATAGGGCTTGCTTCAATTATAATAATTCTGGCTTATTTGTTTTATAAAAATTTGCCCGAAATTTATATAATGAGGTCGAAATATCTTTATCTTAAAGATACCGACAAGATGTTCGCTCTTTTGGAAAAGGCATACAAAACAGGTAGAATGCTTCCTGACCATAAAATATATTATGGATATATGTGTATGAGAGAAGGAAGATATGCTGATGCCGAAAGGCTCTACAATGCAGCTACTTTATTTCAGAAAGATCCGGGAGTTATTGCAAGAGCTAAAACAAATATGGCGCTTCTTATGTGGAAAAAAGGAGACATTGACGAAGCTGTAAAAACAATGGGCGAAGTGTATGAAAATTACAAATCAACTGTGGTTTACGGCAATTACGGATACCTTCTTCTTGAAAAAAATGAACCCGAAAAAGCGCTAGAAGTTAATCTTGCAGGGTATGATTATGATAATACCAGTGATTTAATCGGCGACAATCTTGCCCAGAATTATTATATGCTCGGAGGTTATGAGGAAAGCAGAAAGTATGCTGAAGAGGTAATTGAAAGAAAACCGCAGTTTCCTATGCCCTATTACAATTATGCAAAAACTTTGGCAGCCCTCGGAGAAAAAGAAAAAGCATGTGAAATGCTCAATGAAGCACTTAAATATCCTTTCAGCGGGGTTGCGGCAATTACAAAAGAAGATGTTGAAAAGCTTTTAATTGAACTTGCCTGAGCAATTCATACAAATTGAAGTTGACATAATTTCAAGTATGTGATATCATAAATGGTGTATGTGTTACTTGGATTTTGAAAGGTTGATACAATGGATAATGAGAAAACCTCTCTCGGAATTGAAAAAATAATAAAGATTTTTTTGGAAAAATGGTATATATTTGTGGCGCTTTTAGTTTCTTGTGTTGCTGCTTGTACTATATATTATTTTTTCGTTGTGGAAGAATATTATGTTGCTACAACAACAATATATGTAACAGAAGAAGTAACTGATGAAAAAAATGAAAACACAGAGCTTATGGTTAACGAAAAAAGAGCGAAGGACTATAAAATTATTGCCACAAGCAATCGTGTTTTGGGCAAGGTACGCGAAAAGTTTCCAAAAGTAAGCATAAATCCTGCTAATATTTCAGTTAATGAATATCCCGATACGAGAATTTTTAAATTGTCGGTTAAGCACGGAAACCCGTTCGTTGCAGCTACTATTGCGGATGAGATTACCAATGTTATGATTGGTGAAGTTGAAGACATTATAAGCAAGAACAATATTAAAGTAGTTGACTATGCTGCAACGCCTACGGTACCACAAAAGGGTAATGTTTATGTGTATTATGTTTTGGCGATAGTTGCTGCACTGTTCCTTGATCTTATGGTAATTTTGCTTTTTGAAATTTTTGATAATAAAGTAAAAGGACCAGAGGATTACAGCGAAAGGTTTGACATTCCTATTATAGGTATGATACCTCGCCATGATACTTATGACGATTATGAAAAAAGAAAATATTAAGAGGAATAAGTGATATTTCTATGATAAACCGAGAAAAAAAACACAACGAAAGAAAATATGCTGAGTTTTCTTCAGATTCACCTATAGCGGAAGCTTACAGGGTTTTAAGAACAAACATTGAATTTTCAAATTCTGTTAACCCCATTAAAACTGTTTTGATTACCAGCTCGCTTCTTGGTGAAGGTAAATCTACAACAGTTACCAACCTGGGCAAAATATTTGCTCTCGGCGGCACTAAAACCCTTATAATCGATTTGGATTTAAGAAGACCGGTGGTACACAAAATTCTTTCTCTTGACAATAAAGACAAGGGGATTACTTCGTTGTTCCTTGAAAAAAATTCTCTGGAAGAAGTAATTATGCCCACTGATGTTGAAAATTTATATGCAATTCCATGTGGTCAGCAACCAATGAATCCTGCAGAGCTTTTATCTTCTGATAAGCTTGCAGCAGCAGTGGAAAAACTTAAAGATATGTTCGATCTTATTATTTTCGACTCGCCACCTGCAGTTGCATTGGCAGATGCCGGAATTATTTCGAGAATGGCAGATGCTACAATGCTTGTGGTATCAGCCGGAGGAGTAACTTATTCAGATGTAGAAACTTCTACTACGAACCTTAAAAATGCAGGGGCAAAAATTTTGGGAATTATAATGAACAATATTACCAGAAAAACAAGAGGATATAAGTACTATAAATACGATTATTACGGATATAGATAAAACTTTCAGAATATCGGCAGCACATACCTTTGTGTTGCCGATTTTTGGAATTTATAGGAGGAAGTATGAAAAAAACGGCAATTTTTTTAAGTTTAATACTTTTAATTGTGTTTTGCATTCCGAATGCTTCAGCAGAAGTTATGGCACCTGTAGATGTTATGGTTAATGCAGGGCATAGCAGCATAGTTGCACTTAATCAATACGGAAGAGTTTTTTCAGCAGGAGACAATACATATGGTCAGTTGATGACATACGGCTGGAAAAATGCAGTTGCAGTATGCGCTGGTAAATATTTTTCTGCTGCTTTGCTTGATAATGGCAAGGTGGTTGTTGCAGGAAAATGTGAAGATGGCTCGGAAATAGATACATCAGAGTTTGAAAACATAACACAAATAGCTGCCGGCGACAATTTTATTGCTGCTCTTGACACAAACGGAAATGTTTTTATTGCAGGTGACAGTGGCAGCATAGATACAAGCAACTGGCAGAACATTAAAAAAATTGCATGTGGTAAAAAACATATTGTTGCTGTTGACTATGATGGGAACTGTTTCGGAAGTGGCACTACATCAGCAGAATCGGTAGATGCATTTTCGAATATTGACAGTATTTATGCAGGTGCAAATTTAACTGTTTTAAAAGATTTTGACGGCAAGCTTTATCATACCGGACTTGGAGTGTACACAAAAGATGCTGACGGGGCCGAAACCGGTAGTGAATGGCTTTGTGGCAGTTGGGAAGAAGATATTAAAGACATAAAAATTATTCCCGGAGTTAACGATGTTGGCGTTGTTGTTGCAATTACACATGACGATAAAATTATTACAGACGGAACATATATCGGGCTGGATGTAGAATGGTCGCAGGAATTTGTTGATGAGTTAATTGCTTTTGAAGACGTTAAAGATGTGACAATTTTTAAATACAGAAATAATTATTTTGCTACAATAGTGAAAAGCGATCTTTCGGTCCAGCATATTATGAATGAAACTGCAATAAATGAGTTTACTGAAACGCTTGACACATTTGACCTTGAAATGGTTCCTCTTAATTATGAAGTTTCGCTTCCTCAGATTGTTACGGGACCGAGAACTATTGGCGTTTTGCTTCCTGACAGAAGCGTTGCTACAATAGGAAAAACTTCGTTGGAAGATTTTAAAGGAGCAAAGAATCTTTCTGTTACTAAATCGTATTCTTCAGCTTATGAGATAAGTGATTACTTTTTAGGCGTAACCAATGACGGTACCGTATTAACAAATTTACAGGAAGCAGAGAAAACAGAAGCAGGAATTGATACCTGGAAAGGTGTTGAAAAGGCTGAATCGTATTACTGGCTGATTGACCCTGATACAACTGATGTTACCGGAAAAGATAACCGACTTATTGGTGCTTTGAGATGGGACAAAAGGCTTTACAGCAGTTACGATAGCAGTAAAAATGTAAAAAGCTATAAAAATATTGTAGATATTGCAGGCGGAAAGTTTTTTACGGCGGCGCTTGATGAAGAAGGAAAAGTTTATGTTGAATCGTATAATACAGCAACTGATTTAAGCGATGTTTCTGCCTGGACAGGAATAGTAAAAATATTTGCAGGACAAAACCACATAGTAGGCCTTAAAGCAGACGGAACTTGTGTTTCGGCAGGGAAAAATACAAAGGGAGTTTATTTTTCAGGAGATTTGTCTTCGTGGACAAACATAAAAGAGGTTGCCTGCGGAAATAACTATACAATAGGGCTTGATTATGACGGAGTTTGCCATTATGCAAGTTATTCATCGGGAAAAGCTTATACTGCACAGAAGGCGGCAGTTGATGCCTGGGGCGAGGTAGATGCAATTTACGGTTCAGATATGTATGCCCTTGCTCACAAAAAAGATGGTACATTTGCATATGCATATGTCGGCACAAATCAGTCAAAATTTGAAATTCCGCTTATAAACAATGCGTATTATAAAGACAATTTGTTCCATATATATCAGATAGACGGAAACAAGGCTACAATTGAGCATTATTCAGACAGAGATATAGATGCGTATATTTCATATTTTGATGACGGAAATCCCGTTGGTTTTGAGAAGGCTATATTAGAAGGCACCGAAAGCTTTACAAAGACAGAATTTTCAAATGACGATGCGACAGAATGCTTTTTAAGCATTGGAGAGCCTACAGCTACGAAACTTAACTTTTACATTGAAGGTTTAGAGGGAGAAGGAAATACGGCTGAAATTAGTTATTGTGCAAATTCGGAAACAGATTTATATATTACATATCTTGATACCTTTGGCGAAGCGGTTGATTTTAAAAAGGTTACATTGCCTGTTTCTGAAAAGTTTACTAGTGTTACATATACAGGCAACAAAAACGCAACCTCGTATGTAGCTTGTTTTGGAGAACCTGTGGCAGAAAAACTCGGATTTTATATGAGTACAGCAGTTTCGGGCGAGGACAATTTGACGGAGATAGAATACTGCTCTGCCGAAGATACACAGGCTTATATTTCGTATTTTGATACTTTTGGAAACGCAATAGGTTTTGAAAAAGTTTTGCTTAAAGCTTCCGAAAAGCTTACTATGGCAGAATGCAAAGGCGAAATGAGAGCTGCAACATATAGAATTGCAATTGGATTTTATATGAGCACTCCTGTTGAAGGAGAAGGAAATCTTGCGGAAATAGAATACTGTTCTGAAAAAGATACACAGGCTTATATTTCGTATTTTGATACTTTTGGAAACGCAATAGGTTTTGAAAAAGTTTTGCTTAAAGCTTCAGAAAAGCTTACTACGGCAGAATGCAAAGGCGAAACGAGAGCTGCAACACATAGAATTGCTATAGGAACGCCAACGGCTGCAAAGCTTGGCTTTTATATGGAAGAAGAAAGTACGGGAAGCGGAAATGAGGTATCAATAAACTATTGTTCGGATAAAAATATAAATATGTATATTTCGTTTTTTGATGCTTCTGGAAATCCAATTGATTTTTCAAAAGTGACTTTAGATACATCAGAAACTCTTACAAACCAAGTATATGAAAGCAAGAAGGCAGCGGCAACATATAAAATTGCAATAGGAACGCCCACAGCAGAAAAGCTTGGATTTTATATGGAAGAAGAAAGCACAGGGGAAGGAAATACTGTATCGTTAAACTATTGTTCAGATAAAAATATAAATATGTATATTTCGTTTTTTGATGCTTCTGGAAATCCAATTGATTTTTCAAAAGTGACTTTAGATACATCAGAAACTCTTACAAACCAAGTATATGAAAGCAAGAAGGCAGCGGCAACTTATAAAGTTGCAATAGGAACGCCAACGGCTGAAAAACTAGGATTCTATATGGAAGAAAGCGTAGAGAATGGCACTGTTACAATAAATTATTGTGCAGATGAGGCAAGAAGGGTATTTGTTGCTTTTTATGACGATGAAAACATTATGAGAGATGTTAAGGCGCGAAGGTTTGAGGAAAGCAGTGAAATGAAAACTGTAAATTACAGTTGTAGCAAAGCAACAAATTATAAACTGTTTATATGGGATGGTGTAACGCCACTTTATGAAGCAAAAGGTACACTTAAGTAGGGAAGATTTTCATTATGAACAAATACATTTATTATATATGGCTTAATTTAATAGAAATATCTACAGACAAAAAAGTAAGACTAGTTGAATATTTTGGAGATGCACAAAAAGTTTTTGAAGCAGACGAAGAGGACTATACTGAATGCAAACTGCTTACAGAAAAGCAGATAAAATTACTTTTGGACAAAAGCCTTAAAAAATCGGAAAAAGAATTTAAAAGGGCAGAAAAGTATGGTGTGAAGTTTGTCTGCATAGAGGACGATGTATATCCCGAAAATCTTTTAAATATTTATGACCCGCCTATACTTTTGTATACCAAAGGAGATATTGCTCTTCTTAAAAAGCAGCTTTGTTTTTGTATAGTTGGAACAAGATCAAGTACGCCATACGGCCTTACGGCGGCAATGCAGATTTCATCGCAACTGGCAGAGTGTGGAATGGTTATTGTAAGTGGGCTTGCTATAGGCGGCGACAGTGCTGCGCATCAGGGAGCTTTAAAAGTTAAAGGAAAAACAATTGGCGTTGCTGCTTGTGGAATAAATATTGATTATCCGGCAGGAAATGGCGCTTTGAGAGAAAAAATTATAAACGAGGGGTTAATTATCAGCGAATTTCCTTTTGATTACGAAGTTCGCCAACAAAATTTTCATAAAAGAAACAGAATACTCAGCGGGCTTTCCCTTGGTGTTGCAGTTGTTGAAGCCCCGCAAAGAAGCGGAGCCCTTATAACTGCAAACCATGCAAAAGAGCAAAACAGGGATGTGTTTGCATTGCCGGGGAATATTACAAGCCGTGTATCTATGGGAGCGAATCAGCTTATAAGCGATGGCGCTACGGCAATTTTAGGAGCAGAAACAATTTTAAGTGAGTATTTGCCAAGGTATCCGCATCTTTTTGAAATTGATGATTTTCTTGAGGAATATAAAAAGGCAAACGAAAAAGAAGAAATTGAAATTTCCTGCATAAAAGAAAGCATGGAAGAGCCTGAAGGCGACGAAAGGAAAATAATTAAAAAACTTTTAAAAACAGGCGACAAAAATTTTGAACAGCTGAAAGCTGAAACTGGAATGGAAACAAGCAAATTAAATGTTTTACTTACAACAATGCAGATAGAAGGTATTGTTTATGAAAAGGCAGGAAGAAATTTTTCGCTTAAGTAAAGGAAAGGAGAGTAAATTTATGAAAAAAATTTGTATTTTGATATTGGCAATGCTTGTAATTATTGCCGGATGCGGAAAAGAAAAATCGAAAATGGAAGAGGTGGTAAAAAATCCATCTGAGGTACACGTTGAGGTTGAAGAAACTAAAAGGGAAGAATTTGGAAAGGTTGACCCTAAGGCTGAAAAAGACATTATTGACGAAGAAACTGTTTTGGGCGATTATACAAGCGAATTTTTATCACAATATGTTGCAGGCGGAACATATTACATAGTTCAAAATTCCATAAAAGACGGAAAAGTTACCAAGGTTGAAATTGCAGTTAAAGGCGACAAGGCTGCCGAAAGAATTGGAACTCAGGTGAAATTTATTGATGGAGATAAGCTTTATTACGTAATTCACGACAGCAAGGCTGTTTTAACATCGCCGGTTGCCGATTCTATGAAAGAAGGTTTTACTGATTTTATCAGTGTGAAAACATCAGAGGAGGCAAAAAGTGCTCTTCAGAACACAGGAGAAGAAGAATTCCAGGGCGAAAAATTTGGTTTCGAAGAATTTAAAAATGCCGACGGAACTGTAACAAAATTCTATTATGATGATAAAACACTCAGGTATGTTAAGGTAAATAAAAACGGAGCAGAGGAAATAATTCAGGTTATTGAGCTTTCAACAAAGGTTCCTGCAGATATTTTTGATGTTCCCGATGGATATATTGTTAAAGATATAAGTAATATGCAGTAATTTAAAGCCGCCTAAAGCCGCTCACTCATAAGGAATATTCGCCTTAAAATATACGATTTTGGCGCCTAACTGCATAAAAAATGCTTATAATCCGTCAAGGATTAATGCACATTTTTTCTTTGTTATGCATCCAAACTTATAAATTTTAAGGTGCAAAGCAGTTTTAAATATCAGATTTTTGTGTTTAGACGCGAAACAAAAAGTCCGTAATACTTTCGTATTTCGGACTTTTTTGACAAAGTATAAACCAAAAAGATGGCTTTAAAACCGATTCTTCCTTATGAGCGAGCGGCTAATCCTCTCGTTTTTTGATAAAAAATTATCAATTAACTCTTTACAAATAAAATAAAAATGTGTTATAATATATTGAATAATGATATAAGGTGAGGAGTATGATGAGCAGGATTAAAATTGTTACAGGTCATTTTGGCAGCGGTAAAACTGAAATTGCCATAAATCTTGCAACTGAACACGAAAATTCAATAATTGTTGATCTTGACACCGTAAACCCATATTACAGAACTGCGGAACACCGCGAAAAGCTTCAGAAAATGGGAGTTGAGGTTATTGCCTCGGAGTTTGCTGCAACAAATGTTGATATTCCGACTCTGCCCGCCGAAATTATTAAAGTTTTCACAAGCGAAAAGCCATCGGTTATTGATGTTGGCGGCGATGATGACGGCGCTTTTGCCCTTGGCAGATACAAAAACTTTTTCGATGAAAATGATTATGAAATGTATTTTGTAATCTGCGGCACCCGTCCCCTTACCAAAACGGCCGACGAGGTAATTGAGCTTATGGGAAATATTGAAGGTGCATCGCGCCTTAAAATTACCCACCTTATAAATAACACTCATTTAGCGCACTTTACCGATGAGGAAACAGTTTTAAAAGGCCAGGCCCTTGCGGAAGAGGTAAGCCACAGAAGCGGTATTCCCATTATTTTTACAACTGTGCCCGAGAGTTTAAAAGAAAAACTTAAAGACAAGATAGCTAATCCCGTAAAAGGGTTAAAACTATATATAAATATGGAAAGGAAGTAATCTTTATGCCAAAAGTAGTATTTGACGAGGATAGATGTAAGGGCTGTGAGCTTTGTGTTTCTGCCTGCCCCAAAAAAATAGTTGGTATGGCAAAAGACAGAATTAACAAAAAAGGTTTCCACCCTGCACAGGTTTTAGAGCAGGATAAATGCATTGGCTGTGCTTTTTGTGCAACAATGTGCCCTGATACCGTAATCGAAGTTTACAAATAGAGAGGAATGATAGAAAATGGCTGAAAAAGTTTTAATGAAAGGTAACGAGGCAATTGCCGAGGCTGCAATAAGAGCCGGCTGTAAATTGTTTTTCGGTTACCCTATTACTCCGCAGACAGAGGTTTCTGCATATATGGCAAAACGCCTTCCAAAAATTGGCGGCGTATTTTTGCAGGCTGAAAGTGAAGTTGCCGCAATTAACATGGTTTACGGCGCGGCTTCAACCGGTAAAAGAGTTATGACTTCATCTTCAAGCCCCGGAATAAGCCTCAAACAGGAAGGTATTTCCTACATAGCAGGCAGCGACCTTCCATGTGTTATATTAAATATCGTTCGTGGCGGCCCCGGCCTTGGTGGTATTCAGCCTGCTCAGAGCGACTATTTTCAGGCTACAAAAGGCGGCGGACACGGCGACTATCGCCTTATCGTTTTAGCGCCTGCTTCAATTCAGGAAATTGTTGATATTACAAAAGACGCATTTGACCTTTCTGAAAAATACCGCGTTCCCGTAATGGTACTTGGCGACGGTATGATTGGCCAGATGATGGAGCCTATCGAATTTGGCGATGAGGACGAAGTAAATGTTCCTGAGCGTGACTACGCTACAAACGGAACAGGTATGAAGAGAGAACACAACATTACAAACTCACTTTATATCGAGCCTGACGTTTTGGAAAAAACAGTTCTTGAAAGATACGAAAGATATGCTAAAATCGAAGAAAACGAAGTTAGAGTTGAGGAATATATGGTAGAAGATGCAGAGTATGTTATTGCAGCTTACGGCACAACTGCCCGTATTGCAAAAACTGCTATTGCTGCTCTCAGGGCAGAAGGCATTAAAGTAGGCCTTATCAGACCTATTACTCTCTGGCCATTCCCAACTAAAAACTTCAGCGATATTGCTACAAAAGTAAAAGGCATTTTAACTGTTGAAATGAGTATGGGACAAATGGTTGAAGATGTTCGCCTTGCTGCAAACGGCAAATGCCCTGTTGAATTCTTCGGAAGAACAGGCGGCGTTGTTCCAACTCCTGATGAAATTGCAAATGCACTTAAAAAGATGAAGGAGGGCAAATAATATGGAAAAAGTATTCGGAAGACCACACGCACTTTGCGACGTGCCCCTTCATTACTGCCCCGGCTGCACACACGGTATTATTCATCGCCTTGTTGCAGAAGTGCTCGACGAGCTTGGGGTAGAGGGCAAAACTGTTGGCGTTGCACCTGTTGGCTGTGCGGTATTTGCTTATAACTATTTTAACTGTGATATGATTGAAGCGGCTCACGGCAGAGCACCTGCTGTTGCAACAGGCGTTAAAAGAGCCCTTCCTGAAAGCGTTGTATTTACTTATCAGGGCGATGGCGACCTTGCCGCTATCGGTACTGCTGAAACTGTTCACGCGGCTTCACGTGGCGAAAATATTACAACAATTTTCGTAAATAATGCAATTTATGGTATGACAGGCGGCCAGATGGCTCCTACTACACTCCCGGGCCAGGTAACTCAAACCTCTCCATACGGAAGAGACGTTAAAACTCAGGGTAACCCTGTAAAAGTTTGTGAGCTTTTGGCTCAGACAGGCGGCGCAGCTTACCTTGAAAGGGTTGCGGTAGACTCTGTTCCAAACATTAAAAAAGCAAAAGCAGCTATTAAAAAAGCTTTTCAGTACCAGCTTGAAGGCAAGGGCTTCTCTCTTGTAGAAGTTTTATCAACCTGCCCTACAAACTGGGGACTTACTCCTACCGAGGCAATCGGATGGCTTCGTGAAAATATGATGCCTTTCTATCCTCTGGGTGTATACAAAGATAAGGGGGCTGAAAATAATGACTAATGAAATTGTTATCGCAGGTTTTGGCGGACAGGGCGTTTTGTTTGTTGGTAAAGCTTTGGCTTACACAGGCCTTGCGGCTGATAAAAATGTTTCGTGGCTTCCTTCTTACGGCCCCGAAATGCGCGGCGGAACAGCTAACTGCCATGTTATCTGCTCTGATGAGCCTGTTGCATCGCCCCTTATTATCAAACCTACAACTCTCTTTGCAATGAATTTGCCATCGCTTTTAAAATTTCAGGATGCGGTAGTTGAGGGCGGCTACATAGTAATCGACTCAACACTTATCGATCCAAAAGAAATTACAAGAGACGATGTAAACGTTATAGCAGTTCCTGCAGCTGCATGGGCTGAAGAAATGAATGCCAAAAAGCTTGCTAATATGATACTTCTCGGTGCATATGTTTCAAAAAGCGGTTTCGTTTCATACGAAACTTTGGAAAAAGGCGTTCAGAAAAGTATGCCTAAAAACAAACCCGAACTCTTTGAGCTTAATATGAAAGCTATAAAAAGAGGTTTCGAGGGATAATTTAACTAAGTTTAGTAAAAATTAGAATATAAAAGGAGAATTGTTATGAACAAGAAAAGTATTGAAAACATTGAAGTAGCAGGTAAAAGAGTACTTGTTCGCTGCGACTTTAATGTTCCGCTTGATGCAGACAAAAATATTACTGATGAAAACAGAATTCTTGGCGCGCTTCCTACAATTAAATATTTAATTGAAAAAGGCGCAAAAGTTATTCTTTGCTCACATCTTGGCCGTCCAAAGGGCGAATTTAAACCTGAATTTTCACTTAAACCTGTTGCTAAACGCCTTTCAGAGCACCTTGGCAAAGAAGTTAAAATGGCTGAAGATGTTATTGGCGAAAGCGCAAAAGCTACAGTTGCGGCTTTAAATGATGGCGATGTTTGCCTTTTAGAAAACGTTCGTTACCACGCAGAGGAAACAAAAAATGTTCCCGAATTTGCTAAAGAACTTGCTTCAATGGCAGATGTATTCGTAAATGATGCTTTCGGCGCAGCTCACAGAGCACATGCTTCAACAGCAGGCGTAGCTGACTATATTCCTGCAGTTTGCGGATATCTTATTCAGAAAGAAATCGAAATTATGGGTAACGCACTTGCCAGTCCACAGCGCCCACTTGTTGCAATCTTAGGTGGTGCTAAAGTTGCAGATAAGCTGGCAGTTATTTCAAACCTTCTTGAAAAATGCGACACTCTTATTATCGGCGGCGGTATGGCTTACACATTTGCAAAGGCAAAAGGCCTTGAAGTTGGTACTTCACTTGTTGACGATGAAAAAATTGACTACTGCAAAGAAATGATGGAAAAAGCTGAAAAGCTTGGTAAAAAGCTTTTGCTCCCTGTTGATAATGCAGCGCTTAATGCTTTCCCTGACCCAATCGATGCAGAAGTTTCTCCTGTAAATGTTGATGCTGACGCTTTCCCTGCTGATATGATGGGCCTTGATATCGGCGAAAAAACACAGGAAATTTTCGCTGCCGAAGTTAAAAATGCAAAAACAGTTATCTGGAACGGTCCTATGGGCGTTTTCGAAAACCCTGTGCTTGCAAAAGGTACTATTGCAGTTGCTAAAGCCTTGGCAGAAACCGATGCAGTTACAATTATCGGCGGTGGCGACAGTGCTGCAGCTGTTAAAAAACT
The DNA here is from genome assembly GCA_045590195.1 of Clostridia bacterium. Classification (GTDB taxonomy): domain Bacteria; phylum Bacillota; class Clostridia; order UMGS1883; family UMGS1540; genus JAZNQN01. Next base: position 53,746 of record JAZNQN010000073.1, on the reverse strand, counting down.
TGGCTTTGCTGATAAAATGACACATATTTCAACAGGCGGCGGTGCTTCCCTCGAATTCCTCGAAGGAAAGATTTTGCCAGGTATTGACTGTTTGGAAGACAAATAATAATTTTTAAGGAGATAAATAATCATGGCTAAAAATAAACTTGCCGCAGGTAACTGGAAAATGAATATGTTACCATCACAGTGTGGCGCATTTATAAAAGAACTTGCAGAAAAAGCTAAAGATGCTAAAAACGATATCCTCGTTTGCCCAACAGCTGTTTGCCTTCCTGCCGCAGTTGAAGCTGCTAAAGGCACAAACATTAAAGTTGGTGCACAGAATATGTATTTTGAAGAAAAAGGTGCATTCACAGGCGAAATCGCTCCTGATATGCTCTGCGATATCGGTGTAACTCACGTTATTATCGGTCACTCTGAAAGAAGAGAATATTTTGCAGAAACTGATGAAACAGTTAACGCGAAAGTTTTAAAAGCCCTCGAAAAAGGTTTAACACCTGTTCTTTGCTGCGGCGAAACCTTGGAGCAGAGAAAAAACGGCATTACAATTGAATTTATCAGAACTCAGATGAAAATTGCTCTTCGCGGCATTTCTGCTGACGAAATTACAAAAGTTGTAATCGCTTACGAGCCTATCTGGGCTATCGGCACAGGCGAAACTGCAACACCCCAGCAGGCTAACGAAGTTTGCTCAGCTATCCGTGCACTTTTAAAAGAGCTTTACGGCGCAGTTGCTGACGATGTTGTAATTCTTTACGGCGGTAGCGTAAACGCTAAAAACGCAGCTGAACTTTTCGCTTGCAGCGATATCGATGGCGGCCTTGTAGGCGGCGCATCACTTAAAGTTGATGACTTTACCGTTATTGCAAACGCTTAGGGCACATCACGCTGCACAGAGCGTACAAAGGCAAGTAATTTGTAAGATTTTTTAATTGCTGTTGCTATTTTAATTATACTATATGAAGAAATCCGCTTTATGCGGATTTCTCACTAATATAGCCTTTGTACTACGAACAAACTTCACCTCTCGCACGTCGCAACTCACGCTTTGGTCGGCACACATACGTTTTGCCGACGTTATCGCTCGGTTGCTCCTTTTCCCCTTAAAGTCTTGCGACTTTCGGGGGCCCCGAAAAGCAGACCTGCTTTTGGGGGAGAAGGAGAAGCAAGCAAATTAGCGGAGCTTTTGCAATATTAGCAAAACGGAGCGTGTCTGCTTTGCTTTGACGATATACATCTTCGGGTTCAGTTTGTCCGTTCTGCACTACCGTGCTGCACCCTACATTACTCCAATGAAAGGAAAATAATATGAGCAAAAAACTAGTTTCACTTATAATTATGGACGGATTTGGTAATTCTAGCGAGGTGGTTGGCAACGCCATTAAAGCTGCCAATACTCCAAATCTTGACAAAATTTTCAGCGAAAACCCAACTACATTTATAAATGCCAGCGGACTGCATGTTGGACTCCCCGATGGGCAGATGGGTAACAGCGAAGTTGGCCATACAAACATTGGCGCAGGCAGAATTGTTTATCAGGAGCTTACAAGAATTACAAAAGCTATCGAAGATGGCGACTTTTTCAAAAACGAAGCTCTTCTCTCAGCCGCAGAAAACTGCAGAAAAAACGATAGCGCTATTCACTTTATCGGCCTTTTGTCCGATGGTGGTGTTCATTCTCACATAAACCATCTTGCAGGCCTTGTTGAAATGGCAAAACGTGAAGGTCTTTCAAAGGTTTACGTTCACGCTATTATGGACGGCCGTGACGTTTCTCCTGTATCAGGCGCAGGCTTTATCCGTGATTTAGAGAGCAAAATGGCTGAAATCGGCGTAGGTAAAATTGCATCGGTAATGGGCAGATACTACGCAATGGATAGAGATAACAGATGGGAAAGAGTAGAAAAAGGCTACAGTGCTATGATTGGCAAAGCCGACAAATGCGAAAATGCGGCAGAATATGTAGAAAGCTCTTACAAAAACGATGTTACAGATGAATTTATTATTCCTGCATATCTTGGCGAAGGTGCAATTTCTGCAAACGATTCGGTTGTGTTCTTTAACTTCCGCCCTGACAGAGCCCGCGAGATTACAAGAGTTTTCGTTGATACTGCTTTTGAAGGCTTTGAAAGAGAATATTTCCCCGTAAAATACGTTTGTATGACACAGTATGATGCAACAATGCCAAATGTTGATGTTGCATTTAAACCGCAAACCCTTGAAAATACTTTCGGCGAATACATTTCAAAGCTTGGCAAAAAACAGCTCCGTATTGCCGAAACTGAAAAATATGCTCACGTTACATTCTTCTTCAACGGCGGCGTTGAAACAACTTTTGAAGGGGAAGACAGAGTTTTAATTCCTTCTCCAAAGGTTGCAACATACGACCTTCAGCCTGAAATGAGCGCATTTGAAGTTTGCGATGCAGTTGTAGAAAAAATTGAAAGCGGCGAGTATGATAATATTATACTTAACTTTGCAAACTGCGATATGGTAGGCCATACAGGCGTTTTTGAGGCGGCAGTTAAAGCCGTTGAAACTGTTGACACATGCGTTGGCAAGGTTGTAGATGCTATTAAGGCACAAGGTGGCGTTGCAATTATCACAGCCGACCACGGTAATGCCGATAAAATGCTTGAAGAAGACGGAGAGTCTGTTTTCACAGCGCATACAACAAACCCTGTTCCGCTTACAGTTGTAGGGTATGACTGTGCCCTTCGCGAAGGCGGCGCACTTTGCGATATCGCTCCTACAATGCTCCAGATTATGCAGGAGGCTCAGCCCTCTGATATGAGCGGAAAATCGCTTATAAAATAATTGCAAACTAAAAAGCCCTTTCGGGCTTTTTTAGTTTGTTTCGATTATAGTGTCGATAACGCTGCCGAGAGTGCGAAAAGCTTTTCCGGCAGTTTTTTTCATTGCCTTATTCTGCTTATCTTTAATGGGGTCCATAGCCATTGTTACCATAGAGCCTACAACTGCTCCCGAAATTAAGCCTGTTACAAAGCCTGTTTTGTTCATAAAAATTCTCCTTTCATATATTTATATTAAAATTTTGGGGAATGCTAATTACAAAAAACGTGTTTGCCTATTGTGGCAATAACAGGGCGTGTTCTAATCCATTTATTTGTTGCGGTTTTGGGGTTGTAGTAATAAATTGCGCCGCCTGACGGGTCCCAGCCGTTTAAGGCGTCTTTTGCAGCACGAATACAGCTTTCTTCCATTTGTGCATGAATTTGCCCGTCAGAAACGGCGGTAAATGCACCGGGCTGATAAATAACTCCCGCAATTGTGCCAGGGAAGGAGGGATGAGAAACTCTGTTTAAAATAACCGCCCCAACTGCAACCTGGCCTGTATATGGCTCGCCTCTTGCTTCGCCGTTTATTGCCCTTGCAAGAAGGTTTACAGTTTCGCTGTTTCCTGTAGAGCCTGAAGGCAGGCCAAGCTTTTCCAAAGTGGCGGCCCCTGCAACCCCGTCGGCAGTAAGGCTATGTTTTTTCTGGAATTTTTTAACTGCCGCTACGGTGGCAGAGCCGTAAATTCCGTCAATTTTGCCGCTATAATAGCCCCAGGCAGACAACCGCTGCTGAATTTTTATAACTTCGTCGCCTGTTGAGCCTTTTTTTGAAAGAGTATTTACGGCTGGAGGGGTAAATAATATATAAACTGATACCAGAATAAAAGCACATAAAAATGAAAAATTTTTAATTTTCAACTTTTTCAGCCCCTTTTTACAAATTCGGTATGTTTTTAGTATATATTTTTTGTTTACTTTTAAACCCCGAAAATATTTGACAGAAGAAGTAATTTATTGTAAAATATATAATAGATAAATTTGTGCACAGTCAGGAGAAAAATATGGAAAATAATCAGATAAGAGAAAATAAAATGGGAACAGTTCCCATAAATAAATTACTTATTTCAATGTCGCTTCCGATGATGCTTTCAATGCTTGTTCAGGCGCTTTATAACATTGTTGACAGTATTTTCGTTTCGTATATAAGCGAAAACGCACTAACGGCAGTATCTTTGGCGTTTCCTTTTCAAAACCTTATGATTGCAGTTGCCTCGGGTACAGGCGTTGGTATGAATGCTCTGCTTTCAAAAAGCCTTGGTGCAAAAGACTATAAATCGGCAAACCGAGCTGCAAATACGGGCACATTTCTTGCAATAATCAATTATATTGTTTTTGCCCTTTTGGGCATATTGGTTTCAAAAGTGTTTTTTGAATTTCAAACAGATAACGCCGAAATTATTGAAGGCGGATACTGGTATCTTTTAATCTGTACTGTGCTTTCATTTGGTATTTTCGGCCAGATAACCTTTGAAAGGCTTTTGGTTTCAACAGGAAAAACCATTTTTTCAATGGTAAGCCAGATGTCGGGCGCAATTATAAACATTATTCTTGACCCTATTATGATTTTCGGCCTTTTGGGTTTTCCGAAAATGGGTATTGCAGGTGCGGCGATGGCAACAGTTGTTGGCCAGATTTGTGCGGCAATTATAGGCCTTATTTTAAATATTAAGGTTAATAAGGAAATTAAGCTTTCAAAAGAGGTTTTAAAACCACACGGAGAAACAGCAAAAGAAATTTACCGCGTTGGCGTTCCTTCAATTTTGATGATGAGCATCGGCTCTGTTATGACATTTGGCCTTAATAAAATTTTAATTGCATTTACCGCAACCGCAACTGCAGTTTTCGGCGTTTACTTTAAACTGCAAAGCTTTATATTTATGCCAATTTTCGGCCTTAATAACGGAATGGTTCCCATTGTTGCCTTCAACTACGGCGCAAAAAACAAAAAAAGAGTTACCGATACAATTAAATTCAGCATAATTTACGCGGTTTCAATTATGATACTTGGCTTTCTTGCCTTTCAGATTTTCCCCGGAGCTTTTTTGTCAATGTTCAACGCATCGCCACAGATGCTGGCAATAGGAATTCCTGCCCTTCGTACAATAAGTTACAGCTTCCTATTTGCAGGCTTTTGTATTATTGCAGGCTCCGTATTTCAGGCCCTTGGAAACGGCGTGTATTCCCTTATAGTTTCGGTTGCAAGGCAGCTTGTAGTGCTTCTTCCTGCGGCGTATCTTCTGGCCCTTACGGGAAATGTAAATAATGTTTGGTGGTCGTTCCCGATTGCAGAAATTATGTCCCTTGTACTGAGTATATATTTCCTTCGCTGCATATTGCGTGACAGGTTTAATTAAAAAATAAAAAATTAAAAAAAACCTTGACAAATGGCACTTTTCGGTATATAATACTATTGTTTCGCTTTATGGAGGTGTATTTTTATGATTCTTGATTTATCAGAAGTTTTGTCAAATTATGATTATACACTGAAATTCAGCCGTGAAATTACTATGGAAAACGAAAAGGTTTTCGGCAGTGATATGATTTTTGAAAAACCCGTTTTAGTTTCGGGCTTTGCCAAAAATATGAGCGGCACTATTGAGGTTTTTGCAAACCTTAAGGGCGAGTATAAAACTGAGTGTGCACGTTGCGGCGGAGAGGCGGTACAAACTTTTTCAATTGATTATATAAACACCGTGGGCGATGGCGAAGAAGAAATTCCTCTTCAGGGTACAAGCATTGATTTAAGCGATGCTTTCTATGAAGAAATTATCTGCGACAAGCCAATGTGTGTTCTATGTAAACCTTCCTGCAAAGGGCTTTGTCCCAAATGCGGATGCAATTTAAACACTACGGACTGTGATTGCACTTCGTTTGAAAGCGATGCAGTCTGGGAAAAACTTAAAAATCTTAATTTGAAAGACGAGGTGTAAATTATGGCAGTTCCAAAGAGAAAGACCTCCAAGGCGAGAAAAAATAAAAGAAGAGCAAACTGGAAGCTTTTAATACCCGGTATGATTAAGTGTCCTAAATGTCAGGCTCTTATAATGCCTCATCGTATCTGCGGTGAATGTGGTTACTACAAGGGTAAAGAAATCATTAAAAAAGAAGCGTAAGCTTACGGCTTTCGGCTTGGGCAGTACTTTTGTGACCACCTTTTTAGGCGGTCACTTTTTTTCTTTCACTAATTTAGAAAGGCTGTGAAATTATGACAGATGTTGCTTGCGTTGGCATTTTGGTTGCCGATGTTATCACTAAACCCGTTGATAAAATTCCCGGCCCCGGCCTTCTTGAAAGAATTTCGTCTATCGAAGTTTTCAGCGGCGGCTGTGCTATGAATGCAGGTATTGATATGGCTAAAATAGGCCTCGATGTTGCAATACTGGGCAAAGTTGGAAAAGACAGTTTCGGCGATTTCCTTTTGGGCGAGCTGAAAAAATGGGGCATTTCAACCTCGGGTATCGCTATTGACCCCGAAAATCAGACTTCTGCATCGGTTGTTTTGTCGGCTTCAAACGGCGAGCGTAGCTTTTTACATACCGTTGGCGCTAACAAAACTTTCTGCTATGATGATGTTGACTGGGATGTAATTGAAAATAGCAAAATCGTTTTCATTGCAGGCACAATGCTTATGGATAAGTTTGACGGGGAAGACTGCGCCCGTGTACTTAAAAGAGCAAAGGAAATGGGCAAAATTACTGTTCTTGATACTGCCTGGGATGCAACCGGCAGATGGATGGAAATTCTTGGCCCTTCAATGCCTTATATCGATGTATTCCTTCCTTCAATTGACGAAGCTATTGAGCTTGCAGGAGGGGAGACAGAACCTTCAAAAATTGCCGACAAGTTTTTCGCTATGGGCGTAAAACAGGTTGCAATTAAGCTTGGCAGCCGTGGCTGCTATTTAAGAGAAGCAGTAGATGCTGAGGAAATAGTTATTCCTTGCTTTAAAACCGATGCCGTTGACACAACAGGCGCAGGCGACAGTTTTTGCGCAGGCTTTTTAAGCGGTATGGTTAAAGGGCTTTCTTTCGCAGAATGTGGCCGCCTTGCAAATGCTACCGGCGCACACTGCGTAAGTGCCAAAGGTGCATCAACAGGTATTGTTTCTTACGAAAAGCTTTGTGAATTTATTAAAAAGAATTCGTAAACTTTGCAAAGGGGAGAGCTTAAATGGATTACAAAAATTTATCGTATCCACATTGTTGTAAATATTGCAAACACTCCGTGTCTCCCGCAGTAAGCAGAGAAAGTTTTTGCCGTTTTAAAAACATTGTTCCGGGAAATTATGTGTGCAAAAAATATGATTTCGACCCTTTTAAGTACAAAGTGCGCCGAATCAGAACCTTGAAGGCAGACAGATTTAATCCCGAAGATTTTAAAATTGAGTGAAAACATTTACCATTTAATGCCATTTAATACCATTTAATGGTAACGAAATCGGTTTTTTTAACAAATTTTTGAAAAAAATCATCAAAATTTTAAAAAAACTGTTGAAATTATCTACTAAAAGTGTTACAATACACTTAAAGTTATAAAAACTTAAGGAGGATATTAGAATGAACAAAACAGAATTAATCGCTGCAATTGCTGAAAAAGCAAATGTAACAAAGAAAGACGCTGGTGAAACACTCGACGCGCTTCTTAGCACAATCACAGATGCTCTTAAGAAAGGTGACAAAGTTTCCGTTGTAGGTTTCGGTACATTCGAAACACGCCACAGAGCAGCTAGAAAAGGCAAAAACCCACAGACAGGTGCTGAAGTTAACATTCCTGCAGCTAACGTTCCTGCATTCAAAGCTGGTAAAGCTTTAAAAGAAGCTGTAAAATAATTTAGCTTAAAAAAATAGGGTCGTTTCCGCAAGGGAACGACTTATTTTTTAACCCGGAAAGGATTTTAAAATGAAACGCATATTATTGGAAACAATAAAAGTTGCAGCAAAAAAAATATGTATGACTGCCGTTTATTTTCTTATGCTTTTTTTGCTTCCGCTTATTGAAAACGTAAAATTTGGCGGGGCTTTATATAGCGCATTTATCTGCCTTTTACTTTTTTACTGGATAGGGCGCGATATCTCCCGCGAGGGAAGAAAGCTCATATCAAAAGAAAGGTCGCCCTTTGTGGGGCTTTTTATCGGCGCTATGGCAGAAATTCCAACGGCTTTGCTTTGCGCTGTTATGTTTCTCTGGCCCGCCAGCTTTAAGTGGGCGAATATTGCGTATCAGGTATACAATTTGGCGTTTATCGGCTTTTTAAAGCCAGATGGTAAAATTTTTATGCTTGATAGCGTAAACCCTGCATTTTTAATTCCGGTTATTTTAACTCCTGTGGTTTGTGCCGCTGCGTATTACCTTGGCTACAAAAAAATTGTGTTCGACGGTACTATTACCCACAAGCTTATTTACAAAAAAACTGACGGGGAGGATAAGTAATGGCTAAGAAAACTAAGATTAAAAAATATTCTGTTTGCAATATGGTTTTTGTTCTTTTGGCGGCCCTTAGCGTTTTGTCGCTTTTTCTGCCTTACATTTCAGGCGAGGCAGAGGTTATTCCTGCAAACTTTTTAAACGGAACAACCTCGGGGCTTTTCAGTGTTTTTGGCCTTGTTTTTGCTTTACTTAAAGTTATGCCCGCAATTTTCTGCTTTGTTGTTCAGCTTTTTCCTGCCGACATTATCAAAAAATATGTTGTAACATTTTGTGGCGCAGTTATTCTTGCAATTGGCGAAATGCTCTCTTTCATAATTACCACTCAGCGCTTCGACGGCAAAATGGGAATAGGCTTTATTCTTGGAATTTTAGCTGCAATTTTAATTGCAATTTTGTGCATTGTTTTCACAAAAATAAATAAAGCCCCCAAAAAACACAAAGACCTGGTATGGTACAGAGGCTTTAATAAAATAATTGTTTTGTTCGGCGTTCCCATCTGCGCCGCAATGACAGTTGCCATAATTCTTTTCTGCACGCTCGTTTTCCGCTTTCCCATTGGAATTGTGCTTGGAATTATGAGCATATGGGGTTGCCTTTTTCTGTGCAGCGTTATATCAATTACATCGCTTTTCGGAAAAGACAAGTTTGGTATTTTATACTACCTTGCAGGCTTTTTAAACGCCCTTGGAATTGTTGCAATATGCTGGACAGGTGGAGTTGTGCTTCTTATTTTCAGCGCAGTTTTTGCAATTGTTTGCGGTGGCTTTTGGTTTTCCATGGGCGCAGTTGCGAAAAAATATTACTGATAATATAAAAATTGAGCTGTAAAAAACTTAATTTTTTTACAGCTCAATTTCGTAGGGATAGGAAAAAATGTTTCAGAACGGACAAACTGAACCCGCAGGCGTACGTTGTACGTCAAGAGGTGAAGTTTGTTCGTAGCAAAAAGATGTAAATTCTTAGAAAAAACGAATATTGTGAGTTTTTTCAACCTCGCAACCTCTCAGTCACTTCGCAACAGCTCCCCTTACACAGTGGAGCCTTTTTCTTTCCATATCTTTTTGCGGTCTGGACTTTTTTTACATCCCAATTTTTAATTACATCTCATTGTTATAATATGCTCGGGCATTTCGAGAAACGATGCAATTTCCCTGGCACTGTACCCTTCGTACTGCATTAAAAGCTCGTCGGGAAAGAGCAGGTAAGAGGCAAATAAATTCGCCTGCTTTTCATACCTGGCTTCAAGCATATGTGTACTGTGATGCATAAATTCTATGTTTAAATTCGGGTGCAAAACGGCGTGTGCCAGCTCGTGTGCACATGTAAGCTCTCTCATTTTGTGGGAGAGCTTTTCGTTTATGTGAATAAGCTTTATGCCAAAGGCTGTTGAATAATATCCGTTTATGCTTCCCAGGTTTTCAAAAAATACATAAATGCTTAATTTGTCGGCCAGTTCATATGGATCTCTTGTGCCATATTTCGAGACAAGATAATTAACTGTGGACAAGGTTTTCATTGTGTTCTCCTTATTTCTTTGCTCCTGAAATAATTTTAGCCATTTCAATGCTGTTTTTTATGCTTGCCTTTAAAAGGCTGCGTGTTTCATCGTCTAAAATTTTTCCGTCGAACATAAGTGCTTCGGAATTTAGTTTGAAAAGGCAGTTTTCAAGAATATGTGATATATCTTTTTTATCTTCTTCAGAAAAGTTGTCGCTTGCAATTTTGGCTTCAAAAACATCTTCAAGGGCCGATATGGCGCTTTGTGGAATTTTTTTTGTTTTGCCTGTTTCGTATCTTTGCAGGGTGGATTTTGCAATGCCGCTTTTGTCGGCAACATCCTGCAAACTTAGTCCTTTTCTTTCTCTTAAAAGTTTTATCCTTCGATACATTTCCTCACTCCTTTATGGTCATTATAGCACACCCGTCCCAAAATTGCAACACTTTTTTATAAAAAACTCAAAAACGGGTTGACAAAAATGAAAAATCGTGTTATAATTTAGAAAATTTTGGAAATTTTTTTGGCCGAAAAATCCCAAAAATGAAACGGAAAGAGGTGGAATATTATCGAAAAAAATATGGAAATTGATGAATTTCTTGCGCTTTTGTACAAATATGTATGTGCGGCAGGAAATTACAATCGTATCAAAAATGAGATTGGACTTAGGAGGGCGATGATTTTAAAAGCGTTTCTTTGTGAGTATTTAGAGTGTAGTGATGTGAGTGTGGAGGAGTTTTACGAAATTTTCTTTCGCAAAGCCCCTGTGTTTGAAGAATTGTTGAGGTGATTTAATTGAATTATTTGATGCAAATAAATGCTTTTAAGAAAAGAAGAAGGCTTTATCCCATAAGCTGTGGGAGCATTTGCCTTTATTATGTTTTGCTGGAATACGCTAACTCTCTCGGTTTTCCAAAGGAGTTTACTGTGGCAAATCAAGTGATTGCAGGGCTATGCAGTATGTCTGTGCCAAAACTTCAGAGAACGAGAAAAGAGCTTATAGATAAAAATTATATAAGATACAAATATGGCAAAAAAGGTAGTAGCGGTGTGTATGGAATAATTCCTTATAATTTTGATGACAGGAAAATTATTGAATATGATACTGAACAACATATTGAATACCATAATGAACAACATTATGAACACAATACCGATAGCATAGTGAACACATTATATAAAAATAAAAGAAAAGAGAGATTAAATAAAAGAGAGTTAATGATACAAGAGAGCTCCTGGCATGATTACGATATCGATGCTCTGGAGAAAGCGGCACTTAAAAGGTCACTTGAAAACTAAGGTGGTGCGAATATGCAGGTAGAAAAACTTTTCGCACAGTATAAACCTTTGCAAATGGAAACAGATGCACTTAAAGCCTCTCTTGGAAAACTGGCTGATGAGGTTAAAAGAGAGGGTGCAGACAAAGACCTTTATATTACATACCTTACTTTAAAGGCCGACATTTTGTCCCGCGTTAAAAGAATTATGGAAATTAAAAAAGAAATTGAGGAGGTAATAGCAAAAATAGATAACCCAACTTTAAGAACTTTGCTTCAGTACCGTTACATAGGCGGCGAAACCTTTGAAAAAACTGCCGAGCTTATGTGCTATGAAGAGCGGCACATTTACCGCCTTCATAAAAAGGCCATTGAAGCGGCAAAAAAATTATGCGATAAATAAATTCCGTTGCCTTGACAATGCACGCGGTAATTTGGTATACTTTGGGTAGTAACTTTTACGAAAGAAGGTTTTTAAATGTTTAGCGGAGATGTAAAGCTTACAAACCCCGAAAGGTTTATGTCGGCTCCTGAAATTACAAACGAAATGCTTGATAAAGCCATAGAAAAGGCTATTAAAAAGCTTAAATATGACCTCCAAAAGAGAGGCCCTATTTTTACGCCTCCTGAAACTATAAATTATGTTTATGAGGAGCGCCCTAATAACGAGTGGACAAGCGGTTTAAACACAGGCGTTTACTGGCTGGCGTGGGAACTTTCAGGGGATAAAGTTTTCTTTGATGCTGCAAAAGAGCAAATGGCAACATACAAACAGCGCTACGATACAAAGGCGGGCCTTATGGGGCATGATGTTGGCTTTGTTATGACGCCTTCCTGCGTTGCCGATTATAAATTAACAGGCGACGAGCAGTCCAAAGAAATTGCCCTTATGTCGGCTTATCTTTTAGCTGATAACTACTGCGAGGCGCAGGGCTTTATAAGGCGCAGCCGTACAATAATGTTTGAGCCTTACTGGAGAAGCCTTGTTGATACAATGATGAATTTGCCCCTTCTTTTGTGGGCATGGAAAGAAACAGGCGACGAGAAGTTTTTCCGCGACAAGGTTATAGCTCACTATAACACAACCGCAAAATATCTTGTAAGGAGCGACGGCTCAACTTATCATCACTTTAAGTTTGATGCCTATACATACGAGCCTGTGGGCGGTTTAACTTTGCAGGGATATAGCGATGAAAGCTGCTGGTCACGCGGTCACTCATGGCTTATTTACGGCTACCCCATTGCTTATTCTTACACAAAGGATGAAAAAATCTGGTCGGTTCACCGTGCAGTTACAAATTATTTTCTCAATAAGCTCCCTTCTGACGGCGTAGCTTACTGGGATTTGGTTTTTGAAGAAGGCAGCGATGAGCCACGTGATGCAAGCGCCAGTGCAGTTTCTGTTTGCGGTTTGCTTGAAGCTATCAAATTTATGCCCGACGGCGATGAGAAAACAATTTATAAAAATGCCGCAGCCCAGATGATGGCAGGCCTTATGGAAAAATGCTCAAACGATGATTTTGAAAGAGATGGCATTTTAACACACGTAACCCATGCTCTTCCTCAAAAACGCGGCATTGATGAAAGCGCAATTTACGGCGATTATTTTTATCTTGAAGCTCTTTTGCGCTATAAAAAACCTGACTGGAAAAAATATTGGTAATAAAAATTAATTGCAACCTTTGTCGTGAATTGAAACCTGAGGTTTCGTGAATCGACGACAAGTTGTTATGAATTGCACCTTTGGTGCATTATTGATGAAAATCTTTGATTTTCTTCCAAAACGAATTTCGCAGAAATTCAATTCACGGAGTCCTGCGAGAATTCATGGCGTAGCCAATTTATGCGCTATGCACAATTAATTAAACAAAAAAGGGAACCTGACAAAACCTGTCGGGTTTCCTTTTTTAATTGACTTTAAGGGCATTTTATGGTAAAATATATTAAATATAAAATGGAGAGGTATGCTATGAGAGATACGGTTTCTGTTCTTGGTGTTTTAGTTGACAGAGGGGATATGGCATCTGCCACCGAAAGAGCCCTTGAATTTACAAAGGTGGGCGGCGCAGTTTTTACGCCAAACCCCGAAATTATTATGGCGGCACATTACGATGAAGAATATAAAAAAGTTTTAAACAGCGCAGATATGGTAATTCCCGACGGAATTGGCGTTGTAATAGCTTCTAAAATTTTAAAAAAGCCCGTAAAGGAAAGGGTTGCAGGGTACGACCTTACCTGTAATATGCTTTCTCTTGCTGCAAAAGAAAATATTCCTGTTTACATTTTTGGCGGAAAACCGGGAGTGGCAGAGGCGGCGGCTGAAAAAATTAAAAAAGACTACGGCGCACCCATTTGCGGCACACAGCACGGCTATCACAAAGACGATACTACCGTTATTGAAGATATAAAAGAGAAAAAACCCGGCATACTTTTAGTTTGCCTTGGTGCACCAAAGCAGGAAAAATGGATTATAGAAAACAAAAACAAATTTTCGCCCTGCCTTATGATTGGCGCAGGGGGCAGCGTTGATGTTTTGTCGGGCAAAACAAAAAGAGCCCCGAAAATTTTTATAAAATTAAATCTTGAATGGTTCTTTAGGCTCCTTTGCCAGCCCACAAGATTTGTAAGAATGCTTCAGCTTCCAAAATTTATTATTACTGTTTTCTTTAAAGGAAACAGGCAAGGAGGACAAAAATGATTAAAGTTACTCTTCTCCAGCACACACCAAACCCTGAAAAAACTGTTGCCGCGGCGGCAAAGCTTTGCTATTCACACAGCGGAGTAGCTGATATTTACGATAATTTAACCGATGAAAAGGTTACCTCTTTCGTTGATATGCTTTCGGATATCGGCCACGAAAGCCCCATTGAACACGTTACCTTTACCTTTGGAATTGAAGGGGTTTCACGCTCGCTTACTCATCAGCTTGTGCGCCACCGCATAGCTTCGTATTCGCAAAAATCACAGCGCTATGTTACAGAGGGCGCATTTGAGTATATTATTCCTCCCGAAATTGAGGGCGATGAAAAGGCAGCCGAAATTTTCAAAAAAGCAATGGAAGATGACCAGAAAACTTACGATGCTCTGGCGGCAATTTTAAAAGAAAAACATACTGCCGCATTTCTTAAAGAAGGCAAAAGCGAAAAAGAGGCAGTCCGCCTTGCAGAGAAAAAGGCTATTGAAGATGCAAGATATGTGCTCCCCAATGCCTGCGAAACAAAAATTGTTGCAACCTTTAATGCCCGCAGCCTTAAAAACTTTTTTAAACACCGCCTTTGTGAAAGAGCGCAGTGGGAAATAAGAGAAATGGCCTTTCTTATGTACAAAGAAGTAATTAAAGTTGCACCAAACCTTTTCAAAAAGGTTGGCCCGCCCTGTGCATTTGGCCCTTGCCCTGAAGGAAAAATGAGCTGTGGCAAACTGGTAGAAAAACGCAAAATTTTCGGAGGAGATAAATAATGCTTATCGTTTTTGAAGGGGTAGACGCCAGCGGAAAACAAACCCAGTGCGAAGCCCTATACAACTATTTAAAAAACAAAGGGCTTGACGTAGTGAAAATTTCGTTTCCTGATTATGAAAGTCAGTCGTCTGCTTTGGTTAAAATGTATTTAGGGGGCGAGTTCGGCGAAGAGGCCGATGCTGTTTCGCCTTATGCCGCATCAAGCTTTTACGCGGTTGACCGCTATGCATCATATAAAACAAAATGGGGAAAATATCTCGAAAGCGGAAAAATTATTCTTGCTGACAGATATGTTACCAGCAATATGATTCATCAGGCGGCAAAACTTGAAAGCATTGCCGAAAAAGATGCTTTTCTCAGCTGGATTTACGATTTTGAATATGAAAAGCTTGGCCTTCCAAAGCCTGACAAGGTTTTGTTTCTTGATATGCCCCCAAAATTTGCAAGGGAGCTTATGGCAAACAGAGCCAACAAAATTACAAACGAGGCTGAAAAAGATATTCACGAAAAAGATGCAAACCATCTTGAAAAGGCCTATGAAAATGCAAAATATGTTGCAGATAAATTTAATTTTAAAACTATTAAGTGCGCAGAAGACAGCGTAAAACCTATTGAAAAAATTACAGAGGAAATTATTTTGGCACTTGAGTTATAACGGTGAAACTATGAATTTCAAAAAAATTGAGCTTTCGGATATGGCTCTTATAAAAAAATATTATACGCCCGAAAAATGCGTTGGCGCTCATCAAAGCTTTACAAATATGTATATATGGCAGGAAAGCTATAACATAAGCTTTGCGGAGGAAGATGGCTTTCTTTTCATTAAAAGCCGCCACAGCCACGATTGCAGCTATTATATTTTCCCCTGCGGCGAAGGGGATAAAAAAGCGGCAGTTGAAAAAATTATTGCCGATTCACATATTGGCGGCTGCAAATGCGTTTTTGCCCATCTTTCCCCTGAGGAGAGCCTGTTTTTGAAAGAAAACTTTGGCGATACATTTTCTTTCCGCAATGACAGGGATAACGCAGAATACGTTTACGAAACTGATTCTCTTATAAATTTGTCGGGTAAAAAGCTTCACGGCAAGCGAAATCACCTGAACACATTTTTAAATAGCTATAAATGGGAATACAAAGAAATTATGCCCGAAAACATTGATGAGGCAAGGCAGTTTTGCATAAAATCCATAACTGAACGCGACCAGCACGATGAAGAGCTTTCCGCAATGCAGAAGCTGTTTGATGGCTTTTTTGCCTTAGGCCTTTCAGGGGCAATGCTTTATGCAAATGGCAACCTTTGTGCCGTAACGGCGGGGGAAATGTTATCCTGCCATACGGCGGTTATTCATCTTGAAAAAGCCGATACCCAGGTAAAAGGCAGCTACGCCGCAATAAATAATTTGTTTGCAAAAAACCGATTTGGAAATACAAAATTTATAAACCGCGAAGAGGATATGGGAATTGAAGGCCTTCGTCGCGCAAAAGAGTCGTACAGGCCATGCCATATGGTTGAAAAATGGGTTGCGGTTGAAAAATAGGAGGAATTATGAAAATAGCACACCCTTCTGACAAAGATTTAAACGATGTAAAATTCTTGTGGAAATACTGCTTTGGCGACAGCGATGCCTTTATTGAGTATTTCTTCAGTAAATATTATAAAAAAGAGAATACCCTTGCAGTTTTTGAAGAGGGGAAAATTACCTCTGACCTTATGTTTTTTCCCTACAACATTGTAAAGGGCGGCAAAGAAATTAAGGCGGCATATGTTTGCGGCGTTTCAACCCACCCCATGCATCGCGGTGGCGGAAACATTACTGCCCTTTTTGCTTTTCTGGAGGAAAAGCTTAAAAAAGAAGGCTATGAGGCGTTTTTCCTTATTCCCTTCAACTTTTCTTTTTACAGAAAATATGGCCTTGAGTGTGCATCGTTTCTGCACGAATACTCGGGCGAAATTAAGTCTCTGCCAAAATTTAATACGCCTTTTAAAGAGGGCGGCGATGCAGGCGAAATTTATAAAAATTTCTGTAAAAACAAGCCCCTTTATCTTGTAAGGGACAAAAAATGTGAAGATGAATTTTTAAGCGACACAAAAGAAGAAGGCGGCCACCGTTTTCTGGTAGATGGCGCTCAGATGTATTACTTTATTCAAAACGATACCTTTTTTGCACAGGAGCTTATTTTCTCTGATATTGAAGGCGCAAAAAAGGCAATCAGTTTTATAAAAAGCCACTCGGCACAGGTTAAAAAATTTGTAATTCGAAGCGATTTTTCGCTTTCAGGTCTTCTTTGCGAAAAAAATATTGATATAAAAATTAAACCACACGTTATGGTTAAATATTTAAACGGCGATACCGTTTCGCCTTCGCAGGATGCATATTTTAATATGATTGGCTGGGTGTAAGCAATATTGCCGTGGCACGATTTAATATGAACACAGTGTAAATTTAAAATAAATAGTTATTGCATTTCAAAATGCAATATGCTATAATTACCCTAGCGGGTGGCGCAGTATCCTAGTCAGGATGCCGGTTCCCAGGACGGGCCTAAAAATCCGTTAAAGGGCACATCGATGAAGTTCCTTGTGCAGGCTTTCGACGCCCAGTCGGGGGTTTGTGCTGGGGGTTAAGGTTTAGGGGCGGGCCGCAATGGCATGCGGAGGTGACCCCTTTTCCGTGGAGACCTATGCTTGTGCTCCTAGTCTGCTTACCTTCGGGTAACGGTATGGAGTACGACTTAGGATTAAACCTGCCGCGCGGTGCGGAGGCGGAATTTTCTGCCAAAGTGGCTGTGGGCAGAGTAGCCTGCCTTGAGTGGGTATGAAGGATAATGGAGCAGGCCTTAGTTTGTCGGCCAACAAACAAAAGGCTATTGCCATTTGAAATTATATTTGCAAAAGAGGCTAAGAATCGGTTTGACTGTTGAGGAAATCTCCTAGGCTGTTCACTAGAGGAGCGGAAAGGATTGCAGTGCGGACTAAGTGGCGATCCGGTGCCGGCTTTGCCGGGCAATGTTTAATGGGAAACCACCTGGAGCGGCAACGCGCAGGAACTATTGTGGGAAAACCTACTCGGACCTATGCCGTAAAATTTACTTTTCGCTTCGCCCCCACAACATTTTTTTGGAGAAATTAAATGGACGACTCAAGTAGTTTTAAAAAGAAAAAAATAAGAGTTAAAAGTTACCATACAGGTAATAAAAAATTCAGCTTTTCGTGGCTTTTAATAACGGTTTTGTTAACGTTTATCCTGTCGGTTCTGATAAGCGCCTTTACGGCCTCAACCCTTCAGGATGTTACGCTTTCAGTAGCCTTTATTGTTTTGTTTGCGATTATACTGGTTGGTATTTTATTTGATATGATAGGTATGGCGGTGGCAACGGCTTCTGATGTTCCATTTCACGCTATGGCATCGAGAAAGGTGCCCGGCGCATACTACGTGGTAAAGCTTATTAAACATAACGAAAAGGTTTCAAGCATTTGTAACGATGTTATCGGCGATATATGCGGCATTGTAAGCGGTAGCGTAGGCTCGGTTGTTGTGGCAGATGTGGTGCTGGTGCACGGCTTTAATTTTCTTTTAACCAGCCTTTTAATTACAGGAATGATTTCTGCCCTTACCGTTGGCGGCAAAGCGGCAGGCAAAACCCTTGCAATAAATAATTGCAACGGCATAATTTATATGGTTGGAAAAATTATTTACTTTTTCGGAAGAAAAAAATGATTTGAAAGTTGGTAAGTTTATGGCAGATATCTTGTCATCAATAAACAGCCCCGAAGATTTAAAAGAACTTGATTTAAACTCTCTTAATAAGCTTTCGGGCGAAATAAGGGAGTTTTTAATTGATACAGTTTTAAAAACAGGCGGGCATCTTGCATCGAACTTGGGCGTTGTGGAGCTGACAATAGCTTTACATAAAGTTTTTTCTGCCCCTGATGACGATATTATATTCGATGTTGGCCATCAAAGCTATGTTCACAAAATAATCTGCGGCAGAAGGGATAAGTTTTCAACTCTTCGCCAAAGGGGCGGCTTAAGCGGCTTTCCAAAGCCTGAAGAAAGCCAGTATGATACCTTTGAAACAGGGCATAGCGGAACATCGCTTTCAGTAGCGCTTGGCTTTGCCTGCAGCGCAGATTTAAAGAGCGATAAAAAACAGGTTGTTGCCGTAATTGGCGATGCCTCGTTTTCAGGCGGCCTTCCTATGGAGGCGCTTAACTGCATTTCTCAGCTTAAGAAAAAGGTTATTATCATATTAAACGATAACCAGATGTCAATTGAAAAAAACAGGGGTGCTTTTGCAAGGTATTTAAACCGCGTGAGAGTAAAACCCTCTTACTATAACGCAAAAAGAGAAACAAATAATTTTCTCGATAAAATTCCGCTTTTTGGCGGCGTACTTAAAAAAACGGTTAAAAGGGCAAAGGGGTATATTAAATATCTTATAACCCCGGGCGTAGTTTTTGAGCAGCTTGGCTATAAATACTTAGGCCCTGTAAATGGCCACGATATTTCCCTTCTTTGCAGTACATTTGAAGAGGCCAAAAAAATAGAAGGGCCTGTTATTGTGCATGTTTGCACAACAAAGGGCAAAGGCTATAAGCCCTCCGAAGATGCGCCAAATCTTTTCCACGGTGTTTCGGGAAAACCCTCGGGCGGCGGAAAAACCTTTACCGCGCAGTTTGGCGAAAGTATGCTATCTCTTGCTGAAAGTGATGAAAAGGTTGTTTCGATATGCCCTTCAATGGTGGCATCATGCGGCCTTGAAAATTTTAAAAATCAGTATAAAGAAAGGCTTTTTGATACAGGAATTGCCGAGGCACACGCCATAACCTTTGCGGCAGGAATGGCGCAAAAAGGCTTTAAACCTGTAGTTTCGGTTTATTCTTCGTTTCTTCAAAGAGCATACGACAGCCTGCTTCACGACGTTGCAATAGGAGGCAGACACGTAACACTAGCTATTGACAGAGCTGGCGTTGTAGGGGAAGATGGCGAAACCCATCAGGGAGTTTTTGATATTTCGTTTTTAAGTCACATTCCCGGTATGGCAATTTTAGCCCCTTGCGACAACGAAATGCTACACAAAATGCTTTCTTATGCAGTTTCAAAGCATAATGGTCCCATAGCCGTAAGATACCCCAAAGGCTCAGCCCCACATATTGGCGGCGAGTTTGAGTTTGGAAAAGCGGCACCTTTGACAAGTGGCGGCGATGTAACAATTGCGGCCCTTGGAACAATGGTAAATACTGCTCTTGAAAGCTTTAAAATTCTTGCGGAAGAAAACATTTCTGCCGAAGTTATCGACCTAAGATGTGCCGCGCCAATAGATTTTGAAACTATTTTCAAAAGCGCCGAAAAAACGGGAGTTTTGGTAACAATAGAGGATAATGTGCTCTCGGGCGGCGTTGGCGAAAAAATTGCAGCCCGGGCGGCAAAGAGTGGCAAAACATTTAAAGTTATAAATAAAGCATTCCCGAACGAATTTATTCCTGCCGCAGGCAGAGGAGAAATATTTGAAATTTACGGGCTTGACAAAATAAGTATATCAAAAGAAATCAAGGAGATATTAAATGAAAGTAAGGCTTGATGTATATATGGCTGAAAACTCGCTTTGTGAAGGCAGAAGCCGTGCCCAGGCGCTTATTATGAGCGGAATGGTTTACGTAAACGGCCAGAAGGCTGAAAAGGCGGGTATGAGCGTTAGCGAAAAAGACGAAATTGAAGTAAGAGAAGGCCTTCGCTATGTTAGCCGAGGGGGCCTCAAGCTTGAAAAAGCAATGGAGTGCTTCGGGGCAGAGCTTTCCGGCAAGGTTTGTATGGATATTGGCGCTTCAACAGGCGGCTTTACCGACTGTATGCTTCAAAACGGCGCAAAAAAGGTTTACAGCGTTGATGTAGGCTATGGTCAGCTTGCCTGGTCGCTTAGAACAGACGAGCGCGTTGTAAATATGGAGCGCACAAATATTCGCTATGTTGAAAGAGAACAGCTTGATGAGGCTCTTGATTTTGCAAGCGTTGATGTATCTTTTATTTCGCTTAAGCTTATTTTCCCTGTAATGAAAAAGCTTTTAAAGGCAGGCGGCGAGGCAGTTTGCCTTATAAAGCCTCAGTTTGAAGCAGGCAAAGAAAAGGTTGGCAAAAACGGCGTTGTAAGAGAGGCCGAAACTCATATTGAGGTTATAAACAATGTGCTTGAGATGGCGCAAGATAATGGCTTTTCTGTTCTCGACATTGATTTTTCGCCAATTAAAGGCCCCAAGGGCAACATAGAATATTTGCTTTATGTAAAAAATGATAATAATATGTGTACAAACGAACTTGTGGATATTGAAGGCATTGTAGAAACAGCTCATAAGGAGGCAAAATAGTGGCAAAACCCAATTACACACTTGGAGAAGAAATTGTAAACGCCGTATCACACGGTGTTGGCGCGCTTTTGGCGGTTGCGGCACTGGTGCTTTTGATTGTTTCGGCGGCTTTTACGGGGCACGTGCTTTATGTTGTTTGCGCCTGCATTTACGGCGGAACACTTGTGCTTATGTACGTTTTCTCAACCCTTTATCACTCCCTTACCAACCAGAAGGCAAAGGCGGTTTTCCGCATTTTCGACCATGCATCAATTTTTCTTTTAATTGCGGGAACTTATACCCCTTACGCACTTATTTCCCTTCTTCACAGGGGCGGGGTTATAATTGCCGCAATAATATGGTCGGCGGCAATACTTGGCATAGTTCTAAACGCCATAAACCTTGAAAAATATTCAATTTTCTGCCACATTTGCTATGTGGTTATGGGCTGGTTTATTATTTTTCGTATGCATGATTTAATGCAGGCAGTAGCTCCCGGCGGAATAATTTTTCTTTTTCTTGGCGGCATTACCTATACCCTTGGAATTATATTTTTTGCACTTACAAAGTTCAGATATATGCATTCCATCTGGCACTTTTTTGTTCTCGGAGGAAGCATTTTACACTTTTTCTCGATTTATCTTTATGTCATAAGAATATGAGGAGGAATTTATGATTACATTTTTTAAAATTTTAGCTTTTGCGGCATCTTTTTTGCGCCTTGAAAAGCCATTTGTTTCTGCCGCCTTAAAGTTTCAGCCAGACCTTGTAAAAATTGTTTCCGAAAAATGTAAAACAGTTTTTATTTGCGGCTCCTGCGGAAAAACTTCAACTCTTATTGAAACGGTTTCGGCGGTTAAAGCATCGGGCGTGCCCTGCAAAGGCAAAGTGGCAAAAAGCGGAGAAGGCGTGCTTTGTGAAATGCTTAAATTTATGGGCGAGGGCGAAAGGTATTTAATTTTCGAGGCCGATGCCGATAAAATTGAAGCTATAACGGAGCTTGTAAAGCCTTACGCAGTAGCGATTACCAACATTTTTACCGATAAAAACCCTGATGGAAACATATACAAAAACTTTGAAAATGCATTTTCTAAATTTGATGATGTAATTTATGTTTTAAACGGCGATGAGCCTGCACTTTTCAGTTTCTGCGAAGGCAGCAGAAGGTATTTTTACGGCTTTCGTATAAACCCCGATTTCCCAGGTGGCAACCTTCGTGATGAGGAAGGCAAAATTTGTCCTGACTGCAATAATCCATACAAATATATTTACAATACATATGCCCACCTTGGAAACTACTCCTGCGAAGTGTGCGGAAAAACAAGGCCGCAGCTTGCTTTGGGGGTTGACAGGGTAGATGCCATTTCGGAAAACGGAACCACAGTTTCACTCGATGGCCTTGTTATTGATGTTCCTCTCCCGGGGGGAAGCCATACATATAATGCCCTTTGTGCGGCAACACTTGCAGGTGCTTTGGGTGTTGAGCCTCAGTTTATAAAAGAAGGAATTGAAAGCGTAAAAAGCATTAAAGGCGTTTATGAAAAAGTTAAAATCGATACAAAAGAGCTTCGTTTAATTGCTGTTGGAAGTGCTCTTGATTTCACTGAATCGGTAAATTCTATTATCAAAGATGAGGGCGTTTTGTATATAGCCATTTTGCTTGGAAGAAAAGAAGAAGGCTGGCTTGAAAGTATCCCCTTTGAAAAGATTATAAACCTTAACTACCACGGAATTTTAATTGGTGGCGATGGCAGAAAAGAAGTAATTTCCCGCCTTGAAAGCGCAGGGCTTGACAGCGCAAAATTTATTGAATGTGACGATTTTGAAAGCTTTCATTATGCTATCAGAACAAATGTTATCGGCAAAACTTATGTTTTTGCCGACAAAAAGCTTATGAACACTCTTCGCAAGAATTTGCACAAGAAAAAATATATTAAAAAGCTTTAGGGGTAAGAAAATGAAACTTGCAACAACAACGGGCGACTATGCAGGCTATACCAATGATATCGATGAAATGTTAAAATACATATCCGAAGCAGGCTTTCGCTATGTTGATTATAATTTTCATAACGATTACAATAAAAAAATAGGCTTTTTTTCAGGGGACGACGAGGGGCATCTTAAAAAGGTTTTAGCCTCTGCCGAGAAATATGGAATAAAATTTGTTCAGGCCCATTCTCCTATGGGCGATGTGCTTGGAACAGGAGAGGGCGGCCCTGCTTTTTTAGAAAATACTAAAAAATGCGTTAAATACTGCAAAGCCCTTGGTGTTGACAGAATTGTTGTTCACTCGGGATACGCAAAAGATATTTCGAAAGAAGAAACATTTGAGAGAAATAAAATGTTTTACGACAGTGTTTTAGAAACTGCCGAAAACTACGGCGTTAACATTTTAACTGAAAACTTTAATAAAATGTTTCGCGATGATATGTACTGGATTGATAATGTTTTTGATCAGCGAGAGCTTATCGATTTTGTTTCTCATCCGCTTTTTCACGGCTGCCTTGATTTGGGGCATAATAATATGCAGGAAACAGCGCCTGATGAAGCCATAAAGGCACTTGGTAAGCATCTTTACGCCCTTCACGTTCAGGATAACCCCGGCGATGACGATTGCCATAGCGGCCCCTTTTTCGGGACAATGAATCTCGACTCTTTAATGTGTGGCCTTATTGAAAACGGCTATAAAGGCTACTTTACTTTTGAGGCAAGCCGAATACTGCGCCCGGCATCAGGCAGAAAAATTTATGAAAAATCAACAAAACTTGCGTCTCCGCCAATCCAACTTAAAAATAAAGTTGAAGCTTTGCTTTACGATATTGGTAAATATATTTTAACTGCATACGATTGTTTTGAAGAATAAAAAGAACCCGCCGGGTTCTTTTTTTGCGGTATAATTTAAATTCCCCTCACATATATATGTACAAACATATTACGGGAAGGGGATTTGTATGAACATATATGAAGACATTGCAAAACGATGCGGGGGCGACATTTACATTGGCGTTGTAGGCCCTGTGCGAACGGGAAAATCCACATTTATTAAAAAATTTATGGAAAAGCTTGTGCTTCCCAACATTTCCGATGAATTTGGAAGAATGCGCGCAGTTGACGAAATGCCTCAAAGCGCCGCAGGGCGAACAATTATGACAACCGAGCCTAAATTTATTCCAAACGAGGCAGTAGAAATTCAGCTTTCGGGAAACGCAAAAATGAACGTGAGAATGATAGATTGCGTTGGTTACATTGTTTCAGGTGCTCTGGGCGATATGGAAGACGGGCGACACCGAATGGTTAAAACCCCATGGTCTGACGAGGAAATGCCTTTTGCAAAAGCCGCCGAAATAGGAACAGGTAAGGTTATAAAGGAACATTCAACAATCGGCCTTGTAGTTACAACCGATGGCTCTGTTACTGATATTTCGAGGGAAGGCTACATAGAAGCCGAGGAAAGGGTTATAAAAGAGCTTCGTGAGATAAATAAGCCGTTTATTGTGCTACTTAATTCTATGAATCCCGAAGGCGAGCGCTGCAATCGCATTAAAAACGAAATGGAAGAAAAATATGGCGTAAAGGTTTTGCCTGTTGACTGCGCAAACTTAAGCGGCAGCGATATAAATTCCATTATCGAAAGCATACTTTTTGAATTTCCGCTTTCAGAAATTTCTGTTGATATGCCGCCATGGGTTACAAAGCTTGATGACGACCACTTTATTAAAAAAGATATTTTTGAAAAAGCAATTGCAGGCAGCGATAAAGTGAAAAAAATAAGAGATGCCTCTTTGTTTGCAGATGAACTTTCTTCGCTGGAATGTGCTGAAAAAGCGCAAATTGACAACATAGATTTGGGTAGTGGCAGCGTAAAAATAAGTATTTTAACACCACCAGGTCTTTTTTATAAAATTTTAAGCGATGATACAGGCTTTGATATAAGCGATGAAGGCGAACTTATGGCAGTTATGCGTGAAATGGCGGTTGCCAAGAAAAATTATGACAGGCTTCAGTTTGCCCTTCACGAGGTTTATGAAACAGGGTATGGCATTGTTCCACCTTCAATTGACGAGCTTTCTTTAGAAGAGCCCGAAATTGTAAAACAGGGCGGCCGCTTTGGTGTACGCCTTCGCGCCAGCGCACCTTCAATTCATATGATAAGAGCCGATATTGAAACAGAAGTAAGCCCAATTGTTGGAACAGAAAAGCAGTCGGAAGAGCTTGTACATTATCTGCTTAACGAATTTGACGAAGACCCCAAAAAAATATGGCAGTCGAATTTGTTTGGCAAAAGCCTTCACGAGCTTGTAAACGAAGGCCTTCAGGGCAAGCTTTCAAAAATGCCTGAAGATGCGAGAGGAAAATTCCAGGAAACACTTGAAAAAATTATAAACGAAGGCAGCGGCGGGCTTATTTGTATATTGCTATAAAAAAAGAGAGGCTTTGCCTCTCTTTTTTACTGTGTTAAAATAACGCGGCGCATTGTGTCGTCCCAGTCAACTGAAACTGCAAAGCAATCTGAAACAAAACGAACGGGAACAAGTGTTCTTCCGTTTACAATTTTTGCAGGAACATCAAGGGTAATGGCCTGGCCGTTTTTATAAGCAGTAGTGCTGTCGATTGTAAGTTTAACCTCTGTGTTATCTTTTACGGCGGTTACAGTTTTTGTAATACCATCCCAGTCTACTTCAGCGCCGAAGGTTTCGAAAATTGCGCGAAGGGGAACAAGTGTTCTGCCGCCTTCAATAACGGGAATCTGGTCGAATTTAATTTTTTTACCATTATAGAAAACAGTTGGTATAACGCCGCGGCGAAGCTTTACAACATACATTTTCTTGTTGTATCTCATAAGAGCATAGCCGTCGTCGTTAAACATACCGATATCACAGTTAAATTCATATTTCTGGTTGTCTGTCATAATGTTTGTAAAGGTTGTTTTATATTCTCTGTCGGGAAGGTCTAAACCTGCATAGCCGTTATTTTCGCCTTCGCCTAAAATTCCAAGGTTGTAGTCAAAGCCGAAATAGTCAAAAGCGTAGGTAACGTATTTTACTTCATCGTTTATATCTGTGTAGCCAAAGGAATACTCTTCCATATTGCTGAAATACTTAAGCCCATCGTTGTAAATAGAGTCATCTCTTTCGGGAGCGCCTTCTGCAAAATAATATTTTTCACATTCTCCGCTGTCCATAAAGTCGCAAAGGTCGCGCTGGGTAACAGTGCCGTCGTAGCTTATTACTGTTTCAACTATTTTTGCCAGAGTATAGTCTTCATTAAATACTTTGTCGCGGGAGAAGAATTCCATGTTATAGTCGTCGTAATAATCAAGCTCTGCAACCACTTCAAAAAGTTCATTGTTCATAGGATCGAGAAAGTTGCCCTCAAATACGCCTGCAGAAGCAGTTGCCCCTAAAAGGGTAAAAATTACAAGTAGTGCCGATAAAAATTTTTTCATAAAAAAACTCCTTTTTTTTTCATTGTATCACAATAAAAACACAATGTCAAAAATAATATTTACAAAATCTGTATTTTGTGGTAAACTAATATAGAAAATTTTAAAATCGGGGATAAAAATGGAAGAAAAAACAAATGTAATGCGCCTTTTAGAGGGCAGAAAACTTAAATACAAAAGCTATTTTTACGGCGATGGGAACGCCATTTCCGCAACCGAGGTTGCCGATTATTTAAATCAGCCCTGCGACAGGGTTTTTAAAACATTGGTAACAGTTGGCAAAAGTAAGAAAAACTATGTTTTTGTAATTCCCGGCTGCAAAGAGCTCGACCTTAAAAAGGCCGCAAAGGCAGTTGGCGAAAAATCAATTGCTATGATACTTTCAAAAGAGCTTTTGCCCCTTACAGGCTATATTCACGGCGGCTGCTCGCCAATTGGAATGAAAAAGTTTTTTACAACTACTATCGATGCTACCGCACAAAACTTTGAAACAATATTTTTCAGCGGAGGAAAAATTGGGGCGCAGGTTGAAATGAGCCTTGAAGAGCTTAAAAAGATAATACGATTTGAACTTGCTGATTTAACAGTATAAGTATGAAATCGGTTACAAAATCTTCTGAAAAGTGGCAAATATGCCACTTTTTTCCGTTATTTCGACAAAAAAATTAAAAAAATTACAATTTTTATTGCAAAAACCCCTATGCATATGTTAAAATAGAAAATAATATAAATATATTGAAAAGGGGTGTTTGTAGTGGCGATTACAAACGAGTATTTAAAAAGAGTGTTTGAACAGGTTCAGGCAAGAGATAAAGGCGAGCCTGAGTTTCTTCAGACAGTAGAAGAGGTATTTGAATCTATCGAACCGGTGGTTGATATGCATCCGGAATATGAAAAAAGCGGACTTATCGAACGCCTTGTAGAGCCTGAGAGAATGATTACATTCCGCGTTCCATGGGTAGATGATAATGGTAAGGTACATTCAAACAGAGGTTTCCGTGTACAGTTTAACAGTGCAATTGGTCCATATAAGGGCGGTCTTCGTTTCCATCCTTCTGTATACTCAGGTATTATTAAGTTCTTAGGTTTTGAACAAACTTTTAAAAATAGCTTAACAGGTCTTCCTATTGGCGGCGGTAAAGGTGGTTCCGACTTTGACCCAAGAGGAAAGAGCGACGCAGAAATTATGAGATTTTGTCAGGCATTTATGACAGAACTTTACAGACATATCGGCCCTGATGTTGACGTTCCTGCAGGTGATATCGGCGTTGGCGGCAGAGAGATTGGTTATCTTTACGGCCAGTATAAAAGAATTAAAGGCTGCTGGGAAAACGGTGTTTTAACAGGTAAAGGTCTTGAGTACGGCGGCTCAATAATCCGTCCTGAAGCAACAGGTTTTGGTGCTTCATACTATGTAAACGAAGTATTAAAACACGAGGGCGACACTTTCGAAGGTAAAACAGTTGCAGTTTCCGGTTTTGGTAATGTTGCATGGGGTGTTTGCCAGAAGGTTACACAGCTTGGCGGCAAAGTTGTTACAATTTCAGGACCTGACGGTTATGTTTACGATCCCGATGGTGTTGGAACTCAGGAAAAATGGGATTATCTTCTCGAAATGCGTTCATCCGGCCGTGACCGTGCACAGGATTATGCTGAAAAATTCGGTTGCCAGTTCTTTGCAAAACAAAAACCTTGGGGAACAGCGGTTGATATTTGTATGCCATGTGCTACTCAGAACGAAATCGGCATAGCCGAAGCTGAGCAGATTATTGCAAACGGAACAAAATATTATATCGAAGTTGCAAATATGCCAACAACTAACGAAGCAGTAGTTCTTCTCAGAAGCAAAGGCCTTATCGTAGGTCCTTCAAAAGCTGTTAACGCCGGCGGTGTTGCTGTTTCTGCTCTTGAAATGGCTCAAAACTCAATGAGATATAGCTGGAGTGCAGAAGAGGTTGACGAAAAACTCAAAGGCATTATGGTAAACATACATAAAGTTTCTGTTGAAGCAGCAGAAGAATATGGCCTTGGTTACGATTTGGTTGCCGGTGCTAACATTGCAGGCTTTAAAAAGGTTGCAAATGCTATGATGGCACAGGGAATTGTATAAAAAACTAATAAGTAAAGAAAAAGCGTAGCAGTTATCTGCTACGCTTTAAGTTTGTTTTAATTAAACAATTTTAACGAATTTCTTTTCTTCGCTTGATTTATAAGCAGCTTCAACAACCTTCTGGTCGAGGATAGCGCTATCAGCATCAACCGGAACTGCAGTATCGTTAATAACTGCATCGCCAAACTGCTCAACTTCTTTTGTGTACATATTGCCAAGAGGAGTTCCTTCAAGTGAGAGAGGAACAATTTCTTCTCTTGTCTGGTTAGCATCGTATGCGAGAGAATCGTCGCTGATAAGTACGTTTACAGAGCCAACTTCAGCCTGTGCAAGTGTACCTGATGCTACGATAGAGCCTTTTGTACCATAAATTTCAAGTTTTGCAACGGAAGCTGCATCAGGAATATTGAAGTTTGAATCAACGTAAGCAATTGAGCCGTTGTCCATTTTCATAATAACGCCGGATGAATCGTCAACTTCATAGTTAAAGGTCTGAGTCTGGTTAAAAGCAACAACCTCTACTGCTTTAAGGCCTGAAAGGTACTGAAGAAGGTCGATTACATGGATACCCATATCAACGAGGGCACCGCCGCCTGAAGTAGCTTTTTTCTGACGCCATGCACCTTCAATGTCAGGATACCAGCAAGTAAACTGGCCACGCATTGAAACGATGTCGCCAATTTTGCCTTCAGCAATAATTTTTTTGATTTCCTGGTGGTAACCGTGGAATCTCATAAGGAAGCCAACGCCAAGTTTAACGCCGTTTTCTTCACAAGCTTTTTTAATTTCCTCTGCATCTTCAACAGTCATTGCCATTGGTTTTTCGAGGAAAACGTGTTTTTTAGCTTTTGCAGCTGCAATAGCCTGTTCTTTGTGGAAAAATACAGGGGATGCAATGTAAACTGCTTCAATTTCGTCCTGAGCTAAAATAGCTTCGTAGTTGTCGAAAGCATATTTTGCGCCGAACTCTTCTTTAACTTCTTCAGCAACAGGCAAAACAGAGTCCATAACTGAAACAAGCTCTAAGTTGTTTGCAAGCATCATGCCCGGAATAGTTTTTCTTCTTGCGATACCGCCGCAGCCGATAACGCCCCATTTAAGTTTTCTCATAATTTTTGCTCCTTTACAAGGTAATTAATTTATCCAATAAATAAATTCGGCAATAAGCCCTAAAATCCTTTATATTTTTTAATATGGGTTGTAAAAACTTGTTTTACAACCCATATGAATTTTAAGGTGATAGGAAAAATGTTTGGAACGGACAAACTGAACCCGCAGGGGATACCCGAAGCTGTATGTTATACAGCGAGAGGTGAAGTTTGTTCGTAGCAAAAAGGCTCAAATTATGAGAAAAATCGAGAGATTTTTCAACATAACAATCCATCTGCCGTAATAATAGACGGTTCCCCTCACTTTATATAGGGGAGACTTCTAAAGTATTGCCTTTTTGCGTTCCAGACTTTTTTACATCGCCGTTTTATTTTGTGTGTTTTGCAAGAACTGCTTTAAAACCGTCGATACATCTGTTAATATGTACTTCTTCCCATGATGGGTGGAGGAAGAGGCAAACAGTCTGTGAGCGGAGTGCGTTAGCGTTTTTGCAGAATACTTTTGAATAATCAACGCTGTTTGCATCAGCATATTCTTTTGATTCGAATGGGAATTTAGCTTCGCCAAAGCCGCCGTGTTCTCTGTAAGCTGCTTCTTCGTAAGCTTCAGGCCACTGAATACCGTAGCAAGGAATACCGGCAGCACCGAGTTCTTTTACGATAGCAGGAGCATCGCAATCGAGAACTGAAAGGTCTACGAGCATTGGGTACCACCAGTAAGAACATTTTCTTTCTTCGGTGTTAACAGGGAGCTTTTTAATACCTTTAAGGCCTGTAAATGCTTCGTCATACATTTTAGCATATTTAAAACGACGAGCAAGGTTCCAGTTATCAAATCTCTTAAGCTCGTTAAGACCGATGATTGACTGGATTTCTGTCATACGGTAGTTAAAACCAACTCTTCTGTGGATGTAAGGTAGTTTTTCTTCCAAAGCAAGCATATTCATTCTTGTCTTTACATCGTAACCGTGGTCACGGAATGAACGGCATTCCCAACCAACTTCTTCGTCGTTTGTTACAACCATACCGCCTTCGCCGCCTGTTGTGAAGTGTTTGCTCTGGCAGAAGCTAAAGCATCCAACATCACCGATAAGGCCGGCTTTTGTGCCTTTGTATTCGCCGCCGAAGCACTGTGCACAGTCTTCAACAACTTTAAGGTTGTGTTTTTTAGCAATCTCAAGAATTGGGCCCATATCAGCAACAACGCCGTAAAGATGAACAACGATAATTGCTTTTGTTCTTTCAGTAATTAAAGCTTCGATACAAGCCGGGTCGAGAGTGTGGTCATCTGTTACATCAGCGAAAACAGGAATAGCACCTGCCTGAACAACTGAGAAAGATGATGCGATAAATGAATATGAAGGAACGATAACTTCATCGCCAGGGCCAATGTTAAGTGCTGCAAGGGCAATGTGAAGAGCAGCAGTACCATTTGTACAAGAGATTGCCATTTTAGCGCCAATCCACTGTCTCCAGGCTTCTTCAAATTCCATACCTTTAGGACCTGTCCAGTAGTTTACTTTACCATTTTTGATTGGTTCGAGAATATCCTCGAGTGTGTCAGGGTTGAACTGTGGCCACATTGGAAAACCAATTTCTTCAATGCCGGCACCGTTCATTACGATTTCTTTTTCTGCCATAATAAAATCTTCCTTTCGGTTTTAATTTTTTATCTAAAAAGACAGTCAAAAACATATTTTGCGCCGCCTTTAAATTCAGCTTTTTCGCCAAGTGACGAGTATGAAATGGGAACAATTTTGCCAAGTAGAGCAATTTCTTTAAGATTATCTCTGATAAGGTTTAAAAAATCTTCTCCCAAAGCAATTATGTCGCCGCAGATTATAACTGCATCAGGGTCCATAATATTTATAAGGTTGTTAATTGCAAAGGAAAGGGCATAGGCTACATAGTTTAAATGCTCGCGAATTTCGCCATTTTCTTTCGCGAAATCGGCAATTTCCTCAAAAAGAATTTCTTTTTTCAAAATATCCTGGCATTTTTTGAGTATTGCAAATTTGTTTGCAACAGTTTCAATGCAACCTCTTGAGCCGCAACGGCATTTTTCGCCTTTAATGTCGATACTTAAATGGCCAAATTCAAGTGCCATTCCGCTACTGCCTTTGAAGGGTACACCTTCAATTACGGCCGCCGCACCAACACCGTCGCTTATATCAACAGAAACAAGACAACGTGCACTTTTGTCGCCAAATTCCTTTTCTGCATAGGCAAGTAGTGAAGAGTTGTTGCAAATTACAACCTCGGCAGTTGGAAAAGCAGATTTTATTTCCTTATAAACAAAATCGTTTTCCTTTATATCAAGTACAGTTGATGAAACAATGTTAAAATTTTCGTCAACAATGGCAGGAGCGCCAACAGCAATGCCAAGTAGCTGACCATAGCCATCTGCCAAAACATTTTCTTTTAAAAATGCAGTCAGCGAACTTGAAAGCGGGAGAGATGCATCATATTTTACTTTCTCGTAAAATATTTCTTCAAAGCAAAGGCTGAAAAGGCGAAGGCGAAAATGCCTGCCCGAAACGGTTACAACTGCAAAATAACCGCCTCTCGGGTTTACCGAGAGAGAAATTGCCCTTCTGCCGCTTGAGCCTGTGTTTTTAGCGCCTGTTTCAATTATTTTGCCCGATGCAATAAGCTCGTCGGCAAGGGTGGAAACAGTTGTGGCGCTGAGCTTTGTTATTTTTTTAATATCGGCTCTGGAAATACCTTCGTTTTCAGAAACAAGGGAAAAAACAAGCTTTAAATGGCTTTCTTTAATGATTTGCTGGCTGTTTATAGCTTTTTCCAATCCGATACCTCCCAATTAGTCCAATGACTTTACTAATTCATTATACTACATTTTGCTCTTTAAGTCAATATAATCAATTTATTTAAGGGATAAATAAATTAAATATGGCAAAAGGCACAAAGAAAAGGCTTTTGGTTTGGTTAAATTGAATGTAATAAAAGCTCCCCTGCGGGAGCTTTTTTTAATATGTAGGAAATTACAACTTTTAAGTTGTAATGACGAATATCATAAAAGTCTACCTTTGAAAATGTGAGCGAAGCGAATGTTAGTTGCCGTAGGCGACTTTTTTATCTTAAAAACCAGGACAAATCACTTAAGTATTTGCCAAATTCAAAAATGTTAACCTCGGGCTTTTTGCCTTTTTTAACTTCGGCTTTCATGTAGTCGCGCAAATCAGTTATTGCCTGCAGGTCGATAGTCATATTTCTTATGCATGTATACTGGTTTGCCTCTATACGAACCCCCTCGCAAAGTGCAATTGTTTTTTTGCGGTTTTCAATAAGGCGGTTAAGCTCTGAAATAAAGTGGTTTTCGTCAATTGTGCCCTTGTTATAAAGGTTGTTACAGCTGTAAATGGTTAAATATTCATCAGCTTGCGACAAATACTGAAGAGAAATAAGCTCCCAGATTTTGCCTGTTTCCGACAATGTGTTTTTGCTGAAAAACTCATAAGAAGACAATGCTTTGTTATATGTGGCTTTAAGATAAGGAAGATATTTATCCTCTTCATCACGGAGAAGGCGGTAAGCCTTTGCAGGGTAATCGTGAGGATATTCCGTATCAGCCCGAAACATACAATAAGCATAAAATACAAAGCGTGATATAAGATGATTTGTACGTGAATATCTGCCAAGGGTAAAATCGAGAGCAGTTAAGAGTGCTTTTAAAGCGCCTTGCGTATTTTCGGGGAAGAAGGATGCGGCATATCTTTCGGTAAGCTCCTTTAAATCTGCCGCCTCGCCGCCACGCCATGCATTTTCGGCAAACACGCGGTAATTTAAGTCGTAGCAGTATTCAAACGAACTGTAAGCTATAACGCCTTCAAAGTTATTTTTTTCGGAAATATCAGTAATTGTATAAATATTCGGGCTCATCTGAGTTGGTAAATCCCAGTGAAAATAGCCTGTAATAGCTTTGCCAACACTTCTGAAATATGAATTTACACTATCTTCATTATTATTAAAGTTTTTGCCGGGCATATCGTAGCTCCACCAGTCGACAACAATCATATCGTAAACGCCTTCGCGCTTGAAAAGTTCGGCAGTTTCTTTTGTTAAAACTCCGCGTGAGAGGAACATATCGTGGTAAATGTAAAGGTTTTCAATGCCTTTTTCCTTCATATGCTTCGCAATTTTTATAACATATTGTATCATAAGCTCGCCATAATTTCTGCCACGGCATTTTTCGCATTTGCAGAAAGGCTCTATAATTTTTCTCTCGTCGTTTTTATCAACACCTGCCAGTGGCCAAACCTCGTCAAGGCCGATATGGAAGGATTTTATGCCGTTTGGCGTAAGATATGTATCAATAATTTCATCGTAAAGGGAGAACATAACCTCGTAAGTTTTTGGGTTGTTTGTACAAAAACCAAGGCCTGTGTTTTTGCCATCTTCTCCAACTGCCGAAATTTCGGGGAACATACGGGGGATAAGAGTATTGTGGCCAAGGCTGTTAAAAAGCGGAATAACCTCAACATTTCTCGATTTGCCATACTTTATAAGCTTGCCGAAATAATTGTCTTCAAACATTGTAGGCAAAACATCTTTTTTGTATATAATTTTGTCATTTTTAGCAGAGTAATATTTTATGTTTCTTGGGGTTTTAAGCTGGGGGTGTTTTTTAAAGGGAATATAAAGATATTCCGAGAAATTATTGTCGTACTGCTTGCCCCAGCAGCCGTAAAGCCCGTAAACAATACGGTTGATTTTCATTTTTGAAAGGTAATCTATGCCTTTTTTCCAGTCATCAAAGGTTAAAAAGTCGCTTCCGTAGCGGCATTCCATAAAGTGGCCGCGGCTTTCAAAACGAGGGTAGTCAATAATTTTACATACAGGGAGAAGAACATCTTTGCCGTCGGTGTGCAAAATCTGTTCAAAGGTTGCCGCCGCATAATAAGCGCCTGCCGCATCACATGCTGAAAGGGTAGCTTTATTTTCTCCAATTTCAATTACATAGCCCTCAGCTTTGCCCGAAAGCTCAGGAATAGGGCAAATTTCAAGGGTAATTTCATATTTGCCGCAAGGCTTAATTGCCGCCGCTTTTTCGGAAAAAACATTTTCCATAATCGACACGGCGCTTTCAAAAACTTCGCCTTCGCCAACATATGTAAATTTAAAATCAGGCTTTGAAATTTCGCCTATTTTAACGGTTTTGCCAAAATCTGTAACACTTTGTGGTGTTGGAATTATTGCCTTTTGTAAGTTAAACATAATATTCTCCTTTAAAAAATACTACCTAAATTATAGAATAAGGGGCTTTTTTTGTCAATCGCTTTTAATTTATTTAAACGATAAAATATTGACTAAAGCCTTTGCAAATGTTATAATTTAGAAAACAAGAAAAGAAAGCGAGGCAATTGTTTTGGATAAAAAAATTAAATTTAACATTGTTGATGCAATTATTCTTCTGGTAATTCTGGCAGTTGTGGCTTTTGTAGGAATTAAGTTTTTTGGCAAAAGCGATAATGCAGCTGCCGAGCCTGAAACATATTCGGTAAGCTTTTACTGCGAAGAAGTTCCCGCCTTTGCGGCCGATATAGTAAAGGTTGGCGACAGCGTGGAAGATGAAACAAAAAAAGTTTTTCTTGGAACAATAACTGCAGTTGAAGTAGGCGATGCGGCGGTTTACAGCGCCGATGCAGAGGGGAACATAGTTAAATCGGCAAAAGAAGGCTACAAAAGCGTTTTAATTACAAGCTATGTTGAGGCAACAGAATTTGAACACGGAATTATAGCCGACAGTATTAAATACGCCGTTGGCCATAGCGTAACTCTTTATGCAGGAAATGCAAAAATGGTTGGAAAAGTTTCAGAAATTAAACTTAAATAAGGGGGAATAGTGTGCTTTCAAAAATTATTGCACATATAAAAAATTCGCTCTTTTACAATAAAATACTCAGTATGGCCACGCTCCTTGGAAATGCCTTTAAAAAAGGCGGAATTTATTCTTTTGTAATGAGGCCTTCGTTTTCAGGGGAGAAGTGTAAAAATTCGGCTTTTTATGCTTTAAAGGAAAAAACAACAGGTAACTTTTCCCGCCTTTGCAGGGAAAGTGCATTTGTAAATCTTGTAAAAAGCTCATATTTTGGCCGCTTTTTTGAAGTGAAGTATCTTTTTCCCGTAATATCCTTTGTAATGCTTTTGGTGCCCCATGAATATTGGAATAATATTTACGGCGTTTTGCTCTCGTTTATATTGTTTTTGGCACTCCTTTTTTCTGATGAGGGTTATTCTTTTAAAAGAGTTTCGCTTTACGCCGTGCTTTTTCTTATAAGCGCAATCGGCGGAATTTTTATAACCCCCGATAAAGGCGACGGGTTTAAAATGTTTCTGTTTATTGTGGCATCTTTTATGTTTATGCGAAGTGCCGAAAGCGGAATAAATAGCGAAAAAGCTCTTTTAAACCTTGTTTGGACGCTGGTAATTGCCCTGTTTTTTATGAGCATTTATGCCATAGTTCAAAATGCCAGAGGCGTTTCGGTTGACGAGCTTTTAACCGATGTGGTAAATAATAAGGGGATGGCAGGCAGAGTTTTTTCAACAGTTGAAAACCCCAATAACTTTGCCGAAATAATTGTTTTAATTTTGCCATTTGCAATGGCCTTGTTTCTGCAAAGCGGAGAAATATGGAAAAAGGCCGTGCTTTTGGTGGTGGCGGCAGTTTGTATTTTGGCCCTTATGCTTACTTATACAAGGGGCTGCTACGTTTCTTTTGCAATATCGGTTATTGTATTTATTGCCCTTTATAACTGGAAATGGCTTTTGCCCCTTGCAGTTTTTGGAATTATTTGTATTCCGTTTTTGCCCCCAAGCGTTGTAAACAGGGTTTTAACAATAGGCTCTGATACTTCAAGTGCATACCGCATTTTTCTTTGGGAAAGCACAGGGGCGCTATTGCGTGATAATTGGCTTTGCGGCGTAGGCCTTGGAAGCGAGGCTTTCAGAATAGCCTATGTGCCTTATGCTCATCGCTTTGCGCAAAACCCGGCTCACAGCCATATGCTTTACACGCAAATTTTTGCCGAGCTTGGAATTGTTGGCGCCGCGGCGTTTTTCGCTTTTATGCTTTCGTCACTTAAAAAAGGTTTTTCGGCGTTTAATAAGGCTGATAAAAATTTAAGGTGCATAATAATAGCGGCCATAAGCTCATTTGCAGGAATAAGCTTTTCAGCCGCAACGGAATATATCTGGTTTTACCCGAGAGTTATGTTTACATTTTTTATAGTGCTTGGGATACTTTTATGTGCAGTTAAATTAGAAAGAGAGAAATCAAACTGATTTCTCTCTTTTTTTGCATATTAAATAAATTATAAAAAGAATTGGAACTGAGAATAAAAATCCGTTTAAACTGCGCTGATAGATAATTGCCGCGTCGGTAAAAACATGGCAAAAGCTGTTTGTAACCGATGCAAACAAAAGCGCACTTCCAATATAAGAAACAAAGCTTAAAATGCCGCTTTTTCTGCTTTTAAACATAAAAAGCATAAGGCATGGCCAGCCAATTAAAAATTCTTTTGTTCTTGGTCGGGCGGCGGTAATGTCAACAATTTTGTCGCGTAAAATACGCTCAAATTCAGAAATTGATGAGTTGCCGCTTCTCAGTAGATAAACGGCGCCTGCGGCCAAAATTAAAACTGCAAAAAATATGTGCTTTGCCTTTATGTTTTTAAGGCAGGGCCTTTTTTCGTAAAAATAAACTGCCGCCGCAAACAAAACGGGAACTACAAGGGTTACTATAACGCCGCGGAAAATAAGATTATTCATATAATAATCTGCTCCGCTTAAAACGGAAGATAAAATCAAATTGCCAACTGAAAGCGATATTGCCGCTATGAGAAAGCAAAATTTTTGCGGCAATTTAAGGCAAAGCGCAAACGAGAAACATGGCATAAGCGCTGAAAAAGCGGTGGGGTAAAGCCCTGAAAGGCTTTTTGGCAAAATAAAGGTAATACCAAATGCCGCCGCAATTAAAATATAAAAATAAGGGTTTATTTTTTTGCCGCTGAAAAGCATAAATAATACAAAAAGCATTATAACCGAAATTGCCGCCATAGCCGCAAATGGCAATTTTGAAATGGTGTAGCCCGATAAATTGGGAGTGCCGTCTTTAATATATCCAAGGCTTTCGGCCCTTTTTGTAAAGAAGGCAATATTTTTTTGTGTGCGAAGAGCATTTTCTGAAAAGCTTTTGCCGTCGGTCAGCTGATTTACAAGCAAAAACTCGGTATTTCTGTCAATTAAAGAGTTTTGCATCTGGTAGTAAATTGAAGGGTATTCGGGATTTTTCGAGTAGCTTTTTTCAAGCGTTTCGTAGCATCTTAAAACCCTTCCGCCGCAGCTTTTTAAAATTTTCTCATATCCTTCAGGCATTTCGTTTGAAAGCTGAGATAAATTTTCGCACAAAACAAGGGTAATATTATTTTCTGCAATTATGCGGCATATTTCATCGGTATAATAAGCGCTACTTTCCGCCGGAATATCCTTTAAAAGAAAATACTTCACGCCATAATCTTTTACGGCCTTTTCAAGGTTTTGGGCGTAATTTTCGCCCTTTTTTCCTTCGGGATAAATCATAATGGCAGCGGTAAGGGGCGTATCTTTTAAAAGTGAAATATTATCTTCACGCACAACGCCAATTGAAACTCCGCTTTCTATGTAGCCTTTTAAAAGAGAAGTATCGCCATTTATATCTTCAATGTCAAGAGCTACCGAATAAATTTTGTGTCCGCTTTCAAACTTAAGCCTTTTTGCAAACTGAGGAGCGGAAAACAAAAGCGTAAAAACTAAAAATAAAATAAAAAGGAAGGTAAACTGTTTTTTCACTTTTTATTTACCTCCCCGGTATTCGTAATAATATATTTTGTGCATCCGCTTAAAGTAAGTGCCGCAATATAAACTGCGCCGCAAATTACAAGGCGTATAATAAAGTGCAAATTAAGTGGAATTAAATAAACCAAAAATGCACAAAGTGCCGATAAAAGTATTTTTAAAATATTCTGGAGAAGAGTTTTTGAAAAATAGTTTCCAACAACCTTTGCCATTATAATAGAAACTCCAACTGCATAAAGCGTGAAAAGCGCAGTTGTTGATACGGCAACTGCTTCTGCCCCGAATGAAGGAGCGAAAATATTTATAATAAGCTTTAACAAAACAACTGCCACAGTTCCAAAAACGGGGTAAAAATATTTAGAGCCAAGGTATAAAATTTTGTTGAAAAGCTCCTGGCAAACATAGCCGAAAATGCCGAAAGTATAAATGGCAAAAAGGGAAGAGGTTATGCTTGTAAGCTCGCTGCCAAATTCGCCTCTTTCATATAAAAGAGAAATAATGTCCTTCCCGAAAAGGTTGGCAACCAGAATAAACGGCACAAAAATTGCAAAAAGCAGAGTTAT
This sequence comes from Clostridia bacterium, assembly GCA_045590195.1. Lineage (GTDB taxonomy): Bacteria > Bacillota > Clostridia > UMGS1883 > UMGS1540 > JAZNQN01. The sequence goes on along the minus strand of JAZNQN010000073.1, from coordinate 14,808 downwards.
AATGTAGCCCAGAAACTTTCTTACAAAATCGCCGTTTCCGCTTTCGTAGTGGCGGCATATTGAAGGGTATGAAACGTTGCTCATTGCCACAACAAAAACGCTTGAAATTGTTATGAAAAGGTTCGATGCGTAATTTACAGTTGATGCCATTCCGCCGTGGTGGCTTAAGGCCGCTTTGTCAATTGTAAAACAAAGCTGAAACATCATACTGCCGATAAAAATATATAAAACCTCGTGGTTTTTGCCGCCCGGTTTAAGCTTTAAGCTGCCAAAAAGGCGGTATCCCTTTTTGTAAAAAGAGGGAAGCAAAATTACAATATGCAAAAACCAGCCAACGGTTGTAATAATACTTACGGCAAAAATATCAATTTCTTTAAAAATAAGCGCGAAAATAATTAAAACATTATACGGAAGGCTCATTATCGAGGTTACAAAAAACACCTTGCTGTTTTGCAAAACGCCCGAAATAATGTAAGCCACAACAACGAAAAGACAGCTTGGAAGCATAATGCGCATAATAGAAACGGCAGTTTGGTAAAGCGAGGGGTCAAGCCCCGGTAAAAGTAGTTTAACTGCGCTTTCAGAGAAAACAAAAACAACTGCCAAAACTGCAACAAGAATAAGCGAAACCTTTGAAATAAAATAGGAAACATATTCTTTCTGCTCTTTTGGGGAAGAGATATCTGCCTTGTTTAAATTTTTAATAACAAGGGTTGAAAGCGCGCTTCCAATGCCTGTAAAAATAAGGCTTGTAACGCCGAAAATCTGAAAATAAATATCAGTAAGCTGAGAAGCACCAAATGACGATGCGAAAACAATATCTCTTAAAAAGCCAAGTGCTTTTGCCAAAAGTATGCCAAACACAACTAAAATATATGCGCCTGTATTCACGCCTCGTCACTCCTTTCAAGGTATATATAAAATATAATACTATATTCCGCCAAAATAGTCAAGTTTTTCTATACCTTAAATATTCCCATTAATTTGCAAAATAAATGTAGAAATGTTGGAAAAAGTGTGATATAATGATTTCATCGATATGAATTCTTGCGAATTCTCGATATGTCATAAACGACTCGATATGTTGCCTTGCGGCAACGAGAATTCATATCATATCGAGTTTGAACGAAGAGAAAACATATCGATTTTGCGAATAGTAAAAATATCCGGTAAACGAAGTTTACATATCGACATATTTTTTTGTCCCTGACTTGACAAAATCATAGTAAGATTGTCGAATTTTGCTGAAAGGAGTAAATAGGATGAAAAAGAAACATTTTATTTTAGATGTTATTTCATTTTCTGTTATTATTTTAAATGTTGTTAGTGTATTGTGCTTTTTCCTTCCGCCCGGAAGAGCATATTATATGCCTGAATTTCTGGTAAGATTTACAATGTTATTAACTACATATGCTTTTTGGGGTGGTTTGGCAATATCAGGTATACTAGGATTTGTTTTAAATATTATTTCGATTTTTTATAAGAAAGAAAAAGATATGAGTACAAGGAATAATGTAGTGTATATAATTTTGTTTATACTAACAATCCCCTTGGCGTGGTTGTTATTTAATATGGCTATGTCTGTTTAATTTTTTTAGTTCTAACTTGATATGAACTACTATCCTAAAGGGTTGGCATCTAAATTATACAGTCTTTATACAATAGATTTAATAAAATGTTTTAAAGGAGAAAAAACGTGAAATTAGTACTTGGAATTGAATCTTCCTGCGATGAAACTGCGGCTTCGGTTACCTTAGGCGGCAGAAAGGTTTTAAGCGATGTTATATATTCTCAGGCACAGCTTCATAAAATTTATGGCGGCGTTGTGCCTGAAATTGCTTCACGAAAGCATATAGAGGTTATTTCTTATGTAATTGAGGAGGCGCTTTCAAAGGCAAACGTTACCAAAAACGATTTAGATGCCGTTGCCGTTACATACGGCCCTGGCCTTATCGGGGCTTTGCTTGTGGGGCTTTCTGCGGCAAAGGGCTTTGCCTATGCGGCTAAAAAGCCTTTGGTGCCTGTAAACCATATTCACGGCCATATAAGTGCCAATTATATTGCCTCGCCTGAGCTTGAGCCTCCGTTTGTGTGCCTTGTGGCATCGGGCGGTCACAGCCACGTTTTGTATGTAAAAAATTATGGCGAGTTTGAAATACTTGGCGCCACTTGCGATGATGCTGCAGGCGAAGCATTTGATAAAGTTGCAAGAGTTTTAGGGCTTGGCTATCCTGGCGGGCCGCTGCTTAGTGCCCTTGCAAAAGAGGGCGACAGTAGCGCCATAGCCTTCCCAAGGCCAATTCACGGAATGGATTTCAGCTTCAGCGGCGTTAAAACGGCAGTTATAAATTATGTTCACAAAATTGAGCAGGGCGGAGGAGAAGTGCCAAAAGCCGATGTTGCGGCGTCTTTCCAAAGGGCAATTGTTGATGTTCTTTGCTCGGTTTCCTTTGAGGCTGCCAAAATAAAAGGCGCAAAAAAAATAGCCATTGCAGGCGGGGTTGCGGCAAATGAAGCACTTAGAAAAGCCTTCAGCGAAAGGGCAGAGCGAGAGGGAATGCAGTTTTTCCTTCCGCCACCGCAGCTTTGTACCGATAACGGGGCTATGATTTCCTGTGCGGGATATTACGATTTCATCAGCGGCAAGGTTGCCCCGCTTTCGCAAAATGCAGTTGCAACCCTGCGTCTTATATAAAATAGTTAACTATATTTTCAGTTTATGCACCTGAAATTAAAGAGTGAAATTTATGAAAGATTTTCAAAAACCAAATTTCCCCGAGGGCGGAACAGTTTTAATATGCGATGAAACTGTTTCCCTTGGGGGCAGATTTAAAAATTTTATAAAAACAAAATGTGTGCCCGCTTTGCCTGTTAGTATGCGCTGCCATGCCGACCTTCAGATTTGCTACATAAGCCGCGGCATTTTTTTGTGTGCGCCGGAGGTTTTTGATTATTACAGCGAAAAGCTTACGCCTTTGGGAGCGCAGGTTATATGCGGCGAGGCTGAAATTGGCGGCACTTACGGGGATGACTGTGCATATAATATTCTGATGATGGGAAAATATGCCTTTCACAACACGAAATTTACTCCGCCAAAGGCAAAAAAGCTTTTTGAAAGCCTTGGAATAGAGCTTATACACGTAAATCAGGGCTACACAAAATGCGCCGTTGCACCCGTAGAAGAAAATGCGGCAATAACTGCCGACCCTTCCATAAAAAAAGCAATGGACGCTTTAGGAATTGACTGCCTTTTAATCGACTGGCAGGGCGTTTCGCTTCCGGGTTTTTCCTATGGCTTTTTTGGCGGATGCGGGGGAAGAATTTCGAAAAAAGAGTTTTTTGTTTGCGGAAGCCTTAAAAATCATCCTTCAAAGGATAAAATTTGTGGTTTTTTGGAAAAGTATAATTATGTTTTAAAAGAAAGCGGAGAAAACGATTTGAAAGATGTTGGCTCCATAATTATAGCCTGATTTTCGGAGGTGTACTGTTGCATCAGATTTCAGTATTTGGCAACACAAAAGATATTTTAAAAGAAATTGACCAAAAATATGAAAACACAATTTCCGGCGACGAAATGATTACTTTTTACTGCAAAAGCGAAGAAATTGAAGACCTTAAAAAAAGCCTTTGCCACGCAATTTCATCAATAATTCAAAAAAAATACGGGCCCGAGCTTTACAGGCAGTTTTATAATTCGGGCGAATATGCCTTCAGTGAAGAGGAGAAAAAAATAATCTGCTCCGATTTTAACTCCGTTTTAAAAAACGGGGAAGAGTTTGTTTTTAAAGATGTTGGCACATTTCTTGAAAATTCCAATTCAATTTCTGTTGAGGGCTTTGTAAATTTCAGGCTTTCGGAATATAAAAAATATATGAAAAAACAGCTTGATAAATACGAAGAAAAGCTTGAAGCCGTAAGAGAATATAACGATTTGATTGAACTTTTGAAAGCATATATCGAAACACTTCCTTCAGCGGTAAAGGTTATAAATTTACAGGTTTGGCCTTCTGGCGGATATGCAATTTTTAATGAAAATTTTCGCGACATAACCGAAGAATGCATAAAAAGCGTTACTGAAAACAAAAAAATAACACAGCTGAGTTTTGACGATTTGCTTCTCAGCTGCCTTACAGCGGCTGCACCTGAAAAGATTATAATTCACAACGAAAAGTTTTCAAAAACTCCTGAGCTTATACTGGTTATAAAACGAATTTTTGAAGGTAAAGTTGAAAATTGCCGCGGATGCAGTTTTTGTAAATTATGAATTTTTAATAAATTTTAAAATTTACTATTGTCAATTTAAGATATTACTGTTATAATTTTAAAGTAATGAAATTTATTGGAGGTTATGTAAATGAAAAAAACATGGAAACTTGCTTTAATTACTCTTTGCATGCTTTGCCTTTTAACAGGTTGTTATGAGCAGGATGCAACAATTTCGGTTGGCCCACTTGGCGGAGTTAAAGCAGAAATTGCATTCGCAGGTAACGATGAAGGTATTGCTCAGGTATCAGGCGGAGCAACTTACGAGGAACTCGATGAAAGACTTGTTCCTCAGATTGAGGCAATGGTAACAGATGTTTCAAAGGAAAAAGTTGAAAGAATTGCAATCGATAAAGAAGGCGGCGAATATAAAGGCCTTAAAGTAACAGGTTACTTCTCAAGCGTTGACGAAATGTACAGCTCACAGCTTATTAGCGTATTCAATAACAGCGGAATGATTCCTGCTCCTATTGTTACAAACAATGCGGCAGATGGAATTGGCGTTATGTTCAATGCAGATAAAGGCTTTATGGGAACAACATATACTGCCGAAGGTAACATTAGTATGACACAGGGCAACGAGCTTGATGACGAAGCTAAAACTGCTATGAGTGAATGTAAAATCAATATCAGATTTAAGTTCCCTGTTGGTGCGTTTACAGTGTCAAAAGGCAATAAAAACATTTTGAAACCTACATTTGTTTATGCGGCTACAATGGAAAACGATAATCTTCCTGTAAGCTTTAAAGTATTTGTACCTAACTACCTTGCAATTTTAGGCGCTTTGATTTTCATTGGCCTTATTGTTACAATAGTACTTATGGCTAAAAAAATAAAAGAGCTTAACAAAATTATAAATGGCGAAACTGAAGAAGAAGTTGCAGCCGAGGAAAATGGCGAATTTATTTCAGAAGACGATGAAAACTTTTTCGAAGGGGCAGAAGAAAGCGTTGAAATTGAAGCTGCAGAGCCTGAAGAAGAAGTTGATGAAGAAATAGTTATTGAAGAAACCGAAGAAGAAACAAACGAAGAAGAAAAAACTGAAGAGTAATCTTGCTATAAAAAAGAGCATCTCCTGCGAGATGCTCTTTTTTTTAATCAACCTGTTTGTATGTGGGAACAACTTCCGAAACAATTTTCTTAATACTGTCATTGTCTTTTTCAAGAGCTTTTTTAAGAAGCTCTAATTTTTCATTAAGCATTTCATAAGAAATATCAATTGGCTTGCCAACAAAAATTTTACTGTGAACTGTTTCTTTAAGGCCTTCTTCGTTCATTAAAAGTTCCTCAAAAAGCTTTTCGCCGGGTCGAAGGCCAATAAACTCAATTTTAATATCAACATCAGGTTTAAAGCCGGATAAAAGAATCATTTTTTTAGCAAGGTCGTAAATTTTAACAGGCTCGCCCATATCAAGAACAAATATTTCCCCGCCCTTTGCGTAGCTTGTCGCCTGAAGCACAAGTGAAGCCGCCTCGGGAATAGTCATAAAAAATCTTGTTATATCGGGGTGGGTAACAGTAACAGGGCCGCCTGCGGCAATCTGCTTTTTAAAGCTTGGAATTACCGAACCGTTTGAACCTAAAACATTACCAAATCTAACTGCAACAAAATCACATTCGCCTGTGTTTTGCAGGGTTTGAACAATCATTTCACACATTCTTTTTGTAGCGCCCATAATGTTTGTTGGGTTAACAGCTTTGTCGGTTGAAATTAAAACAAAGCGTTTTGCCTTGTGGCGCTGAGCGGCAAGAGCCGTGTTGTATGTTCCGAAAACGTTGTTCTTTATTGCTTCTTTGGGGCTGTCTTCCATAAGAGGAACGTGTTTGTGAGCCGCGGCATGGAAAACAATCTGAGGCTTGTATGTTTCAAAAATTTCGTCAAGCCTTTTTTCATCTCGTACCGAGCCAATAAGAAACTCCATATCCTTTTCCGGATATTTTTTACGAAGCTCGCCCTGAAGCTCAAAGGTTGAATTTTCGTAAATATCAAATACAATAAGTTTTTTTGGCGAGAACTTTAAAATCTGCCTGCAAAGCTCCGAGCCTATTGAGCCGCCACCGCCTGTAACCAAAACAACTTTTCCTGAAATATCGCTTTCAATAAGCTTGTTGTCAAGCTTTACAGGGGAACGCTCAAGTAAATCTTCAATTTCAATGTCTTTTGCAAGGTGTACCTTGTTGGCACTTCTTATAGAATCCTGAACGCCGGGCAGAATTTTAACCTTTTTGCCCGTTTCGCTGCAAATGTTTAAAAGCCTTAATTTTTCCGAATGTTCAAGATTATGTATTGCAAAAATAATTTCGTCAACCTTAAGCTGACGGCAAATTCTTGAAATATCACGGCTTGTACCAAGAACTTTCGTTCCGTGAACACGAAGTCTTTGTTTTGTAGGGTCGTCGTCAATAAGGCCCAAAACGGCGTAATTTATATTGGGATTTTCATAAATATCCCTTAAAAGAGTAACCGCAAGCCTTCCCGCACCAACAATAATAATGCGCTTGCCTTTTCCTCTCTGGCCAAGCCAGGCCGATTTGTAAAGTATTCTTACCGAAAATCTGATAATACACAGAAAAGCGGTAACAACCAGTGTTGCGGCAATATTGAATTTTGGAAAAAAGATATCTCTCGCAACAAAATTGTCAAGCACAATTGCAACAACGCCCGAAATAATGCCGCCTGATATAAGGCGGATGTAATCTTTTGTTCCTGCATAAACCCAGTCGGTAGTATAAATGCCTGAAAGAGTGAAAAGAAAAAGATAAACCACAGCTGACAGGGTTATTTGTGAAATGCCGCCTGTAAAGTAGCTGAAAAAGGCATTTCTCGGAAACACAAAAAATATTGCAAATGCGTACGCTACGTAGCAAAGAATAAAATCTGCTACAAAAAGATATCGGTTTCTCATTACAAAATTTTTCATAATTAAGCACCTACATTAAATATTTTGAGCACAATCCATTAAATATTTTAACATAATGTAAATTTTTTGTCAATGTTTACTTAAATATAAGTAAAAAACACTTGATTATTTTGGTGTATTGTGTTACAATTATGATTGTAAAATTTTTGTCATAAAGGAAGGAAAATGTTGTGACAAATAAAGAAAAATTTCAAAATTTCTGGTATTATCATAAATACCACGTTCTGCTTGGTGCATTTATTCTTATTTTTATTGTTATGACCATTTCGGAATGTGCCATGAAACGCGAAAGTGACCTTGGAATTGGTTATGTAAGCGAGGTTTATAAAGACTGTGAGCCTTTCAGGCAAACTGTTTCAGAGGTTATTGAAGATGTAAGTGGCGATGGCGTATCAAATGCTACTGTCAGCAGCGTTGTTTTTTCTGAAACGCCACAGGCTGATGTTGATATTATGATGGGGCAGAAGGCAGTTGTGCTTTTCGCTTCAGGCGATTATCAGATTTACATAATGGATAAAGAATATTTTTCTGCCGAAGTTTGCAGGGAAATGTTTATTGATTTAAGCAGTATGCTGCCCGATGAAATGCGTGAAGATGCCGTTTTGCGCGGGGAAGAAATTACTGCCATTAAAACAACTCACAGCGCCTTTTTAAACGATAACGGCTTTTCGGGCGATAATATTTATATAGGTATTTCTGGCCTTATTAACGATAATAAGGATAGTGAAGAAGCTAAGCTCTTGCTCCAGAATGCAAAAGAATTTTTTGAAAATTATATAGCTAAATAAATTTTAGGAGGAAAAGAAAAATGAATGTTCTTGCAATCGGATGTCATCCGGACGATATGGAAATTAACTGCGCCGGAACACTTGCAAAATGCGTAAAGAGAGGAGATAATGTTACAGTTTGCCACGTTGCAAACGGCGACCTTGGCCACGCAATTATTGAGCCACCTGAGCTTCGTGAAATCAGAATTGGCGAAGCTAAAAAAGCAGGCTCACTTGCAGGTATTAAAGTTGTTACCTGTGATATCGGCGACTGTATGGTTTATGAAGGCAGCAAAGAGCAGCGCGACAAGCTGGTTGATATTATAAGAGAGGCCGACCCTGATTTTATAATCACACACGCGCCAACAGACTATATGCCTGACCACGTTGCAGTAGCCCGCCTTGTGTTTGACGCTTCTTTTGCAGCAAGCGTTCCACACTATAAAACAAATGTTGACAAAGTTTCAAAGGTTACACCTATTTATTATATGGATAACCTTGCAGGTCTTGGCTTTGTGCCAACACACTTTGTTGATGTTACCGATGAAATCGATTTGAAACTTGAAATGCTCGAATGTCACGAAAGCCAGCTTAAATGGATGCGTGACCACGACCATATAGATTTTGCCGATTTTGTTAAAACCTGTGCTAAATACAGAGGTTTTCAGTCAAACTGCGCTTATGCCGAAGCTTTTTCAGAATGCCTTGTGTATCCAAAAGTTCAGGCAGCAAGACTTTTACCGTAATCAATTAAATTATATAATTTAGGAGGATATTGTTATGAATTTTATCGACACCGTAAAAGGTAGTATGCTTGAAGGATTTTATCCTGCAGGCTGGGACATGGAGAAAATTGACAAATGCTGTCAGATTAAGCCCGAAGACGTTACAAAAAGAGAAAGCTTCTGGCACAAAGATTTTACTCCTGTTCAGTGTGATGCTTTAAGCGATTTTGATACTCTTATGGGCCACGAAATTGCTATGCAGATTAAAAAAGCTAAAGACGAAGGCAAAAAACTTGCTATGATTTTGCCAGTAGGTCCAATGGGTATGTACAAATGGGCAGTTTACTTCCTTAAAGAATGGAACGTTTCCTGTGAACACCTTTACTGCTTTAATATGGACGAATGGGCTGACGGCGAAGGAAATACTCTTCCCGGTAACGACCCTGCAGCTTTCCAGAACGCTATGAGAGATGCTTTCTATAATCCACTTGGCTCTCTTACTGTTCCTGAAAATCAGAGAAACTTTGCAACAAAGGAAAACCTTCCTACATATCCTGAAAAAATTGCAGCTCTTAAAGCAGAAGGAGCAAAACTTGTTCTCGTTTTCGGCGTTGGCAGAATGTGCCATATTGCTTTCTGGGAACCACATTTTGCAGCTGAATTTGCAAGTGACGAAGAGTGGATTAAACAGCCATACAGAATCGGTGCAAAACTTCACCCATTAACAATTGAGCAGAATGCTATTACAAGCTTTAAATCAAGAACAACTTTGGTTCCATGCCGTGCAAATACAGTTGGCCCTGGCCTCTTTATGCAGGCTGACTATATCATCGGCGGATGCGACGGTTACCTTTCAAGAGGTATGCAGTGGCAGGGTATGAGCTTTATGATGACTCTCCACTACGGCCCAACAAGATGGATTCCTTCATCATATATGCCAACTCTTCCTGGTAAACTGTTCTTCCTTAAAGAACTTGCAGGTCCACTGGAAGCTGAATGTAACTAATAACTTAAAGGCGTTGTGAAAACAACGCCTTTTTTGTTGCTTTTTGGAGCTTTGTGTGTTACAATTATAAGAAAAGGAGGATAACTATGTTTTCGTATAAAATGTTAAGCTTTGCGTCGTGGCTTTTTGCCTTTTCTCTTGGATATCTTGTAGGAGAAATTTTGCTTAAAAAATATGGCGGGGAAAGAGACGGAAAGTTTTTTAAATACGCAAGAATTATTCTTTTTGTTCTTAGCTTTGGTATGTTTTTGTGGCTTATGTTTAATAAAGAATTGTTCCACTGGAATTTTGATATCGCAACAGGCGAAGCAGTAAATCATTACAGCACATATGGCAAATGCGTTATTTATGTTATTTTGGCCATGGTAAGTAATGTTATATCTTATATAATTTCGAAAAGAAAGGCATAAATATAGTTTGGAGGAAAAATATGAAACTTACAGCAGACGAAATTTTTAATATATCTCTTGGTGCAGTTGGCGTAAAAGAAGTGGCAGACGGTGTAGTGCTTTGCCGTTTTACAGAGGAGCAGTCGCAGTTTTACAAAGAATTAAATCAAAATTTTTATGACAAAAACTTTTGCCCTGCAGGGGTAAAGCTTTGTTTTAAAACAAACAGCGAAAAGCTTTATATAAAAATTAACACAAAGCCCGTAACTTCAAGAGAATTCTTCTCAGTTGATGTTTTTGTAAATGGCGAGAGTGCCGGGTTTTTAGATAATTTTTCTCATAAGGATATGACAGGCGCTTATGGCAAAACAAAGCTTGAAAACGGCGATTTTTCAAAAGAATTTAATCTTGGTAGCGGCGAAAAAGAGGTTTTGGTTTACCTGCCTGCACTTGTTAAAACACTTATAAAAGAAATTTCTTTGTCAGATGGCGCTATGTTTGAGCCAATAAAACCGCAGAAAAAACTGCTTGCTTTTGGCGATTCTATAACACAGGGGTACGATGCCCTTCGCCCTTCAAACCGATATGCCGCACGCCTTGCAAAAAAACTTGGCGCTGAAGAGATAAATAAAGGAATAGGGGGCGACGAGTTTGAACCCATTCTTGCAAAGCTTAAAGATGATTTTGAGCCTGACTACATAACTGTTGCCTATGGTACAAACGACTGGAGCTACCGCGAAAGAGCCGATTTTGCCGCAAGATGCAAAGAGTTTTACGAAGCCGTAAGGAAAAACTATAAAAACGCAAAAATATTTGCAATAACTCCCATCTGGCGTAAAGATTATAACACTAATAAAACAAAATTCGGCCCATTTGAAGGCCTTAGGGAAGAAATTGCAAATGCAGTAAAAAACATTGAAAATGCTACTTTGATTGATGGCTTTAAACTTGTTCCTGAAAATGAAAACCTTTATGGCGACTTAAATCTTCATCCAACCGATGAAGGCTTTAAATACTATGCAGATAATCTTTATAAAGAGATTTTAAATCTTGGATAATTAAAGTTCATAGGGGGAGTTTGAGATGATTAGTTTCAAAAATTCGAACATAAAACTAAGTGACAGAAATTATAGCTTGGACATATTGAGAATAGTAAGTATGTTAGGAATAATAGGATTACATATGTTAAACGCTGGAGGCATAGGTTCCGCCAGCGAAGGATTAAATTTTGTTTTAGCTAGAATAATACTTAGATTGCTATATAGTTCGGTAAACATTTTTGCTATGCTCACAGGATATTTGTACATTTCAAAAGAAAAAATTTCGACAAATTCAATTATTAAGCTACTGTTTGTTGTTGCATTTTATTGTGTTTTGATTACAGTTTTAGCATTTTTCGGCTGCAGAGAATTGCTTATTGATAATAAAAAGCTAATTATTGCATCACTTGTTCCTCCAACTGCGGGAAGATATTGGTACATAACATCATATGTGTTGTTGTTTTTTATGATTCCGTATATATCTGTCTTATTAAAAACAATTAGCAAAGAAACTTTTGAAAAAATGATTGTAATATTGTTTATATTATTATCAGTGATAACTACTTTTGGATTAAAAGATTATTTTGAAATTAACAGAGGATACAGTCCTTTTTGGCTGATTTTTTGTTATATCACAGGTGCGTATATTAAGTTATATGGTAATTTGTTTAAGCTTTCTAAATTAAAAAAATGTATCGCAATTGCGGTAAATATTATGCTGATATTATTGATAGAGATATTAATAAAAAAATCAGTTGGTATTTCAGCATCATTTCATGAGTATTCTTCGCCATTTATATATATAAATTCCATTCTTATTCTGGAAGTGTTTACTGAAATCAAATTTGAGAAAGTACCGCGGAAATTCGTGTTATCATTAAGCAACGCTTCTTTTGGTGTGTATATTATACATTCTCATATTTTGATTTATGATAATCTAATTACCGGCAGATTTAAATGGTTTGGCAATTTAAATCCAATGCTTTGGCTGATATGTTTTGTTTTGGTAAATGCATCTATTTATTTATTGTGCTATGCATGTGAATTTTTTCGAGGTTATATTTTTAAGATAGCACATGTTGACAAAATTTCAAAGAAACTAAGCGATAAGGTAGATTCAGCTTTAGGTTGGTAAATCAAGTGAGGTAGAAAATGAAACAAACAGAAATTTTAGTAAAATCAAGCTTTGACGGCACAATGCAGCCTTCTCTTTTTTATAAATCGGAAAGTGCTGAAAAACGCCCGCTATTGGTTGGGCTTCATACCTGGAGCTATGACAGATTTAATCAGATTGACAATATGTTGCCCTATGCAGAAAAATATGATTTTAATTTGCTTTTGCCCGAATTTCGCGGAAGCAACTTATCTTCAAACCCAAGCTGCACAAATGCCTGTGGCTCTGATGCGGCAAAGCAGGATATAAAAGATGCTGTCGATTTTGTTGCAGATGACGTAGATAAAGAAAACATATTTTTACTCGGCCTTAGCGGCGGCGGACATATGGCGCTTTTAATGGCAGGCTTTTGCCCCGAATATTTCAAGGCAATAGGGGCTTATGTTCCAATTACAAACCTTGAAAAATGGACAGAGCAAAACGTCGGCTATAAAGAACATATTTTAGCTTGTTGCGGCAATGCCGAGGAAATGAAAAAACGCTCGCCCATAAGCTATGTTGACACAATTGCCAAGGCAAACCTTAAAATTTTTCATGGTAAATTTGATAGTGTTGTGCCGGTAGTGCAAAGTTTAGAGCTTTATGACTTGCTGATGGAAAAATATCCCGCTTCACGCACTTTTCTTGATATTTTCGACGGCGGCCACGAAATTGATATGGAAGCGGCAATGTATTTTATTATGTCGCAGTATAAAGGAACCCAGAAAACAACAGTTACAGGTTAAGGAGAGATAAAAATGAAAGCAGTAATAATTCAGCCACCATACTCAAGAGATGTTTCACATTCCGATGAATATTTTGAATACAAAATAAATCTGCTTAAAAAATGTGACAGTTCTGTTGATATTATTGTTTTGCCTGAATATAGCGATGTTCCCTGCGCAACATCTACAAAAGAGGAAACATTTTATTATCACAAAAAATACATAAAAACACTTCTTGATACATGTATTGAAACTGCAAAAAGGTGTAATGCACTTGTGTTTGTAAATGCACTGTATGAAATAAACGAAAATTATCGTAACACAACTTATGTATATAATCAGAAGGGCGAGCTTGTAGGCAAATATTTTAAAAAGCATCTGCCGCCTCTTGAGCTTAACACTCTTGAGCTTGACAGCGATTATACCTTTGAGTTTTCGGAGCCTTATGTCATCGAAATAGATGGCCTCAGATATGGCTTTTTAACCTGCTACGATTTTTATTTTTACGAGGCTTTTGCAAATATTGCAAGGCAGAATGTGGATATAATAATAGGCTGTTCACTTCAGCGAAGCGACAGCCATGATGCCATTGAAACAATGTGTCGCTTTCTCGCTTACAACACAAATGCATATGTAATCCGCTCATCGGTAAGCTTTGACGAAGATTCTGAAATTTGCGGTGCAAGCATGGTTGTGTCGCCATACGGAAAGGTTCTTAAAAATATGAAGGGCAAATTCGGTATGGAAACAGTTGAATTTAACCCGAAAGATAAATATTTTAAGCCTGCAGGCTTCGGTAATCCCGATGCCGCTCATTATGAATATATTGAATTTGGCAGAAAACCCTGGCAGTATCGCCCAGGTGGAAGTGCTATTATAAACGATGAAAAAAACCTCTCTTATCCAAGAATTTGCGCGCACAGAGGTTTTAATTCCGTAGCGCCTGAGAACAGTATGCCTGCATACGGGGCTGCTGTGGCAATGGGAGCGGAGGAAATTGAACTTGATTTGTGGCCAACGGCTGACGGCGAAATTGTTTCCTGCCACGACAGAAGCCTTGAAAGAGTAAGCACGGGAGAAGGCCTTATAACCGAACACACACTCGGCGAGCTTCAAAAGCTTGATTTTGGTATAAAATTCAGCGAAAAATTCAAAGGCCTTAAAATTTTAAAATTTGAAGACATTCTTAAAAAGTTTTCCTGCCAGGTTATAATGAATGTTCATATAAAGCCTTTGTCGCTTACAGAAAAATATCCCGAAGAAGCGATGAAGAAAATTATTTCGCTTATCAGAAAATACGACTGTGAAAAACACGTTTACCTTATGATTGAAAGCGATGTTATGATAAAACAGTTTAAAGAATATGCACCTGATATTGCGGTGTGCGTTGGCCATCTTTCGGCAAGGCCTATGGAAATTGTAGATAGGGCAATTGAGCTTGGCTGTGAAAAAGTTCAGCTTTTTAAGCCTTATTTTAATCAGGAAATGATTGATAAAGCCCACGAGTACGGAATAAGGTGTAATGTTTTCTGGTCAGACGATGCCAAAGAAGCGAAAAAGTTTCTCGAAATGGGAATTGATACAATTCTTACAAATGATTATAATATTATTTCGCAATGCGTAGAAAAATAAAAAAACGGTCGTAAAGCCGCTCACTAATAAGGAATATTCGCCTTAAAATATACGATTTTGGCGCCTAACTGCATAAAAAATGCTTATAATCCGTCAAGGATTAATGCACATTTTTTCTTTGTTATGCATCCAAACTTATAAATTTTAAGGTGCAAGGCAGTTTTAAATATCAGATTTTTGTGTTTAG
>JAZNQN010000072.1:0-5340 GCA_045590195.1 Clostridia bacterium | reverse complement strand
CTTTAACCGACCATATTTTTGTTACTGCCAATATTCATCCTCCTTACTCAAAGAAAATTGTGCAGCGATTTTCTTTTCGAGTTCACGAAGAGAAAGAATAGCAGCACGTAAATCCTTTTCATTTATCCAGCCTTTTGCATTTGCAACTCTCGCAAGCTGATTTAAACTGTTACCGACTGCTCTCATTTCTCTGATTAAAACTGTGTAATCAACAGGCGGAGCTTCTTTAATGTTCTTGTAATAAAGCAGAAACCGAATCATTTTTGATTTTGAAATTTTCATAATACTGCAAAGATAATTAAGTCTTTCGTAATCCTCTTCGGTAAAATATGCTTTAACAAGTTTCGTTTTTTTGTTTTCTTTCAAAAATTTTTCACCTCTTTTCTGTTTTGGTTTTCGGGGAGATTTCCCCCGAAACGGATTTTGTGGTACCAAAATCCAATGCTCGTTAAAGTAATACCGCTGTTTTAAAAGAAAAAAGCACCCGATTGTTCGGGTGCAAAAGAGTTGACATTACAGGGGTGGCTGTAGTATTCTTTATACAGAACAAGTGCATTTGAGGTGAAACAATGGCACATATTACTTATGAAATACCGATGCTTTCAGCAAGAGGAATTATCTCTTATGCAGAAAAGCAAAATGAAGAAACATATATTTTTAATCTTAATAGCAGTGCAACTGCAAAGTGTTTAATGAATAAAGAAAACAGTTTGCAGGAAGACTGTGCTATGTTTTATCAGTTAATGAGTGTTTTAACTTCGGATAAATTTACGCAACCGAAAGACGATACAAAAATTTCTGACCTTTCCGATATAATAGTTTACATTGACTTCGGTGGGATTTTTGACAGAGATGCAAAGAACGAACGTATCCGTTTAAGACAGTTAAAAGCAAAATCAATGTTCCGTCCGGAAGGAATAAATATTGATTTAGGATCAGGAATGAAAAACTTTGTTGCGTTTGAAAGGTCTGCAAGTATGAGCAGAAATGCTCGTTTATCTTTCATAAGAAGTGACGTTTATGAAAAAGTTAAAGAGAGAATACAGCTTGATATGAACATCGGTTTGTGTCAGTTAAGTAAGCTTTATGCTTACAACGGACTTATGTTTTCGGGCGGTACAAGAATTGAAAGCAGAAAACTTTTTGATAAAGATAGCATTGTTATCATCAAAACTTGGGAAAGATTTATTAAAACTCACGCAGTAACTGTCACATCAAAGGATAAAAATACGGCAGTAAAAAAATACAACCGTGCCGAAAAGGAAATTGAATTTACCTGCGATGCATTCGACGGTGAGGGTTTTATCTCTCCAACATTTGCAAAAGAAATTGATAAACAGTTCTGCGGGAAGCATATTCATTCTTCTTTTCAGATTCGTTTACCTTACATAAAAGGTATGGTGCACGAGGTTGATTTCAAATCTTTTCTTAAAAGCATTGGTATATATTTCGTTAAAGATATGTGGGGCGTTGAGCATCCTGTCGATAAAATCAATCTCATTCTTACCGATACAATGTTTAAAGGTAAAGGTTGGCTGAGTGAAAATGCTTTAAACTTTAACGATTATCTTGACCGCTGTAAAAAATACAGACACTCGTTATACATTTCAAATGTAGGCAAAGCTGAAAAAGAAAATTTAACTGAACTTAACTTTCAGTTTTTAAATACCGTTGCAATTCCCGAAGAAAAATTCAGACCTAAAGATTTACCTTTAGGTTGGAAAGACAGTCCGTCACGTGATAAAAGAGAGTGGCTGACTAAAGCAACGGAGCAGGCATATTACGATTACTGTAACAACAGAAAATACAGAATAGATTACTATACAAAACATTTAGATGACAGTGATGAAGATTTAAAAATCAAGGCAAGGCTAATTAACAAAAACTCATTGCTTATTGATGAGCCATTCTTCTCTAAAGACATTGACGATGTTGCAGAAAATATTTTAAGAAAGTATGCAATCGGTCAGCTTTTTGTTCAGGGTGATAACAGATATTTATCTGCTGATTTAATGTCACTTTTTTCTTTCCTTGCAATCGGCAGCAGAAAATATGCCGACATCAATAATGAAGAATTGTCCGGTAATTTTGTTTATGCTCCCGGTAACAGTTACGGCACAAACTACAAATATTCTCTTCTTCGTAATCCTCATATATCTAAAAATGAAAGTGTGCAGGTGCGACCATTAAAAGAAGTAGGATATTACAGAGACAAATATTTCAGCCATTTAACTGATGTCATTATGGTTCCTGATAATTCTGATATTCCTATGAGACTTGGCGGAGCTGATTTTGACGGTGATATGGTAAAGACAATTGCCGATAATATCATCATTTCTTATCTTTACACAAAAGAAACCGAACCTGAGTATTACGGCAAAAGTGATAATCCGTTACCTTTGTTATTCATACCCACCGAGGAACCGAGAGTGTCAGATGCAAATGATTGGGAAGTAAGATTTGAAACTGTTAAAAGCACTTTTTCTTCACGTGTTGGACAAATATCAAATGCCGCACTCAACAGAAGTATTTTAGCTTATGACGAAAACGCGAAGCGCAAGAAGACACAGTACAGAAAGGAAACGGAAACTCTTGCAATTCTCACAGGCTTGGAAATTGACTCTGCAAAAAGCGGTGTAAAGCCTGACCTTTCGGAATATCTTGTGACAAACAGAGCACCGAAAAGTCTGTTTCTTAAATACAAATCCCTTATTGAAAAGCAGAATGAACGCAGGTCTTGGTATGAAAAGACTTATGACCAACAATTCAGAGAATTTTTCAAAAATACAGATTGGTCGGATGTTAGCTCTAATCTTGAAAGACTGCCGTATTATGCTTATGAGCTGAAAAGAAATACACCTAAAGCTAAAGGAAAAACTACACCTGACAGTGAAATTTTCACCTTTGCTCAAAATCCCGATTGGAAATCAGGCCTTGATAAAAAGAAGTTGAACAGAGTTTCAGCATTGTCGGATGACTACGAACATTGCTTAAAAAGAATCCGTAATAACAGAAACAGGTCGGATATACCGGAAAGAAAATCCGATATTGAGCGTATTCTCTTTATGCGAGGTCAGGAAAATGACTATGACACAGATGAGCTGTATGCACTCTTTACCGATTTTACCCCTGAAGAGATTGAAGAAATCTATATTCAGATGCAGGAATGCAAATGGCAGTTTATGCTGCCCGAAGAAAGAGAACAGTTTTTAAGGACTTATCTTATCGGTGAACGCTTTGAAGGCTACATTGAGTTATTCTGTGATTTCAGGCACAACGGCGACAGAGTATTTTCTGATATTATCTGTGACAGATATGCGGAAAACAAGCTGCATAACCTGACTTCGCTTCATTTTGAAAATGACAGTGATGAAATGACTGCAATGGTACTCGCATACAGAAACAAATCAAAAACCTACGATTACAAGGAAGCGGTAACGGAAGAATGCAGAAAGCTGCTTTCAAAAATAGTCAGGCTTAATGATGCTGTTCCCTATGTTGTTGCGGCAGGCTACAGAAGATATGTCTTTGATATTTTGCTGACCGAAACAGAGAAATATATCGTTGAAAGAGGTGTTTCTTATGTTAAATGAAATAGCCGAGTTTAAGGCTTATACCCAAGCACCCATATACAAGCGTGATAACAAAAATGACAATTCGTTTCTCGGCAGATTCACCCGTGAGGGCATACAAGGCTTTGAGGGCTTTCCGAGAGTGTTTACCATAATCGCAAGAGGATATATGTTCAAAAACGGCAGTGCCGATATTGAATATGCAAGACGGGCAATTTCTGCTTGGTGCAGTATTCCCGACAAGGATATTACAAAAGAAAAAGAAGATTGGCGGTTCAGGACAGATTTCAGAGAATACTACAAAGAGTTTCCTGAGCTTGTTAGTGAAAACGGTGAAGGTTGGTTTTACAGGCATTTTCACAATGCTATGAATTTTGTCAAAAACAATCCGGACATATTCACAGACAAAGAGTATGAGAAATATACTCTTATGGACAAAAACTTTGATACCGCTTGGCGTGACAAGATTACCCGTATGCATTTCAGCACATATTATCTGAAAACCAAAGGTGCTTGGATATTAAGGTTTGATGATATTCTTTCATCTGCTTTAGAGCTTGGAAAACTTAAAAACAAGGATTTTGAACTCTCTGAAGAAACAAAATCAAAGATAACTGATTTCACCAAAGCACTAAGCACAGCTCTTGCCCTTGAAACTCTCATAAAATATTACTATGCCAACCGACAAGAAGATACAGATTGGGTTGTGCTTCCCGTTGCAAATTTTGATGCCTATTTCGGCTCAACTTCATTTTCAAAAAAACGCCTGACCGAACTCGTTAAATCCGGTGCCATTGAGCGTGAGAACAGTTACAATGTGAGTAGGTATAGGTTGAATGAGGTTTTTACTTAAAAAAGTTTTTCTTTTCAAAATAGGTGTTTTCAGCACATTTTTGACCCTAGTACTATGGGCAGAATGTACTGATTATCAAATAGAAATGGTTTTAATGATGTATTGTATGTTTTATAGTTTTCTATTGGATAATCACAATTTCTATTTCAGATATATTACAAATTTGCGATTTATTTAGACGAAAAATAAATATCACTTTACCAGAGAAAAAACAAAAAAGCCCCGTTAGGAAAGCAGAAAATCTGCAATCTCAACGGGGCAATAATATGTCTGAAAATCCGTGTAATAGATTTGATTAACAATTTGGTGAATACAGAGTATTTAACTAGGAATGCTTTTAATAAATTTATAAAATATCAGTCATTTCTATAGTGCTATAGTAACTGCAACTTATCATAATTCCTACGGATATTATGTCAAAATTAATACAATGACACTTATTCTACTCTTTATGCACATTGTTCTGTTCTCCATATGTCAGCAGAACCCCATCGTCTTTTTGAGGTCGTTCAAAATGGTGTGTAAGTAGAAGCATTTGTGTTTTATGAAAACAAAAAATACGATAACAGTGCTCTGTTTTTACGACAATATAGTTGAAAAAACAGAGGGATTTATGTATAATAAAAAAGTATTATTGTATTATATTGTTATGTTTTAGAAGGTGTCACATATGAAGGTTACATACAAAAAGTTTTGGAAGTTATTAATAGATCGAAACCTAACCGCCGCTGATATTCGAAAGAAAACAGAATTGTCTTCTTGTACTATGAGTAAACTTAGACACGACGAACCAGTAAGTATTACTGTTTTATTAAAAATTGCTAATGAACTTAATTGTGATATAAGTGACATTTGCGAATTTGAAAAAAACACTCTAGAAAGATAATTTTAACGTATTCATAGACTGGATAAACA
>JAZNQN010000071.1:0-2526 GCA_045590195.1 Clostridia bacterium | reverse complement strand
AGGCGAACAGTTGCATCTGCCCTGTCATTAGGACTTTTTCTATCTTTGCTCTAAATCTGCCAGAAATTTGCTGATATGCTTTCTGATTCTGAAAGTCCTTGATCTGATCGTGCCAGTCGGACAATTCAAGTGTTTAGCGATGATATCAAGCGGCAGTTTTTCAATCAGATACAAACTGGCTGTTTCTTTCATATACTCCGGCAAATTATCTATAGCTGCCATAATACACTCTGTAATCTCTTGATTTATAAGAAAATTCTCCGGAAGACTTTTATAATCCGTGATTTCCATTATAAAAGGTGAATTATCATAAGTTATGACTTCCAGACTTTGGGTGACAAAAACACCTTTGCTGCGTTTCAGTCGATACAAACTGAATGTCTGATTCCGTAAAATCTGAAACAACCATGTTGCCAAACTGGCTTCACCTCTGAATTTATTTAAATACTTGAAAGCCTTAAATAAAGCAGTATTAACAACTTCCTCCGCATCTTCTTTTGACAGCAGATATTTTACAGCATATCCATACAAGCGATTATAGTATCGGTTATAAATTTCATTAAAACACCATTCGTTGCCCTCTTTGAACATTTTGACCAGATTTTCATCTGTCAAATAACATAGATCCCTCATTTTTCACCCATAAAAAAGTCCGAAGAGGGTCAAGCCCCCATCGGACAACAGTATTTTTACAACCATTTATTCAACCATCCCGGCGATGATCAGAGTTGTCCGGAGATGGTGGACGCAAAAATGTTAAAGTTTTCTCCCGCATTTCAGGAAAAATGCGGATTTTTTTTAAGGAGTGGTAAAAAATGGAGGATTACGGATATGAGGATTTTTTTCTGCATGAAAAAATTGACAAAAAAGAGGATCCATGCTACCTTTTCTTTCCGTTACAAAATCAAAGGAGTAAAACATGAATCCTCAAAAACATAATATGGCAGTGTTAGGGCAAATTGTCAAGTTAATTCCCCGTAAAATTATCGAATCTTTACGAAAAAAGCATAAAATTCAAACCCGATCGTTTACTGCAACCAGTCATGTGGTTGCGATGATATATTCACAACTTACTCATGCATTGAGCTTAAATGATGTTTGCGATGGCATGAAAAATCATCATGGGATATTAAGCCAGATTCGCGACTGCGTACCTCCAAGCCGCAATGGGTTGGCTCATGCCAATAAAAACCGTCCGGCGGCGATGGCTGAAGAGTTATTCTGGATCGTATATAATGAATTAAAAACTCATGATCCTGAGTTTTTTCAATCCAGCCGTAATTATCCGGGATTGCCGAGGCGTTTTAAGCGGGCTATACATATTGTTGACTCCAGCACGATTCCTTTGATTGCTAAATGTATGGATTGGGCAAAGCATCGTTCTCAAAAAGCAGCGGCAAAATTACATATGGATTTACTGTTAGGGGCGTCTCTGCCGGGATTTGCAGTGGTCAATCGGGCAAAAGATTCTGATCCCAAGATGGCATGGGAGGTTTGTGCCAATATCAAAGCCGGTGAAATCGTGGTATTTGATAAGGCGTACTGTGATTTTAAGCATTTGGCAACATTGAATGAACGGGGTGTTTTTTGGGTAACCAGAGCTAAAGATAACATAAAATATGAAATTATGGGACAGCAGCTGGTTAAAAAGAGCAGTTTGCAAGCAGAAGTAAGCTCAAACAAGGCAAAAGTTATGGGACAGCAGCCGGTGATCATTGCTGATTACAGCATTGCTTTGACTTGTCCGGGGACGGTAAAACATTATTCCGGAAAATTGAGAATGGTTATTGCAGATGTATGGATAGACAATAAAATCAAGCGGATGACTTTTCTTTCTAATAATATGACTTGGGCGGCGTCTTCGATTTGTGAATTATACAAATCTAGATGGGCGATCGAGGTCTTTTTCAAGGAAATCAAGCAGACTTTGCAGTTGGCTGACTTTATGGGAACCAGCGAAAATGCCGTAAAATGGCAAATATGGACGGCTTTGTTGACATATTTGTTGTTAAGATTTATTGCGTGGAAACATCAATGGAAGCATTCTTTTCACAGGTTATTCACGCTTATCAGAGCCATATTGTGGAACTTTCTAAATCTGGAAGCCGTGCTGAAGGCATGTGAAAAAGGGAAAAGCCAATCAAACAAACCGCCACCGCCGGTACCCAAACAAATGGAATTTTATTTTTGAATAAATTTGAACTCAAAAACAAGGATTTGACAAAAGGGGGGTAGCTTTTTTCAAGAAATACCAAGCTCAAACTATGTCAAAAAACACCATTTTTAAGAAATTATGGGATTTCTGTGAAAATAATGTAGCATTTGTTTCCACATGTTAATCCCAATTTTATAGTTGACGATAACATGGGAAAAAATTATGATGGGTATTATCGAGTAAAAGATAAAATTAAAACATATGATGTAAAAACCAAAAAGTAGCCAAGAAAACCATAGAAAACATGGTAGGTGAGTGCAATAAAACCTATGGTTCAAACCTACGAATCGTTAATATTTTGTGCTTACGAC
>JAZNQN010000070.1:0-106432 GCA_045590195.1 Clostridia bacterium | reverse complement strand
TTTCAAAAGGTGAGCCAATACCTTTGGGCTTGTAAGGTCGTTTATTGCTACTACCTCATAGCCTTCTGCACCGAACATCTGGCGGAATGCCAATCTGCCGATACGTCCAAATCCGTTGATTGCAACTTTTACTGCCATCTTAAATTACCTCCAATAAATTTATTTATAATAATTTTATTATTACCCTATTTAACTATTTTTACTGATTTAATTACAGGCTGATTTTCAGGAAGAACAGTTCCATTTCCGTCTTCAACCTTAGTATTTTTTGCCAAATCATCCAAAACGTCAAATCCATCAGTCAGTCTGCCAAAAGCGGCATACTGCCCATCAAGATGTTTTGAATCCTGATGAACTATAAAAAACTGAGAAGATGCACTGTCAGGATCTTTTGCTCTTGCCATAGAAACAATTCCTCTTTTGTGCGAAATATTGTTTTCAAAACCGTTTGACGAGAACTCGCCCTTTATATTTTTGTCAGAACCGCCACTGCCGTTTCCCTCAGGGTCGCCTCCCTGAATCATAAAGCCACTTATAATTCTGTGAAAAGTAAGGCCATTGTAAAAGCCTTTTTCTGCAAGTTCTGTAAAGTTTTTAACCGTTTCAGGGGCAATATCAGGATAAAGTTCCAGTTTCATAATGCCGCCATCTTTCATTGCAATTTCAATCAAAACCTTGTTTGGCTGTTTTGCAAGTTCCTCTGCCTGCATATCAGGCTCAGCCGGTTTTGGAGTAATTGTTCTCATAGGCGACGCCTCTTCAGAATTACAACCCGAAACAGCAAACAACAGTAAAATTGAAATAAATAAACACAAAATCTTTTTCATACTTATTCCTCTTTCTTTAAAAATCCTCAGAAACCAACAGTTCAATTTCGTCATCATCAGGAATTACATATCCGCCCTGAGTATAATTTGGCATTGTGTAAGTTTTAATATTCTCAGTTCCAACACTTAAAACTTCTCTTGCATAATCTGCAATATCGCCAACTTTTAAATTACTGATAACATTGTCTGACACAGTTTTGTATATCTGCGGAACCTTTGAAATATATTTAATATTAAGCTTTTGTTTGATAAGCTCCTTTATTACGTCCTGCTGAATTTCAACCCTTTCAAGGTCAGCTCTGGCGTAATCGTGGCGAAAACGAACAAGGCCTTCGGCCTGTTTGCCATCTAAAATCTGTTTGCCGCCGGGAATGTTAATGTATAAATCCTGAAGCGGATCGTTATAATAATAACCCTGCGGACGAACATTGTATTCAATTCCGCCTAAAGCATCAACAATTTCTCTGAAAGCGGTTGTATCAACTATAGCATAGTAATTTATACCTATTCCTGTAATAGAAGAAACGGTTTCAATAAGAGTTTCTTCAGCGGGTATGCCGGTGTTTTTAGAATAGCTGTAAACAGCATTTATTTTCATTGTATGGCCGTTTACCCTTGCCTTTGTATCACGCGGAACAGACATTAAGCTAATTTTTGGTTCGTTTAAGTTGATTGTAGCAACCATAATCGTATCAGTATTGTATCCAACTTTGTCAGCTCCAACAACCAAAAAATTAACTTTTCCGCCACTTACAGGTATCAATGCATCGCCGTGCTCGCCGGATGTAAAGGGTTTAACCATAATTCTTGCCATCAAAACACCCATAAAAGCTGTAACGCATACCAATGTGGCAATTAACACAATTTGAAAATATTTTTTTACATTCATTTTATGCTCCAATCAAACAAACTAACATCTTTGGTATTTGATAAAAAATAAAATCCTGCCGATGGGCAGGATTTTATTTGGTGGAGGGGGGTGGATTCGAACCACCGAAGTCACTGACAACAGATTTACAGTCTGCCCCCTTTGGCCACTCGGGAACCCCTCCTAATAAATGGAGCTGGTGATGGGACTCGAACCCGCGACCTGCTGATTACAAATCAGCTGCTCTACCAATTGAGCTACACCAGCATAAATAAAACTATTCGGTTTTGAAAACCATCAGCATTTGATATTATAGCATAACCGCTACTAATAGTCAATACTTTTTTTCAACATTTTTAAAAATTTTGGTCGGGGTTGAGGGATTCGAACCCCCGACCCCATGGTCCCAAACCATGTGCGCTACCAAACTGCGCTAAACCCCGACGCGTCACAATTAAAAATTATAACACCACCAAAACTTTTTATCAAATGCCGTTTTCTGTAGAAAAATCCTGCTTTTTGCGTTTTTTTAGTAATTTACTCTTATTTTCTTTATTTTTCTAAATAATAATCATTTTTTGATAATTGCAATAAATTAATTACTCGCCCGAGCCTCCCGCCATACTCTGAAGCTCCTCTGGCGACATCAACCCGCCGGAAGGCGCCGCAGTTGCAGCCGGTGGTGCGGTAGGTTTAGGTGTGCTTGCCGGCTGATCGTCCTCCTCAGGCGAAGCAGTTGGCGAAGTTGTTTCTTCAGGTGCAGGTGTAGAAGTGCTGCTCTCATACTCATCAAGGCGTTCTTTAAGCATTTCTATTTCTTCTTCTTTGTCTTCAAGCTGTTTCTTAAGTTTTGTGTAACTCTCTTCAAGGTCCTCGCGTGACATATTTGCTATATCTTCTTCTGTACTAGAGCTTGCCACCTTTTCGGGTAAATTAGGATTATTGCCTGCTGAAATCAATCCAAAAGCAATTTTGTATGAAACAAAAAACACAATTACCAATCCTAAAACCACGCCTGCAATTGTCCAGAATTTCTTTTTATTTTCCCTTTTCTTTCTGGGGCTTCGTGTTGTTATAGTTCTTCTTTTCTGTTCCATTTTATTTCTCCTTAACTTTAAGTATTATATTTTTGATATGTTAATTTATTTCTATTATACCACTATTATTGAATAAGTAAATAAATTTTTCGTAAATTTTTTTAAAATATTTCTTTTCCAGTGCCTCAGCATATATATCAATTTGCTTTTTGTAATTGTTAATTATGCTGTCTTTGCTGCAATTTCTGTCAGTTTTGTAATCGATAAGAATAATGTTATCTCCCTCAAAAAAATAACAGTCAATAATTCCCTGAACCATTATTTTTTGATTAAAATCATCACTTTTTCCTGTAACCATCGACGCAGGAACCGCCATAGCAAACGGTTCTTCTCTCATAACTTTGTCGGCATTTTTCATTCGCTGTCCCAAAGGCGTTTCAAAAAATGCAGCAATTTTTTCGCATTCGATTGCCAATGTTTCTTCAGCTGTTAAAATGTTTTTCCTTCCAAGCTCGGAAACATAATTTTTCACGCCTTCAACGTCGGTACAATCCAAAGGTATGCTCTGCATTACAAAATGCATAAGTTGCCCCTTGCGTGCAGGCGTAATTTTTTCAGCCTCAATAAATTCAGGTACCTTTATATCAATATTCATATAAAGCAAAACCGCATCATCAGTTTCTTTTTCCTGCATTCTTTTAAGTTCGGTAACAGTTACCTTTGAAGGAATTTGCCATAAATCATCGTGTGGATAATTGTATGATAGTGCTTTATAAATCTTCTCGTCAAACTCGCTGTTTAAAGTGTATATATTTTCGTTTTTTTCTGCCATCTCTTCCATTTCGCCTGCGGGCAGAATATTTATCGCCGCACCGTTTATCTGCGTATTTTTGCAGTAAAGAGCCACTGCCATAAGATAATCTATATAAGAGCTTGCCTTGAGCGGAAATCTTCTTTCAACAAGCCTTGCCATACCGCCCCACTTTTCCATAGATTTAGCAGAATCTTTTACAGTTGCAGTTATAAACAGTTTTTCCTTTGCACGAGTTAGGGCAACATACAAAATTCGTATTTCTTCCGAAAGATCTTCCTGTTCTTTTTTTATTTTTGCCGCCATTTTAAGCATTGTGTCTGAAAAAATTCTCTTTTTCTTTTCAACATAGCTTATACCTATGCCGCAATCGCCGTGTAAAATCAAGTCGCCGCTTAAATCTCTGGTGTTCATTTTTTTGCTGCATCTTGCCAGGAAAACAACAGGAAATTCAAGGCCTTTACTCTTGTGAATACTCATAATCCTTACAACTTTCGCCGAATCCCCAACGCTTTTCGAAGCACCCAGATTTCCGCTTTTTTCTTTTACATTGTTTATGTAATTTATAAAGTTGTAAAGACCTCTGTAGGAAGAATTTTCATAATTTCTTGCTTGTTCAATCAAAAGCTTAATGTTGTCAGCTCTTTCCGTAGCACCTGGCATAGCATAAACTGCATCGTAGTATCCTGTTTCGGAAACCACCGTATCAATCAAAGTGTGACATGGCATATATTTCGAATACACCCTGAATCTGTTTAATTTTTTATTAAACTCAAGGCATTTTTCGCCTAAACGCCCGCCACCTTCCGCACATTTTTCCAAAGCCGTAAAAAAGCTTTCTTTTTTTTCATATAGCCTTATTTTTGCAAGTTCATCTTCGTTAAAACCTCCAATTGGCGAACGCAAAACGCTTATAAGCGGAATGTCGTTTTCAGGATTGTCGATAACATTTAAAAGTGATAATATGGTTTTAGCCTCGGTTGTGTCAAAATATCCGTCATCATAGTCAACAAACAGCGGTATATCAAATTCTTTAAAAACACTCTCAAAAACAGGAATGCACCTCTTTGGCGAACGCATTAAAATAGCGATATCCGAAAAACGTATTTCCCTTTCAAGCCCCGCTTTAATATCGTATATTTTTTCTTTTCCAACAAGCCCCAGTATTTTTTCAGATATAAATACTGCCTCGCTTCTTATGGCATCTTCATCGCCTTCAAGCTCCAGAATATTTATTTCTGCAGCATTGCTTCTTTCCGGATACGACGCCGCAAAAACAAGTTTTTCCTCTTCATCATAGTCAACGCCGCCAACCTCTCGGCTCATAATACTTTCAAAAACTGTGTTTATGTAGTTAATAACGCCTTCGCAACTTCTGAAGTTTTTGCTGAGAACTATTTTTCTGTTCTTGTTGTCGCCAAAACTGTAACTGTCTTTTTTGTCGAGAAAAAGTTTGGGACTTGTCTGCCTGAAACCGTAAATGCTCTGCTTTACA
Organism: Clostridia bacterium; assembly: GCA_045590195.1. Taxonomy (GTDB): domain Bacteria; phylum Bacillota; class Clostridia; order UMGS1883; family UMGS1540; genus JAZNQN01. The sequence goes on along the minus strand of JAZNQN010000070.1, from coordinate 101,394 downwards.
TCACCAACCATAAAAACATTAGGGCTTCCAAGGCTTTCTCTTGAAATGGCGCGAAAAATATAATCCTGTGCCATATTGCTGTCCTGATATTCGTCAACATAAATTTCTTCGAAAAAGTTTTTTCTTTCCATAGCAATGTCATCGTATGATAAAAGCTTAATGCAAATGTGCTCAATATCGCTGAAATCCACAAGATTTTTTTCTTTTTTCATATCAGAAAAACATTCCTGAAATTTTAAGGTGCTTTTTACAAGTCCTCTTAAAGCAGGGGCTGTTTGTTTCATTAAATACACATTTTGTTCTTTGTCATAAGCCGCATACAAAAGAGCTTTAAGAACATCTTCTTTTACATCCGACCTCACCTTGTCAACGCTTTTTTTAAATTCTTCATCGCCGCCACGGACAGTAACTTTTCTGTCGAAACTAAATTCCTGAGCCATAGCCGAAAGCTCGTTCCAGCTTTCTGCTTCAAGCAGCGCATCTATTTTCGAAATATCTTTTTCAAACATTTCACAATAAGGCTTAAAAATTGCATCTTCTTCGCATTGCTTTATTGCATCTTCAAGCCTGTATTTTCCTTCTGTAAGCATTTCTCTGATTTTTTCTGTGATAATGCCAACAAAATAAAAATCTTCAAAATTATCTTCTGTTATGTTTTCGTATAATTCGCATTGTTTCAAAAGCCACTCATCGGGAAAAGGCATACTTTCAGCAAAAGTAAATAAATTCAAAACCATTTCCTCTGCTTTCAAGTCGTTTTTTGCGTTGGAAAAACTGTCTGTAAAAGCGAAAAAGTCTTCGTCACCCTCTTCGTAAAGAGCATCAAAAGCCTCTTGCACAGCTTCCGATTTCATAATTTTGCATTCAGCTTCGTCGGCAATTTTAAAATCAGGCGAAATATCAGCTCTGAAAAAGTTGTTTTTTATAACATCAAGGCAGAAAGAATGTATTGTCTGAATACTGGCCAAAGGCAACAAAACCGCCTGCCTCCTGATATGTTCGTTTTCGGGATTTTTAATTATTTCTTCGCTTAAAGCCTTTGCTATTCTGCTTTTCATTTCAGCAGCCGCAGCATTTGTAAATGTTACTATAAGCATTCTTGTAACATCGCTGCCGCTAAGTATTCTGTTTAGAATTCTTCCGGTAAGAACCTGTGTTTTTCCGGCACCTGCCGCCGCAGTAACTAAAATGTTTGAAACAGGTGCAAAAACAGCTTCTTCCTGCTGCGGTGTCCACTTAACATCCATAGCAAAAACTCCTTTCTTATTATTCCATTTCCTTCCACATTTCTTCTTTGTCAAGCTTTAAAATATTTCTGTGTCTGCACCCTAAAAGTCCGTCGAAATGACAGGCATCTCCGAAATCGCAGTAATCACACGGAGAATTGTCTTTCATCTTGTAAGGTAAAATATCCGTTGTTCCCTTCCATATTTCGTTTGCAATTTCCGATACTTTTTTAATAACAAATTTGCGCAAATCTTCAAAGTTTTTTTCTGATGCAATACTTCCCGTAAAGCTTCCGTCTTTCTTTTTTCTGACAGGAAGAAAATCAAATTTTTCGCTTACATCCATACTGTTTAAAATGTGTTCCGAACTTACTAAAAGCCCTGATAACGATACTTTTTTCATTTTTTTCTCATTTATCTGTTCTTCTCCCAAAAACGGGTCGTCGTGAATATCAGGGTCAGCAAACTTAAAATAAAGCATGCCCGCAGGTTTTGCCCCTTCGCGCGAATTTACTGCCGCACACATATAAACTGCCAACTGAAGTGTGATTCCATGATAAATTTCTCCAAGGTCAAACTCCCTGTTGCCGGTTTTGTAGTCTATTATCCTGAAATAAGTTCCCTCTTCATTTTCGAGGGCGTCAAGCCTGTCTATTACTCCCGTCAGCGTAACCTTTTTCCCGTCGGGCAGATTAATTGAAACAGGCTTAATTTTTCCGTTTTTGGAAAACCTTATTTCGTATCCCATAGGTTGAAACTTGCCTCTTTTTATGTGTTCTACGATAACCGAAATAGCGTATTCCGCAACAGCACAAAGCCTTACAAAAAATCTTTCTCCTCTTTTTCCGGGAATTTGAACCAGTCTTTTTATTTCTTCGCTGTCGTCGTTTAAAATTTCATAAACTTCACTTTTTATATATTTTTCATCAACATCGGCCCATCTTTGGCCTGAAGCTTCAAGCCTTTTGGAGAATATTTCTGCAATAGCGTGCAGAAAAACGCCGGCATCTTTTGCCTGAAAAGAGAAAACTTTTCTTGGCTGAGCGTTTAAAACATATCTCATATAATATGAAAACGGACACGCCGAAAACTTTTCAAGCCTTGTTACTGCAGTTGTCATTTCATCGCCGTATATTTCGTTTAAAACCTCTTCGCTTACTGCAACGGTTTTATTTTGATATCCAAGTCCTTCTTCAGCTTTTAAAAGCCTCTCTCTCCAGGGGCTGTTTTCTTTAAACCACTTGTATGCCGCCGTAAACTGCGGGTTTTTTTCTCCGCCTTCGGCTATGCTTAAAATAAGATTTTCAAAAGCCGCTTTTGGAGAACAAAGGGCAATTTCTTCATTTTTTCTGAATATGTCGTCGCTTTGCTTCATAAAAGGCAAAAGCTCTTTTATTTTTTGCAAAGCCCACGCCTCTCTTAAGGCACTTCCTTCAATAGATGCTATACTGTAGCTCAAATAAAGCTTTTCTTCTGCCGCACCAAAAAGCCTGTAAATTAAATATTCGCCTTCTCTGGCTTTTCCCTCGGCATCTTCTGCCAGAAAAATGTTCTGTTTTGTAAGGCGTTGCCTGTCAAAATCGTTCAAAAATCCTGTTTTGTCAACTGATAAAGGAAATACCCCCTCATTCATTCCAAGTACAAACAATACCCTGGCCGACAATTCTTTTACGCTTTCAACCCCGCCGCATAAAACCCCGTCACAAAGGGCAGGTATTTTCCCTATTTCAAACTGAGAAATTCCGGCATTTAAAACATCGGCAAACTTTCTGGCCGACATTCTGTCCTCTCCAACTGCGTTGCACATTTCGTCAAGAACATCAATAATTTTATTGTATACAGATTTGTATTCAATGGCAGTGTAAGCCTCGCCGCGGCCTTCGAAATATTTTGCTCTTTCAACCAGTTTTTCAGGAACATTAAGAGAAAGCATAAAACTGTATATGGCTTTGCACTTTGATTTTACCAAAGCCGACGCCATAATATCTTCGTGTAACTTTTTAAGCGGCTCTGTTATTTTTTTGCCCGCCGTTACGATTTTTGTAATCCGCTCCTCATTTTCTTCGCCCTTATAAAATTTTTCATAGAAAGCCCTTACAAATTCTTCCCATTTTTCGGCCGATGCCCACACATTGCCTCTTGCACCTGATTCCAAAGCAAAATTCTCAAGTACATCACATTCTTTGTCGCTTATATCAAAAAATCCGTATTTTACGCATCTGAATATGTTTGAATATGTATAACCTTTTACAATAATATCAAGTGCACTTTTTAAAAACGATGCCACCGGATGATTTGAAATATTTGTTTTCATATCCGGAAAAACCTTAATATCGTATTTTTCAAAAATATTTTTAATGTAATCACAATATGCAGGCAAATTGCTGCAAATAACTGCAAAATCACGGTATAAGTACCCTTCGTTCATTGTAAGTGTTCTTATCTTTGCCGCCGCATATTCAATTTCGCTTATCATATTTTTGCCGGCAAAACATTCAATATCTTCAGGCTCTTTTTCGTAAGGTTTCGAAATGGGCAAAAAATAATTTTCTGCAATATATTCAAGGGCTCCGCCTCTCTTATCCTTGTTTTTCAAAATCACAGGAGCCAAAACATCTGTACCCAGCTCTTTTGCAAGCGAAGTAAGCTTTTCAAAAGTATTGTTGCAGGAGAAAAACCTTATTTCGCTTCTTTTCTCAAAATTCATTCCAAGCGTAACTGTAACGCTCTTTGAATTTCCAATAAACATTTCAATACATTTTAACTCAGATTGTGTAAAGCTGGTAAATGAATCAATGAAAATATCAAATCCTTTGTATTTTTCTTTTACATGTTCAGAATTTGCAAATCTGTGAAGATTGTCATCAGCATTTATAAAATTGCCTTTGATTTTTTCTTCAAACTTCTTGTAGGCAAGCGAAATCTCGCAAAGCTTTAACTTAAGTGCCTCATCTTCTGTTTTATCTGCCGCCCGGTCTATATCTTCAGGCAAAACATTATATCTTTTAAACTCACTTATAAGCCGCATAACACACACGGCCTTTTCTTCTTCATTTCCTTTAAGCAGGGCAAAATTTTTGTCCTCTGTTATAATTTTATATAAAAGCATTACTTTTCCGGCATTGTCAATATGGCGGCAGGCAGCATCTTCAAAAAAAGCGGCCTCTCGCCTTGCCATTTGTCCAAAGCTTAACACCTCAACATTCCCAAGCCCGAACACGCCAAGTTTTCCGGCAAGATAAGCTTCAGCACGATGAGAAAGCTGCTCAGGAACAATAATTATTGCACCCCCAACACTTTCAACCGCATTTTTTATACAGTATTCAGTTTTTCCGCTTCCTTTTTCGCCTATTACTAATCTAAGCATCATTCACTGCCCTCAACTTAAAAATATATGTTAATTTTATCATTTTTGAAAAAAAAGGTCAATATGATTATAAAATTCTTCCAAACTTCTTGACTTTTTGTGAAAAAAATTATATATTAATATGTATGAAATAATTAGGAGGTTACACTATGGCTAAAAAGAAAAATATTCAAACTGCAAAGCCAAAAAAACTTACTGCTGAAGAAAGGCTCCATTACGAAAACTTATCTGTACTGGCAACTGCTGTTGCTTTAATTTCAGGTATATTTTTGCTTTATTTGTATCGTTATTTAAATTCGTCATACATTTTGGCAACTCAAACATTTGTAAGCATTCTTATCTGGATATGCGACGCTGTTATCTTGGCTTCACTTGGTATGTATTTCTGGAAAAAGAATAAAAAATATCTTACTCTTCTTGCATATTTTGCTGCAGGCGGAACACTTTTAACAATTATCCGCTATTCATATGTTATTAAAAACTTCTTTGATATGATTTATGTGTCAAAGCTCTGGAACGGCCTTTTAAACCTTTTGCACATTCAGGCGCCTTCCTCACAGGCTACAGCATTTATTTTTGTGCTCATCTGCCTTGCAGTATATCTTATAGCAACATATATTTATTGCGGCTTAAAGCTCAGAAAAAATAAATAAAAAAAATGCCCTTTCGGGCATTTTTTATTGATAACAATATTAAAGGAGATAAAGTATGGAATTAATAATTCAAAACATCACGTCAATTCAGTGGCAACAAGTAGTAATGTGGGCTATTGGCGCTCTTCTTATCTATCTTGCCATTAGAAAAGATATGGAGCCAACTCTTCTTTTGCCTATGGGCTTTGGTGCTATTTTGGTAAATTTGCCATTTTCCGGTGCAATCGAAACCCTTGAAACTCTTTTCAATGCCGGCATTGCAAACGAGCTTTTCCCACTTATTCTCTTTATCGGTATTGGTGCAATGATTGACTTCGGCCCGCTTCTTTCAAATCCTAAGCTTATGATATTCGGCGCAGCAGCACAGTTTGGTATATTCTTTACCCTTTGTTTTGCTTCAATGTTCTTCGATATAAAAGATGCAGCTTCAATTGCTATTATCGGTGCTGCCGATGGCCCTACTTCAATAGTAGTTGCTCAGCAGCTTGGTTCTAAATACCTTGGCGCGATTATGGTTGCTGCATATTCTTATATGGCGCTTGTTCCAATCATTCAGCCACCTGTTATAAAACTTATGACAACCAAAAAAGAGCGTATGATAAAAATGGAATACAAACAAAACAGCGTTTCAAAAACAACAAAAATTCTTTTCCCAATTATTATAACTGTTATCGCTGGCCTTGTTGCCCCTGCTTCGGTTGCTTTGGTAGGATTTTTAATGTTTGGTAACCTCATAAGAGAATGTGGCGTTTTGAATTCACTTTCAGATACTGCTCAGAATGTTCTTGCAAACCTTATTACAATTTTCCTCGGTCTTACAATTTCACTTCGTATGCAGGCATCTGAATTCTTGCAGCCCGATACTCTTCTTATCCTTTGCCTCGGTCTTGTAGCATTTATATTCGACACTGCAGGCGGCGTTGCATTTGCAAAACTTATAAACATTTTCTCTAAAAAGAAAGTTAATCCTATGATTGGTGCTGCAGGTATTTCTGCATTCCCTATGTCAGGCCGTGTTGTTCATAAAATGGGCCTTGCAGAAGATCCACATAACTTCCTTTTAATGCACTCAATGGGCGTTAATGTTTCAGGTCAGATTGCATCGGTTATCGCCGGCGGTTTAATACTTAACTTCTTTATGTAAAGGAAAGGGGTAATAAAATGAATTTTAATATAAATCCTATGAACTTTTTAAATAATATGCATTATATGGGTACAGGTATGATAAGCATTTTTGTTGTAATTGGCATTATCATTATTGTAACTTATCTTGTAAATAAATTAACTTCTTTGAAGAAATAGAAAGTTATTGTAACCAAAAAGGGAGATAAAACAAGTTGTTTTATCTCCCTTTTTTATGTTTAAATAATACTATTCGTTTTTAAATACATGCAAATTATCTTTAATATATCCGTATCCCGAAATCGCAGTAAGCGCCGCCGAAATCCAGAAAAGAATATCAATAACCAAGTTTCTGCCTGTTAAAATTGCAATAATTATTGTAATCATCTGCCAAACTGTTTTAAGTTTGCCCATTTTGCCTGCGGCAATAACCTTTCCGTCTGATGCGGCGATAAGCCTTACGCCCGTTACAATAAACTCGCGGGAGAGCGTAATCATTACAACCCACATACTAACGCCTTCTGCCGCCATTATGCATAGAAAAGCAGCTGTAACCAAAAGCTTATCGGCAAGAGGGTCCATAAATTTGCCAAAGTTTGTTACAATACCCTCTTTTCTTGCTATGTAACCATCTGCCCAGTCAGTAACCGAGGCAAGAATAAAAATAAGGTCTGCAAGTATCATGTTCCACGTAATATCAAGCCCTAAAACCGAGAAAGCCACAGGCATATCAATCATATAAAATGCCATAAACAGTGGAATCATAATAACTCTTAAAATAGTTAATTTGTTTGGTAAATTCATACTAATCTTCCTTTCAAATCGTACTGGTCGCTGCCCTCTATTAAAACGGTTGCAAAATTTCCTATTAAATGGTCGCCTCCGCCCGAGAAAATAACTTTGCCGTCAATTTCGGGCGCATCGCCTGCGCTTCTGCCAAAACAGGTGTCGCCAATGCTTCCCTCTACTAATACTTCTACCTCTCGGCCGATAAATCCTTTGCAAAATTCTTTCGAAATTTCCATTTGCAGCTTCATAATGCGGTCAGCTCTGTCTTTTTTAACTTCTTCGGGTAAGTGGCCCGAAAGCCTGTCAGCCGCCGTTCCCTCTTCTCTGGAATAAGGAAAAACCCCAAGCCGTGAAAACTTTGTATTTTTTACAAACTCGTAAAGCTTTTCAAAATCTTCCTCGCTCTCCCCGGGGAAACCTGCAATAAGCGATGTTCTTATAGTTGCCTCGGGCATCAAACTTCTTATTTTTGCAATAAGGTTTTTAATGCTTTCGCCGGAGCTTTTCCTGCCCATTCGCTTTAAAACGCTGTCCGAGATATGCTGAATGGGAATGTCAAAATATTTTGCAATTTTGCTGTTTTCTGCAAAAACCTTTAAAACCTCGTCAGAAAGCCTTTCGGGATATGTATATAAAACTCTTATCCAGTGAATTTTTTCAATACTGCAAAGCCTTTTAAGTAGCTCGGCAAGGCGGCTTCCCCCGTAAATATCTTCGCCGTAACGGGTAGTGTCCTGCGCTACAACGTTTATCTCTACAACGCCGCTTTCAGTCAGAGCCTCGGCCTCTTTAACAATATCTTCAATTTTGCGGCTTCTGAACCTGCCTCTTATAGAAGGAATCGCGCAGTATGTACAGTTGTTGTCACACCCTTCGGCAATTTTTAAATACGCCGTGTAGGCGGGCGTTGTTAAAATTCTGCCGCATCCCTCAGGGTAAGAGCCACAGGCTTCGCCCACAAAGTTTTTTTCATCTGATAAAATAATTTCGTCAATTTTTTCTATTTCGTCAACGCCAACAATTGCATCAACCTCAGGCAAAAGAGTTAAAACCTCCTCTTTGTACCTTTGTGAAAGACAGCCCGTTACAATAAGCTTTTTAAGGCCGCTTTCTTTGTACTGTGCCATTTCAAGTATTGTGTCAATTGCTTCGCTTTTGGCATCTTCAATAAAAGCGCAGGTGTTAATTATAATAACCTCTGCCTCCTCGGGCTGAAAAGTAATTTCAAAGCCACGCTCAGCTAAAATGCCAAGCATAATTTCGCTGTCAACGGTGTTTTTTGGGCACCCCAGAGAAATCATTCCAACTTTCATTTTAAATCTCCCCATAAATTTCACTTATAGCATCAGAAATTTCCGAAAAGGAAAATCCGCGCCTTAAAAAATGGTTTATAATTTTGTTTTTTTCTTTCAAAGTTTCGCAGGTGGGAAACTTTTTCTGCATAAGCGGCAAAATGTTAAACTCTGCCTCGTCAAGTGCCGCAGCAATATCCTCGTCAGAAATGCCACGCCTTTTAAGCTCCATTTCAATTCTCTTTTTGCCAAAGCCTTTAATTTTTACCGCATCAGAGGTATATCTTCGGGCATAATCCCCCTCGTTAATGTAGCCTTTTTCTTTAAAATATTCAACTGCCTCGCGGCTTTCCTCCTCTGAATAGCCTTTGTCAGAAAGCTTTTCAAAAACCTCTTTGCCGCTTCGCCTTTTTGATAAAATAATATTAAGCGCCGCATCTTTTGCATTCATATGGTCAACTCCGCAAAAACATAATTTGAAACATCAATTCCCCTTTTTGTAAGGCTAATTCTGCCGCCTTCTTCTTTTAATAAGCCTTTTTTAATAAGCTCATAAATTTTAGGGTTATCATCTTTTTTAATGCCCTCCATCATACGAAGGCGAAGCATATAATATTCTCTTTTTTTCTCTGCCTCATCAATAAATTCTTTTTCGCTCCGGCCTTTTCCTGCCAGATATTCCAAAAGGTCAGGGCTATTTGAAAAGCGGTAATCTTTGTAATAAGAATGTGCCCCTGCCCCGATACCTATATAATCGTCGCCCAGCCAGTATTTGCTGTTGTGGCGTGATGCGTAGCCTTCCTTTGCAAAGTTTGAAATTTCATAATGGCAGTATCCTGCCGCCTTCAAAGTGTCACAAATAAGATAGTACATTTCTCTTTCCGTATCTTCATCGGGCAAATTTAAATCCATATTATAAAAGGGCGTTCCTTCTTCAACCGACAAAGAATATGCCGAAAAATGCTCAGGCGAGAGGGAAAGCATTTCGTCAAGAGTTTTTTCAAGGCTTTCCATGTTCTGGTTTGGAATAGCAAACATAATGTCAGCCGAAATATTTTGAAAGCCAGCCTCTCTTGCCTCAAAAAAGGCTTTTTTGCTGTCTGCCGCCGTGTGAACTCTGCCAAGGAGCAAAAGCTCCTTATCAGAAAACGACTGAAACCCCATACTAATCCTGTTAAAGCCTGCACTTTTTAATGCTTTAAGCTTTTTCTTGTCACAGGTTTTCGGGTTTAGCTCAAGGGTAATTTCGCTATTCTTTTGCAAAGTAAAATTATCCCCTACAGCATCGAGCATTTTTATTAAGTTTTCCTCTTTCAAAAGCGATGGCGTTCCGCCGCCAAAATAAACGGTGTCAATTGCCTCGCCCTCAAAAGAATAAATTTCTTCTATAACCCTTTTTGTATACTCTTCCTCATATTTAAGGCTTCCCTCAAAAGATGCAAATGAGCAGTAGTTACACTTTTTTATACAAAAAGGAATGTGAATATAAACTCCCGTCATCAGTCAAGCTTAAGAACAGACATAAACGCCTCCTGAGGAACCTCAACAGAGCCTACCTGCCTCATTCTCTTTTTACCTTCCTTCTGTTTTTCAAGTAGCTTTTTCTTTCTTGTTATATCGCCGCCGTAACATTTAGCCAAAACGTCTTTACGCATAGCTTTAACGGTTTCTCTGGCAATAACCTTGCCGCCAATTGCCGCCTGAATAGGAATTTCAAATAATTGGCGCGGAATGTTTTCTTTAAGCTTTTCGGCAATTCTTCTGCCGCGAGCATAAGATTTTGATGTGTGAACTATAAAGCTAAGTGCATCAACAACCTCGCCGTTTAAAAGTATATCAAGCTTTACAAGGTCGCTTTTAACGTATCCAAGCATTTCATAGTCAAAAGAAGCATAGCCTTTTGTTCTCGATTTAAGGGCATCAAAAAAGTCGTAAATAATTTCGTTTAAGGGCATTTCGTAGTGAAGCGAAGCCCTGCCCTCGTCGATATATTTCATATCCTTGTAAATGCCGCGCCTGTCCTGACAAAGCTCCATAATGCTTCCAACAAATTCGGTTGGAACCATAATGTTGGCGTTTACAAAAGGCTCTTCCATCATTTCAATTTCGGAAGGTGACGGCAAGTTTGTAGGGTTATCTATAAAGCAAACCTCGCCGCCTGTTTTTGTAACCTTGTATATAACGCCGGGGGCGGTAGTTACAAGGTCTAAATTATATTCTCTTTCAAGCCTTTCCTGAATAATTTCCATGTGTAAAAGGCCTAAAAATCCGCATCTGAAACCAAAACCCAGCGCAATCGATGTTTCCGCCTCAAAGGAAAGAGCGGCATCGTTTAGCTGCAGCTTTTCAAGCGCCTCACGTAAATCGCCGTATTTTGCGCCGTCGGCAGGATAAATACCGCAGTAAACCATAGGGTTTACCTTTTTGTAGCCGGGTAGTGGCTCTGAGGCAGGTTTTTCTATTTTGGTAACAGTGTCACCAACGTTTATGTCGGCAACAGTTTTAATGCTGGCAGTAATATAGCCTACCTCGCCTGCCGCAATTTCTTTTGCGGCCATCATGCCGTCAGGCTTTAAGTAGCCAACTTCAACAACCTCAAACTCTTTTCCTGTTGCCATAAACCTAACAGTTTCGCCGGCTTTAAGCGTTCCGTCCATAACACGAACGTAAACAATAACGCCCTTGTAGCTGTCGTAGTAAGAATCGAATATAAGCGCTTTAAGTGGTTTATTATCGTCGCCTTCAGGAGAGGGAACCCCCTCAACAATTCTCTCAAGCACCGCCTCAATGTTTATTCCGTTTTTGGCGCTTATTTTGGGCGCATTTTCGGCCTCTATTCCGATAATATTTTCAATTTCGCCTATTACAACCTCAGGCCTTGCCGCAGGCAAATCTATTTTGTTTATAACGGGCAAAATTTCAAGGTCGTGCTCCAGTGCCAGATAAGTGTTTGCCAGAGTTTGCGCCTCAATGCCCTGAGCGGCGTCAACTACCAAAAGCGCACCTTCACAAGCCGCCAGCGAACGCGAAACCTCGTAGTTAAAGTCAACGTGGCCGGGGGTATCGATAAGGTTTAAAACATATTCCTCCCCGTCTTTCTCATATAAAAGGCGTACAGCTCTTGCTTTAATTGTAATGCCACGCTCTCTTTCAAGGTCCATGTTGTCAAGTAGCTGCGACTCCATGTCACGCTCTTCAATTGTATTTGTAAGCTCCAAAAGCCTGTCAGCAAGGGTACTCTTGCCGTGGTCGATATGAGCAATTATACAAAAATTTCTTATTTTCGAACGGTCTGCCATAAAGCGTAATCCTTTCTTATTTTATCTGTTCACATATAATTTTGTCGGTGTAGGCACAAAGCTCTTTAAAGCTTGGCAAATCTACCCCTTCTGTTTGAATTTTTGCCGCAGAAAATGAAACAGCATATTTAAATGCGGCGGCGTTGCCAAGGTTTTTATTTTTGCCATAAACAAACCCTGCCAGAAAAGTGTCGCCTGCTCCTGTGGTGCTTTTAACGGGAACGCAAAGAGGTTTTGCGTAAAAAACGCCGTTTTTGTCAGCACAAATTGCCCCGTCGCCACCAAGAGAGAGTAAAACGGTTTCGGCGCCCATGGAAAGCATTTCCTCCGCTCCCTTGGCCGCATCGGCAATAGTTTTTATTTCTCTGCCTAAAAATTCTTCAGCTTCACTTTTGTTTGGTTTTATAACGTGGGGGCAGGCTGCAATTCCTTCTCTCAGCGCCTGTCCCGAGGCGTCAAGTATTACATAGGTATCTCTCTTTTTGCCAATTTCAATAAGGTCTTTGTAAATAGTGGGAGCCGCACCCGGCGGAAGCGTTCCGCCCATGTATAAAAAGCGGCTTTTTTTGCAAAGGGAGTCAACTTTTTTGTAAAGCCTTGATATATCTTTTTCCGAAACTGCTGCCGAGCATTCGTTTAAATCTGTATAAGTGCCCTTTGAAACGTCACAAATTTTAATATTTGTGCGAATATCGCCCTCAACATTTACAAAGTCGGAAATAGCGCCTTTTTCAGAAAGAAACTTTTCAAATTTTTCTCCGCCTTCGCCCATAAAACCCGTAGCGGTACAATCAATCATACATTCCGCTATAATCGAGCTGAAATTTATCCCCTTGCCGCCCATATTAACCTTTACCTGCCAGGCGCGGTTAAGTGCATCAGGGGTAAAGTTGTCAACATAATAAGTTCTGTCAAAGGCGGGGGCAAGTGTTATGGTTGTAATCATTTTAAACCTTCCTTAATAGTGGCAATAGCTTTTTCTATAGCCGCATCTTTTGAAAGCTCTTCAAAGCCATCAGCGCCACGCTCTTTAAATTCAACAATACCGTCAGCGGCTTTTTTGCCAACTGTAATACGGAGCGGAATACCAACAAGGTCGCAGTCTTTAAATTTAACGCCTGCTCTCTCGTCTCTGTCGTCAATAACGGCTTCAACACCTGCCGCATTAAGAGAAGCATAAATTTCTTCTGCCATAGCCAAAACAGCTTCGTCTTTCATATTTGCCGGAATAACCGCAATGTGGTAAGGCGCAATTGCCATTGGCCAAACTATGCCGTTTTCGTCAGAATTCTGTTCAATAGCAGCCGCCATACATCTGTTAACGCCAATGCCGTAGCAGCCCATAATAACAGGCTCTTCCCCATTTTCGCCGGGGAATGTAAGGCCAAGTGCCTTTGAATATTTTGTTCCAAGCTTAAATATGTGGCCAACTTCAATGCCGTGATATGTTTTAATTTCTTTTCCGCATACAGGGCAAATGTCGCCGTCTTCAATAATTCTTAAATCCTTGTAAGCTACAGGGGTAAAATCTCTGCCGCCTTCAACGTTTATAAGGTGGTAATCTGTTTCGTTTGCACCAACTACGAATGAATGCATTTTTTCAACCTCAAGGTCAGCATAAACAGGAATGGAAAGACCAACAGGGCCTGCAAAACCAACCTCTGCTTTTGTAATATCGCGTACATCTGCAGGTGCCGCAAGCTCAACCTCGCCTGCTCCAAGCATATTCTGAAGCTTAACTTCGTTTACTTCTCTGTCGCCACGGACCATAACTGCAACAAATTTGTCGTCAGCTTTGTAAATTAAAGTTTTCGCAAAGCTTTTTGCAGGAACTTTAAGAAAGTCGCAAAGCTCGTCAATTGTGTGAACATTTGGAGTTTCAATTTTTTCAATTTCCTTGCCGTTTGCTTCAAATTTGTCGCCCGATGGGATACACTGCGCTTTTTCTTCGTTTGCCGCATAGCCGCAAGCTTCGCAGTGTGCAATAACATCTTCGCCAACTTCGCTTTTAACCATAAATTCCTGAGAGCCACTGCCGCCCATAGCGCCGCTGTCGGCATCAACTATGGTAAAGTCAAGGCCAAGGCGTTTAAAAATAGCGCAGTAAGCGTTGTACATTTTTTTGTAGCTTTCATCAAGCCCTTCCTGAGTTAAATCGAAGCTGTATGCGTCTTTCATAATAAATTCGCGGCTTCTCATAACGCCGAAACGAGGTCTTCTCTCGTCACGATATTTTGTTCCAATCTGGTATAAAGTAAGAGGAAGCTGTTTGTAAGAACGAACTTCGTTTTTAACAGTTTCTGTAAAAATTTCTTCGTGAGTAGGGCCAAGGCAGAAATCTCTCTCGTGTCTGTCGTGCAGCCTAAACATTTCAGGGCCGAACACATCCCATCTGCCCGAAGCCTGAAAGCTTTCAGCAGGGAGTAGTGCGCTCATTAAAAGCTCGTTAGCGCCGGCTTTGTCCATTTCTTCTCTGATAACATCCTGAACTTTTCTAAGCGAACGAAGGCCCATTGGCATGTAGGAATAAATACCTGCCGCCAGTTTTCTTATAAGGCCTGCGCGCAGCATAAGCTGATGTGATAAAATTTCAGCCTCTGCAGGTGTTTCTCTTAAAGTAGGCATTAATAATTTTGATAATCTCATAAAACTTCCTCCAAACTGTTTAACACATAATTTCTATCTTTCTCAATTTGTTTTTTAAGCTCTTCTATGCTGTCGAATTTAATTTCATCTCTTATTTTTTCAATAAGCCCTATTTCAATTTTTTTGCCGTAAATGTCCTTTTCAAAATATAAAATGTGACATTCGGCTCTAACTGCCGCATTTTCAATCGTTGGATTAATTCCAATGTTGGTAATTGCGGGATAATTTTTGCCTTCTATAGCTGCAACCGATTTGTAAACGCCCCGCCTTGGAATAAGCATATAAGGCTCAAATTCTATGTTTGCAGTAGGAAAACCTATTTTTCGGCCAAGCTGTTTGCCTTTTGTAACAGTTCCGTAAATAGTATATGGGCCGCCAAGCAGGGCATTTGCCTCCTGCATGTCGCCATTTTGAATATACTCTCTTATACGGCTGCTGCTTATGGCAGAACCAAGCAGCTCCTCTTTGTCAAGAATTACTGCCTCAATAGAGCACTCCTTGCAAAGCTTTGAAAGTAAGGCGCTGTCACCCTTTCCACCTTTGCCGAAGGTGTAGTTGTATCCTGCAACAACAACCTTTGCCGAAAGCCGCTCCTTTAAAACTTTAAAAACAAAATCCTCAGGCGAAAGAGCTAAAATTTCGGGCGTGGTTTCGGTAAAAATAACTTCTTCTATGCCCGCCTCTCTTATTTTCTGCTCCTTTACGCTGTTTTGCATAATGTAGCGAAAATCGCCTTTTTTTAAAACTGCCATAGGATGGTCTTTAAATAAAAACGCCGTGGCTATTAAGTTTTTTTCCTTCGCCTTTTTGGCGGTAAGGTTTAAAATTTTGCGGTGTGCTTTGTGAACGCCGTCAAAATTTCCAAGTGCAACAGCCTTTTCCATAAATTCTCCTAATAAAAACTTTTAACCATTTTAAGAAAGCTTTCGCCATCTTCCATTATTCCCTTTGAAAGGCATAAAAAGTTGCCTCCCTCGCCGTATAAACGGTAAATTTCGCCCTCGCGGCACCCATACTTTATTGGTGCGCCGTTTAAAACTCTGCCCTCGTTTTCGGCGTTTAATATAATGCTTTCGTATTCTTTAAACATTTCGTCTACGGGAATAAGCTTATCTTCTGTAATATCTTCGGGTTTTACCGAGTTTTCAATGGTAAAAATGCCGCTTTGCTCTCTTATAAGGGCGCTCATATGCGCCGCGCCGCCTGCGGCCCTTCCCAAATCCTCACATAAAGTTCTTATGTATGTTCCCTTTGAACAAGTAACCCTAATTTCTGCCTTATCTCCAAAAAAGGATAAAAGCTCAATATTAAAAATTGTTATTTTTCTTGGCTTTCGCTCAACTTCTTTGCCCTCTCTGGCAAGCTGATAAAGCCTTTTTCCCTGATGGTGAATTGCCGAATACATTGGCGGAATTTGTTCTATTTCGCCGATAAACCCAGGCAAAATGCTCAGAAATTCTTCTTTTGTTACTATTTTGTCACTTTTTCTTGTAATTTCGCCCTCGCTGTCAGCGGTAGTGGTCTCTGTACCAAAAGTAATTTCGGCCTTATATACCTTTTCCGATGCCATTATCATTTCCGATGCCCTTGTAGCCTTGCCAACGCAAATTGGCAAAACCCCTTCGGCCATAGGGTCTAAGGTTCCCGTGTGGCCAACTCTTTTGGTTCCAAGAGCACGCCTTACTTTGTAAATGCAGTCGTGGCTTGAAATTCCCTTTGGCTTATATACACAAATTACACCGTTCATAATGTTCCCCTATCATTTTTGCCAAGGTTTCAATTGCGGCCTCTCCGTCGCCCTCAAGGCTTGCGCCTGCGGCACGGCTGTGTCCGCCGCCACCAAGTAAAGCACAAATTTCTGCCACATCGGCAACCTCTTTCGACCTCATTGAAACGCGAAGCTCCCCATTTTTTTCTTTAATAACGGCGGAAACCTCAACCCCTTCAATGGAGCGCATAATCGACGAAATGTTGCTCAAATCGTCATCACTCGTGCCTACTTTTTCCTGCATTTCTTTTGAAATGTAGCAAAGGGCTGTTTTGCCACCGTGAAAAAAGCGGATATTGTCAACTGCGGCGGCCTCAATTGCCATTTGAGCAAATGACCTGTTTTCAAAAATATTTAAGTTTATCTTTTCTGCATTAACGCCCATTTTAAGTAGGCTTGCCGCAACTTCAAGAGTTTTTGCGGTAGTGTTTGAATAGCGAAACCCGCCCGTATCGGTAACAATTCCGCAGTAAATACACTCTGCCGCTTTAGGCGAAATTTCTATGCCCCACTCCTTATAAAGGTCAAATATAATTTCACAAGCCGCCGCTGCCGCAGGGTTTATAACGTTTATCTGCCCGAAACCGCGGTTTGTTTTGTGGTGGTCAACAGTTGCCTTATCTGGCGCATTTTCAAAAATTTTGCCGCGCTCTCCCATACGGCCTGCATCAGCACAGTCAACGGCAATAACTAAATCCGCCGCCATGCCTTCTTCGTAAACATCGCAGGAAAGCCCTAAAAATTCAAGTTTTTTAATGCAGGGCACTTCTGCCACAATGCGGCAATCCTTGCCCATACTATCGAGCATCATTTTAAATGCCTGACATGAGCAAAATGAGTCGCCGTCAATATTATCGTGTGGGAGCAGTATTATATTTTCTGCGTTTTCAATTAGTTTCAGCAAATTTTGCATATTACTGCTCCTCGTTTTCTTTTGATAAATCGGTTATAATTTTGTTAATGTATGCGCCGTGTTCAATGGAACTGTCAAGCACAAATGAAAACTCAGGTGTGTGACGAAGGTTAATTCTGCGGCTTATTTCTTTTCTTATAAACCCTGCCGCACTTTTAATGCCTTCAATAGAGCTTTTCTGCTCTTCTTCGCTTCCTAAAACACTTATAAAAGCCTTTGCAAAGCGCAAATCTTTTGTAACTTTAACTGCTACAACGCTTACAATTCCCGAAATACGGGGGTCTTTAAGTTCTCTTATTAAAGCGCCTAGTTCTCTTTTAACTTCTTCGTCAATTCTGTCGTTTCTGTGAGCCGCCATAAAAACCCTCCTTAACTTCTTGCAACCTCTTCCATTATGAAGCACTCAACTGCGTCGCCTTCTTTAATATCGTTAAATTTCTCAAAGCTCATACCGCATTCGTAGCCCTGGTTAACTTCTTTAACATCGTCTTTAAATCTTCTCAGCGATGCAAGTTCCCCTTCGTGAATAACAATACCGTCACGAACGATACGAACTGAGGAATTACGCTGGAACTTACCGTCTGTTACATAACATCCGCCAATTGTACCAACGCCCGAAACCTTAAAGGTTGAACGAATTTCTGCGTGGCCTATTACGGCTTCTCTGAATGTGGGCGCAAGCATACCCTTCATAGCCGCTTCAATTTCTTCGATTGCGTCATATATTATTCTGTACATTCTCATATCAACTTTATGCATTTCAGCCGCAGCTCTTGCGCCGCCGTCAGGGCGAACGTTAAAGCCAACGATAATTGCGTTTGAAGCAGTTGCCAGCATAACGTCGCTTTCGGTAACAGCACCAACAGCGCCGTGAATAACACGAACCCTAACTTCTTCGTTTGATATTTTTTCAAGACTTTGTTTTACCGCCTCAACCGAGCCCTGAACATCGGCTTTAACGATAATGTTAAGGTCTTTAACTTCGCCTTCCTGAATCTGGCCGAACAAATCGTCAAGAGAAACAATTGAAGAAGATTTTTGCATCTGGTCTTTAATTTTCTGTTTTCTCTGCTCAACAACCTGTTTTGCCATTCTCTCGTCCCTAACTGCGTAGAATAAATCGCCGCCGTCACAAACTTCGGAAAGGCCTGTAATTTCAACAGGGGTTGAAGGGCCTGCAACTTTAACCTTTGCACCCTGGTCAGAAATCATAGCTCTTACTCTGCCAACAGAAGTACCTGCAACAATAGTGTCGCCAATGTTAAGTGTTCCTTCCTGAACAAGTACAGTTGCAACAGGGCCACGGCCTTTGTCAAGCCTTGCCTCAATAACAGTACCTCTTGCCAATTTGTCAGGATTAGCTTTAAGCTCTTTCATATCTGCAACAAGAAGTACCATTTCCAGAAGGCCGTCAATATTAATTCTCTGTTTAGCCGAAACCTGAACACAAATTGTATCGCCGCCCCAGTCTTCAGGAATTAAGCCGTGTTCGGTAAGCTCCTGCATAACGCGGTCAACATTTGCGTTTTCTCTGTCTATTTTGTTAATTGCAATAATAATGCTAACGCCTGCAGCCTTTGCGTGGTTAATAGCCTCAATTGTCTGTGGCATAATACCATCGTCTGCTGCAACAACAATAATTGCAACGTCGGTAACCTGTGCACCTCTGGCACGCATAGCGGTAAAGGCTTCGTGGCCCGGTGTGTCAAGGAAAGTAATCTTTCTGTCGTTAATTTCAACGCCGTAAGCACCAATATGCTGAGTAATACCGCCGGCTTCCCCTGCGGCAACGTTGGCGCTTCTGATAGCGTCAAGAAGCGAGGTTTTACCGTGGTCAACGTGACCCATAACAACAACAATCGGTGGTCTTTCCTTCAAATCTTCTTCTTTGTCCTCTTCTTCTGAGAAAAGAATATCTTCAGCAGTAACAATTACTTCTTTTTCAACAATAAAGCCCAAATCGTCGCCAACAAGTGCCGCTGTGTCAAAGTCAATTGTCTGGCTAACGCCTGCCATAATGCCAAGCTCCATAAGCTTTTTAATAATTTCTGTTGCAGGAAGCTTTGTTTTCTCCGCAAATTCGCCAACAGTAATTTCGTCTAAAATTTCAACTTTTACTTTTTCTTTTTTCTTAGGCTTTGGCTGTGGAGCAACTTCTTCCTTAACCGGCTGTGGGCGTATGTTTTTGCCTTTTTTCTTTATTTTCTGTTTGCCGCTTTGAGCATTGTCGTCAATTTCGACCATTTCTTCAATTCGCTCATTGGTTGAAATTTTTTCAAGGTCAACAACGTTTTGTCTTGTGTCAACGTATCTGCTCTCTCTTTTTTCAATTTTTGATGAAACCTCTTCTTCTTTTTCATCAGCCACTTCCGCTGCTTTTTCGGCCTTTTTAGCTTTTTTAGCAGGTTTGTCTTCTTTGGCTTTTTCTGCCTTTGGCTCTTCTTTTTTGCCTGAAGCCAAAAAGTCTTCAATAGGAGTTCCATCATCAAATTTCTGGGTGTAATAATCAAAAATTACATCCATATCCTGAGGGGACAAGGTACTCATATGGTTTTTTGTACCCATTCCGTATTTTTCCAAAATTTCAATAAGTTCTTTGTTGTTTATGTTAAGTTCTTTGGCAACCGAATGAATTCTCGGTTTGTTGGTAGCTGTAACTTTAGCCATGTAACCATCCCTTTCTTTTACGGGTTATCAATTTAACAAGCTTTCAATAGCTTTTGCAAAATTTTTATCGCTGACAGCCAAAACGCTTATATCGCTTTTGCCTATTTTGTTGCCAAGCTCTGCGGCATTTGAGAAAACATAAAGCGGAACAGAAAAGCTTTTGCATTTATTAGTCATAAGTTTTTTTGTTCGCTCTGATGCATCCCCCGCCATAATAACAAGCTTTGCACCGCCGCTTCTAACTGCCGAAACTGCGGCATCGCTGCCAAAAATAATTTTTCCTGCACGCCTTGCAAGGCCAAGCATACCCATTACTTTATCATTCATGCTCTGCCACCTCGTAAAGCTTCTCATAAATATATCTGCAGTCGCACCTGAAAGCTCTTTCAAAGCCCTTTTTCTTTTCAGCCATTTCTATGCAGCTTCTATTTTTACAAACATATGCGCCGCGGCCGGGCAATTTTCCGCTTTGGTCAATTTGTGCGCCACCGGAGAAGGTAACTTTTATAAGCTCATTTTTTTCTTTCATTTCTCTGCAGGCAACACACATTCTTTTAGGTATATGTTTCTCTTTCAAATTAATCAACCTGCTTATCACTCTTTATATCAATTTTCCAGCCGGTAAGCTTAGCCGCAAGGCGGGCATTCTGGCCTTCTTTACCGATAGCAAGAGAAAGCTGAAAATCAGGAACAACAACCGAAGCTGCTTTTTCCTCTTCGTTTATTTCAACGCTTAAAACCTTTGCGGGTGAAAGGCTTTCTGTAATAAACTCGGTAATGTTGGGGCTGTATTTGATAATATCAATTTTTTCTTCGCCCAAACTTTCAAGAACTGCCGCAATTCTTGCGCCCTTCTGGCCTACGCAAGCGCCAACAGGGTCAACCTTGGGGTCGTCTGAGTAAACTGCAATTTTGCTTCTTGAGCCGGCTTCTCTTGAAACGCTTTTAATTTCAACTGTGCCGTCGCCAATTTCAGGAACTTCTCTCTCGAAAAGGCGTTTAATAAGGCCGGGATGTGTGCGGGATACAAGAATCTGAAGGCCTTTTGTTGTGTTTTTAACTTCAAGAACGTATACAGGAATTCTGTCGCCTGTTTTAAATGTTTCTCCTGCAACCATTTCGTGTTTTGGCATTAATGTTTCAGTTTTGCCAATCTGAATAAGAAGGCCGCGGCGCTCGTTTTTCTGAACGGTTGCCATAACAATATCGTTTTCTTTCTGAATAAATTCGTTATATGCGTTGCCTCTTTCAGCCTCTCTTATATACTGAACCATCATCTGCTTAGCATTCTGCGCTGCAATTCTTCCAAAATCCTTTGGAGTGGTTTCGATATCGAGTACATCGCCTATTTTTGCATCTTTCTTGTACTGAAGCGCTTCGTCAAGGCTTATTTCAAAATCGTAATCCTCAGCCTCTTTAACAACTGTTCTCTTTTCATGAACAGTAATTTTGCCGTCATCGTCGATCAGTACGAAAACGTTTTCCCCTGCACCGTAATACTTTTTGTAAGCAGTAACAAGCGGTGCTTTAAGGGCCTCAAGAAGATCCTCCTTCTTAATATTTTTTTCTTTTTCAATAAGTTCCAATGCCATCATAAGTTCATTAGCCACTTTTTTATTCCCTCCTACATATCAAAGGTCACTCTGGCCTGTGACACTTTGCTTTTTTCAATTTCGAATAATTTTTCTTCCTGTTTTAAATAAATTGTTTTGTTTTCGTATTTTTCCAAAATTCCGCAAAGCATTTTTTCGCCGTCGATTGCTTCAAAAAGCTTTACATCAATTTTTTCGCCCAGAGCACTTTCAAAATGTTTGTCTTTTGATAATACCCTGTCAATTCCCGGAGAGGAAACCTCAAGGTAATAGCTCTGGTCAATGGGGTCTTCCCTGTCAAGCTCGTCGCTGAGTGCGCGGCTTACAGCCTCGCAGTTTTCAATGGTAATGCCATCGGGGCTGAAAAGATAAACTCTTAAAAACCAGTCTTTGCCTTCTTTTTTAAATTCAACGTCGTAAATTTCAACGCCCTCATTTCTGGCAAAAGGCTCAGCCATTTTCAAAACAAGGTCTTCAATTTTTGACAAATGCCACACTCCCTTTAAAAAAATACTTCCAACAATGCAAGAGAGCGGGCTCTCGCCCACTCTCCTTGTTGCTAAAGTTATTATACACCATTTTTTAGTAAATTGCAATAGAAAATTGCTATTTTTTTAAATTTTTCCCTTAAAATTCAGCTATTTTTGCATCTTCGTAGTTATAAAGTGTAATTTTGCCGTCTTTGTATTCGTAACTGCATATGCTTTTTTCATTCGGGAAGTATACATGCAATGCACCCATGTGTGTTGCTTCGGCAGTATCTATAAATACTCTTACAGCACATTTATTGCCATTGATTTGTGCATAATATGTTCCATCTTCCTCCGTTACACCTTTAACATCGGCAAACAAAATGCCACTGAGATATCTCTCAATTTCTTCCTGAGAACCGAATTTTGTGTATTCCATAATGCTTTCTTTGCCATAGGCATATGTTGTTTTAATTGTACATTTCATAGTATTGCTATCAGGATAAAATTCGCCTTTTATAGTGTTGTTTTCATCGACTGCAGCTTCAAAAGTAATGTTGCCGGCTTCGTTTTGCACCACAGCTTCGGCCATTCCGAGAGAAACTCCCTGATGCCCGTCGCCTACAAGTATTTTAATTCCTTTTTCCGCTTTTTCAATTCTCATAACACGAAGGCTGCTCATAGAACTGTTCATAGACTTTGATTTCTTAAAATCTCTCGCGTCGTCATAGAGCAAATACTCGCCTTCAAGCATAGTAAACATTTCTTCGGTTTGATAAACCTTTTTTTCTTCTGTATTGTTTTTTCCGCATCCTGCAAAAATCAATAATCCTGCACACAAAAAAGCTAAAAATTTCTTCATAATAATCCTCCTTTAACCAATATCGTAAACACAAATTCCGCTACGCAGTGTATTTATAATTATTTCATAAGCCCCATCGCCATCTATATCACAAACTTTTGGCTGTACCATACTTCCGTTTGCATAATGGCCGGGTTCCTTACTGTCGGGAAGCGAAACTTTATGCAAAATTTTTCCCTCATAATTCAATATATACAAATTTCCGCGAACAATGCCATATCCCTGATAGCTATCGTAAAAAGATGTGAAAACAACTTCTTTTCTTCCGTCAAAGTCCAAATCAACACAAACCACGGGCGATGCATATTCAAACATCGGACTTGTTCTTTTTGTAAGGCTATAAGGCCAAGCATATGGTTCCTTCTTATCAAGGCCGAAACAATGAACCTTACCATTGTAAGAATTAAACAAAATTTCATTTTTACCGTCGCCATCAAGGTCGCTTACAACGGGCACCTGATAAACATTTGAAGCAATTGAAATCTCGTTTTGATAAAGCGGTTTTCCCAAATCAGCAGGGATTACTTCCCAATTATAACCAAGTGCTTCATTTTTATATCTGGTTCTGTCGGCATTGAAAATGCCTATTGTCATATACTCCGTCGGAGGATATCCGCCGGCAAAATATGTTCTGTCACACATAATGGTGGAAACTACAACCTCTCGACTTCCATTTTGGTCAACATCGCATACAACAGCTTTTGCATGGCCAAATTCGCCTTTATAAAGGTTTTCTCTCATTTCTCCACCGCGAATAGTGTTTCCCCAACCGCCATTATCACCTTTTATTTCAGCGGCATAATCTTCGTAAAATGCTATGTGTCCCCAACTGCGGTTTCCGAAAATCGTTTTATTTGCAGGGAAAGCAGTGCCATCAACTTCAAAAACCGAAACGAAAGACAAATCAGAAGGCGCAATAATTTCTTTAGTACCATCATAATTTAAATCTTCAATGGCAATAGAATCCATATATATTCCGTCAAGCCAGCTTTCTCTTCCGTTTGCACTGCCATAAAGTTGTGGCCAACCCGCTCTGATGGTACCATCAAAGTTGTAAACATATAAAGTTGCTCCATTTGATTGCCTTTTTCCGTAGCCTACAACAATTTCCATCTTGCCGTCGCCCTCAAAGTCGGCAACTTCTATACTTCTAACTGAATCTCCGCAAGGCTTCTGAGGCCAACCCGGAAGAAAATAGCCATTTCCATCAAGAACGGAAATTACTCCTCCGCCATGACCTGTAATTATTTCTTTTCTGCCATCGCCGTTTATATCGTGAATTTCTATATCGCTCCAGGTGTGCCCGTTACTAAGTCCGAATTCCTGTACGGGTGTGTTTCTGTCATAACCAGAGTTTACCTTCCACTCGGTAGCACCTGTTGCCGCGTTTATAACTGTTATTGAATAGTTTGAAAAAATAATTTCAAGTGCTCCATCGCCATCAATATCACAAACTTCAGGAGAACTGTAATATGATTCCTCTGTCCAGAGAGGGTATGTTCCTGCGTTTGTATATTTAAGATATGGTGCACCAACGGCTGCCGTAGTGGGTACAGCTGAAAAAATAGCGACCAAAAGCAAAATTACTGATGTAATTCTCTTCACAAAAACACCTCCCTAATTATGCGCTTCTGCACTTTTTCCAAAAATACTGTAAAGTGCACCTTCGCTACTTGTTTTTATAACAATAAACGAATATTCTTTTCCGCTGCTAAGACCGTAAACATAAAGCTCTGATACATAGCCTGCCGCACTTCCGGAAGGATATGTAATTTCTCCTTTTTCAAGGCGGATACTGCCGCTATTTCCCGGAAGCGCCGCTTCCTGCAAAACGCCACCTTTTTCTTTTACAAAAACCCTGAGGCCATATTCTTCTGCAGGATTTGAAAACCTGATAGTAAATTTGCCGCCCTCTGCCAAAACAGAAATTCTTCCAAGGGTTTGAGGCACATCAGGAAAAGCATCGGAAATACTTGCCTCTTTCATAATACCTGTATTTTCTGCAACTGTTTTGGAAACAGCGCCTTCATCACAAAGTTTTTTTATAAGTGTTCTTGCCGAATTTTTAAGATTAAGTCTTAAAGCCGTGTAACACATATTTATCATATCTTTTCTGGAAAGCTCCCAGTGAGAAGCAATTTCGCTGTCAATAAGGCCACATCCTATTGCAAAGTTTACAGCATTTGCATATGAAAAATCGCCCCTGCTGTCATCGTATCCCAAAACCCTTAAAAGCATTGTGGAAAATTGTTGAACTGTAATTATATCCTGTGCACCAAAATATGTATCGCTAACTCCGTTTACAAGATAATTTTCATAAAGCCAGCCAACATAGTTGCCTGCCCAGGCCGGAACATCGCCAAAAGGATGAGGATTTTGCTGATAATTGACTTTTTCCTCTTTTCCGAGCATTCTTACTATTGTTGTACAGGCTTCTGCCCTTGTTGTATTTCTCGAAAGCTCAAGCCCTTCAACAGAAAAATAACTTCCTGTTCCCTTTAAAAGCCCCATATCGTATAAAACCTTTGCTCTGTCAACTGTCTGGTCGGCAAAAGCAGTTACCCCCGAAAATAACATTACTGCCACCATAAAAATTGCCAATATCGACTTTTTCATTTTTTCATCTCCAATAAAATAAACTGCCAGCACCACCTGACAGTTTTATCTTATCACATCTTTTTTAAATAATCAATTATTTTATTAAAATTATAGAGATTATGCCTACTGCTATGCCCACTACCTGAAGCGGCAAAAGCCTGTCTTTAAACAATATTCTCGAAACCATCACAGTAAAAAGCATGTGAAAAACAGTTGTTATAGGAAACAAAACGCTTGCGTTTACCTTTGCCGAAAGCAGAAGCAAAAGATAACTGTTTGCTCCCTCCAAAATGCCTGCAGGTGCGGCAAATTTAATGCTTTTTCCGGCCGTCTTTTCCTTTTTGATAATGGCTGCAATCAAAAATGCAACACACATAAAAAGCGAAGAATAAATTGTAAATTCGTTGCAAAAAGCCCCCGGGAAAGCCGTTTGATGAAGTTTTTGAACTATTCTGCCAATACCGTTCCCCAAAAAAGTAGCCAAAACGCAGGGAAGCCATATTTTGCTTCTTTTACTGCCCGATGATTTGCTTTTCAAAAGATAAACAGAAATAAAAAGCAGAATAAATCCAAAAATTTTAAGGGCATTTATTTCTTCTTTTAAAAATATAAAGCCAAAAGCTGTAGGAATTATTATGTTATAGGAAACAATGGTTGAGGTAAGTGCCATATCGCCGCTCATAAGGGCAAGATATCCAAAATACGCACTGCAAAATAGTGCTGCTGCATATATAATAGCGTAAATTACTGTTGGCAAATGCAAAGTAACATTACCCATAAAAATAACGAAAAAACAAATAAGTGCCGCCATCATTTTTACAACATTAAATGCCATTTGCCCTTGCCAGCCAAGCCTTTGCGCCGCACTTTTTGTAAAAGCCGATTGCCCTACTGCACACCCGCTCGCCGCTGCGGCAAGCAGTAAATAAATCATAATAAGCCTCCCGTTTGTTTTTTGCTCCATCCGCCTTTTTCATACTCGCCTTTTGCAGGCATAGCCATCCTTGCAACATGAGAAGCATATAAATTTGAAAATACTACATTTCCCAAAAGCGACGCATCAAATGAAATTGCCCCTGCATAAATCATATATCTAAAGCCTTTCTCAAGTGTATTCCAAGTGGTATGAATTATTCCAAAAAGCCCTTTTTCCATTACTGTTTTTACGGCTTCTTCAATGTTTTCCTTGTTGTCCCACGGGCAACAAACTGTATCAAAGCCTGCCCTTTTAAGCGCCTTTGAGGTTTTCCATACTTCGCCCATAGCCGAATACTGCCAGTCAGCCATAATAATATCTTTCGAAAGCTCTTTTAAAATTATATTTGCCCCCGGCTTAGCTCCTTTTGTAATATAGCCCGGAAACTCCTCATTTGTAAGCAGCATGTCGTGCCACATAATCGGGCGTCTTCCAAGGGTTTTCAAATCGGATGAAACCTCATTTAAATAATTGCAAAGTTCTTTGGCATCATTCTCGCTTTTGCCCTCGCCATACGCCTCGTCACACCCAATATGAAAATACTCGCCTTCGCCGCAAATTTCAATCAGCTCACGCCTTACACTTTTCAAAAGGCTTTTAACATCTTCTCTTTCATAGTTCCAAATCCATCCGCAGGTTTTAAATAAATTGCAAAGAGCGGGGTTTTGGTCAAGCACAACATGCTTTCCCATAATCTCTCTGGAGGCTGACGCATGCCCAAGATGATTAAACATTGGAATAATTTCAACGCCAAGTACATTTGCCTCTTTTGCAATTTCTTTAATTTTATCCCTATCGTAAGCCATTGGCCACGAAAGCTCTTTCATAGCACTAAATTCCAGCGTTCCCCAAAATTCAAGTATAACGTGCGTAAACTTTGATATTGCGCAGCTTCTTATACACTTTTTCAAAAACTCAAGGTCAGTTTCAGGAAAAACACAAAGATGAACACATCTAAGTGAAATACTGCCTCGCTCTTTCAAAAGGCCACATTCCGCATAAAAAACGTTGCTTTCATCGTCATACTTAAGCTTTTCCAGAAAAGCCAAAAGCCCCCTCATAACTCCGGAAAAACTTTCTGAGCTTATAAAAACTCCGCCATTTTCTATATTTATTGCATATTCAAATCCACTAGGCCTACAAGGCGTACCGTTACCAATTTTAATAAAAAGGCCGTCGCCATAGTTTATGTTCCATTGCCTGCCAAAAGTATAATTTGCCAAAATTTCTGCAACCACAGGGTTTTCTGCTCCTTTTGGAAGCGTTATAGTAAGATTTTCTTCAAAAATATAACTCATAAAACCTCTCCATTCATTTTTAATAAAGCAATTATATCGCATTTTTCAAAATTATCAACCCACTAAAAAACACAAAAGGTGGATTTTTTATAACTTGACAATTTCAAAAAACAATACTATTATATAAATGGAGGTGTGTTATGTCAATTTTAAACAAAGATATGAGTATTAAAATTTGCGGAGTTATGACAGCTTCGTGGAAAAGGGAATTTGCCAATGTTTCCGGCCGCCCCTTTCATGCCCTTGTTTTCAGAAAAAATGGCTCCGCCCAATTTACCGCCAACGCAAATAAAGCCAAAACTTATAAAGGCGATGTTTTTTATATGCCTGCAAATCTTTCCTACAGAGCAGATTATACCGGCGAAAGCGAAATTATTGCAATTCATTTTTATTCTGATATAAATGCGCCAATGGAAAATTTTACGCCTGCAAATCCACAAATAAGTGTACTGTTTGAAAAAATTTCAGCTGTATGGCTTCGCCGCGGCGAAGGGTATTACTTTAAAGCCCTCTCAATTTTTTCCGAAATACTTGAAATACTTGCCTCGGAGTTTTTTCCGGCAGTAGGCGATAAAACGGCACTGGCTTTTTCAGAGGCAGTAGATTATATGGAAAAAAACTATACCTCGCCGGATTTCTCGATTGATAAAATGGTAGCTCTTTCGTTTATGAGCAATACATATTTCCGCAAACTTTTTACTTTAAAATATGGCCTTACACCTGCCAAATATGTGCTTTTAAAACGCCTTACTCTAGCAGAAAAGCTACTGTCAAAGGGATGTTTTTCTGTTTCAGAGGTTTCCGTGATGTGCGGCTTTTCCGACCCTAAGTATTTCAGCCGCGCCGTAAAAAAACACTATGGCACCTCCCCCTCTAAACTTAGTATTAATATATAAAGGCTGAAAACAAACAAAACCCACAGTAAAAACTGTGGGTTTTTGAAAACGAAATATAATTAACGTTTTGAGAACTGTGGAGCACGACGTGCGGCTTTGAGACCGTATTTCTTTTTCTCTATCAAGAAATATCCTCATATTACAAGTGTTTGTAACTATTCTCGTAAAAAATAACCTCAAAAATAACCCGAAAATGCTTGATTAACTTTGTCTTTTAAGTCTGTAGGTTTATTATATGTTAAGTGTGCGTAAATGTCCAATGTGATTTTTGCGTGTTCGTGTCCGGCAAGATATTGAACAGTTTTTACATCCACTCCTGCAAGCAGTAAATTTGTAATATATGTGTGCCTGAGCTGATGCGGAGTAACCTGAAAATCCATACTATACACAACCGTATTATTGTGTGCCGCCTTCTCTCCCAAAACAGGCTTTACTATATGCACAGTTTTTTCACCATTATTGTAACGATAATATTTGCGTTCTTTTGTACTTCTGACTATTACATAATTCCAAAGTCTCTGCCATTGTGTTCCCGACAATGCATCCCCATCTCTGTTTGCAATTACATAATCAGAGGTGGATTTTTCTTTTATAGCTTTCAAGCAGTTTTGGAGTTGTGGTGGAATTGGTATGTCGCGCTTTGCTGCAGGTGTTTTTAATTCTTCTGATACAACAGGTCTATTGTGTTCAATGTGCCAGGCTCTGCGAACCGAAATAAACGGAGCATCATTATCAAGATGCACACAGTCCCATTGAAGCGCCAATGCCTCCTCTCTGCGAAGCCCAGAATACAAACAAAGCATTATAAAAGGATAAGCAGGTGTGTTACGAATAGCATCCAACAATATGGCGACTTGTTCGTTTTTTAGAGCTTCCTTTTCTTTTGCTTTTTTACCGCCCTTGGGATTCAATTTATCACAGGGCGATTTATCTATTATATGGCTCTCCACTGCTGATGTGAAAATCATTTTATATAACATCTGTGTTTTTCGATATACAGACTGTGATAGCGTTGAGGCTTTCGAGATAGCAGTTTTTACATCATCAGGAGTAACCTCAAACATATACTTATCGCCCATAGTTGCTATAATATGATTTTTAACACAAGAAGTGTAATCTGTAAGAGTTGTTTCTCTTATATGTGCAGAGTGCATTGATAACCATTTTTCAGCGTACTCTTTTACAGTTGGATTGTCTCGCCTGAATGAAGATTCTTCAATTTGCCTTTTTGCTATTTCAAGTTTCTCGGTCAGCTCCTCAGGTGTTTTACCATAAATTGCAACATACTTCCCATCTGTATCTTTTATTCGCTTTCTGTAATAGCCGCGTGAGGCAATATATTCATATTGCGGTTTTTTCGGACGTGGCATTATGTATCACCTCCGCTATCAGAACAGGCATCAGTTAAATACTTTATTTCTTTATCAAAGTCCGAAACTATCAGCTGCGTTTTGTTAAATACATCATATTCACGCTCTGCTTTTTCAAAAGCCTGCTGCCGTGATATTTTGCCATGGTCTTTTAATATTTGGTATCTACGGAAAGATAAAAATTCATTTACGCTGTCAGCAAACTCTGTCATTGTAAAGGTGTTTTCTCTTTCAATCAAATCTTCTATATAGTCAAAATATCCGGAAACCGCACGCTCAAGGCGAGAAATCTCTTGTTCTGATAAATAGTTTTTTGCAATAGTAACATCCGATTTCAAAATTCTGCCATCCGGGGAGTTTTTCCAAGTAGTAAGTCCCATATGGTCCTTAGTGCTATCTGCCTTTGTATAAATTATCTCTGCTGCAGTTTGCCCGGTAATAGCAAAATGAAATTTATTTTGTACCATTGCATAAAAGTCATGAGTAACCTGAGATGTTTTATCATAATCAATACTACATTCAGCAAAGATGTCGGTAATCTGCTGCCAGATCCTCCGCTCACTCGCTCTGATGGATCGTACTCTCTCCAACAATTCCCTGAAATAATCTTTTCCAAATAATTCTTTTCCTTGTTTCAGGCGTTCATCATCAAGGGCAAAGCCTTTTTGCATATACTCTTTTAATACGCTTGTTGACCAAATACGAAATTTGGTAGCTCTGTGAGAATTAACACGATAACCGACAGAGATAATGGCATCAAGATTATAAAACTCCATTGAGCGCTTAACGCTTCGAGCTCCCTCTTGTTGAACTATTTCCATTTTGGAAACAGTTGAATTTTTCTCAAGCTCACCCTCATCAAAGATGTTTTGCAGATGCTTTGATATTGCAGGAACATTCACGTCAAAAAGCTCTGCCATAGCCTTTTGTGTCAGCCAGATTGTTTCATCTTTAATTACAGCATTTACGGAAACATCTTCCTCTGCAGAACGATATATTAAAAACTGAAATTCATTATTCATAAATATTCTACTCACTCTCAAAAGAAATCATGGTTTTATTCTTCGGTATCAGAATTAATTTCTGTAATTCCAGGCATATTTTTTTGTAAAAATTCTTTGTTTGCTAAAATAAACTCCGTTACCATATTTATTCTCGTTGCCAAAAATTCTCTATTATACAATTCTGTGACTGTTTTATATTTTGCATTACCTTCACAAATTGAATATAAAACACTAATATGCTCTTTTTCGGCCGCCTTTACAGATTCTCTCCATACACTGTCAGTAGCTACTTCCTCAAATGCCATATCAAGAGCTACAACCCTAAAGGAATTATCATCAGGGTCATCCACATCACCGAACAAATAACTTGTTGAGGTTTTTAGTGCTTTTGCAATTTTAGATAATCGCTCTAATGGAATATTTGTAACTATTTCTTTTTCGTATTTATAAATAGTCTGAGTTGCAACACCAACAATTTTAGCAACATCTTCTTGTGTCAACCCTCTACTTATTCTTGTATCTCTTATCCGTTTTCCTATTGACATATACAATCACCTCACAAGTTAATTTTAACACATCAAGTTAAAAAAGTCAATAAATGATAAAATTTTTTCTAAATTTGACTTGACAAGTTAATTTTATGGTGGTAAAATAACTTATGAAGTTAAAACAAAGGAGGTGTTCTAATGCTTAATGTAAAATTATTAAAAGCTGAAATTGTAAAAAATGGAATGACACAGGATGAATTCTGCAAAAAAATAAATATGGCACATTCCACATTTATTCGCAAAATGCGTATAGGTGTTGTTACCACAGAAGAAGCTCAAAAAATGATTCAACTTTTAAAAATTAAAAACCCAAGTGAAATTTTTTTTGCAGACTAATTAACTTGACAAGTTAATTTAGAACAAAAACCCCAGAAAAAACGTTATGACAGCTCCAAAACAGGACAACGGTAGATTGTCACAATGTTTCAAACAAGAAAGCGAGGATTTACAAAGTATGAAAACACAAAAAAAAGAAATCTCTGTAAAAATCAATCCAAACGAAATTCCTGATACAGATTATGACTTGGGATGCAGCATTCTTGCATCAAGTGTTAAACGCTGTTTTGAACAACCGGGAACAAAAGAGGAATATGAAAAATGGTTAGAGTCAGAAGAAAATTCTGCGACTGTATAAAGAAAGGAGTGTTAGGTTTATGAGTATGTATTGGACTTGTCCGTATTGTCACAGTAACCTTGACCCTGGAGAACGGTGCGATTGTCAAAAAGAAAAACAGATAAAAAATATTCATAGAAATGCGGTTTTTACAATGTTACCGCCTGCAAAACACACAAAAACATTGAAACTACGAACAGGAGGTGCTTAAATATGGCAAGTTTATTAACACGAAAAGAAGCAGCTGCGCGACTTGGAATATCCTTGGTAACGCTTGATGAAGCCCGAAAGTATGGACGCATTGCATTTATCCAGAGAGTACCGGGAGGAAAATGTTTCTTCACAGAGGAAGCTATTGCAGAGTATATCGCACGCTGTACACATCCGGTTAAAAACACAGTAAAATTTGCCGGAGCTACATACCGGCAACGAAGAGTTGGAGGTATGTAATTATGAGGTGTTATTATCAGTCATTACGATTTTTGGCGAATAGAAAAAGGGCATTCACCTATGCCGACCAAAGCCTAGTGAATACCCAAAATCGTACATTCGTTAATAACGAAATACTGATATAATTTTACACCCATATAGCAATATTGTCAATACAATCAATGTAAATATTAAAATTTGGAGGTAAATTTATGAAGAGTAACAAATTATATGCAGCAGCAATGCTTGCTGATGAAATAGTAACTATATCAACGAAGGTTAAGCTTGCAAATAAAATGCTGGACAATATTAGTTATGAGAGAGTGTTCGAACGAACTCTTGAGAGACCAGACACTAAAACATTAGAGCATATAAAAAACGAATACATAGAACAATGTTGGAAAATTGATATAGTAATCGATTTTATGCAAGACATATATGAAAAGTTGCACAGTCTCGAAACGCTTATAGATAAATACTATGGTGAGGATGAAAAATTCATACAAGATATTGCCTTGCTAATTCAAGAAGCTATACAAAACAAGGGCAAAGTCAGCAGTAAAAAGTTATCCTTCGTCTTGGGAAAAGGCATTTCCGACACGGAGTAAAGGAGGTACTGAGATGGCAGAAAGAAGAATGTTTGCAAAAACAATAATAGATTCAGATGTATTTATAGATATGCCGATTAGTGCAAGGCTCCTATATTATGATTTGGCAATGCGTGCAGATGATGACGGGTTTGTAAACTCCCCTAAAAAGATAATGAAATTTGTCGGAGCAAGCACTGACGATATGAACATATTAATTGCAAGACAATTTGTAATTCCTTTCGAGAGTGGTGTTGTAGTAATCAGGCATTGGAAAATACATAACTACATACGAAAAGATACCTATAAAGAAACCCCTTACAAAGAGGAAAAATCCATGTTATGCACTGATGAGAATAACAGTTATATTCTCGAAAACAAATATCCGTCAACAAATCGTCAACGAGCCGTTGACGAACCGTTGACACAGGATAGGATAGGTAAGGATAGGTTAGAGTTAGGTAAGGATAGTATAGGAGAGGATAGGTTAGATAATAGATGCACAATGTGCGCACATTGTGACGGAGAGATAAGTGCCGATTTAGATTCGGAAGGAGATATGGAATACTCTACTCCGCAAGCGGAGGTTGTGTCGGTCAACTGCCCTTATGCAAAAATCAAAGAGCTTTATCACTCTATCTGTGTATCGTTCCCCAGAATAAAAGATATTACCGGCAACAGAAAGAAAGCAATAGCTGCAAGATGGAGAACTCACAAGAATTTGGAAATCTTTCAGGAACTATTCACAATCGCAGAGTCTTCTCCATTTCTCAAAGGAGAAAATGACCGTAATTGGTCTGCTGACTTCGACTGGATGATGAAGCCGACAAACTTTTCAAAGATACTGGAGCATAAATATGATGATCGTTCTCCAGGAGAAACAAAATTGACCGGAGCTCTCGGTGTACTTGCCAAGATGTATGAGGAGTGTGATGGCGAATGACAGAACAGGAAACTATACGAATTGTAACACTTATCGTGATGAGTTATCCGTCAAGTGAGAAATTCAAAGACGAAACATCACTAAAAGGAATGGTTGCAGCGTGGAGGGTTTTCTTCGCAGATGATAATGCACAATTGGTTGAGCTTGCGGTACAGAAGCACATCAATGTGAATAAATGGCCGCCAAGTGTCGCAGAAATTCGAGAGCAAATAATAAGTATTGTAAGACCCGATATTGTTCCGCCTGATGTGGCCTGGTCGGCAGTTTGTGATTTGTTGTATGCATATGGAGAGTTTTCAAGTCCGAATTTATATTCAGTTTTGCCCGAACTTGTGGCAAGAACGGTTGAGACAATCGGATGGAGCAAACTTTACAACCTGCATATTAACAGATACGGTCGCAATGCTGACGGTATGGACAGAGTGGCATTTATGGATTTATACAAGCCTGCTTACGAAAGAGAGCGTGAGCAGGCGATGCTCCCCGAAGCAATAAAGACCATCTGCGAAAAGAAAAGACAGGAAATTGGTGGAGACAACATCAAAAAGCTCGAAAGTGCCCGTGCTAAAAGAAAAGAACAAGACGAGTATTACGAGAGCTTGACACACCGAAATTATGAAAGGCTTATCGAAGCCAACGAAACAAAGTTATTAGGAGGTAATTCTGATGAAGAGTAAAAATAGAAAAATCCCTATGAGAGTGAGGAGAAGAATTTTCTACGCGGTATGTATCGCGATTGTATGTGTAATTCTTCTTGCTTGCGTGAACGGTTGCGACAAAGATTCGGAACCGGTTGAGGTAGCAGCTGCAGATACCAAGTCAGAGCTTGCAACCGAAGCTCCCAAAAAGGTCAGCAGATATTCCGAAATACATATTGAGGAATGGGAAATTGACGAGATGGCGGCTATTATCTACCTCGAAGCTCGCAACCAAAGTGCCAAAGGTCAGCAGGCCGTAGCGGAGATTATATTAAACCGCGTATTATATAACGGTTTCCCCGATACTGTGTATGAAGTGATACACGAGGACGAAAGCAAAGGTGTTGTGCAGTTTACTACCGTTAAATACCTTGACGAAGCAAAGCCGACAGAGACACAATACAAAGCCATCAACGCGGCATTGTACGGAGAGTCTATTCTTCCGTTGGATGTGGTTTTTTTCTCCGAGAGTGGTGAAAATGATAATGTGTGGGGCAAAATAGACGACCATATATTCTGTTACGCATATAAATGGGAGCAATGGTAGCATCTAATTATACCATTTTCGAGAGTTGCAACAGGCGTAAAGGAGAATGTTTGATATAAACAGTAAAGAAACACCTCTGTAATCTCAAACGATTGTAAGGGCAAAAATAGAGCGATTTGGAGCAGGCTCTGCAAAAATATAATTTTGTTTCAAATAAAAATGGTGTGTAAGCCCATTACACACCACCACGCAGAAATTAAACATAATTTTTCGATTTGCTGCGTTCACGAAATCTGTTAAATAAATTATAACGCAGCGAGGAGGAATTGTCAAGATGTCCGAACTATCAAACGAGGAACTTGCTATGCGAATCAAAAATGGTGAAAAAGAGTTACTACCTACACTGTGGGAGCAAGTAAAAAATCTTATAGCATGGAAAGCACAACGATATTTTAATCATTGCAGCACCCTTGGGACACTCCACTATGAGCTTGATGATTTGATTCAAGAATCCTATTTTGCAATGTTGCAGGCTATCGAATATTATGAGCCAGGAGAGTGCTGCTTCAACACATATCTTGGATTATGTATAAAAACATCATTTGCAAGTGTTGCAGGGAGCAGAACCCCAAGGCAAAGAAACAATCCTTTGAATTTTATCTTCGATAACAAATGTATATCTCTTGATGTCCCTTTGAACGAAGAGTCAACTGATAACTTAGTAGATTTTATCCCATCTGAAAATATAGATTTTGAGAATGTTGAGGAAAGGATATACAATGAGGAATTACACAATGCGCTTGACAAGGCACTTTCAACTCTTACGGATGAAACATCAGATATACTGAAAGAAATATATTATAGAGATAAGACAGAAGCTGATTTAGCAAAAGAAAAGCAATGTTCAGCACAGAATATCAGCCAAAGAAAAGAAAATGCACTTGATAAGCTTCGCTTTGAAAGAAAAGAAAACGGTCTTGAGGCATTTCTTTCCGAAAATGTCGATTATTTTGCAAAGGTTGGTGTTACACAATTTAAAAGCACATGGGTAAGTGCAACAGAAAAGGTTGTGCTTGCTAGAGAACGCTTTGAGGAAAGATATCTTAGGAAAAAATCGAGGAAAGAAAAAGCGAAAAAGGAAATACAAGAACGGCTTAAAAATCGAATTATAGAACGATCTCCCAAAAACAAGGTTACACGGGAACTAATGAAAAAATATAATATAGACAAAATGAAAGGGTAAACAATATGTGCTTACTAACAGTAAAAGATATGGAAAAACATTTAAAGAATTTGCATGAATTAAACGAAATGCATCAAACAAAAAATGCACTTCTTGAATATCACAGAGGGTTAGCTGATGATAAAAAGACACTAATATCGGAGATTACAACAGACATTGCCACGCTGGAAGATAAAATATTAGAAAAATCGCAAAAACTTAAAATAACAGAAAAAAGTATACAAGAAAGCCTTTCGGCCATTCCCGATAAAGTTATTGTTACGGCTGCAAGGTTGCACTACATAAGCGGATTGACATGGGGTGAAATAGCATATGAGTTACATCTAGGCTCTGAAAAAAATATTAAAGAGAGATTTTATCGGCATTATAAAAAGTGCCGTATAGGCACAAAGGAGGATGAAAATGTGTAATGTTACGATTGAGCAATTATGTGAACATTATGATAAAGTTGTAGAACTGCGTGAATTGCAGAGTACAATAGATGGCATGAAGGAGTACATAACTGTACTATCCAAAGATTTGTCAGAAAGCGATTTGTTAAAAAAGATAACCTTGGAAATTGCACGATTAGATAAAAAAATAATAGCAACAAAAAGCGAATTAGAGATGGAATGGACCATCATAGAAAAATCTTTATATTGCATAAATGACGATATCGCTATAAATGCTGCTCGCCTACATTACCGTGACGGAATGATGTGGGCAGATATAGCCTATATTACAAAATACAGTAGCGAAGAGGGAATTAAAAGCCGTGTATCTCGTGCATTAAAAAAACATGGTATTAAAAATTCTCGAATGTTAAAAGGATAGATAAGCAATAAAAAATAAAGATAAATTATTTTATAAATAAAGCAAAAATCAAGATTTAAATACCGCTCATATAGATAAGCGAAATATTTATGTACCTCCATAGCCTACATTCTGGCATCAAATATATAGCTATCTACTTATGAAATGGTTTTTAAATAAATATATTTACAGATTGGAGCTGATTAAAATGACATAAACACACTTGATAGGCGGAGGATGCTAAGAAATAATAGCAACGATTATACATCAATTTAAAAACTGTGCGCCATAAATATTCCTCTGTGTGCAAATCAGTTGCTATATTTATCGCGGCATCTTCCTCCATTTTTATAAAAACTCTCACGGTAAGAAATCAGGACTATATTTATAAAACAGGAAGGAAATTTTTATGGAAAGAATAGAAAATGTATTATTAAAAATTGGTACACTTAACGAAGAACTTTACACTCTCCTTGCGGCATTAACTGAAAATAACAGCGGGTTAAAAAAAGAGGTATCTGTCGCAAGCAATGCATATTTTGCAGATATTACAGTGCGCGAAAACAAAATCAAAGGGCAAGTAGAAACTCTTGAGATGCAGAAAGAAAAGATTTTTGAAACTCTTGAAAAAATTCGTCCGGCTCTCGTAGAGGCTACAACGACCGGGAACGAGCAACAACTTAAGGAGATTCAAGAAAAAATGGCAGAATTAAAGGCACAAGAAGCGGCTATTGATACTCAGATAGAATTTCTTTACACAACACCGATAACCGGCAGTAATGAGCTTTTTAACATCGCAACAGACCTTAATAGCAAATTTGATGCAGATACCAAACTAATAGATACGGCATACTCAAAATTATTAGAAATCTCCAAAGAACAAATGAAAATTTGGGAGAAATTATATGATAGAGCCTTTTATCATAATAAATTTGCGACATGTCGCGAATATGAAAGAGTATGCGAATATCATAACGGTCCCGGTAAGTGCGTTGAAAGACCAAAAGAAGAATCTGCTGACATGAAATCAGAGCCTATAAATATGGAAACAGGGCGCTATGTCTTTGGTCAGGACCCTACATACAGAACTCAAGAACATCACTCAAGCGGTCCCAGAATGTCATAATGAAGTATAATAAAATTTAAACAAGGAAAGGTGAAATTTATGAGTAAAGAAAAAAATATTATAAACGAAAAGGAGCTCGCTGCAGCTCAAGCAGAGGTTAATGAAAGCACAGATGTTTATGTACACAAATTTAAAAAACCATTTGAGTTTGAGGATAAGGTTTTTGATGAGCTTACATTCAAATGGTCTGTTTTGACCGGTGCAGACAGCCTTGCGATAGAAAACGAGTTGCAGTCACTTGGCAAAGTAATTGTTACTCCGGAATTTTCGTGTGAGTATTTAATTCGTTTAGCAGCGAGGGCTTGCAATGAAAAAATCGGTTCGGATTTGATAAGTGCACTGCCGTTACGCGATTTTAACAAAATTCGCAGTAAAGCTCGCTCTTTTCTGATGAGTGCAGAGGTGTAAACAAAAAAGCATAGAAAATATAAGGAGGGATTCATATGGCAAGCAGAAAAGAATATGAGATGCTATTCCAACTCAACGCACAGTTGGGCGGAAGTTTTAGCGGTACATTCTCAAAAGCTCAGCAACAACTTGCCTCTATGCAGAAAGAGATACAAGCCCTCTCTAAAACTCAATCCGACATAGCTGCATACCAAAAACAGCAGAGCGCGGTTGAGGCCACACGGTCAAAATTAGCGGTGTTGCAACAACAGTATGACAACATTCAAAAGGAGATTAAGGAAACCGAAGGCTATTCCTCCTCCCTTGAAAATAAGCTACTGACAAAGCAACAGCAGATTGATAAGACCTCCGCCTCCCTCAAAGACCAAACTTCCAAATTGGAGTCAATGGAAAACGCTTTGAAAGATGCAGGTGTTCAGACGGACAATCTCACAAAAGAGAGCTCGGAACTGACCGCAAAAATGAGCGACCTCAAAAAGAAACAAGAGGAAGTGGCAGACGGGGCAAGAAAATATGGCACAGCTTCGGTTGATGCATTGGAAGTGGCTAAGTCGGCACTTATGGCCGCTGGGCTTGCAAAAGCCTACAAAGAAATATCGGAGGAAATCGTTGAGTGCATAAAAGCCTCAATCGAATTTGAAAGCGCTATAACAGGTGTATTCAAAACGGTTGACGGTACAGATGAACAACTTGCAGAGATTACAAAGGGCATTAAGGATATGTCAACAGAAATCCCTGCAACGACAACAGAAATCTCCTCCGTTGCCGAGGCTGCAGGTCAGCTTGGTATAGCGACAGATGATGTCCTCGACTTTACCCGTGTTATGATTGACTTGGGCGAATCGACCAACCTTTCAGCTGGTGACGCAGCTTCATCACTTGCGAAATTTGCAAACATTACAGGAACATCCGCAGACAATTATTCAAGGCTCGGCTCGGTAGTTGTTGACTTGGGTAATAACTTCGCCACAACCGAGGCGGATATCGTTGCTATGTCAACGCGACTTGCCTCTGCCGGTACAATATCAGGCTTGACAGAAGCGGAAATAATGGCGCTTGCTGCCGCAATGTCCTCTGTTGGTATCGAGGCAGAAGCTGGCGGAACTGCTATGACGCAGACTCTCTCTGCTATTGAATCGGCAGTTGCAACACAGAGTGCGGAGCTTACGGAGTTTGCGAGAGTTGCCGGAATGACGGCGGCTGAATTCTCTTCTGCGTGGAACTCAAGCCCTATTGAAGCGTTGCAGGCATTTATAGCCGGTCTTGGTGGTCTTGATGCACAAGGCGAAAGTTCGGTATTGGTGCTTGAAAAATTAGGATTGACAGGTATTCGTCAGTCTAATATGCTAAAAAGTCTTGGCTTGG
The DNA here is from genome assembly GCA_045590195.1 of Clostridia bacterium. Lineage (GTDB taxonomy): Bacteria > Bacillota > Clostridia > UMGS1883 > UMGS1540 > JAZNQN01. The sequence goes on along the minus strand of JAZNQN010000070.1, from coordinate 61,347 downwards.
CTGCTGAAACATTGGGAGGCTCTGTCCAAACCGCAAACAACGCATGGATAGAAAATACAGCTCTTACAGTTGAGGCAAATAAAAGATATGCTACAACCGAAAGCCGCCTTAAGATGTTACATAATTCTTATGACGAATTACAGGTTGCAATCGGAGATGTGTATACACCAACCTTAGCGGAACTTTCGGAAGTTGGGGCCGATTTACTTGCAGATGTAACGGAGTTTGTTGAAAGTAATCCTGAAATTGTAAAAGCATTGACATCTCTCGGCATAGGAGTCAGCGCATTTGTTGCTGCATTGGTCGGTTATATTACAGTATCAAAGCTTGCCGTTGCGGCAAATGAAGCTCTTAAGGCATCACTGAAAACAAATCCATATCTGTTAGCAATTTCTACAGTCGTTGGTCTTGCAGGCGCTGTTGGTTCTCTCGCAGTAATGGCAGGAAATACAGAGCCAAAAATAGAAAAACTTACTGCATCATCTGAAAAACAAGCATCGGAAATTGAAGCCCTAAAAAAAGAATACCAGGCTCTGTGTGATGCAGGTAAAGAAACTTCCGAGGAAGCATATTACCTTGAGTACAGAATCGAATCTCTTACCGATAGTTTTGAGGGACAAAAACAGACCGTAGCTGAGTATATTGCAGAATGTCAGCAACTTAGTAAAACATTAAACGAAAACCTTGACACGCAAAGAGAATCGGTTGAGCAAATCAATACAAGCGAAGGCAGAACCTTAGCTCTTATTTCTCGGCTGTCTGAGCTTGCAAGTCAAACGGACAAAACGGCGGCATCACAGGAAGAAATGAAAACCATTATCGCAGAACTTAATGAGCTTCTTCCCGGTGTGGCATTCAATTATGAGGATGTAAAAAATGGACTTGGCGAAATTGAAGAATTGCTGCAAAATGAAGCTACTGCACAGGCAAATTTAGCTAAAGCAGAAGCGGCTCGCAAAAGCATGATGGCTGCTGATTCTAATAGGAATACCGCACAGAAAAGACTTGATGACATAAATGCGCAGTACAGAGCTGAAAAGAAAAACAACGAGGATTTAAAGACAAGTTATGAAAGTCTAAAAGAAGCGTATTACTTCTGGATAAATTCAGGCGGTAGAGGCACAAATCCTCACGAAGCAGGGTATAAATCCGCAAAAGCAGCATATGAGGCATCTAATCAAGCTCTGAAAGATTACGAAGGCGAAATTCAAAGATTTGCAAATGATGTAAATAAAGCCCAGACGGACTATGATTCGTACCTTAAAACCATTGTCGAAACAAGCGGTATTACCATAGAGAACGTAGACACAATGACCGCTCTTGATGAAGCTATTGCATCCGCATCTCTCAGTATGCAGAGCTTGGCAAGTACATATCAGCTTGCTTATACTTTGGCAAAAGAAAGTTTTGAGGGACAGTATGGTTTATTCGACCAGGCACAAGCCGATATGGAGGCTACTGTCGGAAGCGCACAAAGAGCGCTCGATTCACAGCTTAACTTTTGGCAGACCTACGCTGACAATGTTAATGTTCTTCGCGGTGTATCAGCTGAGGATTTAGGTGTTACACAGGAGAACTACAACGAGATTATGGCTTACGCTCAAAGCGGTACGGAAGAAGCTGCAGGCTTTGCCGCAAGTTTGGCTCAGGCGGTTAATAGCGGTAACACAGAAGCGATTGCAACGCTTGCTAATACTGTAGGCGAGGTAAAAGCCGCAAGAGAATTAGCTGCAGGTGAGGTTGCTGCTTGGCAAGTTGACTTTGATGAGCAAATGCAAGACATTGTTAATACAATGCAGGACTCTTTGCAAGAAATGAATATGAGTGCGGAAGCTATTGAAGCCGCAAGGGCTACAATGACATCATATGCTGATGAAATATCTATTCAAGGATCGCTAGCAGTTGCAAATGCAATTTCTGTTGCAGACCAAGTCAGAGCCGCTCTACAGAGCGCAAGCACTACAATTAATATCGGTGTTACCGGAAATGGCAAAACTGGTACCGGTTATGCTATGGGTACGGAGAACGCTACTCCTGGCTGGCATTTAGTTGGTGAAAACGGTCCCGAAATTGTGTATTTCGGAGGCGGTGAAACTGTATATACTGCTGACGAGACAAGGAGGATGCTCAACGGTGCACAAGAGGAAATGCAAATTATATCATTCCTACCCCTTATGCAGAACTATCTTGAAGCTACAAGAAGTTATAACGCAATACAATACAATGAACCTCTGAAGGTACATAGTACCCCAAGGGAGAGTGCCCCGGTTAATATTTCTGTTAACTTCCAGATTGAGGGAAATGCTACACAAGAAACAGTTGATGCACTATCCGATATTGGTGAAAGTCTAAGGCAAATTATTAGAGAGGAAATGGAAGAAGTGGCTTCTGATAATCGCCGAATTGCATATATTTGATAAATCCAATTTAACTTTATTTCATCAAACAAACTAATACCCCTTACCTTGTGAAATATCTCGGTAAGAGGTATTTTTGTTTTTGAGGGCTTAAATGCCCTGTAAAGCTCTTTTATATATCGGACGAGTGTTTATCGGCCGGGAACTTTTCTTTGTGTTGCAACTGGCTTTTTTGCCCTTTGTGAGATGATTGTAAATATAAATTTGCACAATTATCAAAAAATAAATTTGAGCAGGAAAAAGCAGTGGTGTCGGTGAGCCGCCACAACTGCCTCAAACGCCCACCGGCAGTGCCGTTGGGGTGGTGTCAAAAAAGGACGGTTGGTGCTGTTTTGGTGAAAATGACTCCGTTTTGCCGATTGTTTAGCGGTTTGGGTGGTGTTTTGGGTGGTGTCGACTGTAAAAATGTGATCTATCACCTGAATCTTATTTAGAGAAAAAAGCCGCACCGATTTTGATGCGACTTTAATACGGTTATATGTCTAACCATTTGTTTCTCACTTCTGAAAACTCAGACAAGTCGTTGCTTATTTCTTTCCACGGAAGCAAATGCTCGCATATATCATTGTTGTCAGTATACTTTTTAAACATAATGTATGCAAGCGAATTTGCTGCAACCCTTAAACTAATACATTGATTAACCGTTAAATTGAGTGCGTTATTATCTAACTTTGTTTCTTCAAGCAAACAGTCCAAACCAAATAATATATTGTCAAGAATCACAGAGTTTTCAGGCAACAAATTGCTATATATAAGATTGTGCATTAAATATATTATTGATGTCAACCCAGGTGCTCTGCGCGTTCTTATCATGTATGACAATTTTTCCAACATTTTTATTATTTCCGGCTCGTAATTCTTATCATTCATGCTGGTCAATGTATATACCGTATCACATGTAGAAACAAATTTTCTTTCATCATTTCCGCATATGGTATTATAAATTTCATTGAAAGCACGAATATCTTTTTCGATAAGAATTTTGAGTTGTATATATGGCAATCCGAATGTCTGCAGGTCTTTTGCAAATTTTAGAATTGTATCCCTGTCCTCAAAATTAAACTCATTAGAAATTAATACTTGTGATATAACATTATCTAATGAATTATATTTATCATAAACTATATCTGCAATCTCTAAATCTAATCCATGCTCATCTTCGTTCATTAGATACTGTTTGTCGTTGTCCCACGCATCAATGATTTTATCTAACAGTATTTTTATTTCATCACTTGTCCATTTTAAAGCATTTTTGTTTTCAAAGGTATTGGTGCACAAAGCTAATTCTAAGAGTAATAACGATTTATTTCCATTAGGACGCAAGGTAATACCTTTGGTTTGTTTGGGTATTTCTAATGATAGGATATATTCTTTTATTAGTTTTTTAATATCTTTGCCTTTAGGAACCGGCAAATCAAACAAATAACTTTTAGAATAAAAATCAGGGATTTCCGGCAAACCATACTTGTCCGTTTTGCTCCAAAGAATGTTTTTAAACAGTTCCGCTTCATCCGAGGTCAACAATCCAAACTTATAGAAATACGCCAATCTCTGAAGTGCAAGTTCTCGACCTTCATCTTTATTTATCAGTTGCAGCAGTACATCAGTTGTATCGGCATCTACCTCAACACTACTGAATTTATCCTTGTTGCCTTCCTGATAGGAGAATTCATCAAAAATATCTCCTAATTCTCTTTTTTCGATTTCGTTTTTAGGAATGCGTAAGAACACTTTAGTTAATACATCAAAATGCTTTATTTTCATATTTTCGCTTAAGCTTTTTATCAGTCTGTGCGCAAGATTTTTTAGATTTTTAAAATTTCCAATGTTATTTGTCTGATATATTGTATTTAAAATCTCCAGCGTTTGCAATTTCATCTTGTCAGGCATTCGGGTGCAGAGTCGGGATAAAATTTCCGGCATTATTTCAGCAATACCTAATTGAAAATTTGATTCTCTCCAACGGTCACCTTTTTCGATAATTTCCAAATTATTTTGTAGAGCTGATATACAAAATTGTCCCATATTTTCTATTTCGTCATTAGTCATACCTGCAATGACTTCTCTGTTCCAAATATTTTCAATAACCTTTGTATCAGCAATTTTAACCTGTAAAATCAAGGACCATAATGTTGAATATGGGGTTATGCGGCTAATGGCCTCAATGCCCGCATTTTTTGAGGATACAATATGATTGCAATTAAACGGCATTCCAATTTCCTCAAAATATCGTATGAATTGAAATGCTTCGATATAGCTCTTATCCTCGCTTGATATTATTGTGCGTGTAATTCTGCCCAGGTCAAAAGTTTCTTTTTCATATTCGGGTTTTGGACGTTCTTTTAATGCCACCTCAAATAATTTTGTTTCTATATGAGGATTGAATATATCTTTTGTTTTTATTTCAAATTCCTCATTATAAATTCCTAATGCCTGCTTGCAGTAAGATGCCAATATTTTTAAATATGCCTCTATGGAAATTTTGTAATAATCTATTTCTTTAGTATGACCTTTTCTAATATAATTCAGTTCATCAGAAATCACTTTAAAGGCTTGAGAAACATCACCAAGTTCCATAAGTATTCCTGCACGCTTTATTTCCCATTCAGGTAATGATATATTCCTCGGCCATTTTTCTAATGCTTCTTTTGCACCTGTAATATTTAGCTGGAACATATACTTTCTTACGGTTTCACAGTGTAATTTCGCTTGCTGTTCTTTAGTCAAGTTATCTTTTACTTTTTCCAAAATATCAGCAATTCTATTAAGATTCCCAAATTGACCGTTTTCTCTATATGCACGGAACATATCTAGTAGCAATTCAATCCACATGTACGCATAGGTATCCCAATCGAGCATGTTTTTAGGATATTGGATTTCGTTATCACTTAAGGAAATTTTATTAGGAAACGGATTAAAAGAGAAAATCACCTTTTCGTAAGCTTTAAATTCTCGCTTTAAAATAGGACGAAGACATTTACTAATTCTCCAACTATATTCGTACAAAAATTTAAGCGATGTATTTATATCTATTATCCCTTTTTGAATATGCATAAGCGCTAAATCACAAAATTCTGTATACATTAACAGAGATGCTCTTTTATCGTGGGGAAGAACAAACCACCCGGGATAACTTTTGCGAGATTCCTCCCATTCAGCTATAATAGATTTTATAGCCTCCTCAACACCTTCCTTTTCAAAGTGAATATGATGTTGATTTTCTTTTGGCCATTTGTTCTCGTCTTTTTCCTTAGTTAAATCGCTAAGGGTATTTAAGAATAATTCTAAACCATCCTTGTGTCCAACTATGCCTTCACATTTTTTCATGTTAAGCACTACGATATTTCTACTGTTTAACAAATTAAGCTGCGCAGTTGAAAAATTAAAGACTCCTATAAGGTAAATTTTAGAAGCCATATCTTTCCCAAGGTTATCTCTAATCCAACCAATCCATTGCAAGAAATTAGGATCGTCTCCGGAAAAGCCAATTAAGCATAATACATTCTCTATCAATGTCTGTTGAACTGTATTTACAAATACTGCAGATTTCTTTGGATATTGCCTATAATCCTCTTCTGTTATAATAAATGGTAAAGTTGAGGGGAAGCTACCGTGAAGTTTAATAATTCTCGGTTCTGCTGAATATATCAAATCTTCTTTATTCACAATAATGCTATAGTGCCTGTCGGTAATTCTTTCCTGGGTACGCTCAAGCAAAGTATCATAATTTGTTGTAAAAACATCTTTCCAGTTCAGGCTTAATAGTTTTTCATGTAATTTGGATGGTGCATAATCAGCATCCGGCAAACTGTCTCTGATTATTTCATTTAAAACCGTCCGTCCATATGCAGCCTCTACTTCCTCTGCTAATTTTAATACATTAAGATATTTTTCTTTATCCGGGCTACGGCCGTTTACCTTTTTAAAAAATTCATCTCCCAAGGCGTTCCAATCTAAGAACTCCTTGTCTGTTTGAGTTATTGCTTCTGCGTTTTTGCTAAAACCGGCTCCTACCATAACTGCCGCGCGATTGTTTTTCATTTTGGATGCAATCTCTTTTATGTATTCTAAAATCTTAGAATTAACTCTTTCGGCATTTTCCATTATAACCCCTCCTCAATACGGTTAGCTTTGCGTTCTATAATTGCAGAAAACATTTCTTCTGTTGAAAACACTTCGGTTATATCAGATATATCACCAATGTCCAACTCTAAATAATCGTCCCCAGTATTATTAGGAATTGTGAATCTGTATTCCTGCTGATATTCATATTTTTTGGTTTTATGAAATACTATATTTTCTGTTCCTTTTGTAATCAAATTTATATATAAATTAACATTATCTACTGTTTCATCATAGTAATTTACAAAGCCACTGCTTATTTTTAGATTTCTTTCTTCTGCAGCCTTTGCAATTCTTCTGCAGAATTCATATACATCTGTAACTATCATAGCTGTATCATCAAAACCTATTAATTTTTGCTTTTGTTCCTCGGAAAACAAAAATTTATCATGTTTATTTGGATTTACTCCAAACATGCAAAACACAAAATCGTTTTCATTAACAGTTGCAATAGGCTGGTCGGTTACCTGCTCACATAACCCCATTTCTTCACTCACAAACATAGCATCATGTATAATTACCTTTCCTTCGTTTGGATCGCCTATTGTGTCGTCTCCACATTCTGCGTGCATTTCCCTATATTTTCTTAAGCTGCTCATATAAAAGGAGCCAGCGCGAATTTTATCAATAATCTCTCGTGATTTTATTTTTATTAACGGAAACCCTTTGATTTCACCATTAAATTTAATCTTTTTAGACTCCATATACTACCTCCAAAAATAAAACTATTAAGCAAAAAACCAGATAACAAAACGCTCCGAACCGAGTCACATTTTATTTGTTATACAAGATTGTATGCATTAGACATATTATATCATATTTTGTCAAAAATGTAAATCGGGGCGTTGTCTTGCAAGCACCATTCACAATGTTTTAAGAAATATATCTAGCAATTACTGTAAATGTTATAAAATAACGATATTCGTTATTGAGTCAGGAACTACAAAACAAAGCTCGGCGGTAAGGTGCCGGTCGTAATCGTGGCACACTCGGACGAATCGGAAGATATGTACGGAACTATCACACACAATAGAGCGCGTGGTACACATCTTCTGGAGCCAATGAAAGCAATCGTCAAGAAGCTCATGGACGAGGGCAAGAGCGTAAAAGAAATAAGCAAGCAACTCGGTATGAAACCCGAAGAGATATTTAGATTGTCGGACTTTAGCAAAGACGAGTTTATAAAACTTATGGTAAAGAAAGACGAGTATAGCAAAGCCGAGATACTTGCGAGAGTATAACCAATAATAATGGAGCGGATGCGTAGGCAGAATAACAAAGCTTGCGTGTCTGCTCCTTGTTATATACACATATGCTGATGTAGCTCAATGGCAAGAGACAGGCAATGCAGGTTCAAGTCCTGCCATCAGCGCAAAAATGAGAGCTGATTCGAGGTCAAAAAGGTACTGTGACGACCCACCCCCAAGCACCGCGGGCTCGTCGACCCCGAAAAAAGCTCAGTTAGTAAGGCAAAAATCGGTCATTTCGTTACGCATTACACAAAATTTGTATGGTACTTTAGACAATACCATACAGAAAACGATATGAGGTTAACGGAACAATTCGGAGAAAAAGCGTAATATTTTGGCAAATACCGAAATGAATTGAGAAAAAACCGTAACAACTTGCTTTTTTTAATTATATCTGTTATACTGTAATAAAACTTTGCATTACAGATTAAGAGTAATGTGTTTAAAGAGTGGGTATTGTTGCAGCAATATCCCTCTTTTTTTATGCAATTTTCTCTGTTTTAGGTAAAATTTTGTGATGTACTTCCGAAAGCGGAACGGAAATACCCAAAAAATTTTATTACTAACTAAATGAAATTTGGGGTCGGAGAGCCCGCGAACTTTAATTTGTATTTTCCAGTACCTTTTTGCACATGCACCTCTTACATGTGCGGCGATAAATGTCGGTGTTATTGGTCTTACACAGAAACCGCACATCCAAACCGCACCATTTTCCCAAAACCGCACCATATCCAACGGCACTGCCGGTGGGTGTTTGAGGCTTGGTGCGTGGCAAAACGCACCTTAGCTTTTTCCTGCTTAATTTTATTCGCGCTATTTATTCTTAATTGCTACATATGGATTATGTTTGTGATATAATACTTTTGCTATCAGATGTAGAAAAACATACTGTGATTACACAAACAATAGTGAGGGAGGTGAGGAAACGCATGAGCAACAAAACTTATGATAATGAAATCAAAATTGACACATCACTCATTCCAGAATATGTGAGAGATAGTTTAGCTGTAGCAACATTAGATTTTGTAAAAGGGTTAAAAGAAACTCCAGAAACAAATAAGAGGCTTGAGGAAAAGAAAAAAGAATAGGGGCTACAATAATGTAACCCAAAATGTAACCCGAAAAGCAGAAAATAACCTCAAAAATAACCTTAAAATGCTTTGTTTTGGTTTTTCGTACTTTTTCAAATCATAACAAAATAAAAACCTTGAAACCGTGATAGTTCCAAGGTTTTTTGATGAATTTAACGTTTTGAGAACTGTGGAGCTCTTCTTGCTGCTTTGAGTCCGTATTTCTTTCTCTCCTTCATTCTTGGGTCACGTGTTAAGAAGCCAGCTTTCTTAAGCTCTGGTCTGTTTTCACCATCTGCTTCGAGAAGCGCTCTTGAAATACCGTGACGAATTGCACCGGCCTGACCTGAAACGCCACCGCCGTTTACAAGACAAACAACATCGTATTTGCCTACAGCGCCGATAACTTCAAGTGGCTGACGTACGATAGTCTTGAGAGTTTCAAGACCAAAGTAATCATCAATATCCCTGCCGTTTATAGTAATGTTACCTTTACCGGGGATAAGACGAACACGTGCAACTGATTTTTTTCTTCTACCTGTTCCATAGAACTGATTTTTATCTGCCATAACTTGTTACCTCCTTATCTTATTTCACCCGGCCACATCTCAGGTTTCTGAGCTGCGTGGTTATGCTGAGCATCTTTATACACTCTGAGTCTTGTAAGCGCACTACGACCGATTGTAGTGTCAGGAATCATGCCTTTAATTGCAAGTTCCATTGCTCTGTCAGAACGTTCTTTCATCATTTTGTCTGCTTTGATAGCTTTAAGGCCACCAACCCAGCCGCTGTGTCTGTAATAAACTTTCTGATTTAATTTGTTACCTGTAAATACAGCCTGATCTGAATTGATAATAACTACGTGATCACCACAGTCAACGTGAGGTGTAAAAGTAGCTTTATGTTTACCGCGAAGAAGTGTTGCTGCCAAAGTAGCAACTCTACCAACTGGTTTGCCGGCTGCATCGATGATGTACCATTTTCTTTCTACGTTAGAAGCATTTGCCATAAAACTTCCCATAATCGTTACCTCCTCTTTTTATTTGAACAAGAGATATTTTAACAAAAGTTTTCTTATTTGTCAATACCTTTTTTGAAAAATTTTATAATTTAAGTTTCAATCTTTGTTTTTCGGCGTTTTTCTCTTTATATCTCACTTATACTCAAATGTCATTTCACTTTTTTACACAAAAAAACAGCCCGAAAATTAAATTTCGGGCAGGTTTTCAAATATTATTCAAAACTTGTTGCTTTTTTAAGAAAGCCTGGAAGTTTCAAATCGTCGTTATCAAAGTTTGACTGATTGTCTTTTGCAAACATTGAAGTATCGAGAGAGTCAATATCCTTTTTGTTTCCGCTTGGGAAGCCTGTTGCAATAACAGTAACAGAAATTTCATCTTCCATTTTAGGATCGATAACTGTACCGAAAATAATATTTGCATTAGCATCAGCGTAGTTCTGAATAAGTGTTGTAGCGGCATTAACCTCGAAAAGTGTAAGGTCAGGTCCGCCTGTAATGTTAATAAGTACGCCGGTTGCGCCGTCGATAGAAGTTTCAAGAAGAGGGCTTTCAATTGCAACTCTTGCAGCTTCTTCAGCGCGGCTGTCGCCTTTAGCGCGGCCAATACCCATATGAGCAAGACCAGCATCTTTCATAACAGATGTAACGTCGGCAAAGTCAACGTTAATTGTACCTGGGCGGAAAATAAGGTCAGATACGCCCTGAACACCCTGACGAAGGCTTTCGTCGGCCATTTTAAATGCATCTGTAAGAGCAGTTTTAGCGCTGCTTATTGACATAAGTCTTTCGTTAGGAATAACGATAATTGTATCAACACATTCGCTGAGGTTAGCGATACCGCTTTCAGCCTGTGTCATTCTTCTTCTGCCTTCAAAAGCAAAAGGTTTTGTAACAATACCAACTGTTAAAATGCCCATCTGTTTAGCAATATCTGCTACGATAGGAGCTGCACCTGTACCGGTTCCGCCGCCCATACCTGCAGTTACGAAAATCATGTTAGCATCTTTAATAGCTTTTTCAATGTCGCCGCGGCTTTCTTCAGCAGCTTTTCTGCCTACTTCAGGGTTAGCACCTGCGCCGAGGCCTCTTGTAATTTTGTCACCAATCTGAATTTTAGTTTCAGCCTGTGACATTTTAATTGCCTGAGCATCGGTATTAACAACTATAAAGTCAACACCTTCAACTTTAGCCTCAATCATTCTGTTAACAGCGTTACATCCGCCGCCGCCAACGCCGATAACTTTTATAACCTGAATACGATCGTCCATATATTCCACTTCATACTCCTCCTTAGTCTATTACTAGTTATATTATATTGTATATCCTTTTCAGATATTTTTCAAGAGAAAATTGATATTTTTTTAAAAAAATGCGTAATTTTTATAATTTTTTTACATTTTCGACCCTTTTTGCACCATTTTACGCCATTTTTATTTGTTTTTCCTGTAAGTTGGCTGCGCCGTATTGGCAATATTGAATATGCCGCTGCCGTATCCTTCGCCGAGAACAGTTTCAATCATTTTAATTTTATATTCAATTTCTTCATTATTACCTATCTCTGCAACAAGGCCATTATCAAAAGTTATTTTTATATTCGACGAATTTGCAATATCAAGTTTTGCAACCTTTTCCAAAATGCCTTTATCTCTTAAAACATTCACACACTGCATCTGTAATTTAAAGGTATTTTCATTTTTATATTCAATAATTTCGCCTACATCATTTTTTGAAACCTTCATTCCGGGTATCTGCATAATGCCTGCTTTAGGTTTTTTTACTACTTCCAGAACTTTTCCGTCGGCATTTATTGCAATATAGTTTTTGTCTTTTACAATGTAAGCCTCGGCAACTTCTTCTGTTATTTCAATTACAATTTTTGAAGGCAACTTTCTTTTTACCTTAACCTCTTTTACATAAGGCATTTTTAATATATTTCTTTTCGCCTTGCCTGTACTTACTCTGAAAATATTCTGTCCCTTTGCAAGGGTACATTCTTTTATAACCGTTTCACTTTTTAAAACTGTATTTCCCGAAACAGAAATATCAGTTATATCAAAAACAGGCAAAAACAAGGCCGTTATATATATGGCAAGCAAAAGAATAGCCAAAAGCAAAAATCTGCCACAGCCTTTGCCCCGCCTTTTTCTTTTCTTTTTTGCCATATTTTTCACCTGCCTTAGTTTATTTTTCTGATGTCAGCTCCAAGCCGGCTTAAATCATAAACAATATCTTCGTATCCTCTTTCAATATGTTCAATGCCGCAAACGCGGGTAACGCCTTCAGCCGCAGCTCCTGCAATTACAAGTGCCGCACCTCCGCGAAGCTCCATAGCCTCAACGCAGGCACCATAAAGTTTTGATACCCCGTTTATCACAGCAATTGTCCCCTTGCATTTAATATCAGCGCCCATTTTTGCAAGTTCCTGACAATGGCGGAAACGATTGTCAAATATGTTTTCTTCTATAACGCTTACTCCGTTTGCCAACGTAAGTGCCGCAGTTATTGGTGCCTGGGCATCGGTTGGAAAACCGGGATAAGGCATCGTTCTAAGTGAGTTTATGCTTTTAATTCTTTCCGGAGCTTTAAGTATAATTTCGTTGCCACACACTTTTATTTGCGCTCCCATATCAGAAAGAACTGATTCAATAGCCGCAAAATGTTTGCTTTCGGCATTTTTAAGAGCAATTTCCCCGCCACACATCATACCGGCTGAAAGATATGTTGCAGCAACAATTCTGTCGGGGATTATTTTATGTGTTGCGCCATGAAGCGATGAAACTCCTTCTATAATAACCTTGTCGCTTCCTGCACCTGAAACTTTTGCTCCCATTTTACCTAAAAATTCCTGTAAATCCCATATTTCAGGTTCCCTGGCTGCGTTATTTATAATGGTTGTGCCTTTTGTTAAAACTGCGGCAAGCATAATATTTTCTGTAGCTCCAACGCTTGGGAAATCAAGGTGGATTTTGGCTCCGTGCATATCGCCACCCAAAGCCTCAATAGCACCACCACTCATTTTAACCAAAGTTCCCATTTCTTTCAGGGCTTTTATGTGTAAATCAATAGGTCTTGCTCCAAGCTCGCATCCGCCGGGAGCACACATTTTTGCCATTCGGCATCTTCCAAGTATTGCACCCAGAAATGTTATTGAAGAACGCATCTGGTGCATAAGTATATCAGGAACAAAGCCGCAGTTTACTCCTGACGGATTTATAATAACTGTATTGCCCTCTCTTTTAACGCAGCAACCAAGATGTTCTAAAATCTTTATAGAATATCTCACATCGCTTAAATCGGGGCAATTTTCAATTACGCTTTCTTTTTCACTTAATATCGTAGCCGCCAGAATAGGTAAAACCGAGTTCTTGGCGCCCTGAATTTTCACACTGCCCTCTAGCGGTCGCCCGCCGTTTATAACAATGTTACACACACTTACACCTCCGCATATATCTCTACCGTATAATATGCAGCCGTGCTTTTCTTGGTTACGAGGTAAACTCTCTTGCAAGCAAATAAATTTCTTCTGCCGCATTGAGAGCGGCTGCTTTTCTTCCGCATTGGCTCATTTTAAGAAGGCGCTTATCATCGCCAAGTAAATCTGTTATTTTTTCATAAAGTGTTTTGCCCGAAAGGTTACTTTCCCTCATCATAACTCCGCCGCCACTTTTTTCCATAAAAAGGGCATTTTTAGTTTGATGGTCGTGAACTACATTGGGGCTTGGAATGATAATTGCGGGTTTTCCAGCCGCCATAAGCTCACTTACGGTAATTGCTCCGCCTCTCGTAACGGCAAGTGAAGCCTTTGCCAAAACGGTGTCCATATTGTGAATATAAGGTAGTATTTCTATGTTTTCAGGAATATTTATTTGTTTTTCATTGATTTTTGCCATAAACGAATCATAAAATCTTTCGCCAACTGATGCACAAATATCAAAATCTATTTCCCTTCCGCTTTCTATCATTTCAAAAAGTGCATCGTTGATTTTTCCTGCTCCAAGAGAGCCGCCGCTAATCATAACAAGCGGCCTTTCTGTTTGAATTTTCTTTAAATTTACAATTCCCTCTCTCAAAGGGTTTCCGCAAAGAACAACTCTTTTTGGGTTTTTGAGCATTTTTTCTGTTTCAGAAAAGGCAATTGCAACTGCATCGGCCCTAGGAGCCATCATACTTACAACCATTCCCGGCGGAACATTTTGCTCGTGAATAATTGTTGGTATTCCCATTTTCGAAGCCGCCAGAAGCGGTGGCCCACAAACATATCCGCCTGTTCCTATTACAATGTCGGGAGAAAATTCTTTGATTATTTTTTTCGATGCGGCATACGCCTTAAACGCCATAAAAACAGTTTTGACATTATCAAAAGAAAGGCTTCTTTTAATGCCGCGAATTTCAATGTGTTTTATTTTGTAGCCGGCTTTGTTTACAAGCGCATTTTCCATTCCATTTGGTGTTCCCACAAATAAAATTTCGCTGTCCGGCTCTTTTTTAATTATTTCATCAGCAATTGCTATTGCGGGATTTATATGCCCCGCTGTTCCTCCGCCTGAAATAATTGCTCTCATCAAAGCCCCTCCTTCCTGTCTGAAAGGTTTGCCTGCCTTGAAATATTAAGTATAATCCCCATGGCCGCCATTAAAAACACAAGCGAAGAGCCGCCTGCACTAAAGAATGGAAGCTGCATACCTGTGTTAGGTATTGACGAGGTTACAACTCCTATATTTATAAGATACTGAAAAGCAATAAGTGTTGTTATGCCAAATACTGTAATTTTTGAAAAACGGTCGGGTGCTTTTTCGGCTATCTGCAGGCATCTTACGATAAAAGCCACGAAAAGCGCCGCAACACAAATAGCACCAACAAGGCCAAGCTCTTCGCACAAGATTGCATATATGTAATCGTTATGTGCCTCAGGAACATACAAGAATTTTTGCCTTGCCTGACCAAGACCTCTGCCGAAAATTCCGCCAGAGCCAATTGCATAAAGCCCCTGAACTATCTGCCAGCCATCGCCTTTTATATCGGCAAACGGGTCTAAAAAGGCTGTGATTCTTCTGAGACGATAAGGTTCCAAAACAGCGTATGGAATAAAAACACCAACGCCGCAAAGCCCCATAAGAATAAAATGTTTTATGTTAGCTCCGCCAACAACAAGTAAAACCATCATTGTTGCAAAGGTTACCAAAGCGGCACTTAAATGTTTTTGCAACATCATTGCACCTATAAAAGCCACCAAAACTACCAGATAAGGGCCAACTCCGTAAATTAAGTTTCTTAAATGATTTTTAGGTTGTTCAGACATTCTTTTCGCAAAGTAAAGTATAAGAGCAAACTTTGCAACTTCCGAAGGCTGAAATGTAAGAGGGCCTATTCCGAGCCATCTTCTTGCGCCGTTTAATTCAATACCTATAATTGGAACAAGAAACATCATTATAAGAGTTATTCCGCAGAGCACACCTGCCCATCTTTTAACAATGCGATAATCTATTGTTGAAACCCAAAACATTACACCTACGCCAACAACAGTCCAGAGAAACTGCCTTTTTATAAAGTGATACTGGTCGCCGTGCTGATAAAATGCCGAAGGTGCTGATGCACTGAAAACCATTACAAGCCCAAAAATGAGCATAGTGGCAAGTATGCCCAAAAGCACGCCATCGGGTTTTCCACCTTTTATATATTTTCTTCTTTTCGGCATTCTCTCACCACCTTTTATAAAATTTTTATTATCTTACCGCAAAAAATGCTATAAGGGAAAAAACAGCTGTTGCCACGGTAAACATAAGTACTATTTTCGTTTCTTTAAAGCCACACATTTCAAAATGATGATGAATAGGGCTCATTTTGAAAACTCTTTTTCCTGTAAGTTTAAAGGAAGTAACCTGTATGATAACCGAAAGGGTTTCGATAATAAACACCATACAGCAAATTATTAAGATTATCTGAAAGCCAAGATACACGGCCACACCTGACAAAATTCCGCCAAGGAAAAGGCTGCCGGTGTCGCCCATAAATACTTTTGCAGGATAAATATTATAAACCAAAAAACCTGCCGTTGCACCAACAAGTGATGCCATTAAAAGCGAAATTCCTTCTTCGCCGGCATATTTTGCAAATGCCGCAAAGAAAATTGCTACAGTTAAAGCAGAAAATGCCGCAAGCCCATCAAGGCCGTCGGTTAAATTTACGCTGTTTACAATTCCAACCATCAAAATAATATTAAGTGGCAAGAACCAGATTCCAAGCGAAAATGAGATATCTGTAAACGGAATTAAAATATCAGAGTTTTCTCCCCTTGCCATTACAAAAAGCAGAAAAACTGCCGCCGCTACCAGCTGAGCAATAAATTTCTGCGCAGCGGTAAGCCCTAAATTTCTCTTTTTTACAACTTTTATGTAGTCATCAAAAAAGCCGATTGCTCCGAACAAAAGTCCACATACGAGAGCACCAAAAGCCTTCATATCACGTGCCGCAATAATTGAAACAACCGCGGTCGCTACAATAAATATAATGCCACCCATAGTTGGAGTTCCGCTTTTTTTCTGATGCCACGCCGGGCCCTCATCTCTTATACTCTGACCGAATTTAAGCTTTGTAAGCACAGGAATTGCAAAATTTCCAAGTACCGCCGCAAAAACAAAGGCAATTATTCCGCTTATAATCAAGTTCATTTTGTCACCTCATAATTTTTTCATATACTGTTTCCATTTTCATACCTCGTGAGCCCTTTATAAGAACATAATCATTCTCCTTTAAAATACTCACAAGATATTCGCAAAGCTTTTCTTTATCATCGAAGTGAAAAGCCGAAATTTTGTCTTTTGCCGCCAAATAAGTTTCGCGGCTTTCGTTGCCGTATAAAAGCAAAATATCAATACCAAATTTTGCTGCAACTTCTGCTGATTTCCTGTGGCTTTCCTTTGAATACTCGCCAAGTTCCAGCATATCGCCAAGTACCGCTATTTTTCTTCCTTCTTTTTTTGAAAGCCCCGAAAGAGCTGCTTCAACCGACTGAGGAGAAGCATTATAGTAATCAGAGATTACATAAAATCCTTTTTCTGATTTTGTAATGCTCTGTCGCCTTTCGTCTGTTTGAAAATTCTCTATTCCTTTTGCCGCCGTGGCCGCATTTATTCCAAAAACTTTTGCCGCCGCCATAGCACCACATGCGTTTAAAAGATTATGTTCGCCGCTTACAGAAAGGGTTATTTCTTCACCGCACACCAACACGCTGTTGTCTGACAAAGCTTTGCCTTTTATATCACAATTATCCGAAAAGCCGTAAGTTAAAACATTAACGCCTCTTAAGGGCGCAGTTTTTAAAAGCTCGTCGTCGCCGTTTATAATAAGGGTTCCACCCTCTTTAAGGCCCTTTAAAATTTCAAGCTTTGCCTTTAATATGTTTTCACGGCTGCCAAGATTTTCAATATGGCTCATGCCAATGTTTGTAATAAGTGCAACATCTGGCCTGCAGGCGGCAGAAAGCCTTTCAATTTCTCCGCTATGGCTCATTCCCATTTCAATAACTGCCGCATCGTGCTCTTTAAGAAGTTTTAAAAGAGTAAGTGGCATTCCTAATTCATTATTAAAATTGCCGCTTGTTTTATGAACTGAAAATTTACTTTCCAAAGCGCAGGCGCACATTTCCTTTGTAGTGGTTTTTCCAACGCTTCCTGTTATAGCAAGAATTTTAGTTCCCATTTTTTCTCTGTAATACGCCGCAAGCTGCATAAGGGCTTTTCCTGTATCAGCCACCAAAACCGCCGCCTTGCCCTCGGGAACCGTTGTCTTTTGGCTTAAAAGGCAAACTTCAGCACCTTTACTAAACGCCATTTCAGCAAAAGCGTTTCCATCGAAATTTTCGCCTTTTATAGCAATAAACAAATCGCCTTTTTCCACTTTTCTGCTGTCGGTTATTACTTTTTTGCAAACGGCTTCGCCATTTCCAAAAAGCTCTCCCCCGCATACGGTGGCTATAATAGAAGCTGTAAACATCTTATTTCCTCACTGATTTTTAAAAATCTCTTTCACTATTTCACGTTCATCATAGTGAATAGTTCCTTCTTTTAATATCTGATATGTTTCGTGACCTTTGCCGGCAAGAATTATAACATCTCCTGCCTCGGCAATTTCCATAGCATATTTTATAGCCTCTGTTCTGTCACATATAGCGGCATAAGTTCCCTCTTCCTTTTTCATTCCGGCAAGGATATCATCAATAATCGTTTCAGGAACTTCGCTTCTGGGGTTGTCGCTTGTAACAACGGTTATATCGCTAAGTTTTTCGGCAACCTCGCCCATAATAGGTCTTTTTGTTTTATCTCTGTCGCCCCCGCAGCCAAAAACTGTTATAACTCTTCCTTTGGCAAAGCCGCGAACAGTATTTATAATATTTTCAAGGCCATCGGGCGTGTGGGCATAGTCAATAATAACAGTGTAATCAGCCAGAATATTAACTACTTCACATCTTCCCTTAACACCTTTTGCAAGAATAAGCCCTTTCAAAATATTTTCAAAAGATATTCCAAGTGATGCGCAAATTCCCACTGCAGTAAGAGCATTGTAAACTGAAAACTGCCCGGGAATTGAAAGGCGAACCTCGTGAACCTTCCCACCAAAATCAGTTTCAAATATAACTCCTCGCTCGGAAAGGCGAATGTTTTCCGCCTTAAGGCTGCCGCCATTTATGCCATATGTCATACAGGGACAAGTTGCTTTTTCTAAAATTCTGTTTGCCCATTCATCGTCAATATTTATAACGCCTTTTTTACTTTGAGTAAACAAAATTGCTTTTGCATCACAATAATTTTCAAATGTTTCGTGAAAATCAAGATGGTCACGGGTTAAGTTTGTAAATGCGCCAACCTCAAACTCTATTCCAAAAACTCTTTTAAGATAAAGCGCATGTGAAGAAACTTCCATAATAACATGAGTTGCGCCAGCATCTTCCATTTGTTTTAAAAGCTGATGCAAATCAAGTGATTCGGGTGTTGTTCTTCCTGTTTCCAAAACGGTGTCACCAATCATATTCTGGTTTGTTCCGATAAGTCCCGTTTTAATTCCAACAAGCTCAAGTACTTTTTTAACAAGATATGTTGTTGTTGTTTTTCCATTTGTTCCTGTAACGGCAATCATTTTAAGCCTGTCAGCACTGCCGCCCCAGAAAGTTTTTCCGATAAGCGCCATGGCCTCGCGGCTATCGGGACACAGGGCATAGCTTACACCCTCAGGAATGTTGTCTGCTTTTTCTGCAACAATTGCCACCGCACCATTTTCCACGGCTTTTTCTATATACAAATGGCCATCTGTCTGATATCCGGAAACCGCGATAAAAAGCGAACCTTTTTTCACCTTTCTGGAATCATATTCAACTGATAAAATCTCTACGTCTTCTCCACATGGGGAACAAGCTGTTCCTTCCAAAAGCTTATAAAACTTCATCTTTTTATCACTCCTTTCCAAAGGCTATTCGGCACTTGTATGCCTGAACTGAACATTTACAATAGTTCCCGCGGGAACAACGCTTCCGGGAGCCGGTTCCTGGCTTGATGCAAGGGCATATCCTGCTGTATCGGTTTTACCCGGCCCTGAAACATTAAAGTTAAGCCCGCAATTTGCAAGGGCTATATTACAATCAACGCTACTCATTCCCGTAAGGTCGGGAACGGTTACCTCGGTGAGTGCGCCTTCAACTGTGTAAAGTATGCCAACTGCGCCCGATGAAAGGCCAACGCCGGCTTTTGGTGTCTGGTCGATTATAGTTTCGCCTTCACCTATTATTTGATATTTAAGCGATGCGCCCGTAATAGCTTTTTTTGCATCTTCAACGCTCATACCAACAACACCGGGCATTAAAATATCGCTTTGTGTCATTTCTTCCTGTGTATACTGAGGCTGAACACCTAAATATCTCAAAGTATCATTTACTATATTGCCAACTACCGGTGCGGCAATCATACCGCCGTAGTATTCATTTCCACGCGGGTTATCAAGCAGTACCAAAACTGCTATCTGCGGGTTATCTGCCGGAGCAAATCCTACAAAAGATGCTATATACTCGCCGCAACCACGGGGAACCTTTTCACTTGTACCTGTTTTGCCCGCTATTCTGAAACCGGGAACATAAGCATTTCTACCGCCACCTTCAGATACAACGCCTTCCAAAATTCCGCACATAGTCTGGCTTGTGCTCTCGCTTATTACCTGTCTTACTTCCTGTGGGTCTACATTTTTTATAACGTTTCCGTTTTTATCACAAATCTGTTTTACGATGTATGGTTTCATAAGATGTCCGCCATTTGCAATAGCGCTCATGGCCGAAATCATCTGAAGTGGTGTTATGGTAAAACTTTGGCCGAACGAGTTTACGGCAAGGTCGATAGTTGTCATATTATCCGCAGTATAGTGGCTTCCTACCGCTTCGCCCGGAAGCTCAAAACCTGTTTTTTCTGTAAAACCAAATGCGCTGAAGTACTTTGTAAAGTTTTTAACTCCAAGCTTTAAGCCTATTTCGATAAATGCAGGGTTACACGAATTGTAAACAGCCTGAACAAAATTTTCCGCCCCGTGACCTCCGGCTTTATGGCATCGGATATCCCAGTCGGTAACATGTGCACTACCTGAACAGAAAAAGCCATCATTCAGAGAAGAACTGTTTTCTTCAAGAGCCGCCGAAGCTACAATTGCTTTAAATGTTGAACCGGGTTCATAGGTATCAACAACCGCTTTGTTACGCCACATTCTATTAAGCTCTTCGCTATATTTGGTATCGTATTCTTCCCCTTCAAAACCTTTCAGATATTCCAGAACATCTTCACTTGCAATCTGCATAGGGGCATTAAGGTCATATCCTGGTTTTGTTGCCATAGCAAGAATTTCGCCCGTGTTCGGATTCATTACAATTGCAGCCGCACCATCTTCAACCTTATTGTCAAGCCATGCGGTTTCAAGATGTTTTTCAACAAAATGCTGAATAACCTCATCTATTGTAAGCACAACATCGCTGCCGGCTTCTGCCTCAAGATACTGTTCGCTTTCAAAGGGCATATCCATACCATTTGCATTTTTCGCCGTTCTTATTCTTCCGGGAGTTCCTTTAAGGTCGCTGTCATAAACCATTTCTATGCCGCCAAGGCCCTGGTTATCGGCGCCTGTAAAACCTATAACATGAGATGCAAGTTCTCCGCCGGGATAATATCTTTTAGTATCTTCATCAAGCCTTACGCCCGCAAGCCCAAGTGCTCTTATTTTATCAGAAACTTCTTTTTCAACTTTCTTTTTTATAATTTCGTAGTAGCTGTTTTTCTGAGTTTTTTTATAAATTTCCTCGTAGTCTATCTTAAGTATTTCAGAAAGCTTTTGTGCCACTTCGGCAGCATTTCCCTTTTTCTTAATAACTATAGGTTCGATGCAAACCATTTCCGCACTTGCACTTTGGGCAAGAACTTTCCTGTTTCTGTCGTAAATTGTTCCCCTCTCGGGAGTAATCATACTATCACGGGTTTGCTGAGCCTCAGCAGCATCGCGAAGCTGGCCACCGCGAAAAATCTGTAAATAAGCCGTTCTCAAAAGAAGTAATGCCATAAAAAAGATAAACACGGCGCAAAATGCTCTCATTCGCCTGTTGACATTTACCTTGATTTTGGCCATATTTACTCTCCTTTCTACAAAACGGTCATATTCTTAATTACTCAAAAAACTCCCGGTAAATTCTTATATTGAGAACTTAACTCAAGAGTCTTTTTTTAAAGCAATGAAACTAATTCCCTGCTTAATTATTTATATTGTATATTATTTGAAATATTCCATAAATCGGGAAACCCCTGACAGAATGCTGGCAAGAAAGCCACCGCCCTCTGCCTTGTTTACTTCGCAATAATCGGCATTATCCATACTGATATAAACCATCTGATGTTTTTCGGGGCGCTGCATACCAAGCTTGCCCGTTGCAGTTTCTTCAACTTTTTTAAGGTCGATACTTTTCTCGAATTCATATTCACCGGAAACCACCATACTGTTTACTGTATCATATTCTTTTTTAAGATTTTCAACCTGAGCAGTTTTTTCCGTGATTATAGAATATCTTCCAAGCAGTGTAAAAGCGAGCATAGCCGCAAGAATAAAGGAAAAAACAAACACTTTGTCAACCTTTGGTTTTCTTACTAAAACCTTTTTGGGTTCCTCTTTATAGGTTTTCTCAATTTTACGGGCACCGGTACCATAATTATACCTATTCACTTTTTACACTCCTTCCGCAATTCTAAGTTTTGCGCTTCTCGCGCGTGGATTTACATTTACTTCTTCATCTGTGGGAATTATTGGTTTTCGTGTAACAACACGAAGTTTAGGTGTACCACCACAAACACAAACAGGAAACGACGGAGGGCATGTACACCCTTTTGCAAGATGCTGATATGTTTCCTTAACTATTCTGTCCTCAAGTGAATGAAATGTTATAAAACCCATTCTGCCGCCCGGCTTTAGCATATCGGCGGCATCTTCTATTGTTTTTGCCAATATATCAAGCTCGTGATTTACCTCAATTCTTATTGCCTGAAAAGTTCTTTTTGCAGGATGAGGCCCGCCCTGCCTTGCGCCTTTAGGCACAGCGGCTTTTATAATCGAAACAAGCTGGGCAGTTGTTTTTATGCGCTCTTTTTTTCTTGCATCTGCTATAAAAGCGGCAATTCTTTTCGCCCATCTTTCCTCGCCAAAGTCTGTAATAATTCTTGTAAGCTCTTCTTCGCTATAATCGTTTACAATATCTTCAGCGCTCAAAGCCCCGCTCTGGTCCATTCTCATATCAAGCTTTCCGTCGTGCATATAAGAAAAACCACGGCTTCCTTCGTCAAGCTGATAAGACGAAACGCCCAAATCGGCAATAATCCCATCAACCTTTTCTATTTTTAAATCGTATAAAACCTGTTTTAAATCTTTAAAGTTACTTTTTACCAGAGTAAACTTTCCTTCAAATTCAGAAAGCCTTTCTCCTGCAGCTTTTATAGCATCGCTATCCTGATCTATTCCTATTAAAGTAGCGCCACGTTTTAAAACTTCTTCGCTGTGTCCTCCACCACCTAAGGTAAGGTCAACATAAATACCACCGTTCTTAACAACAGCATCTATCATTTCATTTTTTAAAACGGTAACGTGCTCAAATTCTTTCTTTTCCATTATCAAAGCCCCATTCCCGACAGGTTTGCACCTGCCTCTTCAAGGGTCATACTGCCTTCGCCTTCGTTATATTCTTTCCATCTATCAGCAGACCACACTTCAATTTTTGAAAGTGCACCAACTACCATAACTTCAACTTTTTCTCCGCAAAGTCCACCATATTCTCTAAGGTTTGCAGGAATAATAATTCTACCCTGCTTGTCCAGTTCGCAAGGAGTTGCTCCCGCCGCGAACAAACGCTGAACTCTACGTGCATCAGGATTGTGAGGGCTGAGTTTTGTAAGCCCTGCAACAAATTCTTCCCATTCTTCCACCGTGTAAACATTAAGGCAGCCGTCGTATCCTTTTGCAACAACGCAAGCACCGCCCAAATCTTCTCTGAAACGCGAGGGCAATATAAGTCGGCCCTTAGCGTCAACACTATGTGAATATTCACCTATAAACATTACCCTCACCCCCCACTTTGTGGAATTTCGTGGTACTTTTCCCCACTTTGATTAAATTTTAACTCATTTTTTCTAAAATTTCAAGTATTTTTTGAAAATTTCTTCTTCAAAAAGGCGAATTTTTTTTAATTTTTTTGTTAAAATGATGAAATATTACTGAAATATACAAGATATAGTTGCTCCAAAAATTACCTGTACGAAATATAGATTGCAAAAACATTTATTTATAGGGTAAATAAATTTGCAAATTTTGTAAATAAAGGTTGCAATTGCACTTTAATAATGTTATAATCAACTTGAAACTACTTATGGGAGGTTTATTATGCTTGAAAATATTGCAGCTCTCTCACGCGAAAAACTTGAAAGCGCGATGAGTGATGCTCTTAAAAAAATTGACAAAATGATGGAAAAACACAGCGACGGGTCGTTCCCGGGTGCTTCCAGTGTTGATGGTGTATATGCCAAAATAGAAAACAAAGGCGGCTGGACCCAGTGCTTTTACACCGGTATGCTCTGGCTTGCGTATGAATACACCAAAGATGAAAAATATAAAAACGAAGCAAGAAAACTTTGCGATACATTTATAAACCGTGTTGATAATATGATTGGTATGGGCGACCACGATATCGGATTTAACTTTACTCTTTCAACAGTTGCCGGCTTTAAAGCAACAGGCGATAACGTTTTAAGGCAGAAATCAATTGAAGCTGCTCAGGTTCTGGCAAATCGTTTCAGAGAACGCGGCCAGTTTATTCAGCTTGCAGGCGACACCAATGTTGAAGATCCAAAGCTTTACCGCTTAATTATCGACTGCCTTATGAACATTAACCTTCTTCACTGGGCAGGCAAAGAAACAGGCGACAGCGAATTTTCAAGAAAAGCTGTTGCTCACTTTAACACAACTATGAACACAGTTGTAAGAGAAGATGGCTCAACTTACCAGAACTTCTATTTCGACCCTGATACAGGCGAGCGAATCGGCGGTGGAACAAAACAGGGCAAAGCTGCAGATTCTTGCTGGTCACGCGGGCAGGCATGGGGCGTTACAGGTATTCCTTTTACATATTCATATCTCCAGAATACTGATATTATGGATAAGTATTACAGAATTACTGATTACTACTTAAATCATCTCCCTGAAGATTTTGTTGCTTACTGGGATTTGTGCTTTATGGATGGCGATGAACCACGTGATTCATCTGCGGCATCAATTGCAGTTTGTGGTCTTTTGGAAGCGCTTAAATCAATGCCTCTCGATGCTCCGCACAAAATCCGCTACAGCGAAGCAGTTGGCAATATCCTTGGCTCACTTATGGAAAACTACACCACAAAAGATTGCGCCGATGAAGGCCTTCTTAAAGCAGGAACATATTACTACGCAGGTAACCTCGGTATTAACGAGTGCTGCATTTGGGGCGACTACTTCTATATGGAAGCTCTTATGCGCCTTTTAAATCCTGACTGGAAAAAATATTGGTAAAAACAAAAGCCTGAAACGAAAATTCGTTTCAGGCTTTTTTATTTATTATTTAATTTTCAAACTTATCTTTTCCTACTAAAATCCTGTTGCACAGGTTTGACAACTCATCTTTTCCCCACAACATAATTTTCACATCGCTATTGTCAACCACGATAAATTTTTCTTCATTTCCGCTATAAAGGCGTCTTTCAATATGCGAAAGTTTTCCCTCTTTAAAGCAGGCCACATAAATATAACATTCTTCGTTTTCCCACTTGGGATCAATGCTCACAGTGCATTTACCGTCAGTTTTTTCAGGTACAACCTCAGGTTGTTTTCTTTCCCACCTTGCGTAAAGCGTATGGTCGTCCTCAGTTATGAGGGCAGTGGTTTTTGTTACTAAAATGCCGCCATCTTTCTCGGTGTACCAGCCTTTAAACTCATATCCTTCGCGGGTGGCAGTTGGCAGTATTCCATATAAACCGTTCTTTGGCACATTTTTGTAAACCGCAGATGCCCTTCCACCATTTCCGTCAAAGGATATACAATATTGAAGATGATAATCACTCTTCGTTTCAATTCCGTTGTTGGGAGAAGTTGAAAGGCCGTAAATAATTTTAGGGTCACTTACCACTATTCCGTATATGTATCCTGCAGATGTGTTTGGTGTAAGCTCTGTTCTGATGCCCGTACCGTCAAGCTTCATACTGTAGATTTTTCTGGGGGTATTGTAAAAAATTCTGTCATCCATTATGCCAATTCCCGAAAAACAGCCGGGCCAGTAACGGTTTGTAGTGCCCCAAACCATCCAAATATCTTCAATTGTATGAATAACGCTTTCAGCTCCTGTAGAAATATTCCGCTTAACAATTTGCCCTTTTATGGGCTTGGTTTCTGTTTCCTTTATGTAGTACCAGAAGCCAGCATTATCTATGATAGGTTTTTCAACATCGTACCAAAAACATCCATCATACTTTTTGCTTTCAGCCTTTTCTGTGCTTTTCCAGCCGTAGTGAGCTCTTTGGTAGTATTCTGAGCTTGCAATGGCATCATCGCTTATAAGGAAAAACACGTGGTTTACTCTGCCCAGTAAATCAGGCGTAGGGTCATCCCAGGTAACATCAATATGGTACCACTCGCCGTCAATTTTTATAAGGTTCCACGCATGGTTCATAGCGTCGCTGGGAACAAATTTACACTCTATGGAAAGCTCTTTCATAATTTCAATAAATGCCAGAGCATATGCCTGACAAACGCCTTTTTTGTTTTTAAAAATACCTTCGGCGCTATATATACTGTAAGTTGTATCATATTCATAGTTTTGCGCCATATAATCGTGAACAACAAGGGCTTTTTCCATATCTGTCATATCATCGTCAATTAAGGATAATATGTGTGCTTTTTCAGCCGAAACAACTACGCTTTCGCTAAGCGACAAAATGTTGTCGTATTTAAAAAATGCGGCCGAGCCGTCGCTGCTGATTTCAAAAGAGGAAACATTTGCCGTACTCTGCGGATTTTCGGCAATTATCTCTTCAATGGTTTCTTCGGCTACTTTTTTGTCAAACCCGAAACCTTCAAGCGAAACCTCACTCTGCCCTTCAATAATTCCATTCAGAATGCAGCCTTTTATAAAGCTTTGCTCGCTGCAGCAATTAACCTCGTATTCAACATTTTCTCCGGCAAATACCGGAAGATTTAAAAGCAACATAATTGCTAAAATAAATAACGCTGTTCTTTTCACATAAATCACCTACTAAATCACCTACGATAATTATACAACATTTTCCTTGAAAATTCAATAGTTAATTAAGAAAAGAGCGCCAAAGCGCTCTTTAAATTATCTTGATAAAATGTATGTTGCAAAAGTAAGATAAGTTGCAAATGAAACCCAGATAAGATACGGGATTTGCAGTTTTGCCGCTAAAGGCGATGCCTTATAAAACTCTTTTATCATTTTTACAATAAGCCAGAGAAGGAGCAAAATCCACAAAAACGCCAAAAAATACGCCTGAAAGCGGAAAAATATAATGCTCCAGAAAAAGTTTACAAAAAGCTGCAAAGCATAAATTTTAATACATTTTTCTTTTTGCATTGGCGATGCCGAAGACAAAATAACAAGCGCCATAGAAATTCCCATCAAAGTATAAAGTATACTCCATACAACAGGAAAAACTATAGCAGGCGGCGTAAGTGGTGGCGGATTAAAATTTTGAAAGGCATCTGCCCCACCTGCAAAAAGCGCACTTAAACCGCCAACTGCCAGCGGTATCAGAATGTTAATTAAGTAAATTACCCATTTCCTTTTTATAACTATCACTCCTTATTTAGTTTGTTTTATAATATGCACAAAAAAATAATATATTCTTGACTTTAATCTCTTTTTGTATTAAAATTTACTGGTACTCAGGAAAGGAAGATTATTATGAACGATATAATTATTCAGGCAATCGGCATTATTGCTATGGGAGTTGGTGCCCTTTCTCTTTTGCAGAAAAATACAAAAGGCATTAGAATTATACAAATAATTTCGGCAACGCTTTTTGCAACAAATTACTTTTTGCTTGGCGCTTTCT
Source organism: Clostridia bacterium (assembly GCA_045590195.1). Taxonomy (GTDB): domain Bacteria; phylum Bacillota; class Clostridia; order UMGS1883; family UMGS1540; genus JAZNQN01. Next base: position 33,816 of record JAZNQN010000070.1, on the reverse strand, counting down.
CCGGTGCTGCACTTAATATTCTTTCTATGACAAGAAATATTATAATAGGTTATAAAGATAAAAAATGGGCAAATCCAAAATTCTGGTATATTTTTTATGTAGTTGCATTTGCAGTAGCTGTTTACTTCAGCGGCGACGGGTGGCTTGGCCTTTTGCCGTTTGCAGGATGTGTTTTTATGGGAACAGGCCTTTATATTGATAAGGCTTCTATTGCCCGCCGCTTTATTTTCTGTTCTAGTCCCTGCTGGCTTATTTATAATTTCGCAGCCGGTACAATCGGCGGAGTTATAGCCGAAATTATAAATCTAGTTGCAATAGGCTCGTCAATAATTCTCTACGATATTAAAAAAGGAAGTAATTAAATTACTTCCTTTTTGTTTTAATCTATAACTTCATCGCCGTGTTTCTGCATCCATTCAAGGGCGGCATCGTAAGCCGGCAGGTCAAGGTCTGCCATGGTATTTGTATGAAGAACAATTCCTTCAGCTTCTCCCGCATATATTTTTTCTCTGTACCAGTCAAGCTGCCATAAAACCTTTTCCGCCGTTGCCTGGCGTCTTTCTCCGAAGTTCCATAAATAACACCCAAAAAGCCTTTTTTGATTTGGTGTCATTTTTTTGAAAATTTCAAACTTTTCAGGAATAAGGGGAACATCTTTTTCCTTCCATGTCCACATAATTATTCCGTCAAATGGGTCTATATATTTTTGAAAGCCCTCATCATCTTCTTTGTCAAGGCCAAACTCGTGAGTATATAAAACCATCCACATATCCATAGGCCTTACTTCGTTATTGTGAAGCCTTTCGTGAACTTTGTAAAGATTTTCAACAGGAATTTCTTTATATCCGCCACCGCGAACAAAATCGTCAAACACAACTCTGCCAACGTTTGGAAAATCTTTCGCATCTTCCAAAATAGGCTCAATAACACCGGGGTATTTGCCTGCATCAAAACATTCCCAGCCAACTTTTTTAAGTGTTGTGAAAGATTTGTTATATTTTCTCATACTTACATCCCAGCCAACAGGAACCATAAAAGTATTTCTTATTCCAAGATATAAACAACATTCCATAGGTGTCATTCGCGAAATTCTGTCGTTTCCGAACGAATTATTGTATCTTCCCTCAGGATGTCCCCAAAGCCAAATTTTATCTCTTAAAACCATATTTATCAACCTCCTGTATTTATTTTATTATCAAAATGGCGCAAAAACAAGTAAAAAACGGTTATAAAATATGTACTTTTGAGCACGCTTTATTGACATTCATCTGGCATTATGATAAAATACCGAAAAAGTAATATGGAGATTTTAATATGGAAATTATATCCGGAAATGAAATTTGTAAAAGTGCAAACAGAATAAATTTAAACCTTATTATTTTCGGCTATGCCAAAATCGATAAAACGTGGAGTTCTGCCGTTAACACTCCACCCTATTCAAGGCTTTATTATATAACACGTGACAGTGCTGAAATCTGCGGTATAGACGGAACAAAAACCTTACTCACTCCTGGAAAATGGTTCTTTTTTCCTGCGGGCTATTCCTTCAGCTTCACTTTTCCTGCCGAAATGGAACATATGTATTTTCATTTCAAACTGTCAGATTTTGACGGTATGGATCTTCTTCGTTTTACCGAAAAAACCATCGCAATCAGCGAAGATGATACAACCATTGTAAAGCTTAAAAATATTATTGCTTCTTCATCTGTTGCCGATTCAATTTTCATTAAGCAATATGTATATGGGCTTATTTCGCCCATCGCTCAAAAACTTGATATTAAAGACTATTCCCATAGCCTTCTTCGGGCTTTGCAGTATATAAAAAACAATCTTTCCATTTCGCTTACCATAGAAAAAATTGCCGCTGCCGCATATACCTCGAAAAGTTCTCTAGCCAAAAATTTCCGCAAAGAGCTTTCCATGTCGGTAAACGAATATGTGTCAAATGCAGTTTTGTCCGAAGCGGCACTTCGCCTTATAACAAAAAACGAATCAATTCTTTCCATAAGCGAGCGCTACGGCTTTTCCGACCAGTTTTATTTTTCAAGAAAATTCAAACAAAAATTCGGTATGTCACCCAGAGAATATAGGAAAAACAACATATTATAAAAGCCTGTAATACTAAGGCCACAACCAAAGCATTACAGGCTTTTGTTTTTATCTTTATACGAATATATTTTTTTGTAAAGCATTACCTTTTTTACATATTTGTCAGTTTCTTCAAATGGAATGGTATCAAGGGTTTTGCCATCTCCCGAATAATTTTTATCTTCAAGCCATTTATCAACATTTCCATATCCTGCATTATATGCGGCAATGGCATTTTTCTCATTTCCGCTATACATTTCAAGCAGATGCGAAAAGTAAAAGGTTCCTGCATTTATGTTACATTCCACGTCAGTAAGCTCACACTCAGAAATTCCTATTTCTTCTGTGCACCACCGCCCTGTTTCGTCCATAAGCTGCATAAGGCCTTTTGCACCTTTTTTAGAAACAGCATCTTTATTAAAATTACTTTCTGCTTTAATTATTGCAAAAATAAGATTTTTGTCAACCTGATATTTTTTGGCACATTCTTCTACCTGCCTTTTGTATGTGCAGGGAAAAAAGTAATCAAACCCCAAAGGTATCGCTTTTATTATTCCTATAATAACAAGTATAAGAATAATTATTCTAAATAATTTTTTCATATTCACACCAATTTTTTATTTTTTCCTTAAAAAGGGACAAATCGCCGTCGTTTTCAATAATTGTGTCGGCATATTTAATATAGTCATCTATCATTTTCTGGTTACCAAGCCTTAGTTGCGCATCATCAGCAGTAATACTGTCACGCCTTGAAATTCTTTCAATTCTTACCTTTGCAGGCGCAAGTATGTAAAGAATATGATAAGGCTTTATAAACCCTTCAGGGGGAAGCGGCGCATCAATTACTGCCACTTCTTTTCCGCTTGTAAGATTTATAATTTCTTCTCTTATATGCTTATGAGTAATATCGTTTAAAAGCTGAAGCTTTTCAGGATTGGCAAAAACATATTTTCCAAGCTCTCTGCGGTTTATTTCGCCATTTTCAAGCAAAAACTCGCTCCCAAAAGTTTTTAATACTTCATCATAGGCCTTTCTTCCGCTAAGCAAAACATCGTGTGCAACTTTATCGGCATCTATTACAAATACCCCTGCCTCACGCATTACACTTGCCGCAACGCTTTTACCGCTGCCGCTGCCACCCATCATCCAGTAAACTCTACTTTGCATCAAACCAACTCCTGCCTGAAGCCATATCAACATCTAAAGGTACCAAAAGGCTGAAAGCACCTTCCATTTCCTCTTTTAGTATGTTTTTAACCGCTTCTTCCTCTTCAATATGAGCGTGAACAATAAGTTCATCGTGCACCTGCAAAAGAAGTTTTGACTTTGGCGCTTTTTCAGAAAGTGCTCTGTGAACATTTATCATTGCTATTTTAATAATATCTGCCGCAGTTCCCTGAATAGGGGCATTTAAGGCAACTCTCTCGCCAAATGAACGTATATTAAAATTAGATGCAGAAATTTCAGGAATATACCTTCTTCTTCCCGAAAGAGTTTTTACATAGCCACACTCTCTTGCATTTTCAACAGTTTGTTTCATAAATGCACGAACGCCGCTGTAGGTGTCAAGATATTTTTCCATATATTCTTTTGCCTGAGCACGGGTTGTATGAATATCTTCTGCCAGCGAAAATTCGGAAATACCATAAACAATTCCAAAGTTTACAGCCTTTGCGTTTCTTCTCATATCAGAATTTACCATAAAATCAGCAACGCCAAAAACCTCGGCGGCAGTTTTTGTATGAATATCAACTCCGCTTTTGAAAGCCTCAATCATTTTTTCATCTTCTGAAATCGAGGCAAGAACACGAAGCTCAATCTGCGAATAGTCGGCATCAACTAAAATGTGCTCTTCATCGTCTGCTACAAAAACCTTTCTAAGCTCTCTTCCAAGCTCTGTTCTTACGGGAATATTCTGCAAATTAGGCTCGGTTGAGCTAATTCTTCCCGTAGTTGTAACAGTTTGATTAAATGTTGAATGAATTTTTCCCGTTTCAGGGTTTATCACAGTTTGAAGTCCGTCGGCATAAGTGCTTTTAAGCTTTGCCTTGTGGCGGTAATCAAGAATGTATGGTATAATCGGGTGTTTTGAACGCAGTTTTTCCAAAACGTCAACACTGGTAGAGTAACCTGTTTTTGTTTTCTTTCCGCCGCGAAGCTCAAGTTTTTCAAACAAAATAACCCCAAGCTGCTTTGGCGAATTTATATTAAACTGCTCTCCCGCAAGAGTGTATATCATTTTTTCAAGCTCGGCTAATTCTTCGCCAAGCTTCTGAGAAAACCTCTCAAGCATTTCCCTGTCAGCTTTAATTCCTTCAATTTCCATATCTGCAAGCACCCTTACAAGCGGAAATTCAATTTTTTCGTAAAGAGGCAAAAGCTCATCTTCGCGCATTTTTTCAGAAAGCACTTCGCAAAGCTTCGGCAAAAGCGACACTCCGCCACCCATATCACAGTCACATGAGAGAAAATCACTGCAAAGGGATAAAAGCGAAAAATCGTTTCTTGAAGGCTCTATTAAATAAGCTGCAACACCTGCATCAAATTCAGCACCTGCAAGATTAATTCCAAGCCTTGAAAGCTTAACTGTTGCACTTTTTATGTCAATACTTATTTTCTTTATATCTTTGTTTTCAAAAATATCTTTAAATGATAAAATCTTCGCCGAGTAAACTTTGTCCCCGTTTAAAAATATTACATTTTCATCTTCCAAATCAAAGTAAAGCTTTTCAGCTGAAAACTTTTCTCCACTCCACTGATTTATTTCACATTCAATAGCGGCACACTCAGCCTTTTCAACGCCGTCGGCCATTTTTTCAATTATTTTTTTAAATTCAAGCCTTCTCAAAAGTGGAATAAGCTCGTCAGAATAAGGCTTAACTTCAAAATCTTCTATTTTTTCTTCAATTGGTGCGTCGCAAACAATTGTAGCAAGGCGGCGGCTTAAAAATGCATCGTCCTTTCCGTCTTCCAGTTTTTTAAGCATTGCGCCCTTAAGGTCAGAAAGATTTTCGTAAACGCCTTCAATAGTTTTGTATTTTGTGATAAGGGTAAGGGCTGTTTTCTCGCCTATTCCTGCAACACCGGGAATATTATCAGAACTGTCGCCCATAAGGCCTTTAACATCTATAAGCATTTTAGGTGTTACGCCATATTTCTCAAAAACAGCTTTGTCATCATAAACGGTAGTTTGTGTCTGCCCTTTAGAGGTAGTTGTTAAAAGAATTTGTGTTTTATCAGATGCAAGCTGCAAATCATCGCGGTCGCCCGTTAAAATGCGGCAGTTTATACCCTCTTTTTCACACATTGCCGAAACCGTACCAATAAGGTCGTCAGCCTCAAAGCCTTCTTTTTCAATTGTTTTAATGTTCATTGCGTGAAGAACATCTTTAAGAGGCTGCATCTGCTCGGCAAGCTCTGATGGCATACCATGCCTTGTAGCTTTGTAAAGCTTATATTCAAGATGCCTGAAAGTTGGCGCCTTCAAATCAAAGGCAACCGTGCAATAATCAGGGTTTTCTTCCCCCAAAACCTTCAGGAAAATATTAAGAAATCCGTAAATTCCGTTTGTGTGAAGCCCGTCGCTTGTAGTAAGCGGAGCAACGGCATAAAACGCTCTGTTTATAATGGAATTTCCGTCAATTATCAATAGCTTTTTCATAGCTTTCTCCTAAAATACAACTGATTTGATTACTACCGTAATTCGGTTTATATTTATCGAGGTATAACTGTCGATGGCTTTTGAAACCATTTTACAAACCTCTTCGCCAATTTTATCAATTCTTTTCCCGTATTTTACTTCAATTTCAAGCTTAATAGAAATTCCACCCTCAACCTCACGGCAAGAACAGTTTATAGGGCGTACAACCCCTTCAACATTGGTTGATTCAAATTTTGCAATATCACATATTGCTCCGGGAGAAATAACAAATTCTCCCATATAGCTGAAGGTTGGACGAATTATTGTTCTTTCTTTAGATGGGTCTTCTGCCTTCTTGCGTGTTATTTTTTTAAGTGCATCCATCCAGTAGCCGGAAAAATCTTTTTTAAGCTCGAATGTTGGAACAGGAATAACGTGTTTTCCCTGCTGCATTCTCATTTCGTGCGCCATTTCCATCTCTTCTTCAGATGCCACCTCGTCAATTTCCACAAACGACGAAACCGCCGGCAGCGCAAGCCTTTCAGCAATTTTAACTATCATTTCGTGGGATGTTCCCAGAATAAGTATACCATCAGGGTTTTCTTCTTTTATTGCTTTTTTCACGTTTTCCATATGTTCATCGTCAAAAAACAAAGCACATCTGACAGATGCCAGACGCGTTTTTTCTTTTTTTGCAGATTTACCCGCAACAACATGGCGACGGGATATTAAAAGCCCGTCGTCGATAATATATGAAATTCCTTTTTCCGCGGCAACATCTAAAGCTCTGTAGCTTTTTCCGCTGCCGCTTACACCTGAAAAACCAACGATTTTCATTGTTTTTCCTCTTTTCCGTGTTTTGAATAAATTGTGTGCGAAAGAGTCATAAGCGAGTCACTAAGATGAACGTTTTCTATCTCTACGCCCTCTTTTGCACGAAGTTCCATATATGAAAAATTCCAAATCCCGCGAATACCTAAATCGCAAAGCCTGTCGGCAATATTTTGTGCTATTATTTTAGGAACTGTTAAAATAGCTATATCGGGCTTCAATTGAGCAAAACTGGTTTCCAAATCGCTAATATCAGAAACTTCTATCCCGTTTATTTCACTACCTATTATGTCAGGATTTGAGTCAAAGATACCGCAAAGTTTAAAACCTCTTCTTTCAAAACCGGGATAATTTGCCAGTGCATGGCCAAGATTACCGGCACCAAGAAGAATAGTTTTGTGCCCTTCGTTAAGACCAAGTATTTCGCCAATTTTCGAGTGAAGCTGGGGCACGTTATAGCCGTAGCCCTGCTGTCCAAATCCACCAAAGCAGTTAAAATCCTGCCTTATCTGCGACGCTGTTACGCCCATTCTTTCAGCCAATGCCGATGATGAAATACGCTCAACCCCCTCTGCAATAAGGTCAGAGAGATAGCGGTAGTATCTGGGGAGTCTCCTTATAACAATTTTCGAAACCTTTTTACTGCCAATTTCATCCATAATTTTATACCTCTTCTTACAGTGATTTCACTGTTTCCATAATATAGTCGGCAAACCGAGCACAGGTAGCGCCGTCTTTGTTGCCGGTGTTAACAACTTTCTTTTCTTCAAACATACAAATGTCCAAAGCGCGAGAAAGTTTATCGCTTTCTCTTTGCAAACCTATGTGCGATAAAAGCATACCTACTGCCCTCATAATGCTTGAAGGGTTTGCATATTCTCCTATTCCCTCTTCAATCATTCTGGGTGCACTGCCGTGAATAGCTTCAAACATAGCATATTTTTTGCCTATGTTTGAAGAGCCTGCTGTTCCAACGCCGCCCTGAATCTGAGCCGCTTCGTCGGTAATAATATCGCCATAAAGGTTTGGCAAAACAAAAACTTCAAAGCCGCTTCTTATATCTTCGTTTATAAGATTTGCCGACATAATGTCAACATACCACGAATCGAAAGTAATATCAGGGTAATCTTTCGAAACTTCTTTGCATATATCAAGAAACTTTCCGTCGGTTGTTTTTATAATGTTTGCCTTTGTAACTGCCGAAACTCTTTTTTTGCCGTTGTTTTTTGCAAATTCAAAGGCAGCTCTTGCAATTCTTTCACAGCCCTCGGTTGTATGAACGCAAAAATCAATTGCAACATCGCCAATGTTCATTCCCTTTGAACCTACTGCATAAGAGCCTTCTGTGTTTTCTCTGAAAAATGTCCAGTCGATACCCTTTTCAGGAACGCTAACAGGTCTTACATTTGCAAAAAGGTCAAGTTCACGGCGCATTGTAACGTTTGCACTTTCAAGGTTTGGAAGACCGTCGCCCTTGCCGGGTGTTGTAGTAGGGCCTTTTAAAAGAACATTGCATTTCTTGATTTTAGTCATAACATCATCTGGAATCGACTGCATTTTCGCAACCCTGTTTTCAATTGTAAGGCCTTCAATTTTTTTAATTTCAATTTTGCCCGCTGCTATTTTGTCAGCAAGCAAAAAGTTTAAAACTCTTTCGGCTTCTCTTAAAATTATAGGGCCAATACCGTCGCCCGGAATAATTCCTATAACGATTTTGTCAAGAGCATTATAATCGGTAAAATCTTTGTTCTCTTTCATTTTTTCCGCTCTTTCAACCTGTGCTTTTAAAAGCTCTTCAAATTTTAAAACTGCCTCTTTAATTTTTTCCTGCATTTTATTATCCACCTTAATTATTTTTTGTGTAGTTTAAAAGTCCGCCGGCGTAAATCATTTCTCTCTGTCTTTCGGAAATAGAAACTGCCGTTTCAAATTCTTCGCCGGTAGTTTTGTTTGTAACTAAAACTTTATCTCCTGCCATAAGCTGTGCTTTGGGGTTTGAAATTACAAGCTCATCGCCTTCTGAAATTTTGTCGTAATCGCTTTCATTTACAAATGTAAGCGGCAAAATTCCTGCATTTACAAGATTTGCCATATGAATTCTTGCAAAGGATTTTGTAATAACCGCTTTAACGCCAAGATAAAGTGGCGCAAGCGCCGCATGCTCACGTGATGAACCCTGACCGTAGTTTGATCCGCCAACTATAATTGACTTTTTAAGTTCCAGCGCTCTTTTGTAGAAATTCTCATCACAAACTGCAAAACAATGTTTTGAAATTTCAGGAATATTTGAACGAAGCGGAAGAATTTTAGCACCTGCAGGCATAATGTGGTCGGTTGTAATATTGTCGCCTACTTTAAGTGAGCATTTTGCCTCAATATTGTCAGCAAGTTTTTCTGCCACAGGGAAAGGTTTAATGTTAGGTCCGCGCAAAATTTCAACGCTGTCCATATCCTTTTCGTCTGCAGGGGGAACTATCATATTGTCGTTAATATCAAAATATTCAGGAAGTTTAAACTCTGGCATTTCGCCGATTTCTCTGGGGTCTGTAAGGTATCCTGTAAGAGCCGAAATTGCCGCCATTTCAGGGGAAACAAGATAAATCTGGCCGTCTTTTGTGCCGGAGCGGCCTTCAATGTTACGGTTAAATGTTCTAAGAGAAATACCCTTTGAATTTGGCGACTGACCCATTCCTATACAAGGGCCGCAAGCGCTCTCAAGTATTCTTGCACCTGCATCAATAAGCTTTGAAAGTGCACCGCATTTAGCCAGCATATTTAAAACCTGTTTTGAACCCGGTGCAATTGAGAGAGAAACATCGGGGTTTACAGTTTTTCCGTCTAAAATATATGCAACCTTGAGCATATCAAGAAGCGATGAGTTTGTGCATGAACCAATACAAACCTGATCTACTTTAAGCTTTCCTATTTCTTTAACTGATTTTACGTTATCAGGAGAATGTGGGCAAGCTGCAAGCGGCACAAGTTCTGAGAGGTTAATTTCAACCACTTCGTCATACTCTGCATCTGCATCTGCTGAAAGCTCTGTCCAAACTTCTTCTCTCTTCTGTGCTTTCAAAAATTCTTTTGTAATTTCGTCAGATGGGAAAATTGAAGTTGTTGCGCCAAGCTCAGCGCCCATATTTGTAATGGTTGCTCTTTCAGGGACCGAAAGGGTTTTAACGCCTTCTCCGCAGTATTCTATAACTTTTCCAACGCCGCCTTTAACAGATAAGCGACGAAGAACTTCCAAAATAACGTCTTTTGCACTAACCCATGGCGAAAGCTTGCCCGAAAGCTCAACTTTTACAACACGTGGGCAGGTTATGTAATAAGCGCCGCCACCCATTGCAACCGCAACGTCCATTCCGCCGGCACCAATGGCAATCATACCAATGCCGCCGCCTGTTGGGGTGTGGCTGTCAGATCCGATAAGAGTTTTACCGGGAACACCAAATCTTTCAAGATGAACCTGATGACAAATACCATTACCCGGCCTTGAAAAATAAATGCCGTGTTTTTTTGCAATTGAACCTATAAAACGGTGGTCATCAGCATTTTCAAAACCGCTTTGCAAAGTGTTGTGATCAATATATGCTACCGAGCGCTCTGTTTTAACTCTTGGAACACCCATAGCTTCAAACTCAAGATACGCCATTGTACCTGTTGCATCCTGAGTTAATGTCTGGTCAATTTTAATACCAATTTCTTTTCCTTTTATCATTTCGCCGTCAACTAAATGAGCAGCCAAAATTTTCTCTGTTAAAGTTTTTCCCATTTGTTTCACCTCAAATATACTATATCCATAATATTATACAATAATATGCCTACTCTGTCAAGTTTTTTGCAAAGCGCGAAGGCAGTACCATAGTGTATTTTTTGAACACTTTTGTAAAATAGCTTAAGTTATTAAAGCCCGTCGCCATTGCCGCTTTTAAAACGCTATCCCCTGCCAACAAATGATTTTTTGCAACATTTATGCGATAGTAGCTTAAATATTCGCCAAAGCTCTGGCCAAAATTCTTTTTAAAAAGGCGGCAGAAATAGCTTTGGTCATAACAAAGCGCCGCAGCCGCATCGCTGCTTTTTATATCGCTTACAAAGTTTTCTTCTATGTACTTCTGAACATTTTTTACAAAAAGCTTATTTTTATTTTCCCTCTCCGCTTTTCGGCAAAGCCCACTTTCTAAAATCTTACCAAAAATCTGGTGCAGATATCCTGCAACAAAAAACTCCCAGCCATCGGCTTTTTCTTCAAAATATTTTTCAAGCTTTTCAAAAGTCGCCGCAATATCTCCGTTTGTTTCAGAGGGTAGATAATTCTCACATTTTTTGCTGCCCTCTTCAAGCTCTTTTGAAAGCCTAGCGGTATCGCCTAAAATTGAAAGGTCGCCTGTTATACAGTAAAAAGAAAGCGGAAGCTTGTCTTTAAATGCAACAGAACTGTGTATCTCGTAAGGGTTTATAAAAAATATATCCCCTGCACTAAACACCTTTTCTTCGCCATCAATATAAAAAATACCGCTCCCACTCTTTATATAGATAATTTCAAAATCCTTGTGGTTGTGAGTATGGGTAAACAGAATATTTCCATTTTTGTCAATTTGGTACGATTTCTGTTTTTCATCTGCAAACCCCTTGTGCGAAGCCAGCGCAATTCCTTTAAATCTTCTTCTGTGCCTGTCGTCATACATTTTAATCACCCAATAAAAGTATAACTCTATATTTCCAAAAAGTCAATACAGTGCTAAATATATGTCAATAAAACTGTTGAAAAAAATTTCAAAAAACATTAAATTAAAATAAAGGAGTGATTTGTATGTATCAAAACGTTTATGGCGATAACAGAATTCTTGTAGTTATCGGCAAATATGAAGGTATTTGCAAAAAATATTGCGACTTTCTTTATGGCGAACTCGATGCTGAAGTTCCCTACATTTTAACAGTTTGCCAGGCTGATGACCTTACCCCTGAAAAGGAAAGCTACTATAATATTATTGCCGTTGGAACAAAAGAAAATAACCCATATATTGCAAAGCTTTGTAAAAATGGCGATATTACTATTCCAAGCCATCCCGAAGGCTATCGCATTAAAGTGTTTAAAAATCCTGCAAACCCCGAAAAACAGGTTTTTGCCCTTGCGGGCGGCGGTGATATGGGTGCATATTATGCAATTTCCGATTTTGTAAACAGCTACCTTCCAAAGGCCGAAAGCCGCGATTTGCATAAGCTTCACTTTACTCCGCATTTTATAGGTAAAATGCCCGAGACAGATTACGAAGAAATTCCGCAGATCAAAGAACGCGGCATATGGACATGGGGCCATGTAATTTACGACTATAAACGCCTTATTGACAACATGGCACGCCTTCGTATGAATATGATTACCATCTGGAACGACTTTGCTCCAATTAACGCGCAGGATATCGTTGACTATGCTCATTTGATGGGCGTTAAAATAACATGGGGCTATTCAATGGGCTGGGGATACGATTTTGATATTTCCGATGATAACGCCCTTCAGAAAATTATTGACGATGCTATGGACCACTACGAAAAAAATTATAAAAACCTCGGCGGCGACGGAATTTATTTCCAAACCTTTACCGAAACTCACGACGCCGATAAAAACGGCGTAAGCATTGCCGAAACAGTTGCAAACTTCGTAAATAAAATAAGCGAAAACTTTAAAGCAAGATTTGGCGATATGAGAATTCAGTTCGGCCTTCACGCAACAAGCGTAAAAAATAATTTAAAAGACATAGGAAAAGTGTCAGGCGATGTCGAAATAGTATGGGAGGATGGTGGATGCTTCCCTTATGAATACAACCCCGAAAACCTTATCGACTTTGAAGGCACAAAAGCTTTAACCGAAAACATTACAACCCTTCGTGGCGAAAACGAGAAATTTGCGGTTGTTTTAAAAGGTCTTCAGTGCCTTGACTGGAGTTTATTTGAACACCAGATGTCAACATATGATATGGGTGTTTACAGCCGACGTCAAATTGCAAACAGGTATGCTTCTATGCGCAAATACTGGCGCAGAATCAATAGCATATGGCTTAAAAATGGCGACAAAGCAAGGGAAATTATTGATATTATCAGAAAAGATACCAAGGGTAATACTATGATCGAAGCGCTTATCGAAGATGGCCTTATGGAAGAAAAAATCAATCTTTCCTGCGCAATTATGGCTCAGCTTATGTGGAACCCTGGCCGTTCTTATAAAGATATTGTATATGAGGCATCTTTAATGCCTGATGTAGAAATTTAGAAAGGATGATAAAAATGGATTTCAAAAAATATTTAACAGATGATGTACTTAAATTCTGGCTTTCCGATGCAATTGATAAAGAATGTGGCGGAATTATGACTCAGCTTGACCGTGAGGGAAATGTTTACGGAACAGAGAAAAGCTGTTGGTTTCAGGGCAGAGCGCTCTGGACATTTGCAAAGGCTTATAACTTTATAGAGAAAAAGCCCGAGTATCTTGAGGCTTGCCATAAAATTTACTCCTTCTTCCCAAAATGCGGCAACGAAAACTTTAGAATGGCATTTACGGTTACAAAAGAAGGTGCACCAATTCAGAAAAGAAGATACTATTTCAGCGAAACCTTTGCCGCTATTGGCCATATTGAATACTATAAAGCAACAGGCCTTGAAGAAGCACTGGAAAAAGCTGAAAAATATTTTGATGTAGCATACTCTATTTTTAAAGACCCTTCTCTTACAACACCAAAATTTGAAACACCCGGCAAAGCTTTATCCCCTGTTATGATAATGCTTGCAACAGCTCAGGTTATGAGAAGTGCGTCAAAAAATCCTGAAAAATATAACGCTATCGCAAAAGAAATGGTTAACGAAGTTTTTGAAGGTGGTTACCTTTCAGAAGAAGCAGGAGCACTGCTTGAAAGCGTTTCGCTCGACGGTAAATTCTGCAACACTCCTTCAGGCAGAGTTGTAAACCCGGGCCACTCTTTGGAGGCTGCATGGTTTTTAATGAGCGAAGGCGTTTATCAGAATGACGAAAACATAATTAATAAGGCAAAATACATAATTGATATTACAATGCCAAAGGCAGAACTTCCTGATTACGAAGGAATTATAGCGTTCCGCGATGCTCTTGGAAAACCTGCCGGTGCCCTTGAATGGGATATGAAACTTTGGTGGCCACAGTGCGAAGCGCTTATTGCAAACCTTATGGCTTACAAAGTTTTGGGCGACGAAAAGTATAAAAAAGATTACGACAGACTTCTTTCATACGCTTTCAAAGCTTTTGCAGACACAGAATATGGCGAATGGTACGGCTACCTTCACTATGATAACACCCCTGCAAATTACTTAAAAGGTAACATTTTCAAAGGTCCTTTCCATCTTCCGCGTATGCTTATGATGCTTTACTCAATGGAAAAAGGCGACAGTGTTTTAGAATTTATGAAATAAGGTAATCAACATGGATTTCAAAAAATATTTAACCGATAATATTTTAAGCTTTTGGCTTTCAGGCATTGATAAGGAAGACGGCGGCATTATAACCCATTTAAGGCGTGATGGTTCTCTTTATGGCGATGAAAAAAGTGTTTGGTTTCAGGGCAGAGCGCTCTGGACATTTGCAAAGGCTTACAACTTTGTAGAAAAGAAACCTGAATATTTAGAGGCTTGTCATCACATATATTCTTTTCTTCCAAAATGCGGCGATGAAAACTATCGCATGGCTTACATAGTTTCAAAAAACGGTGACCCGATTCTTAAAAGAAGATACTATTTCAGCGAAACCTTTGCCGCAATCGGCTGTATGGAATATTATAAGGCAACGGGTAACAAAGAAGCACTCCAAAAAGCCGAAAAATATTTTGATGTGGCATACTCTATTTTCAAAAACCCATCGCTTACAACACCGAAATTTACAAATGTAAAAGCAAAAGGTCTTTCTCCCGCGATGATTCTTCTGGCAACTGCGCAGGTTATGCGAAGCGGCGCCGAAAATCCTGAAAAATATAATCAGATAACAAAGGAAATGACAAAAATTATACTAGAAAGCGGTTTTATATGCGATGAAGTTGGTGCAATGCTCGAAAGCATTTCTCCTGAAGGAAAACTTATAAATACCACAACAGGTAGAATTGTAAACCCAGGTCATTCTTTAGAGGCAGCGTGGTTTTTAATAAGCGAAGGTGTTTATCAGAATGATGAAGACATTATAAACGCAGGCAAACACATAATTGATATTACTATGCCAAAGGCAGAACTTCCCGATTATGAAGGAATTATCTGCTTTCGCGATGTACTTGGCGAGCCACCCCTCCAACTTGAATGGGATATGAAAAAATGGTGGCCACAGTGCGAGGCTATTATCGCAAACATTGTAGCTTATAGAGTTTTTGGCGAAGACAAGTATAAAAATAATTTTGACCGCCTTGTAAACTATTGTATGAAGCATTTTGCTGACAGTGAATATGGCGAATGGTACAGTATTTTGCACTATGACAATACTGTTGCCAATACTTGCAAAGGTCATATTACAAAAGGCCCTTTCCACCTTCCGCGTATGCTTATGATTGCATATTCTCTTACAAAAGGCGATAGTGTTTTACAGTTTATGAAATGAGGTAACTAAAATGAAAATTCAGTATCTGGGCACGGCCGCAGCCGAAGGTTATCCTGCGCTTTTTTGCCAGTGTGACAGCTGCGAAAGAGCAAGGCAGCTCGGCGGAAAAGACATTCGCACACGTTGTCAGGCACTTGTTGACGATAAAATTTTAATCGACTTTCCTGCCGACACTTATATGCATGCACTGCTTCACGGCTTTTGCCTTGACAAAATAGAAACATGCCTTATAACTCATAATCATAGCGACCATTTGTATCCTGCTGATGCAAATATGCGTTTCGGTTGCAACGCTCATCAGAAAGAAGAAACAATTCTTACTTTCTACTGCACTGCTCCATCTGCCGCAGCAATAAAAGCTGCTATAAAAGGGCAGGTTGGCAATCGCGTTATGGCCGAGGTTATTCGCCCCTTTGAGCCCTTCGAGGCAGAAGGCTATAAAATCACACCCCTTCGTGCCCGTCACGACGTATTAACCGACCCTGTAATTTACCTTATAGAAAAAGACGGTCAAACTCTTTTATATGCTCACGACACAGGCGACATTTTAGAAGAAACTTTCGATTATATCGAAAAAAATGTTAAGCATATCGACTTTGCATCATTTGACTGCTGCGGAAACGAAACTCATAAAATGATTTCCCATATGAATACCGAAACGGTTGTATATGCAAAAGAGCGTCTTGAAAAAATGGGTGTTATTGATGATAAAACCGTATGCTATGTAAACCACTATTCACATAACATAAACCGCACTCACCAAGAGCTTTGTGATGAAATGAATAAAAAAGGTTTTGGCGTAAGCTACGATGGCCTTGTGGTTGAGTTTTAAATTCCTCTTGTAAACTTACAAAAACTGTGATATACTCTTACTTTGGAAAAGAGGTATAGATATGAAAATTACAAACAAATCGGTACTTGCACCAAAAGGCTTTAAATCAGCCGGCATACGTGCAGGTATTAAAAAAGGTAAAACAAACCTTGATATGGCTATTATCATAAGCGAAAAAGAAGCCGTAGTTGCCGGCACATTTACAAAAAATAAAGTAAAAGCCGCTCCTGTACTTTGGGATAGAGAAATAGTTACATCTTCCCCCTTTGTTAAAGCGGTAATTGTAAATTCAGGCGTTGCAAATGCCTGCACAGGCGACGTGGGCTACGAAAACACTAAAAAAACAGCTTCAGCTGTTGCCAAAAACCTCGGTGTAAATGCCGAAAATGTACTTGTTGCATCAACAGGTGTTATAGGCGCTCAGCTTCCTATGGATGTTATTTTAAAAGGCGCTGATATGCTTTGTAGCCAAGCAAATCGCACCGATGCCGATGAAGAAAATGCATCACGTGCTATTATGACAACCGATACAAAACCCAAAACCTGCTCCTGCGAAGTGGAAATTTCGGGAAAAACTGTTACAATTGGCGCTATGTGCAAAGGCTCAGGTATGATTCATCCCAACATGGGAACAATGCTTTCGTTTATTACAACCGATGCCAATATTTCAAAAGAAATGCTTCAGAAAGCACTTTCAAAAGATGTTGAAGATACATATAATATGGTATCCGTTGATGGGGATACTTCAACTAACGATACTGTTTTGATTATGGCAAACGGCATGGCTGAAAACGAAATTATTGACAGTGAGGGCAAAGATTTCGATGCGTTCTGCGAAGGCCTTCACTACATAAACGAAACTCTTGCCAAAAAAATTGCAGAGGACGGCGAAGGCGCAACAAGACTTTTTGAAACAATTGTTCTTGGTGCCTGCACAAAAGAGGATGCACGTATTTTAAGTAAAAGCGTTATTTGCTCTTCCCTTACAAAAGCCGCAATTTTCGGCAAAGATGCAAACTGGGGCAGAATACTTTGTGCTCTTGGCTATTCAGGCGGCAACTTTGTGCCCGAGAAAACCGATGTTAAAATCAAAAGCGCCGAGGGCGAAATTACTTTAGTTAAAGGTGGAATGGCCGCTCCTTACAGTGAAGAGGAAGCAACAAAAATCCTCGGAGCCGAGCAAGTTACTGCAATAATTGATTTGCATGATGGCGAAGAAACCGCAACCGCATGGGGATGCGACTTAACATTTGACTATGTAACAATAAATGCAGACTACCGTTCATAAAACATAAAAAAGGAAGTGCTTACACTTCCTTTTTTATATTTGTGTTTCAATACTTTCTGAACAGTTTCCCCAAAATCCCATTGCATAAATTTTAACACCCACAGCATTTTCAGGCAATTCGCCCGAAATGGTAACCGTGTCGCTCTGATAAAACTTTGGGAAATCCGATGCGGCATCAAAACGGGAAATTACAGTTTTGTTTTTATCAACAAAGCATACATCGTATTTAAAAACTCTCTCTGTATCAATTTTTGCGGCAGGGAAAGTAAGTGTTATTCTATCGCCCGAAATTTCGGTTTTAATTTTCGTATTTTTCTCAAAATAAGGTTTTGTGCTTTTCATGGCACGTTGTTTGGTGTATTTAAATTTCGACCTGTCATAAACTTCCCGGAGAATAATATCCTCAAAAAACTTGCCCGAAATTACATCGAGCCCTTTTATGCAAACCGTATCATCTTCCCAAACTTCAACAAGTAACATTTGTGCACAGTCTTCTCTCGCGTGAAGGTTTAAAAGCCCGCCGGTTCCAACAGAAGTAAAATAGTTTTGATCAATTTCGCCGGGATTGTTAACTGCAAAGTGGCTGTGCCCGGAAAAATCTATAACCTGAGGATATGGTTTAAGTGCCGTAAAAAGCTCCATATTGCCATAATATCCTCCCGAAATGGTATTAGAAATACCGGGGTGCTGAAACACAAATATAGGCTTGTTTCCGCCATCTTCTCGTGCTTTTGCCAGTGCATTTTTCAAAAACTCGCGTTTTGGCTCATCGAAAGAATCATGCCATGGACCGTCAAAAATAGTTGTTGAAAGAGAAATAAAATGATAGCCTTTCATTACAATATGCTGATCAAAATCCATTTTAAAAATCTCTTTAAAATTTCTCATTGACTCTGTATAGTCATCAACATAATGAAGCTCGTGATTTGCAAGAGTTAGCACAAGATTTGTGCCCTCTTTAATATACTTGTCGCAATCTTCTTTGAGCATTTCCATTTCGCTTTTAAGGCCAATATCGGTAAAATCGCCAATCACATAAATGGCATCAAGCGCTTTGTATTCTTCTCCTTCGCAGTAGCCGTAAATGGTATTTATAGCGCTTTTGAAGCGGTCTCTCACGTGTAAATGTTCAGCCGAATAGTGCAGGTCGCTCATTACGGCAAATCTCAGTTTTATTTTATTACTCATTTTATCTCCTCGCAATTACTCTTTCACATTCTTTGCAAAAAACGTTACCAAAATTCCTGTAACCGCTATAAGCATCCACAAAACAATAAGCCCATTCCAGCCGAAAAACCTGATTACCCAGGCCGAGGCAGATGTTGCTATGCTTGCCGCAATATACCCTGTACAGTCTAAAACTCCGTTTACACTTGATACCCTGCCGGTTTTTCCAAGTCCGGGAATATAAATGCTCCATAAAAGCGAAGATACAAGACTGTTGGGAATAAGTGCCAACACAAGAAAAACAACTGTTATAGTACCTGTCGGCAATACTCTTACAATTAAAAACGATATTGCCGATACAAGGTATGCCCCTCTCATAATGGGTACTGTTTTTTCACCAAGCAGTTTAAATATCGTAAGCGATACAAACGGCATTACCGACCTGCAAAGCGAAATTACCGAAAAAACAAGATTTGACTTGTCTTCGTTAAAGTGAACATATTCGGTTAAGAATGTTGGAATCCAAAAGGATATTGATGCCGCCGCAATTTCAACAAGGCAAGCAATTATCATATAAAATGCAAAGCTTTCAATTTTAAAAACCTCTAAAATACCTTTAAGGTTTTTTGTTTCCATTTTTTTATAGCTTATTAAGCCCATTTTTTCAAGTACTGTTAGCACTATATACGAAATTGTTGCAATGAGGGCAGTTGTTGTGCCCGCAACAACAAAGGCCACATTCCATTCAAACACAAACGCAATAAGCGAGGCAATCATAGGCCCTGCAAAGCTTGAAAACGAGAAAAAAACACCGATAACCCTTGCGTGAGAACGCTCGGTATTTTCCGATATTGTTTTCATAAGCGGTCCTCTTGTCATAGAAAGGGTATATCCAAGTATTCCAAAGCACAAAATCTGCATTATACCCTGGGGACAAAAAGGAAACGCTATAAGCGAACTCCCTGCCGCCAATAAGCCGCAAAGCACCATATATCTCGGTTTTATAATATCTCCTAAAACGCCGTTAAAAAGCTGACCTGCAGCGTAAACAACCATATAAACCGATGCAAGCATAGCCAAATATTCTTTTGCGTAAAGTCCACCTTTGCTCATAAACGGCGTTAAAACCGTAAGCATATTACGCGAAAAATAATTGGCAAGGTATGTACAAATTGCTATAATACCTATTATTTGTGCCTTTTTTAAGGCCGATGTTTTTTCGTTCATTTTATTCTCCAACATAAATTTTCTTATTGTTTTCTTTATACACTCTTTTAAGTTCATCCGACAAACCGCCATCAGTTATGTAAATATATTCGTCTGCCATATCATCAAGCTTATAGGTAGCTCGCTGTTCAAATTTACTGCTGTCTGCCAAAATAAAAATCTCGCTCGAGGATGCTATCATATGACGCTGCACAAGATTAAATTCGCTACCGTTATCGCATACCCCATATCTAAGAGACACGGCTGCCGGAAAAATAAAAGATTTACTCAAATTTACCCTGTCATACATTTCGAGAGTTAAAAGGCCGCAAAAAGTATTTTCACTTTTTACGAAATTTCCGCCACACAAAATTACTTCAATGCCCTCATCATCATTTAAAACTTCAAAAACATCAAGAGAATGTGTAACTACCGTAAGCTTTGAAAATCTGTTTTTGAGTTCCTTTGCAAACACGCCCGCTGTACTTCCCGTATCTACCCCTATAACATCTCCGTTTTTAATGAATTCAATAGCTTTTCTTGAAAGAATTTCCTTTTCTTTCATATATTCTTTATTTCTGTCTTTAAGCTGCATAGGTGTTTTCTTTGCGTTTTTCGCAACAGCGCCGCCGTGCACTCGCAAAAGATAGCCGCTCTGCTCCATTGCAAGCAAATCTCTACGAATGGTTTCAACAGAAACACCAAAGTTTTTAACAAGTCCGGCAGTTGTTACCGCACCGTTTAATTTGATTATATTAAATATTTCATCGCGCCTTTCTTTTGCAAACATTTGCAACACCCTCCTTACATTTGCACATTATACCACTCATTTCCAACATTGTCAACAAAAAAATACTGTGACAGTTTTTGCCCTGCCACAGCTTTTTTTATAAACCAATTTCTTCTAAAAGTTCTTCTTTTGAGCGGTAGCCTATTAAAGTTTTTTCTACATTGCCGCCTTTAAAAATCATAATTGTAGGAATACTCATAATTCCAAATTTAATTGCAAGTTCTCCTTCTTCGTCAACATTAACTTTGCAAACCTTAATTTTTCCTTCAAAATCTTTTGAAATCTCTTCAATGATTGGCGCAATCATTTTGCAAGGGCCACACCATGTTGCCCAAAAGTCAATTAAAACCGGGATATCCGAATTTAAAACTTCCTGTTCAAAATTATTCTTTGTAATTGTAACTTCACTCATTTTTCTTCCTCCTATTTTGATTTGTAATATAACATACAATGACAAAAGCCTTCAAAATCAGGGTCTGCAACCTGGTCTTTGAATTCTTTGCACATACATTTATTTTCTTCTGTTCTTGCTATTCGGCATGGGCAGTAACCGCCTGTTTTCTCAAGGCCTTCTTTAACTGCTTTAACAACTTCTTTGTCGGGATTTAATGTTATTTTCATAATAAGCCTCCGTTTTTACACATATTTCTTATATTATTGAGTGTTTTTTCAAAAACTTCGGGAAGGGGCGCTTCAAACTCCATATATTCGCCCGATTTCGGATGAATAAAGCCAATTTTTCCTGCGTGAAGCATTTGCCCGGGCAAATTGAATTCTTCTTTTTTAACGCCATATGTTTTGTCGCCCAAAAGTGGGTGGCCTATGTATTTCATGTGAACTCTTATCTGGTGTGTTCTTCCTGTATCAAGGTTGCAGGCAACAAGGGTATATCTTCCAAAGCGCTCCAAAACCTCAAAATGTGTAACGGCCTCACGCCCGTCTTTTACAATTGCCATTTTCTTGCGGTCGTTTGGGTTTCTGCCCATAGGGGCGTTTATAGTTCCGCTATCTTCTGTAATGTTATTATGAACAATTGCAAAGTATCTTCGTTTAAGAGTTCTCGCTTTAAGCTGTTCTGATAAATTTTCGTGAGCCATGTCGCCCTTTGCCACAACCAAAAGGCCTGTTGTATCGCGGTCTATCCTGTGAACAATGCCGGGGCGCATTACTCCGTTTATGGTTGAGAGCGCATCGCCACAATGAGCCATAAGCGCATTTACAAGCGTTCCTTCTTCGTGGCCCGCCGAAGGATGAACAACCATATCTATTGGCTTATTTATAACAAGAAGATATTCATCCTCGTATACTATATCAAGCTTTATATCCTGCGGAACAATTTCTAAAGCCTTCGGCTCAGGAAGAGAAATTTCAACCGTATCTCCCAAACTAAGCTTTGAGCTTTTCCCTGCTTTTTTGCCGCCTATCAGAATATTTCCCTCTTCTATAAGTTTAGCCGCATAAGAACGTGAAATTTCGGGGAAAACTTCTGAAACAGCTTTATCAATTCTCATTCCATTATTGTTTTCTTCACAAATAAACTCTTTTTTATTCATAAAAAATCCCTTTAAACTTTATGGGCGGAATAAAATCCGCCCATAATCAATTTTCTACATACTTTAGAACATATAAAAATAGCAAAATCCCACCAACAACCACAAAACAATCGGCAATATTGAATACAGGAAAATTTATAAGCCTGAAATCGAGAAAATCAACAACGGCTCCGCGGAAAATGCGGTCTATTAAATTTCCAAGTGCGCCTGAAATTATCAGTGTAAACGACGTAAGCGCCAGAGTATTCTGTGGTTTTTTTATTAAAACATACGCCAGAAGTGCTACAATTATTATGGCCGTGGCTATTGTTAAAAACACAGTCATCCCTCTGAAAAGGCTGAATGCCGCCCCGTCGTTTAAATGGTATGTTATGTGAAATACACGGTTTATGACGGGGATTGTTTGCCCCGTCATAAAATTGTTTGCTATATAATTTTTTGAAAGTTGATCAATTGCAAGGCAAAAAATGCCTATTAAAAACCAAAGCATCAATTATCTCCTAACCTTCAATAACAGCCGCGCAACGTTTGCAAAGTGTTTTATGCTCTGCACACTGGCCAACACTTTCACTGTGAACCCAGCATCTTTCACATTTTTCGCCTTCGGCAGCCGCAACAGAAACCCCTACCCCGCTTTCGCCTTTGTATGAGCCTTCTCCTTCGGCAAAATTAACCTGAGATACGATAAATATTTCTTCAAGTGTGTTTTCAAAGCTTTCGAGGAATGCCTTCATATCTGCATCTGCATAAAGTGTTACAGCGGCATCGAGAGATTTACCAATAGTTTTCTCATTTCTTGCAATTTCCAGCGCTTTTGAAACATCGCCTTTGATTACTAATAATTTTTCCCATTTAGCCTCAAATTCTTCCGAGGTAAATTTATCCTCAGCTTTTGGCATTTCGTTGAAGAGAACACTCTTTGCATCTTCATCTGCTGCATGAGGCATAAACTGCCATATTTCTTCAGATGTGTAAGCGAGCACAGGTGCTACAAGTCTTGTAAGAGCGCTGAGTATTTTAAACATTGCGCTTTGTGCCGCACGCCTTAAAGTACTGTCAGCTTTTTCTGTATAAAGTCTGTCTTTAATAATATCAAGATAGAAGTTTGACATATCAACTACGCAGAAATTATGAATTGCGTGGAAGATGATGTGGAACTCATAATCTTCATAAGCTTTTGTAACTTTATCAATAAGTTTTGAAAGCTTCATAAGAGCCCATTTGTCAAGCTCGGTATAATCGTTATCCGCAACCATATCAGCTTTAGGATCAAAATCTGAAATATTACCAAGGATATAACGTGCAGTATTTCTTATTTTTCTGTAAGCTTCGGAAAGCTGTTTAAGAATTTCATCGGAAATTCTCATATCAGTTTTATAGTCGGCAGATGTTACCCAAAGTCTTAAAATATCTGCGCCGTATTTCTCAATAATATCCTGTGGCATTACGCCGTTTCCACGGGATTTCGACATTTTCTGGCCGTCGGCGTCAACAATCATACCGTGGGTAATAACTGTTTTATAAGGAGCTTCGCCCTTTGTAGCAACAGCTGTTAAAAGTGATGACTGGAACCAACCTCTGTACTGGTCGTTACCTTCAAGGTAAAGGTCAGCAGGTGAGCGTAGTTCAGGATAAACATCAAGCACTGCACTGTGGCTTGAGCCGGAGTCAAACCAAACGTCCATAATATCTTTTTCTTTTGTAAATTTGCTGCATCCGCAGGAGCAGGTTGTGCCCGCAGGCAGTATATCAGCGGCATCAATTTCGTACCATGCGCCGGAGCCTTTTTCTCTGAAAAGATCGGCAACTGCTTTAATAGTTTCAGCGTTGATAAGCTCTTTTCCGCAATCTTCGCAGTAGAAAATAGGAATTGGAACACCCCATGTTCTCTGACGTGAAATACACCAGTCGCCCCTGTCCATAACCATTGTAGCGATTCTGTCTTCGCCCCAGCCCGGAATCCAGCGAACTGTTTTAATAGCTTCAGCGGCATCTTTTTTAATAGCATCAACAGATGCAAACCACTGTTCTGTTGCACGGAATACGATTGGCTCGTGGCAACGCCAGCAGTGTGGATACTGATGGATAATTTCTTTTATAGCATAAAGAGCGTTAACACTCTTTAATTTTTCAATAATAACTGCATTTGATTTTTCATAGAAAAGACCTGAAAATTCGCCTGCTTCATCGTTTAAATAACCTTTACTGTCAACAGGAACAATAATCGGAATTTCTTTGTATGGCTGGCAAGCAATATAGTCTTCCACACCATGACCTGGAGCTGTGTGAACGCAGCCTGTACCGGCATCAAGTGTAACGTGATCGCCAACAATTACAAGGCTTTCTCTGTCGATAAACGGATGCATACATTTTATGTATTCAAGCTCCGCACCTGTAAATGTTCCGAGTATTTCCCAGTTTTCAATTCCGCCTTCTGCCATAACGCCTTCAATAAGCTCGGAAGCGATAACATAAATCTCTTCCCCTGCTTTTACGAGGCTATATTCAAAGGTTGGATTTAAAGCAATGGCAACGTTACCGGGAAGTGTCCAGGTAGTTGTTGTCCAGATAACAAAATAAATATTTTTAATATCAAGACCTAAATTTTTGAAAAGTCCTTTATCGTCAGAAACGCGGAACTTAACAAAAATTGAATTTGTTTTATCTTCTTCGTACTCAATTTCTGCCTCTGCAAGAGCAGTTTCGCAATCAGGGCACCAGTAAATTGGTTTAAGACCTTTGTATATAAGGCCTTTTTCAGCCATAGCGCCGAAAATTTCAATCTGCTTTGCCTCAAACTCAGGGCGAAGGGTAAGGTATGAACGATCCCAGTCGCCAATAGCGCCAAGGCGTTTAATCTGGCCTTTCTGGTTTTCAACATATTTAAGCGCAAATTCTTCACAAACTTTTCTGAACTGGCTTACAGATACTTCGTGGCGGTTAATTCCCATTTTTGCAATAGCCTGTCTTTCAATAGGCAAGCCGTGGGTATCCCAGCCATGAATATAAGGAGCTTTATATCCACTCATATTTTTGTATCTTGTAATAATATCTTTAAGGGTTTTGTTAAGCGCATGGCCCATGTGCATATCGCCGTTTGCATACGGAGGTCCATCGTGCAATACGAATAAAGGTTTACCCTCATTCTTTTTCATCAAGTTGTCATACAAATTCTCGTTTTCCCATTTTTCGAGAAATTCGGGTTCCCTTGTGGGAAGATTTCCTCTCATTGGAAAATCGGTTTGCGGCAAATTAAGTGTTTTACCGTAATCCATTTTCGTTTCATCTCCTTATTTTTTCCGGCTTAGTCAGCCAGAGAATCATGCTTCATTTTATTTAATATATCTATCTGCGACTGAAGCAAAGAAACATTTTTTGCAACAAACGCAGTTACATCTTTTTCTAAATTTGCAATAGAGGCTTTAAGGCTTTCACGCCTTGCAACCTGTTCGCTTTCATATGCAATAGCTTTAGCCTCGGCTTCTTTCATAATTGCATCGGCTTTTTCTCTGGCAGCCGCCATAGCATTATCAGCCGACTGCTGCGCAAGAATAATAGCGCTTTGCATAGTATCTTCCATATTTTTATATTTGGAAACAAGCCCTTCGAGCACCGAAATTTTATCACGAAGCTCAATGTTTTCCTTATATATTTTTTCGTAGTCATCTCTTACTACCTGAAAAATTCCATCAACGCTGTCTTTTCTGTAACCGCCCATTTTTGTTTCAAATTCTAATTTTTCCATCTCAAGGGGAGTCATCATTTCGGCCTCATTCCTTTCTCATTTGCAATATTAAATTAGTAGCTCCAGGGGAAAATTCCTGTGCTTTTAAGTTCATCGCGAACATCGCTTGCAATGCTTACGTTATATGGCGCAATAAGGAAAATTCCGCTTGAAACTTTCTGAATATCGCCTTCGAGAGCATATACAACGCCGCTTACAAAGTCGAGTACTTTTATGGCATCTTCTTTTGAAAGCTCTTCAAGGTTAATTACAACTGCCTTTTTATTTTTAAGTCGGTCGGCAATTTCTCTGGAATCTTCATAAGACTGTGGCTGCAAAACTGCAACTTCGAGCTGAGTTGTTGCATGAATATTAACAACACGGCTGTTTGAAGAATTGTTCTTTTTGCCAAGAAGTGGCTGTTTTGGCGCATCAGGTTCACTCTTTGGTGCAAAACGTGACTGTTTTGGAGTTACTTCTTCCTCTTCATATTCTTCAAATTCATCTTCGCCACCTAAAAAAAGTTCGCTTAATTTGTCGACAATTTTTGACATATTTTTCAACCCTTTCAAATTTAATTTGTATATTACTTCTGCACCCATGCAGAAAAAAGTTAACCTAAATTATAGTTTCTTGCACCGAAAATAGCGCTACCAACTCTTACAATATTTGCGCCCTCTTCAATGGCAATTTCGTAGTCGCCACTCATTCCCATCGAAAGATATTTCATTTCAGTATTTTTGTAATCTTTTTCCGAAAGCTCATCAAAAAGCTTTTTCATTTTTTTAAATGCAGCTCTTATTTCATCTTCGGTAGAATAATTGGGGCCTATAGTCATAAGGCCTTTTATAAGGCAGTTCTCACGATTTTCATTATTTCTAATAATTTCTTCCGCCTCGGCAAATTCTATTCCAAATTTTGTGTCTTCCCCCGATGCATTTATTTCAAGCAAAACCTCTGATATAACACCGTGTTTCTTTGAAAGGCGGTCAATCTCATCGAGAAGCCTTTCGCTTTCAACCGAGTGAATAAGTGCGATTTTCGGAACAAGGTATTTAACTTTATTCGTCTGAAGATGACCGATAAAATGATGGGTAACATCGCCTTTAATACTTTCAAACTTATCAGTAAACTCCTGAACTCTGTTTTCGCCTATGTTTTTAACCCCAAGGCTTATGGCCTCGTTTATTCTGTCAGCCGAAACGGTTTTAGTTGCCGCAACCATAATAATATCTTCAGCTTTTCTGCCCGTTCTTTCAGCGGCCTTTTCTATATTTTCAAAAACAGTTTTTATATTTTGTGAAAGCATATCCATTACTTCATATCTCCGTTTACTGCCACATTGTCATAAAGAAGCAGTGCATTTTCTTTTTGATTATCTTCTTTTGCAATCAGATAATTTTCGTTATGATATAAAACTTCAATTGGCTTAAACTTTTTCTCGCCGCCATTTACAACGTAAACTCCCGTAACTCCGTTTTCATAAACCAGGGCTCCAATTGGAATTTTAAACCCTTCATAAGTTTTTCGAACTATATCTATACTGGTTGTCCTTCTGCTTAAAATTCCGCTGATATCACGGTTAAGGTTGAATATTACAATATTTTTTCCCTTCTCCGCTTCCAGTATTTTATAAACTACGGCATTTGCCATCTCTCCATCAGAATCACGGAAGGAAATTTTAATGCTGCTGCCCTCTTTTATGTCTTTAAGATTATCTTTATCTATTGCCGCCGCAAGATACCAGTTAAAGCTGTTAATTATTTTACAAACATTGTCACCTTTTGAAACCGAGCTCATTTTATATGGTTTGGTTTTTTTGATTTTATCAAGGTCGGCAAGCGTTAACTTATCAAGATTTTCCGGTGTGTATTTTTCTTCAAGCCCATCAAGCTTTGCAGAAAATATTCCGGAAACAGGCGAGGATACTTCTGTTATAAGATTACCAAGACTTACTTCAAGACTCTTTTTCTTTTCCCCAAGCTTTTTCAGTATTTCGTCGCCATTGGAATTTACTATAACGCTTCTCCTATCAAGAAGTTTTATAATGTCGTTTTTATACTGATGTACTTTAGTTATATCTCCGTTTGAAGAATAGCTTATAATCTGGCTTATTCTGCCTGCCAAAGATGCGTCTACCGAAAAAGCATCTTCTTCAAAACTGCTTTTTTTAATAAAATCCTCAAGAGATGCAATTCTGCTTTTTAAAACAGTAAGTTCTTTTTTCGAATCTT
This sequence comes from Clostridia bacterium, assembly GCA_045590195.1. GTDB lineage: Bacteria > Bacillota > Clostridia > UMGS1883 > UMGS1540 > JAZNQN01. The sequence continues at coordinate 5,858 of JAZNQN010000070.1, read as the reverse complement.
CATTGGTTTCTCCGTTTAAAATTGCGGCTACAAGCATATTGTTGCCGGCTTTTTCACAGTCGGCCAAATATGGTTGCAATATACCGTCAGCCGGAGATTTTACAAGAACTTCTTCTTTTATTATCTGCCCCTCACAGCTTACTACATCTCTTATAAATCCATAAGTTACAATTTCAGTAGTATCCCTGTTTGCAAAGTACAGGCAAATATTCCAAATAAAGAAAATTGAAAGCAGAACAGAACAAATTTTCGATGCTGTACGCAAACTATTTTCTCCACCTTTCGCTAAGGGTATTTACAACGCTGTTGGCATCTTCCGCCCCAATCCAGATAATATTTTTATTTTTTCCAAACCAGGTAAGCTGCCTTTTTGCAAGCCTTCTTGTATTTCTTTTAATAAGCTCTGTTGCCTCGTTTTTTGTAACAAGGCCCTTAAAGTACCAAAGTACCTCTCTGTAGCCTATTCCAAACATAGCGGTGGAGTTTTTTGTATCAATTTCGCCGCAGAGCGACTGCACCTCGTCAAACAGACCTTCTTTTATCATTTTCTCCACACGTACATTTATTCTATTATACAAAATTTTTCGGTCAGTTTCAATAGCAAAATACAAATAATCGTATATTTTTTTATTTTTTTTCGATTTTTCGTCGGCCTTTGTTTTGGTTTCTCCCGAAAGGTAAAAAATTTCAAGGGCACGTATAACCCTTTTGGTGTCATTTACGTGAAGTTTTTTTGCGCTTTCGGGGTCAATTTCCATAAGCTTATTATAAATATATTCCGCGCCTTTTTCTTCTGCCTCACGCTGAAGCGCTTCTCTTACTTCGCCTCCGCCCTGAGCTTTTGACAGCTGTATGTTGTCGGCAACTGTATCAATATAAAGCCCTGTTCCACCCGCAAGAATTGGTATTTTCCCTCTTTCATAAACATCTTTAATTGCCTCGTGTGCCAGGGCGGCATAATCAGAAAGGGAAAAACTCTGAGAAGGGTCGGCAACAGACAAAAGATGATGAGGCACACCGTCCATTTCTTCCTCAGTTGGCTTTGCGCTTCCAATATTCATTTTTTTATAAATCTGCATGGAATCGGCCGAAATAACCTCGCCCCCGATTCTTTTTGCAACCTCTATCGCAAGCGCAGTTTTTCCCGAAGCCGTAGGCCCTGCAATTATAACAAGTGGAATCATATTTCACCTATACTATTCTTTTAAACTGCTTTTCTATTTGTGTTTTTGTCATTCTCAGTATTACCGGCCTTCCGTGAGGGCAGGTAATTTCGCCTTCAAGCTTTAAAATATCTTCAATAAGCTTTTCTCTTTCAGGAATTGATAAAACTTTTCCCGCTTTAAGCGCCGCTTTGCAGGCAAGGGAATAAAGAGCCTTGTCCTGAAGAGCTGATATTTTTTCTCTTCCTGATGAAAGAATTTCAAGCATATCGCAAAATGCATTTTCCGTATCAGGAAAATCAATACTGTCGGGTATCATAGAAACCCTTATGGTGTTTGCGCCAAATTCGTCAATTTCAAATCCGGCATTTCTGAAAAACTCCTCATTTTCGCTGTAAACCGAAAAATCTCCTGCTGAAAGTTTTATAATTTCCGGCATAAGAAGTGTTTGTGATGAAGCTGCACTATCAGCCGCTTTCAAAAGCCTGTTATAAATAATTCGCTCGTGGGCGGCGTGCTGATCAACTAAAATCATTTCGTCGCCTGTCTGTGCCACAATGTAAGTGTCAAAAAGCTGACCTAAAACTTTAATATCTACATCAAAAGCTTCTTCTTTTATTTCTTCAGGCTCATCTTTTATAATTTCAATTTCTTTTTTCGGCATGGCAGGAATATCATCTTCTGCCACACGCATATTTGAAAAAGAAACATTATAAGGCCTTGAAACAGGTGGCATTTTTACGGGCTGAGCTTTTGGAATATCCTCTATTTTGCTCTGCTCGGGAGCAGGGCTTTTTTCCTGCCTGTAAATTTTAGCCTTTTCCCCCGGAAGCTCAATTTCTCTGTGCTGCGAAACTTCCCTCAAAGCATTTTTAATTCCCCAGTAAATAACGCCGCAAACGGCTCGGTCATCAGCAAATTTTACTTCAACCTTTGCAGGATGAACATTTACATCGCATAGAGCCGGCGAAAGCTCAATATTTAAAACAGCAACAGGAAATCTGCCTGTCATAATTTTGTCTTTGTACCCTTCAGCAAGTGCAAAGCTGAAGTTTTTGTTTATAACACATCTGCCGTTTACAAAAAATATCTGGTGGTTGCGGTTTCCCCTTGTAATTTCGGCTTTGCCTGCAAGGCCTGAAACCTTAATGCCGTTTTCCTCGTAAGAAACTTCAACCATTCCTTTTGCAATATCTTTGCCCAAAACTGCCCAAACGCAGTTTTTCAAATCGTTGTCGCCCGGGGTAAAGAAAACTTCTTTTCCGCCATTTATAAATTTAAACGAAATATGTGGCTTTGCAAGGGCAATTTTTCGAAGAATATCTTCAATTGCCGCCGCCTCACTGCTGTCTTTTTTCAAAAACTTCATTCTTGCGGGGGTGTTAAAGAAAAGGTTTTTAACAATTATTGTTGTGCCTTTCGGGCAACCTGCAGGCTGAAGTGGCGAGCACTCTCCGCCTTCAATTTCCATTAAAGTTCCCTCTTCGCCTTCTTTTGCCGTTAAAATGCTAAGGCGTGAAACTGCCGCAATACTGTATAAAGCCTCTCCCCTGAAACCAAGAGTTAAAATGTTTTCAAGGTCTTCCCCTTTTGTTATTTTACTTGTCGCATGGCGAAGAAAAGCCAGGGGAACATCTTCTCTCGAAATACCCTCGCCATCGTCGCAAACTCTTATATAAGAAATTCCGCCGTTTTTTATTTCAACTGTAATGTTTTCCGCCCCTGCATCGATAGAGTTTTCAACAAGCTCTTTCACAACTGAGGCAGGCCTTTCAACAACTTCGCCTGCCGCAATCATAGCCGCAGTGTCAGCGGAAAGTACGTTAATTTTTCCCATAGCTTTAACCCTCCTTTTTAAAGGTCTTTAGCTTCGTTTGACAGTTCAAACAGCAAGTTCATCGCTTCAATGGGCGATAAAACGTTAACATCGGTATTTTTCAGTTTGTCAATAATTTCCTGACCAAGCATATTCGAAAACCCAACCTGACCGCCGTCATCCTGTTTTTTCGCTCCCTTCGAAGTAACCGTTATTTCGCCGCTTTCGCTTTCAATTGATTTTAAAATCTTTTTGGCTCTGTCGGTTATTTCTTTGGGAACTCCTGCAAGCTTGGCAACCTCAACGCCGTAACTTTCGTCCGCTCCGCCTTTTATTATTTTTCTTAAAAACAATATGTCGTCATCACGTTTTTTTACTGCAATTGATAAATTTACAACGCCGTCAATTGTGCCTTCAAGCTGAGTAAGCTCGTGGTAGTGGGTTGCAAAAAGTGTTTTTGCCCCAATTTTTTTAACACAATGCTCAAGCACGGCCCAGGCAATTGAAAGCCCGTCGTAAGTGCTTGTACCCCTGCCGATTTCGTCAAGAATAAGAAGGCTTTTGTCGGTTGCGTTTTTAAGTATCGATGCTACTTCGCTCATTTCAACCATAAATGTACTTTTGCCCGAAATCAAATCGTCCGACGCACCAACGCGGGTAAACACCTTGTCCACAACGCCTATGCGGCAACTTTTTGCAGGAACAAAGCTTCCCATCTGTGCCATAATTGCAATTAAAGCAGTTTGCCTCATATAAGTTGATTTACCTGCCATATTAGGTCCTGTTATAATTGCCATACGGCTGCCGTGGCCAAGATAAGTGTCGTTGGGAACAAAAAGCGAATTTTTGAGCACTTTTTCAACAACAGGATGGCGGCCGTCTTTAATATCAATTTCGTCGCTTAAATCAACGCTTGGGCAAACAAAACTGTTTTTAACCGCAACCTCCGCAAGTGATGCCAGTGTGTCAGCAACACCAACTGCTGCGGCAATTTTCTGAATTTTAACAACCTCGCCTGCAATTTTTTCTCTTATTTCCGAAAACAGCTTGTATTCAAGGGCGATAATTTTTTCCGATGCACCTAAAACAATGCCTTCAATTTCTTTAAGCTTTGGTGTTATAAAACGCTCGCCGTTTACAACTGTTTGTTTTCTTATATAGTAGTCGGGAACTTTGTCAAGATTTCCGTTTGAAATTTCGATATAATAGCCAAAAACTCGGTTGAATTTAACTTTAATATTTTTAATTCCCGTTTTTTCTCTTTCTTCGTTTTCAATTTCTGTAAGATAGCCCTGTCCTCCCGCCTGAGCATCTTTAAGAGCATCAAGCTCTTCGCTGAAACCGGGCTTTATCATTTTACCATCGCGAACAGTAAGTGGCGGCTCATCTTCAATTGCCATTTCCAAAAGATTATAGATTTCGTCCATAGTATCAATATCTTTTTCACAGGCAGATAAAAGGGGATTGTCAAATTCTTTAAGTTTTGCCTTAAGGTCTGGCAAAACATAAAGTGATTCACGAAGCCTTAATAAATCTCTGGCATTGGCGCTTCCCATAACAATTCGGCTCATAACCCTTTCAATATCGAGTATGTAAGAAAGAGTTTCCCTAAGTTCTTCCCTTTGCACCATTTTTTTGCTTAAAATTTCAACCGCCGAATGCCTCATACTGATTTCCATAGGGCTTAAAAGCGGGCGCAAAAGCCAGTTTTTAAGTGTTCTCTGCCCCATAGGAGTTTTTGTTTTGTCAAGCACCCAGAAAAGCGAGCCTCTTTTGCTTCCATCAGCAAGGTTTTGTGCAATTTCAAGGCTTTTTATGGCGCTGTTATCTATAAGCATATACTGCGCCGCCGAATAAATTTCAGGAACTTTTATGTGTTTCGGGTCAATCTGCTGAGTTTTTTCAACGTAAGACATAATTGAGCCAACTGCACTAATGCATCCCGATGGCAGTTTTTCAGTTTCTTTTTTCCCGAAATAATGGTTTAAAAGTTCACTAGTATAGCTGCTTTCAAAATAAGCATCGTTATAAAGGGTAAGCATAGCGCCTGTTTTATTTTCAATAAAGCTTTTAAGATTTTTGTTTTCCCAGGCGTTTAAATTCACAATAATTTCAACAGGGGCAAACCTTGCAATTTCGTCAAGAATTTTACTGTCGGCCTCTTCAAAGGAAAAAGATGTTGTCATCATTTCGCCTGTAGAAACCTCACAAAATGCTACCCCCGAGCCGTTTTGGTCAATATAAACAGATGCAAGGTAGTTTGTAGTTTTTGCGGATAAATGGTCATCATCAAGAATTGTTCCCGGCGTTACAACCCTTACAACTCTGCGTTTTACAAGGCCTTTTGCAGTTGCAGGGTCTTCGTCCTGCTCGCATATAGCAACCTTGTAGCCGGCTAAAATTAGCTTTGCAACATAACTGTCGGCCGCATGAAACGGAACGCCACACATTGGCGCTCTTTCGGGCTCTCCACAGTTTTTTCCCGTTAAGGCAATATTCAGTACCGACGATGCTATTTTTGCATCCTCGTAAAACATTTCGTAAAAGTCTCCCAGTCTGAAAAATAAAATAGCATCTTTGTTTTCTTCTTTAATTTCCAGATACTGTTTCATCATAGGTGTCAGCGCCATAACACTTACCTCTTTCTTTGTGATTAAAGATAATGATATTTTATCACAAATAACATTTTAAATCAACTTTTTATTGCAAAAAAAGAGTTACAAAATTATATTTTGTAACTCTTTGGCCACAACCAGATAAGGAAGTATTGTCCTGAAAATTGTCTTTTTGACGAATTTCTGCGTTGAAAAATGCACATATCCGACAGGATTATGTGCATTTTTCGCCTTGAACTTCATTCAAAAATTTCAATTTTAGGA
>JAZNQN010000069.1:0-37609 GCA_045590195.1 Clostridia bacterium | reverse complement strand
GTCCCAAGCACCTTGAAATGACTCTCACAAGAGCAAAGTTCAACGAACTCACAGCCGACCTTGTTGAAGCAACAATGGGTCCCGTTCGTCAGGCAATGAGCGATTCAGGTCTCAACACAAGCGAAATCAACAAGGTTCTTATGGTTGGCGGTTCTTCAAGAATCCCTGCCGTTCAGGAAGCAATCAAAAAGTATCTCGGTGCTGAACCCTTCAAGGGCATCAACCCCGATGAATGTGTATCCATGGGTGCTGCTATCCAGGGCGGCGTACTCAATAAGGAAGTAACAGGACTTCTCCTTCTTGACGTAACACCTCTTTCTCTCGGTATTGAAACAGCAGGCGGTGTCTGCACAAAGATGATTGAAAGAAACACAACCATTCCTACAAAGAAAAGCCAGATTTTCTCAACCGCGGCTGACGGCCAGACCAGCGTTGAAGTTCACGTTCTTCAGGGCGAGAGAGAAATGGCGGCATACAATAAAACCCTCGGCAGATTTACTCTTTCCGATATTCCTGCTGCTCCACGTGGCGTTCCACAGATTGAAGTAACATTTGATATTGATGCCAACGGTATCGTTCAGGTTTCAGCTAAAGATATGGGAACAGGCAATGTTCAGAATATTACAATTACAGCTTCAACAAATCTTTCCGATGAAGAAATTGAAAAAGCTGTAAAAGAGGCTGAAGCTCACGCCGCAGAAGATAAGAAAAAGAAAGAAGAAGTTGACGTAAGAAACACAGCCGATCAGCTTGTTTATCAGACAGAGAAAACAATGGCAGATCTTGGCGACAAACTTACTGATGACGATAAAGCTGCAGTAACTCCTCTTCTTGATGCACTTAAAGAAGCTTTAAAAGGCACAGATACAGAGGCTATCAAGGCTGCAAGCGAAGCTTTAAGCCAGAAATTCTACGAAATTTCTTCAAAACTTTATCAGAATGCAAACCCAGGTGCAGGCCCTGATATGGGTGGTGCACAGCCCGGTGCTGACGGTGCATATGACGCAGACTACAATGTAGTAGACGAAGATAAATAAAATTTTACGCAAAACAAAATATAAACCTTAAAACGACACTCCCACGCGGGTTTCCAAAGGGCGAAAGCCCTTTGTGTCGCTTGAAGGGGTTGAAGGGGGAGATCGAAATCCCCCTTCGTTTTGGTTACTTTTGCGCCAAAAGTAACTCCCCTCTTAAGGGGATACATATTTTAAATTCATAATCTTTTCACACGAAAGGAACAACAATATGGCAAAACGCGATTATTACGAAGTGTTAGGCGTTTCGAAAGGCGCTTCTGACGACGAGATAAAAAAAGCATACCGAAAAATGGCAAAAAAATACCACCCCGACCTTAATAAAGATAACCCCGAAGCCGAGGTAAAATTTAAAGAGGTTGGCGAAGCTTACGAGGTTTTATCTGACAGCGATAAGCGCCAGCGCTACGATGCCTATGGCCACGCAGGGGTAGACCCTAATGCCGCAGGCGGCTATGGTGGCTCAGGCTTTGGCGGTGGATTTGGCGGCTTTGATGTTGGCGATATTTTCGAAAGCTTTTTCGGTGGCGGCTTTGGCAGCAGCAGCAGACAAAGGCAAAATGCTCCGCAAAAAGGCTCAAACATCGGGCAAAATGTTACCATTTCATTTAAAGAAGCGGCTTTTGGCACAACAAAAACCTTTACCATATCCCGCTTTGAAAACTGCGAAACATGTAAAGGCAGTGGCGCAAAACCGGGTACTTCTCCCGAAACCTGTCCTACTTGTCGCGGAACAGGGCAGATTCGTGTTAATATGGGCTTTATTACAACTCAGCGCCCTTGTGACACCTGCCACGGAACAGGTAAGGTTATAAAAGAACACTGCTCCGCTTGCCGTGGCGCAGGTCAGGTAAGAAAGCAGAAAACAATTGATGTTAACATTCCCGGCGGTATTGACAGCGGCCAGAGAATTTCTGTTCGCGGTCAGGGTAATGCAGGCAAAAACGGCGGTCCGGCAGGCGATATTATTTTAACCGTTTCTGTTATGCCCCACCCTATTTTCCGTCGTCAGGGCGATAACATTTTGTGTGATATTCCCGTAACCTTTGCCGAAGCGGCTCTCGGCGCCGAAATTGAAGTTCCAACTTTGGAAGAGCCAATTTCATACACAATTCCCGAAGGTACACAAAACGGCGACACTTTCCGCATTAAAGGTCAGGGTATTACCCGCCTTGGCTCAAAACAGCGCGGCGACCTTGTTATTAAAATAAAAGTAGAAGTTCCGAAAAACCTTTCATCAAAACAGAAAGAACTTCTTCGCGCATTTGATGCAGAATGCAGTGAAAAAAACAATAAAGAAAAGAAATCGTTTATAGACAAAATAAAAGAAATGCTTAAATAATTTCAGGCGGAGTTTTTAGCTCCGCCTGTTTAAATAATTGTTGACATTTCAGCACGGTTATTATAAAATATTTATATACAAATTTCTTTAGGAAAGGAAGATGAAAAATGTCTACTACAGAAAAACAAAAGGCTTTGGAACTCACCTTAGGTCAGATTGAAAAGCAGTTTGGTAAAGGCGCAGTTATGAAGCTTGGCGATAAAACAAGTATGAATGTAAGCTGTATTCCAACAGGATGCTTAGGGCTTGATATAGCCCTCGGCATAGGCGGCGTTCCACGCGGCAGAATTGTTGAAATTTACGGCCCTGAATCATCAGGTAAAACAACCGTTGCCCTTCATATTATTGCTCAGGCGCAAAAAGGCGGCGGCGAGGTTGCATTTATCGATGCTGAACACGCGCTTGACCCACAATATGCAAAAGCACTTGGCGTTGATACAGATTCTCTTATCGTATCCCAGCCTGATACAGGCGAACAGGCCCTTGAAATTACCGAGGCCCTTGTTCGAAGCGGCGCACTTGACGTAATTGTAATCGACTCTGTTGCGGCCCTTACTCCAAAAGCCGAAATCGAAGGCGAAATGGGCGACAGCCACGTTGGCCTTCAGGCCCGCCTTATGTCACAGGCTCTTCGTAAACTGGCAGGCGTTATAAATAAATCAAACACCTGCGCAATTTTTATAAATCAGCTTCGTGAAAAGGTTGGTATAATGTTTGGTAACCCCGAAACTACTGCCGGCGGCCGTGCCCTTAAATATTATTCTTCTGTAAGACTTGATGTAAGAAGAATTGAAGGCATTAAGGTTTCAAACGAATTTGTTGGAAACAGAACAAAAATCAAGGTTGTTAAAAATAAAGTTTCTCCCCCGTTTAAAGAGGCTGAATGTGACATTATGTACGGCAAAGGTATCTCCCGCGAGGGTAACCTTGTTGATATCGGCGTAAATTACGGCATTGTTAATAAAAGCGGCGCATGGTTCTCAATTGGCGACACCAGAATTGGCCAGGGCAGAGAAAACGCAAAACAGTATCTTGAGGAAAACCCCGATGTTGCACTCTCGGTAGAACAGCAGATTAGAGAAAAAGCGGGCCTTCCCCCACTTGAAACAAAAGATAACGAATAATTAAAAAGAGCGGATTTCCGCTCTTTTTTTATGAATACGCCCCAAAGCTCATTCATAAAATATTTTGAGGTGAACTTTATGAAACTTTTTTTCATCGACAAATATTCTATGTTAACTTTTTTGTTTGCGGGAGCTTTATCGGTAGTTTTATTTTTAAGCGGCGGCGAAGGTGTTCAAAGCGTTTATTCTTCTTTTGGCAATCAGGTGCCCATTTACTCCGTTGAAACTGAGGAAAAAGCCGTATCAATTACCTTTGATACCGCCTGGGGCTGCGAAGATATTCCCGCCGTTTTAGATGCTTTACAAACTGCCAATTGCAAGGCAACTTTTTTTATTACGGGAGATTGGGCCGATAAGTTTCCCGAAAGCGTTAAACTTATATTTGATGCAGGCCACGAGGTAGCAAATCACGGCAACGCCCACGAGCATTTTTCCTCGCTTTCAAAACAACAAATGGCCGACAGTATTTCACTTTGCGATGATAAAATAAGAGCAATTACAGGCCAGAGCGAAATATTATTTCGCGCACCCTACGGCGAATATAACGAAATACTTTTAAATGTTTGCAAAGAAACTGACAGATATATAATTCAGTGGTCGAAAGACAGCCTTGACTATAAGGGCCTTTCGGCAGAAGAAATGAAAAAAAGAATTTTACCGAAACTTAGAAATGGCGACATTATTCTTTTTCATACGGGAACGGAGCAAACCGCCTCTGCCCTGCCCGAAATTTTGGAAGAAATTAAAAATTGCGGCTACTCTTTTAAAACCGCAGGCGAGCTTATTTTAAAAGATAATTTTAAGCTTGACCATGAGGGCAGACAATTTTCTTCAATGTAAACATTTTGTTAAAGCGCCGCCGCTTTAATTGACTTAAATAAATAATTGTTATATAATAGTTGGTATAAAATGCCAACTATTTTTTTAAGAGGTTCTTATTATGATAAAAAAGTTATTGCCGTGCCTTAAAGGCTACGGGCTTTACGCCGTTTTGGCACCGATTACAATTATAATTGAGGTAATACTGGAAATATTTATTCCATTTCTTATGTCAAAAATTATTGACGTTGGAATTGCCTCGGGAGACCTTGCCTACATTTCAAAAATGGGCATACTTATGGCTCTTATGGCGCTTTTTTCGCTTTTTGCAGGCGTGGCGTCGGGCGCATTTGCCGCAAGGGCAGGTGCAGGTCTTTCCTATGGCATAAGAAAAAAGCTTTATAGCAAAATTCAGGATTTTTCCTTTGCAAATACCGATAAGTTTTCAACCGCATCACTTGTTACAAGGGTTACAACCGATGTAAACCTTATTCAGAATACTTTTATAATGATTATCCGCTCAAGCGTAAGGTCTGTTTTTATGCTCTGCTGCGCAACAACAATGGCTTTCCGCTTAAACTCAACCTTGGCGCTCATATTCCTTGCGGCAATTCCTGTGCTTGGAACATCTCTTTACTTTATTTCAACAAGAGCTTATCCACGTTTTCGTGAAATGTTTGGGAAATTTGACCTTATGAACAGAAAACTGCAGGAAGTTTTAATAGCTATAAGAGTTGTAAAAAGCTTTGTAAGGGGCGATTATGAAAGCGAAGAATTTATGAAAACTGCCGAAGCAGTAAGAGAAACACAGGTAAAAGCCGAAAAACTTCTGCTTTTCAATATGCCAATTATGCAGTTTTGTATGTACGCGTGCATAGTTTCAATTTGCCTTATCGGCGGAAGGTTTGTAGTGTTCGGCAAAATGGGAACAGGCGAGCTTATGGGCTTTATAAGCTATGTTTCACAAATTTTAATGTCGCTTATGATGATTTCCATGGTGTTTGTAAACCTTGTAATGTCGCGAGCATCAATTACACGTATTATCGAAGTTTTCGATGAAAAAATTGATATAGTTGCCGATAAAACCTCTCCCCTTACTTTGGAAGACGGCAGCATAAGATTTGAAGATGTTTCATTTTCTTATCAGAAGGATAGCGAAAACTACGTTTTAAAAGATTTGAATTTTGAAATAAAATCGGGCGAAACAATTGGTATTATAGGCGGAACGGGAAGCGGAAAAACCTCGCTTATATCCCTTATTCCAAGGCTTTATGATATCTCTCGCGGCAGCCTTATAGTTGGCGGCCACCACGTTTCAGAGTATTCCCTTCAAAACCTTAGAAGCGGCGTTTCACAGGTGCTTCAAAATAATGTTTTGTTCTCAGGCAGCATAATAGATAACCTTAAATGGGGCAACGAAAATGCCACAGCAGAAGAAATTGAAGAGGCGGCAAAAGCTGCCTGCGCCCACGATTTTATTACTTCTTTTCCTGACGGGTATAATACCCTGCTCGGTCAGGGCGGCGTAAATTTATCAGGCGGACAAAAACAGCGAATTTGTATTGCAAGGGCGCTTCTTAAAAAGCCAAAAATTTTAATTCTTGACGACAGCACCAGCGCAGTTGACACCGCAACCGATGCCTCAATTCGTAAGGCATTCCGCGAAAAACTGCCATCTGTTACAAAAATTATTATTGCACAGCGCATAACCTCCGTTTCCGATGCCGACAGGATTTTGATACTTGAAAACGGCAGGGTTAACGCCTTTGACACTCACGAAAACCTTTTAAATACAAATCAGATTTATCAGGAAATTTATACTTCACAGCAGAAGGGGGCGATAGAATGAAAGCGATGAGAGGCCAGAAACAACCTCCTAAATTCAGGCGCCCGAAAGACGCAAAGAAAACAATCCTTCGCCTCCTTTCATACCTTTTGGAGTATAAATATCTGCTTGTGCTCGTGCTGTTTTTCGTACTCATAAGCTCACTTGCAGGTGTTGTTGGAACATACTTTTTAAAAACTATTATTGACGACCACATTATCCCCATTTCCCAAATGGAAACCCCTGTTTTTACGGGGCTTTATAAGGTGGTTGCCCTGCTCGCCTTAGTTTACCTTTCAGGCGTTTTGGGAACGTATCTTTACAACAGAATTATGATGTATATTTCAACCAATATACTCAAAAAAATAAGGTGCGACTTATTTTCAAAAATGCAGCGCCTGCCAATAAAGTTTTTCGATTCCCATCCACACGGCGAGCTTATGAGCCGCTTCACAAACGATATTGATACTCTTCGTGAAATGATTGGCCACGGCGTGCCACACTTTTTCTCCTCCCTTGTAAGTGTTACGGGCGTGTTTATTATGATGGTTGTGCTAAGCCCCTATCTTACAATTTTGGTGCTCGTAATGCTTTTCATAATGATAAACGTTGTATCAATTATCGGCAAGAAAAGTGCAGGATATTTCAGAAATCAGCAAAAATCCGTTGGCGCACTTAACGGCTATGTTGAAGAAACAGTTGAAGGACAGAAGGTTGTAAAGGTTTTCTGCCACGAGAGCAAAGTTGTTTCCGAGTTTGAAGAAATAAATAACACTCTCCGCCAGAACGTTACAAAAGCCAATACCTGCTCAAATATTTTAATGCCTATTATGGGTAACCTTTCCTATATGCATTATGCCTTAACTGCAGTTTTCGGCGCAATACTTTATTTATATGGCCTTGTTCCGGGCCTTGGAACAATTGCATCGTTTCTGCAGTACACCCGCTCTTTTTCACAGCCTATAACACAGCTTTCTCAGCAGTTTAATTCAATTTTGTCGGCTCTGGCAGGTGCGGAAAGGGTTTTTGGAATAATTGACGAAACCCCTGAGGTAGACAACGGAAACATTACCCTTGTTTACGCAAAAGAGGAAAACGGCGCTCTTTCAGAAAGCGACAAGAAAACAAATATGTGGGCATGGAAAATTCCTGAAAAAGACGGCTTTACCCTTAAAAAGCTTGAAGGCGAAATTGTGTTTAAAGATGTAGTTTTCTCTTACGAAGGGGAAAAAATTGTTTTGAATAACATAAGCCTTTACGCAAAAAAAGGCCAGAAAATTGCTTTTGTAGGCTCAACGGGTGCGGGCAAAACAACAATAACCAACCTTATAAACCGCTTTTATGAAATAGAAGAAGGAACAATTACCTACGACGGTATAAATATTAAAGACATTAAAAAGGATGACCTTCGCAGCTCGCTTTCTGTGGTTTTGCAGGATACTCACCTGTTTACAGGAACAGTTGCAGATAATATCCGCTACGGCAAGCCAACGGCAACCGACGAAGAAGTTAAAGCGGCGGCAAAGCTTGCAAACGCTCATTTCTTTATAAGCCATCTGCCAAAGGGGTATGACACGGTTATAACAGGCGACGGCGCAAACTTGTCACAAGGCCAGCGCCAGCTTATATCGATTGCTCGTGCGGCAATTGCCGATACACCTCTTTTAATACTTGATGAGGCTACAAGCTCAATCGATACCAGAACAGAGGCTCTTATCGAAAAAGGAATGGACACCCTTATGCAGGGCAGAACAGTTTTTGTTATTGCCCACCGCCTTTCAACCGTTCGCAATTCTAACGCCATTATGGTTCTTGAGAAAGGCGAAATAATTGAACGAGGCGACCATGACGACCTTCTTCTTCAAAAAGGAAAATATTATCAGCTTTATCACGGAATGTTTGAACTGGAATAAAAAAAGGCAACCAAAAATTTTGGTTGCCTTTTTTTAGATTATTTACATTTCATTACCTTCGCCATCAAAAAGCGGAAGTTTTGAAAGCGCAATAATATCTTTTCGCTCTATTGCATCGCCTTCAGCCAAAATTGCCATTTTACCTGCAATTTCGCCCCCAACTTCAGAAACCAACTGAACAACTGCGGCAATAGATTCGCCTGTGCTTATAACATCGTCAACAATTAAAACTTTTTTGCCTTTAATAACCTCTATTTCGTCGCTACCAAGGCAAAGCATCTGCTCTGCGGCAGTTGTAATAGATTTAACGTGAGTAAACACAACGTTTCTCATATAAAGCTTTGGCGCTTTTCTTGCAACGATATATGGCTTGCCGCTCTGGCGTGCCATTTCGTAGCCAAGAGGAATACCCTTTGATTCAGCTGTTATAATAACATCAAAATCGGGGGCTTTCTGAAGAAGTGCCTCAGCAGTTTTTTCAGTAAGCTCAACATCGCCGAAAATTACAAAAGCGGCAATATAAAGTGAATCGTTAACTTTGCAAAGGGGCAAATCACGCTCAATGCCCGCAACGCGTAGTTTATAATATTTTTCCATAATATTTACCTCTTACAGAAAAACCCGCCCACGAAAGGCGGGTTTTAGTCTGTGTTAAATTAGAATATAAGTGTTAAAATATAGATTACGAAAAGTGCAAATGATATCCACATAATTGCGCTGACATCTTTAGCTTTTCCGCAAACAACTTTGAGGATAACCCATGAAAGGATACCAAACATAATACCTGTTGCAATTGAGTAAGCGAAAGGCATCATAACAACTGCGAGGAAGCCGCCGATAACGTCAGCAATGTCGCCTTCAAATTCCATATTTTTGATAGCTGAAAGCATCAAAAGACCAACGTAGAGCATTGCAGGAGTTGTTGCAAATGAAGGAATAGCGAGGAATACAGGTGCAAAGATAATTGCAATAATGAACATAATACCTGTTGTCAAAGCTGTAAGACCTGTTTTACCGCCTGCTGCAACACCTGCGCTTGATTCAACATAGCTTGTAACAGTTGAAGTACCAAGGCAAGCACCAACTACTGTACCAACAGCGTCAGCCATTAAAGCGCCGCCTGCGTTAGGAAGTGTGCCGTCTTCTTTAATAAGGCCGGCTTTCTGTGTAACACCGATAAGTGTACCAACAGTATCAAAAATATCTGTGTAAAGGAAAGTAAATACAACAATTGCAAATGATGCAAAGTTTTTAACAACATAACCAAAGTCAAATGCGAAAAGTGCAGGAGCTGCAAAGTTTGATTTAATGCTTTCCCATGAAAGGCTTGGGAATACAGAGTAAACGCCGTTTTCAACGTCAACCACGTACCAGCCGCAAGCTTCAGCAATCATGCCTAAAATCCATGTAGCGATAATACCAATTAAGATACCGCCGGGAACTTTTTTATACTGGAGAACACCAATAATCAAAAGGCCGATGAGAGAAAGAGCAACAGGAGCAGATGCCAGGTTACCAAGAGCAACTGTTGTTGCAGGGTCTGCAACGATTACTTTTGAATTTAAGAGTGCGATAATTGTGATAAACAAACCGATACCTGCTGTGATACCGAATTTTAAGTTTGTAGGAATTTTGTTAACAAGAGCTTCTCTGAATTTGAAGAGTGACAAAATCATAAAGATAATACCTTCAACAAAAACAGCTGTTAAAGCAACCTGGTAGCTGCAGCCCATAGCGCCGCATACAGTAAATGCGAAAAACGCGTTAAGGCCCATACCGGAAGCCAAAGCTACAGGGTAGTTAGCAAAAAATGCCATACAAATTGTTGCAATTGCTGCGGAAATAGCTGTTGCCATAAAAATAGCCGCAGGGCTTGCACCTGGAATACCGCCGAGGTAACTTGGGTTTACCGCAAGGATATACGCCATTGCGAGGAAAGTTGTAATACCGGCAAGAATTTCGGTTCTTACGGTAGTTTTGTTTTCCTCAAGTTTGAAAAACTTTTTCATCTGTGAAAAACCTCCAAAATATGTATTTTGCCCCAAAGGACACATATATTGTATAGCATTTTGCAAGATTTGTCAATATATTGTGAATATTTTGTAAACAAAAATAAGAGAGACACAACACCAGTGCCTCTCAAATTACTTTTTTCTGAATTTTATCAATCCAGCTGCTTTTTTCTTTTAAATAATTTTGTGCCTATATCTTCAAAAGTAAATTTTATAATGTGTGCACAATAAACTATTCTTAAAAATATGAATAATGCTCCTGACAAAGCTGAAACAATAGCAATTCCGTCTATTGCTATACCTATAACAGACAGCAATAAAGCACATAAAATCAACATAAAGTTTCCATACCACAAAGGGTTAAAAAGAAGCCCTACCCCAAGTTTTAACATAAAAGCTCCAACTAAAATCAGCACTATTGCTACAATCCACCCTAATAATTTTAAATACCACCTGCTAACAAAAAAATCCAAGACCTTATCAATTTTTTCTGACATAATATCTCTCCTTAACTTTTGTAATACTAATATTATACTCAATATTTTGAGTATTGTCAAGGGGTTGAGTATGATAAAATAAATTAGGTGATTAAAATGATTAGTTATAAACCTTTTTATGAAACTCTTTTCAAAAAAAATATAACTGAATACTATATGATTTTTAAACTTGGTTTTTCCGCCAACACCATGCACCGCATTAAACACGGCGAAGCTATAAGCACCAAAACATTAGATGCTCTTTGTTTTGCCCTGGATTGCGACGTTTCGGATATAATAGAACACATAAAAGATGAAGACAATTTATAAGCCATATTGCTGCGACTTTGCGCAGCAATATGGCTTATTTTTATTCCACAGTAACCGATTTTGCCAAATTTCTCGGTTTGTCAACATCAAGTTTTTTATCTTTTGCCGCGTAATATGCAAGCAGCTGATGTGCAACGCCTGAAATAATCGGCGACAAAATCCTTTGACAATGCGGCAAAATAGCTGCCTTTTCAAAAACATTTGCATAGGCGCGGCAGTTTTCAGTTATAATTCCAAAAACCCTTGCCCCTCTGGCCGCTGTTTCCTTTATTGCGTTAATGCTTTTTGGTGCAGTGCACTCGTCGGTAAGGGTAAAAATTATGGGACTTCCCTTTTTTATAAGTGCAATTGGCCCGTGTTTTATTTCGCCGCCGGCAAATGCCTCGGCGTGAATATAAGTTATTTCTTTCATTTTAAGTGCCCCCTCAAGAGAGGCGGCAAAATCGAGCCCTCTGCCCATATAAAAAATTTGTTTTTCTTTTGAAATTTCTTTTGCCAGCAACAAAATTTCTCCGCTGCAATCCAGTGTTTTTTTAACTGTATGATGTATTTTTTCAAGCTCCGTTAAAATACTTCTCCGCCACCAGGCATCGGAGAAAAGTGTTTCATCGCCTGCTGTGAGCGAAATCATATATAATGCGGCAAGGGCGGTAGTATATGCCTTTGTAGATGCCACCGCCACCTCTGCCCCCGCCAATGTATGAAGCGAAAAATCGGCAATTCTTGAAAGGGTGCTTTTAAAAACATTGGTTATAGCCATAGTTTTAACAGCCTTTTCCCTGCAAAGCTTTGCGGCGGCAATGGTATCGGCAGTTTCGCCCGACTGGCTTATTAAAATAACCCCAACCCCTGCCGACAAAAGCGGATTTGTGTACCGAAATTCCGATGAAAGGCACACCTCGCAAGGTATTCCTGCCGCTTTTTCGATTGCAGTTTTTCCTACAAGCCCTGCGTGACAGGCAGTTCCGCAGGCAACTATATAAATTCTGTTAAGGTTTTCAAAAAAGGCTGCTATTTTTTGCCTTTGCTCCCGCTCCCCCATATGTGAAACTGTTTTAAGTATTGCGGCAGGCTGCTGATAAATCTCTTTAAGCATAAAATGGGCAAACTCCCCCTTATCAAGCTCATTTTTATCAAAATATGCCACCTCTGCCTCTTTGTTTACAGTTTTTCCGTAAAAATCTGTTATCTTTACTCCACTTTCCCCCAAAGCTGCAACTTCGCCGCTTTGCAAAAAATAAAATTCATTTGTGTAAGAAGAAATTGCCGCCATATCAGATGAAACAAAAATTTCTTTGCCCGAAACCCCTATAACAAGCGGACTTTCACTTGCAACCGCCAAAATCTTGCCCTCATCGTATGCAGAAACTGCACAAAAAGCAAAACTTCCCTCAAGGCGGTCTGCTGCCATACGCACCGCCTTTTCAAAATCGCCCTCATAATATTTTTCAATTAAATAAGGAATAACCGCACTGTCGCTTTCTGATTTTATTTTTATGCCGTCATCTTCAAGCTCTTCTTTTATTTCTTTATAATTCTCAATTATACCGTTGTGAACAACAGCTGTTTTTCTCCCCAGATGCGGATGGCAGTTTTCTAAGTTTACCGCTCCGTGGGTTGCCCATCTTGTGTGGCCTATGCCGCATTTGCCAAAAATGTTTTTCCCGTTTGCCTTTTTTATTAAATTTTCAATTTTGCCACATTCTTTTAAAACGCCTATTTCGCCCTTTGAAACTGCCGCAATACCCGCGCTGTCGTAGCCACGGTATTCAAGCTTTTTTAAAATATTAAGTAAAATTTCATCAGTTTTTCCGCTTCCGATATATCCTGCAATTCCACACATAAAAAACTCCCTCCGCCATTATTTTGCGGAAGGAGTTTGATTTTATGCAAAACTATTTAAGCATATTAACAATTTCTTCGTTTGTAAAGTTATATTTAATATCAGAAGTATTAAGAAGCTTTTCAAGCATTTGGCCATACTCTGCTTCGTTCATCTGCTGAAGGAATGTGTATTTTGTCTGCTCACTGATTTCAGGAAGCGGTAATCTCTTTATAATGTGATAACCGTAAGCCGATTCAACAATCTGGCTTGTATGGCCAACTTTCATATCGAAAACTGCATTTTCAAATTCTGAAACCATTTCGCCTCTTGTGAAAACATATCCGTCGGGGTAATTTTCCATTCCGGGGTCCTGGCCGAATTCTTTTATAAGGGCATTAAAATCTTCTCCCTTATTAAGTCTTTCAAGAGCATACTGAGCCTTTTCTCTGGCAAGCTTTTTGTCATTTCCCTCAAGGGGCTGACCATCATCGCCAACTGTCGAAATAAGAATATGTTTTGCACAAACATAATTGTCTTTGTACATTTTTATAATATCTTCTTCTGAAACATCAAACTCTAAAGTTTCTATATATTTAATTGCATAAGTATAATTTTCAAGGCCTTTTGTAATAGCCGCCACAAGGGTTACACCATAAATGTTTTCCATATCAGGCTCCACAGAGGCTTTAATTTCTGCCATTTCTTCGGCTGTAAGAGTAATTCCTGCCGCTTTTGCCTTTGAAGCCATTAAAACAATTTCTTCGTTAAATGAGTTCATATAAGGAACAGCTTCATAAAGAAGCTCATCAGGAACAGATGTCTGGAACATATATTCCCTTGCAAACTCGTAGTCATATTTTCTTGTTTCAACTCCGCCTATAACAGACACAGGCTTTTCGTCTGAAATAAGAATCTGCGCCGTTGAAGGCACATATTCAACCGCTCTGCCAAGCTCTTCCGAAACAAAACGAAGTGGAACCATAGTTCTGCCGTTTTTAATAACTGCCGCACTGTCAAGCTGTTTTTCTTTGCCGTTTACATAAGCTTTGTCAGAATCAATTGTAAGAATTATAACTGTTGAATCTTTTTTAATAATTGCCTGCCTGGAAACGCCATCCCAGTCAACAGCGGCACCAAAATTTTCAGAAATAACTCTTATTGGAACCATTGTTCTGCCATTTTCAATGTATGCAGGTGCATCAAGGGCAGTTTTTAAAACGCCGCCGTCGCTTACATACATACTTTCGCTGCCAATTGTAACCTCAAGTGTTTTTGCGCCTGCCACAGTTGACATCATAATAATTGCCGCAAGTAAAATAAGTAAAACTTTTTTCATTTTAAAACCTTCTTTCTGTTTATTTCTGAGCCATTTATTTTATTATATCATAAATCGCAACTTTTTCAATAAAATCTTTAAATTTTTTCAACCTTTGATACTATTGACAAACCTCGGGTTTATTAAATATAATGTATTTTATACGGGAGGCGGTTTTATGTTTGAATTTTGCGGAGAAAATTATAATCTTAAAATAGATGAAAAAGGAATTTTAGGCGGTAAATTTGGCGGCGGCTCATTCTGGGCAGAAAACTACAACAAAATGATGACAAAAATAAATGAAAACCGCCCTGAAAACACCGCCGAAGAAGAAGGCACATATAAAATTTATTTTGATGAAACTAATTTCCAAGAAGGAATTATTTCTTCTCACGAAATAAAAGTATGGGAAATGTAAGAAAAAGAGAACTGTTTTTACAGTTCTCTTTTTAATCTTCTTCCAACAATTTCGAAGGAGAAATCTTTAAAACCTGAGCAATTTTAAATAGTGTTTCAAGCGATACACCCTTAACTGTACCTGTACCTTCAACCTGACCTACAAAATTTACGCTTTTACCAATAAGTTCTGCAAAAACCTCCTGGGTATATCCGGATTTTTTTCTGTAATAAGCAATTTTCAGGCCTAAAGTTATATATCGTTCAGGAAATTCAGTTATCATACAATCTCCCCCTTAATTTATATATATTTTATCAATAAAACGCACAAATTATAATTGACCAGAATTATATTTTTCTTTACTTTAAGTAGATAATATTGTATAATAAATAAAATAATATTTACTTAAAGGAGCGAGAAGATGTGAATAAAAACACTTGTTGTTTTATTGGACATCGCAAAATCAAAATAACAAATGAACAAAAAAATAAACTGCGTAATACCATTGAAAAGTTAATCACGCAAAATAATGTTGACACCTTTCTTTTTGGAAGTAAAGGCGAGTTTGACGAATTGTGTTATGAAATTACCAGCGAATTAAAACAATATTATTCACACATAAAAAGGGTTTATGTAAGAGCACAATTCCCCTACATCAGCAAAGAATACAAAAACTATTTGCTTAAAATTTATGAAGATACCTATTACCCTGACAAAATTCTCAATGCAGGAAGATATTCCTATGTTGAAAGAAATTTTGAAATGATAAACAATAGCAAATTTTGCATAATGTATTTTGACGAAAACTATTTACCAAACAAACATACAAAAAGCGGCACCAAAACAGCCTATGCCTATGCTCTTAAAAAAGAAAAAACCATTATAAATATATTAAACTGAAAAAGCGGCTTTTACCGCTTTTTTTCACTCTTGACTTTACTCTGATAAAATTATATAATATAGGTATATTTTTTTGGTTGGTGTTATTATGAAAAACGAAAAGCGAATAAATCAGCTGAATATTCTGTACAAAGCCTTCAGCCTTCTGGAAAGCGAGGAAGAAGCTGAAAACTTTCTTTTCGACCTTTGTACCGAGGGCGAGCTTTCCGCTATGGCGCAGCGCCTGAGGGTTGCGCAGATGCTTACTGAAAAAGCGCCATACGGCGAAATAGAAAACGAAACCGGTGCCAGCTCGGCAACTATTTCACGCGTTTCAACTTATCTTAACAAAAAAGGCGCAAACGGTTACAAAACCCTTTTGGAAAGGCTTAAAAATGTATAACGAATTTGCCGATGTTTACGATAGCTTAATTGACACCGACTACCAGAAATTTGTATCCTACTACAAAGAAATTTTTACCCGCTTTAATATAAAGCCTCATCTTGTTGCCGACCTTGGCTGCGGCACGGGCACTCTTTGCGCCCTTATGCAAAAAGAAGGCTTTGATATGATAGGGATTGATTCATCCCCCGAAATGCTTTCGGTTGCAAAAGGAAAATATAATGATATTTTGTTTTTAAACCAGAGCGTTTGCGATTTTGAGCTTTACGGCACAGTTGATGCCGCCATAAGCTCTCTTGACGTTATAAATTATCTTACAGAAAAAGAAGATGTTTTAAAGCTTTTTCTTCTTATTAATAATTATTTAAACCCCGGCGGACTTTATATTTTTGATATAAGCAGCTACTATAAGCTTTCAGAAATTTTGGGAAACAACACCTTTGTTTTTGAAGAAGGAGATATTTTTTACACCTGGGAGAATAGCTTTCAGGATAATATTTTGGAAATGTATTTAACCTTTTTCAAAAAAGAGGGCAGTTTATATAAAAAATTTGAAGAAGAACAAATTCAGCGTGCTTACAAAAGCGATGAAATTTGCGCCCTTGCAGAAAAAGCAGGCCTCAGTGTTGTGGGCGTTTATGGCGATTTTTCCTTTGAAGGCGAAAAGGAAAAAAGCGAGAGAATTTTCTATGTTTTAAAGAAGGGCGAAATATGAAAGTTTTTGTTATTGGCGGCGGCCCTGCCGGAATGATGGCGGCCATTTCTGCCGCAAAAAGTGGCCACAACGTTTATCTTTTCGAAAGAAATGAAAAGCTTGGCAAAAAAATGTGTATAACGGGCAAAGGCCGATGCAACATTACAAACGCAGGCGACGATTTAATTTCCAATGTTATTTCAAACGCCTCGTTTTTATATAGCGCATTCAGCCGTTTTTCAAATTACGATGCCATTGATTTTTTTGAAAAAATAGGCGTTAAAACAAAGGTTGAAAGAGGTATGCGTGTTTTCCCTGAAAACGATAGTGCACCCTCGGTTGTAACCGCCCTTAAAAACCATTTGAAAAGTTTAGGTATTAAAGCGGTACACTCCCGCATAACTAAAATAATAGTAAAAGATGGCGCAGTTTTCGCCGTTTTAACGGCAGACGGAAAGAAATATGCCTGCGATGCGGCAGTTTTGGCAACGGGCGGCGTTTCATATCCGCAAACAGGCTCCACGGGCGACGGCCATAGAATGGCCAAAGCCTTGGGCCACACCATAACCCCACTTTTGCCTTCCCTTGTTCCCTTATCCTGCAAAGAGGAATTTTGCAGTGATTTATCAGGGCTGAGCCTCAGAAACATAGGCTTTAAAATAATGGATGGCAAAAATACAGTTTATGAAGATTTTGGCGAAATGCTTTTTACTCATTTCGGAATAAGCGGACCCGTAGTTTTAAGTGGCAGCAGCCACATTAAAAACCCTGCGGGTATGAAGGCGGTAATTGATTTAAAGCCTGCCCTTACCCCTGAAGAGCTTGACCGCCGTCTACTTCGTGATTTTACCGAGTTTTCAAACCGTGATTTTATAAACTCGCTTTCAGAGCTTTTGCCAAAAAGCCTTATTGAAATTATGGTTGAACTCTCCGGTATTGACGGCAGGAAAAAATGCCGCCACATTACAAAAGAAGAAAGGCTTTCTTTTGGCAATCTTCTTAAAAACTTCACTTTGGAAATTTCAGGCTTTCGCCCTATTGCCGAGGCAATTGTAACCTCGGGCGGCGTTGCCACTGATGAAATAAACCCCAAAACTATGGAAAGCAAAAAGGTTAAAAACCTTTATTTTGCAGGGGAAATAATTGATGTTGATGCCTACACAGGCGGCTACAATCTGCAAATTGCCTACTCAACGGGCTTTGTTGCAGGCAGCAGCATCGGCAAGGAGTAGTGTATGAACGAAAAATTCGGCAGCCGAGAGGTTTGCAAATGTGCAATTAAAATTGCATTAACCGAAGACAGGGAAACAGAAAACAAACTGAAAATAAAATATCAGGATGCAGGTATAAAAGTTGCCGCAGTTGATTTTGGCGGCGAGTTTATTACTTCTGTTAACAAAATTATTGAAAGATGCGTTGTAGCTTCCAAAAGAGAAGGCATTATTGAAGATACCCACGCCGAGGAGGGTGCTGTTGCAGGCGCCGCAAAAGAGGCAATTTCCCAAATAGTAAACAAGGCTTTAGGCCTCAATGTCGGCGGCAAAATAGGCGTTGCAAGATACGGAGAGCACATAAGCGTTTGCGTATTTTTCGGCATAGGCCTTCTCCATCTTAACGAAATGGCAATTGCCATTGGCCACAGGGCCATTTAACCGAAAGAGAGTAATCCGAACCTGCCTTAAACGGCGAAATTTCGGCATCTTTTGGTTTGTCATCTTTGCAAGGCACAAAGCCTTGCTGCATCTTCCGCACCAAAATCTACTTAAAATTTCATCCGTTTCAGGTCAATGGAATTTTCAGAGAGCAGATTTTTGATTGCGGAAGGCAAAAACGCAGGTAATCCTGGCGGATTACCGAGTATTTTAACACATCGAAATCGGAAATCCGCCTCTGAAAATCAGAGTTCGGATTATTCTCTTTCGGTTAGGAGGTATTTATGGAATTTATAAATATTGCTATCGACGGGCCTGCAGGTGCAGGCAAAAGTACAATTTCAAAAACAGTTGCATCTGAGATGGGCTATGCTTATATTGATACGGGCGCTATGTTTCGTGCAGTTGCACTTTACGCCATAAGATGCGGCAAAAACACCGAAGTTGGCGATGAAATTGCACCACTTCTGCCTGATATTGATATAGATATCAAGGCAGGAGAAAACGGCAACATTATAATTTTAAACGGCGAAGATGTTACAGGCAAAATAAGAACTCCCGAGGTTTCAATGGGCGCTTCAAATGTCGGCAAAATTCCTGAGGTTAGGCAAAAGCTTTTGGAGCTTCAGCGAAAAATTGCCAAAAGCGGAAACGTTGTTATGGACGGGCGCGATATAGGAACTCACGTTCTGCCCGATGCACAGGTTAAAATATTTTTAACTGCATCGCCCCAGATAAGAGCACGCCGCCGCCTCTCTGAGCTTATGGAAAAAGGCGAGGAAGTTACTTTTGACGAAGTTTTGGCCGATATGATTAAACGCGATGAAAACGACTCGAAACGCGCAATTGCCCCTCTTATGCAGGCAGCCGATGCTATACTGGTTGACACAACTCATTTAACCCTTCCCCAGTCAATTGCAAAGGTGCTTGATACAGTTAAAGAAAAAACAGGAGAAATTTTATGATAAGAGAAATAATAATTCCCATAGCAAAAGCAGTTATGTGTGTGCTTTTCAGGCCAAAAGTTCACGGAAAGGAAAATATTCCAAAAGAGGGCGGCTATATTCTTGCCGCAAATCATCTCTCTTTCTGGGACCCTGTTTTTATGGGCGCTTTTTTGCCAGAGCGAAAAATTTTGTTTATGGCAAAGGCAGAGCTTTTCAGATTTAAGCCCTTCGGCGCCGTTATAAGAGCCTGCGGCGCAGTTCCCGTAAACCGCGGCAGCCGTGATGCTTCGGCAATTTTAACCGCTGTCGACCTTCTTAAAAGCGGCGGCGTTTTGGGCATTTACCCTGAAGGCACAAGGGTTAGAAAAGGCAAAAAATCAAACCCCAAAAAAGGAACTGTAAGAATGGCTGAAATGGCAGGTGTTCCAATTGTTCCAATTCATCTTGACACAAAATATAAATGGTTTAAAAAAGCCCATATGATAATTGGCGAGCCGATTTATGTTGGCGGCGAAGAAAAGCTTTCTGAAAACGAGCTGCTCGACGAAACAAAATCTCTTATGGACACAATTTATTCTTTGAAGGTAAAATAAAATGAAAATAACAGTTGCTAAAAGTGCAGGGTTTTGCTTTGGCGTTTCAAGGGCTGTTAAAATGGTTGAGGAAAAATGCAAAGCAGGCAAGGTTTTTACCTACGGCCCTGTAATTCACAACGCCCCTGAAACCGAAAGGCTTCGAAAACTCGGTGCAGAAATTTTAGAAGATTTATCTCTTCTTACCCCAAACGACACCATTATTATCAGAAGCCACGGCACAACCGCCGCAGAAGAAGATATAATGCGCCGCTCGGGTGCAACAGTTTTTGATGCCACCTGCCCATTCGTTAAAAGAATTCACGATATAGTGTCACAGCACAGCGAAAAGGGCTACGAAATTGTAATTTACGGCGATGAAAACCACCCCGAGGTTCAGGGCATTTCCGGAAGATGCAAAAAAGAAGCCACTATTATAAGCTGTGAAGAGGAAATTTTTTCCAAACTTTCAGGCAAATCACCCCTTTGTATTGTGGCACAAACCACTGCAAATAAAAAAAATTACAAAAATTTAATAAAAATTATCAAAAACACTTGCAAAGACATAGTGTTTTTTGATACAATATGTAATGCTACACGAGATAGGCAGTCGGAAGCTGAAGCTCTTTCTTCCGAGAGCGATGTTATGATTGTCATCGGAGATAAGCAAAGTCGCAATACGTGCAAACTGGCAGAAGTTTCAAAAGTAAACTGCAAAAATGTTTATCACATTGAAAACGCTGCCGCACTTAAAAATATAAATTTCACTGGCCGTATTGGGATCACTGCCGGGGCATCTGCGCCGGAGTGGATAATTAAGGAGGTTTTAGAAACAATGGAAGAGAACATGGCAAAAGCAGAGCTCAGCTTTGCTGAAGAACTGGAGAAATCGCTACTTACTTTAAATACAGGAGATGTGGTAACGGGCACAGTAATTGGTATTACACCCACCGAAGTATATGTTGACCTCGGCTACAAAGCAGACGGCGTTATCAGCGCTTCAGAGCTTTCTGATGACCCTTCACTTAAGCCTGAAGATATAGTAAAAATCGGCGACAGCGTTGAAGCTTTTGTTTATCGCGTAAGCGATGTTGAAGGCACAGTTGGCCTTTCAATGAAAAAACTTAAAGCTATTAAAGGCTGGGAAGAAATTCAGAAAGCATTTGACGAAAAAGCGGACCTTGACGGTAAAGTTGTAGAAGTTGTATCAGGCGGCGTTATCGCCATTGCAAACGGCTCAAGAATTTTCATTCCTGCAACACTTGCAAGTGACAGATACGTTTCAGATTTAAGCACACTCGTTGGTAAAGAATACAAAATAAGACTTCGCGATATTAACCGCGCAAGAAGAAAAATTGTAGGTTCTATTAAAGATATTCTCGTTGAAGAAAAAGCTAAGCTTTCAGAAGCATTCTGGGCTAAAATCGATGCAGGTCAGACAGAGTTTGACGGCAAAGTAAAAACTCTTACAAACTTTGGTGCATTTGTTGACCTTGGCGGTGTTGACGGCCTTGTTCACATTTCACAGCTTTCATGGAGCCATATTAAACACCCATCTGAAGTTATTTCAGTTGGCGATGATATTAAAGTATTTATTATCGATGCTAACCGCGAAAGTGGTAAAATTTCACTTGGCTACAAACGCGAAGAAGACAACCCATGGACAATTGCAAAAGCTAAATTTAATGTAAACGATGTTGTTTCTGTTAAAGTTGTTCGCCTTACTGCATTTGGTGCATTTGTTGAACTTATGCCTTCAATTGACGGTCTTGTTCACATTTCACAGATCGCTAATAAGAGAATTGAACATCCTTCCTCTGAGCTTACAGTTGGCCAGGAAGTAGATGCTCTTATTACAGATATCGACTGGGAAAACAAAAAAATTGCTCTCAGCATCAGAGCACTTCTCCCCGAAGAAGCTCCTGCTGCTCCGGTAGAAGAAGCTCCCGCTGAAGAAGCAGCTGATGAAAATGCTCCTGCATATTCAACAGAAGAAGCTGCAACAGAAGAAGTAGCTACTGAAGAATAATTAACTGTATTTAAGGGAACGGACATATTTTGCCCGTTCCCATATTTTTTAGGGTGACAGGAGATACCCGAACCACGCCTTAAACAGCGTAATTTCGGTGTATTTCGGCTTGTCATCTTTGCAAGGCGTCAGCCTTGCTTCATCTTCCACACCAAAATCCCCTCAAAATTTCATCAGTTTAAGGTCGAAGAATTTTCAAAGAGGGAATTTTATGCTTATGTAAGGCAAAAACGCAGGTAATCCTAACGGATTACCGAGTATTTTAACGTGACAGAAGCGAAAATTAATCATTGAAAATCGAGGTTCGGATAACTTCTGTCACCCCAAGGAGGTGTTTTTTTGAAAAAGTTTTTTTCTATACTTATTGCGCTTACCTTTCTTTCAGCCCCCATCACCCCCTGTGCCGAGGTAATTGGCCATATTTATAAAACAGATATAAACGCCTATGAAAACTATATGCAAATTCCGTCTTATAACTGTGGAGGGACAACGGTTGTATTTGCAAGAGACCTTGAAAATTACGGCTACGATGTTTTGTGGGACGAAGAGAGTATGACGGTTGAAATTTCAAAAAACAGCGAAAAAGCTTTTACTCCTATGCTTCCCACCATTGAGGGCGATGAGCCTGTGGGCACAATTTTGTTTGATATTTACAGAACAGATATAAAAACTTTTTTTGAAGGCAAGCTTATTCCCGCTTATAACATAGGCGGCAAAATTGCCATAGAATTTCGCTCTCTGGGCAACGGCACAAATGTGAAATTTGATGAAAAAAGCCGCCGTGCCCATATTTTTACAAGAGAAATTTCTCTTTCCGATGAAGATATAAAGCATATAGATTACATTTACGAGCTTATCCGTGCCCTGGAAATTATGGAGGACGATATAAACGATACTCTCAAATCAGTTAAAAATGGTAAATATACGTCTGTTTCAAGCCTTAAAAAGTCACATTCTTCTCTGGAAGAAATAATTGAAACCTTAAAAGAATATACCGAGCCCGGTATTTTTACCCAGAGCACCATGGAAATATGGTGGGCTCTTGTAAATATAAACCTTGCAACTGATATGATTGTGTCCTCCGGCAAAGCTCTTTCGGGAGAAAACAAAGAAAAGTTTGACAGATATATGGCAGATTCCCGCGCTCAGAAAGAAAATGCCCTTAAAATAATGGCGCGAGAATTTTAAGGAGATTGTTATGACAAAATATTTTGAAAAAGTAGAAAGCGTTTGCTCGTATATAAAAAGTATAACCGATTTTAAACCCGAGGTCGGGGTTGTTTTAGGCAGCGGCCTTGGCGATTTTGCAAATACTGTTGAAAACCCTACCGTAATTGATTATAAAAATATTCCTTTATTCCCCGTATCAACGGTTGAAGGCCATGCGGGAAGGTTTATTTTAGGCTATATTTCAAAAACTCCCGTAATTGTTATGCAGGGCAGAGTTCACTACTACGAAGGCTACGATATACACGATGTTGTTTTGCCAATTCGGGTTATGGCTTGCCTTGGTGCAAAAAAGCTTATATTAACCAATGCCGCAGGCGGAATACACCCATCTTTCAACGCAGGTGAGCTTATGATGATATGCGACCATATTTCGTCCTTTGTGCCATCTCCCCTTCGCGGCGAAAATGTTTCAGAGCTTGGCACTCGTTTTCCTGATATGAGCCACGTATATTCGCCAAAACTATGCGAAATAATCCGCTCATCGGCCAGGGAACTCGGAATATCTTTGCACGAAGGCGTTTATGTTCAGACACCGGGGCCAAACTATGAAACCCCTGCCGAAATTAAAATGTTTAAAGCCCTTGGGGCCGATGCAGTTGGAATGTCAACCGCAATTGAGGCTATGGCGGCAAATCACGCAGGAATGGAAGTTTGCGGCATATCGTGCATTTCAAACCTTGCCGCAGGCATAAGCCCTTCCCCGCTTACCCACGCCGAAATAAAGGTTGCGGCAGAAAAGGTTTCGAAAGATTTTTCAAAACTTATAAGCACAATTGTTTCAAGAATATAAAGGAGATAAAAATGCAGGAACTTGTTAAAAAAATAAATTATTTGGCAAATAAAGCCAAAAACGAAGGCCTTACCGAAGAAGAAAAAGCCGAGCAGGCAACACTCAGGCGTGAATATATTGAAAGATTTAAGTCGGGCCTTCGACAAACCCTTGACAACACATACATTGTTGACGAAGAAGGAAATAAGAGAAAAGTAGAATCCAAAAAAGATGCGTAGTATCACGCATCTTTTTTGGATTATATTCTACCATACATTTCATTAAGCCTTCTGAATTTTTCTTTATCAATCAAATTCATCTGTTCTTTTGTAATTCTGAAACCCCAGTTATCGTCGCTTTTACCTGGGGTATTAATTCTTGTATCGCTGCCGTAGAGAAGAAGGTCCTGCAAGGGAAGTATTAAAACCCCTGCGCTGCTTTGAAACATCATACGCAAAATATCGCCATAGCAGCCATCAATATGGCCGCCCTTATAGCCGCAGTATTCGAAAAGGCGACTTCTCTCCTCATCGCTCATTTCCCAAACAAAGCCAAGAAGAGTATTATTATCGTGAGTTCCCGTATATGCAATACAGTTATTTTCATAGTTATGGGGAAGATGGGGCGAATTTTTGTCGCCCAGAAAAGCAAACTGCAAAACGCGCATCCCCGGCAGACCGCTTTCCTCACGAAGGGCGTGAACTTCTGCCGTTATTACGCCTAAATCTTCTGCAATTATAAGGCTTTTGCCGCCTTCTTTTTTTATTGCGTTTATAAAATCAATGCCCGGGCCTTTTATCCATTTGCCTTCCTTTGCGGTTTTAGCGCCGAAAGGCACGCTGTAATAGCTTTCAATAGCGCGGAAATGGTCAATTCTTACGCCGTCGAAAA
The DNA here is from genome assembly GCA_045590195.1 of Clostridia bacterium. Taxonomy (GTDB): domain Bacteria; phylum Bacillota; class Clostridia; order UMGS1883; family UMGS1540; genus JAZNQN01. The sequence continues at coordinate 13,131 of JAZNQN010000069.1, read as the reverse complement.
GCTTTGTCATAAAGCGAATTCGCTCACGCCACCACTTATAATCGTCTTTTTTCATTTCGTCCCACTTATAAAGTGGATTTCCCCAAAGCTGACCATCTTCACAAAAATAATCAGGCGGAACACCTGCAACGGCCAGAGGGTTATTTTCGCTGTCAAGCTGAAAAAGATTTGGATTTGCCCAAAGGTCGCTGCTATCAAAATCAACATAAATCGGAATATCGCCGATTATTGAAATTCCGTTTTTATTGGCATATTCTTTCAGCGCCATCCACTGCTCAAAAAATATAAACTGGGTAAAGCGCCACACTAAAAGAGTTTCTTCATGGGGAGTATTATTTTTCCACCTTGTCCACTCCTTATGGCCATTGGCACTTCTGAGGGCCATAAAGCGGCAGAATTTTTCGCTTTCTCTAAATTCCTTAAAAAATTTATCTGCCTCGTCCCATCTTTTAAAGCGTGTGGCCGCTTTTTTAAGTAGCGCCATTCTCTCTTCCCTAAGCCTTGAAAACTCGCAAACATATGGGGTTTTCTGCTCTGCCAAAGATAATTCTTCTTTCGTTAAAAGCCCTTCTTCAAAAAGTGAGTCAAGGTCGATAAAATAAGGATTTAAGCTGAATGCACTAAATGATTTATAGGGCGAATTGCAGCTGTCGGGCACGCAGAAGGGCAAAGTTTGCCAAACTGAAAACCCACATTCCTTTAAAAAATCTATAAACTGATATGCCGCTTTTCCCATACTGCCGCCTGAATATTTTCCCCAGAGCGACGAAATATGAAAAAGCACGCCACTTTTTCTTTTCATAACAGTTCCCCTCAAAAAAATATACTTTTATTATACTTTAAATTGCATTTAAAGTCAATATTTGCCCATAATAAATGTGAGGTGACAGATATGTGTACAGCAATTTCTCAGGGCGGATATTTCGGGCGTAACTTAGACTGGGAGCATTCATTTGGCGAAGAAATAGTTATAACGCCGCAAAACTATTCTTTTAAGTTTCGCCATGCGCCAACTTTTTCGCGGCATTATGCCATAATTGGCTCAGCCAAAGTGGAAAACGATTATCCCCTTTACTTTGACGCAGTAAACGAAAAAGGCCTGGCGGCGGCAGGGCTTAATTTTCCCGCCTACTGCAAATATATGCCATTTTGTCAGGGGGTTGAAAATGTTGCATCCTTTGAAATAATTCCTTATATTTTATCACAATGCGCCTGCGTTTCGGAGGCTGAAAAGCTCCTAAGCCGCATAAATATAACCGAGGAGAGCTTTTCTCCATCGCTTCCTCCATCTCCTCTGCATTTTTTAATTGCAGATTCAAAGCAAAGCATTGTTCTTGAGCAAACCGCAAAGGGGCGGAATATATGGAAAAACGAAACGGGCACTCTTACAAACAGCCCTTCTTTTGATATGCAGCTTTTTTATTTATCAAACTTTTTAAACCTTTCGCCAAAAGAAGGCGAAAACCGCTTTTCTGATAAATTAAGCCTTTCCCCCTGCAGCCGTGGAATGGGAGCTTTTTCTCTGCCGGGGGATTTTTCATCTTCTTCAAGATTTGTAAAGGCCTCTTTTTTAAACTTAAATTCCCCAAAGGCTTTTGAAGAAAAGGAAAATATGGCTCAGATTTTTAATATTTTGAGCAGCGTTATGCAAATAAAAGGCGCAAACCTTATTGAGGGCAAAAGCGAATATACAGTATATTCTTCCTGTATAAATCTTTCAAAAGGAATATATTACTACAAAACTTATTGCGGCAATATTTGCTCAGTTGATATGAATAAAGAAAATTTAAAAGGAACTGCGCTTATTTCTTATTCATTCGAAGAAAAACAGGGGGTTTAACCCCCTGTTATCTTCTCATATTCTGTTGACGTCGCATTTGATTATTCTGCGGCAGGGGCATTTCGTTTTGAGGCATCGAGGTTGCATCTTCTCTTAAAGTATTAAAGTTAAAATCGGGCCTGTCGCCGGGAAAATAAAAATAAACAAACTTAACAGAAAAAATATCACACACAATAAAATTGTTTTCCTGATTATCGTAAAGGGTTACATAGCTTGTGCCAACGTAATACAAAATGCCCTGTTTACGCATTATCATACCTGTGCCTATTAAAAACTCAATTACAACATATTCGCCAATGTTTTTCGACAAAATATTCTGCATTGAGCCACGCATTTCCTCGGTATCAAAATTTATTGGCGGAGGAGAATTAAAGCCGAAAACGCTGTTTCCGCTCATTTCAGGCTGAGTATTTCTCATATTTTGATTTGTTTCGCCTGCGGGCATATCAGCCATATTGTTGCCGCCATTTGGCGTTTCCATATTGCTGTACATTAAATTTCCGCTATTTCTCTGGGGTGTGTATCTGTTATCAATTCGCTCCTGTGCCATAATATATCTCCTTTCAAGTTTCGGCATAAGCCTCGGTTGGGTTATAAAAGCAGTGGTCGCCTATTCTAATTACAAACTGCCCCACTTCCGATGGGAAAAACTGCCTGCATTCGGGGCGGAACGGGTTAAAATACCAAAGGGCAAAACCTAAGTTTGTAAGGCGGTTTCCTGCAATTGCCCAGTTGGCAATATCGTAATGAATTTGCTCAGGCCGCATATTATAAATGTTTTGCATATTTGGCTGACCGTTTATGGTTTCTCTTAAACAGTCAAACTGATAGGGCTGATATAAAATTGCACGAATAGTTTTCTGCAGCCGCCCGTATTCGCCATATGTAATATTAACCCTGTTCATAATAACGCTGGCAACCGCCTGCATTCCGTTTTCTCCTTCGCCCCCTGCCTCGCATTTAATTGTGCGCGCCAGAAGCTCTAAATCAGAAAAAGCCATTTTTCACCTCCCACCCGTTTTATATAAATATATTTCAGTATAAAAAAAATATACCATGTTAAACATGGTATAAATTATATTTTACTATAAGGCGCAAATCGCGGCTTGGTATAAACGCAGGAAGCCTTACACTGCCGTAAAACTTAGTTTTAAAAGTTCCAAAATACTGTATATCAACTTCTTCGCCCTTTACCATATGCTCTTTAAGTATAGCAAATGTGGCGCCTAGTATACGAGAGGTTTGGCCGCTGTCAATTCCCGTTAAATTTGAAACTTTTTCATAAAGTTCACTGGCTTTCATATTCTGCCGCCTCAATTATGCCGCAACCTTCGAAAAAGTAGTTGCCTTCCATAAGATATTTTTTAACCGCTCTTTGCATTGAGCTGTTTTCGGGCAAATCCTTTGGGTCAATTGGCGAGGGCAAGTGGAAAAGGAACGAATATACGCCTGCTCCCGTAGATTTTACAGGATAATTTATAAACAAATCAGCAAATCTTGTTATATTTGTTTCTCTGCCCATAATTTCTTTAAGCTTTTTGCATAAAAGCCAACTCCAGCAATGATAAATCTTAATGTTTTTCTCAGGATAGCATTTTTTCAAAATGGCAGTAAAATCTCTTATGGATTTTTTGCAAACCTCAACCTCAAAGCCTTCATGTGCCGGAATATGTAAACCTACAATTTCGTCGCCTTTTTTTGCTATACATTCATAGCCTTCAAGGGTTATTTTTTCAGGAATACATTCGCCAAATTCGTTTGCAGTGTAGCCGGTTACGGTATTGCCTTTTTCTTCAATATCTGCAAAAAATTTACCTTCTTCATCATCCTGACCGCCGCTTCCGAAAACCATGCCTTTTTTGTGCATATCCTGGCCGTCTACCAAAATTTTAATATCTCCGCCTTTTTTGTAAACCTTTATGCTGTTTTTTAAAGTTGTAAATTCAAAATTAAGTCTTCCAACCCTTATAATCTTTCCGTAAACAAAGAGTAAGAACCAGCCTACATACACCCTCATTCCACTTCGGCCAACCATATCATAGTAGTCGTTAATTTCAGCATCAAAGCCTTGCAGAGTGTCAGAAATTACCTGCTTTGGAAGTTCACGTTTTTTCATATTTTCAATCATATCCTCTGCAAACCACAAAAGGGCAAACATAGGAGAAAAATCGGTTTCAATAACGCCTTTATCGGGTGGTGGTAAAAGCTCTGTATTACCTTTCTCTTTGATAATACAAGCTAAAATATAGTTATAAAGCAAAAGGTCATCATCTTCTTTGATAATATCGGCCGCTTTATAAATATCTTCGTGCCATTTGCGGAGAAAATTATACTCATCATTCAGCCTTATAAGCCTTTCTTTATCCGCAATAGCGCCGCCGAGTTTTTCTTTCATTTCAAGGCCCTTTTCGTAAAAAGGAACCATACCCTCAAAAAACTCTATTCCAAGTCGTTTGCAAAAATCAATTGCTGCACATTTCATCAGATTTCTTCCTTCTTCTCTTTTCTTTTCTTGAAATACTCTGTTATTTTGTCAACTGCTACGGGAACTGTTTGAAGTATTTTATCAATAGCTGCGCCTGTCTCGTTTGAAACGGGAATCATTTTAACATCGCCCCCTGAAACCACAAGAAAACCAATAGGAGTAATTGAAACCCCTGCTCCGCTTCCGCCGCCAAAAAGGCCATCGGTAGTTTTTTCGCGTTTTGGCTCAAATTCGCTTCCGCCTGCGGCAAAGCCAAAGCCCACGCGGGAAATTGGAATAATGGTAACTCCATCGCTTGTTTCGATAGGGTTTCCAACAATGGTATTTACATCTACCATTTCTTTAATGCTCTGCATAGCATTTGTTACAAGATCTGAAATAGGATGTTCGCTCATAGTAATACTTCCTTTCTAAAATAACTTTAGTTTTTTTACTGCTCTATATGTTTTAACGGCAAAAATTAAAAGATAAAAAACTTTTACCGAAAGGCGCACAGAAATATCGGTTTCGAAAACTTTTTCTGTAAAATTGGGGCAAACGTGAATGTTTTTGTTTTTTAAGTTAAACTTATTTTCAATAAGAGCGGCTATATCGTAAGCCATGCCCCATGCCCCGCCTGACAAAATGCCTGTAAGGGCGGCATCGTCTGCTCCTATATGAAAATGAAGCTTTAAGTTTAAAATTTTTAAGTGGCGTTTAAAATAAGAAAAAAGCAGTGCAATCTCTGAAATTATATCTTTAATAATTTCAATTGTCATTTCAGTTTTTTTCTTTTCGCCGCCATCATTTTTGCCGCTTTTTTTCTGATTTTTTTCGCCGCTTTTGTAAACGGTTATAAAAGGTTTTAAAGGCCCTATTTTAACTTTTAAAACGTTTTCGCCTTTATAAAGAAGATAAGATATTTCGGCATTCAAGGGGCAAATAAGAATTGCCGCAATAAGGCAAAGAATAATTAAAGCAATAATCATTTTGCCTCCTCGCTGTTTTCAAGAAAGCTCTCCTGTTTTGGCGGCTCGCCAATTTCGGGCAAATCGGCAATTGATTCAAGGCCGAAACAACGCAAAAATTCATCGGTTGTACCATAAAGAATTGGTTTGCCGGGGGTGTCCATTCTGCCAACCTCGTCAATTAAGCCTCGCTCTGAAAGCCTTTGAATACTGCCGGTACAGTCAACCCCTCTTATAAATTCAACCCTGCTTCTTGTAATTGGCTGATTGTAAGCGATAATTGAAAGGGTTTCAAGGGCCGCCATTGAAAGGCCCTGTTTTCGCCTTGGCTGAGTTACCGAGCGGATATAATCGTAATAATCTTCACGGGAGCAAATTTGAAAACCATCTTCAATTTTTATAATTTTAAAGCCGCGATGCTGTTTATCATATTCTTTTGAAAGCTCCAAAACAATATCTTTTGCCACATCGCCTGACACATCGAGAGCTGCAGCAATTTCCGCTACCGAAACCGCATCGGCACAGGAAAAAAGAATTGCTTCAACTGCAAAATGCAACTTATTCATCATCTTCATCACCGGTATTTGTTAATATTATATTCTCCCCTTCGCCAAGGGCTTTTATTCTTCCTCTGGAAATTAAATGAAGAACTGCCAGAAAAACGGTTATAACCTCGGCACGGGAGGAAAGGCCATCGAAAACTCTGTAAAACGAGGTTTTGCGACTGCTTTTTACAATTTCAAAAACATCTCGTATTTTATCGGGCAGAGAAACTTTTTCTTTGTGGACAATGCCCTTAAAGTTATCCATTGTAGGCTCGGCTCTTTCATCGAGTCGCTCAAGTACCGCCGCAAAGGCTTCAAACAAAATATCCTTCTGCAAAATTTCGTTTACGGGAGGCGCCGCCTCAATAACTTCGGGCTTTTTAAAGTAATTTGCCGCAGTTGCAAACTGGTTTTGCTCAAGCGCTTTTGCCGCCATTTTAATTTTCTGATATTCATAAAGCCTTTGTGAAAGCTCTTCGGGGGTAAGCTCATCATCGTCAGCCTCGGTGGCTCTTGGCAGCAGTGCCCTCGATTTCATATGCATAAGGCTTGAAGCCATTACTATAAAATCGCCCGTAATTTCGGCATCTTCCGCACGCATTAAGTCAAGCTCGGCAATATACTGATTTGTAATTTCCGCAATTGGAATATCAAAAATATCAAGCTTATTCTTTTGTATTAAAGTTAAAAGTAAATCAAGGGGGCCGTTATAAATTTCGAGGGAAACTTTTAAACTGCTCATATTCCACCTATTAATCTGACAATATTTATAAACCCGCTCCAAAGGGGATTTATGAAAAAGGATAAAATATTATTTAAAACGCCTGTTGCCATAAGAACTATCAATATGGGGAAGGCATATCTTTCGTACTGCAAAAGCTTGTAGTAATATTTCGCAGGCAGAAGTGCCCCTAAAATTTTAGAGCCGTCAAGCGGTGGCAGAGGAATTAAGTTAAACACTGCAAAGGAAATGTTAAGCAAAATCATCTGTATGAAAATTCCTTCTAAAATTTCCACAAAAATCGAATTGCCAAAATAAACTGCATACCTTGCTAAAACGCCCCAAAGCACCGCCCCTACAAGGGCCAAAAACAAATTTGAAAGAGGCCCTGCAATTGAAACTATCATTGTTCCCTTTTTTCTGTCACGAAAATTATAAGGGTTTATTGGCACAGGCTTTGCCCAGCCAAAGCGAAAAAGTAGCATACAAAGCGCACCAATGGGGTCCATATGCGCCAAAGGGTTTAGTGACAACCTGCCCTGCATTTTGGCAGTACCATCGCCCATTTTCAGTGCGGCATATCCGTGGGCATATTCGTGAATTGTAATTGCCATTAAAATTATAGGCAAGCGAAGTATATATTCCTGAATACCTGTCATTATATATCATTCCTCACAATATCTTCATAGCTTTCGCGTTTTACTATTATTCTTGGAACGCCATCACGCACCATTACTACTGCAGGGCGTGGCAGGCGGTTATAATTGCTTGACATAGAATAGTTATAAGCCCCTGTTGACAAAACGGCTAAAACATCGCCCCTTTTAACAGGAGGTATTTTCGCATCTTTAATCAAAATATCGCCCGATTCACAGCATTTGCCTGCAATTGTAACCTTTTCGCTTTTCTCGCCATAAGGGTTGTTGCAAACCACAGCCTCATACTCTGCACCATACATAATATAGCGCGGATTATCGGCCATGCCGCCGTTTACGGAAACATATTTTCTGATTCCGGGAATGTTTTTAATCTCTCCAACGTTATAAAGAGTTATACCTGCAGCACCAACAATTGACCTGCCCGGCTCAACAATAATAAAAGGCTCGGGGAATTTAAGGTCGTTGCATTTTGCCTTAACTGCGTAAAGCAAATCTTTCATATAAACGGAGTATGGTTTAGGCCTGTCCTTTTCAGTATATTTAATACCAAAGCCGCCGCCAAGGTTAAGTTCGTAAAGATTTATTCCAAGCTCTTTTTTAACCTTTGCCATAAAGCTGATTAAAAGCTTTGCCGCAAATACGAAAGGCTCTTCGTCAAAAATTTGTGAGCCAATGTGGCTGTGAACGCCGCAAAGCTCTATATTATGAAGCCTGTTGGCATTTTGGAAAACTTCAAAAGCCTCGCCTCCTTCAAGGGAAACGCCAAACTTACTGTCGTTTTGTCCGGTTTGAATAAATTCGTGAGTGTGTGCCTCAACTCCCGGTTTAATTCGCAGCAGAACCTTTGGTTTTTTTGAAAGGGTTTTTGCAATTGAATCAATTATCTGAAGCTCCTCGGCGCTATCGGCAACAATTCTGCCAACGCCAAGCGATACTGCCGCTTCAAGCTCTTCAAAATCTTTATTACTGCCGTGCATTACAACTTTTTCAAGGGGAAAATCTACGCTTTGTGCAGTATAAAGCTCGCCTCCCGAAACAGTATCAAGGCCAATGCCTTCTCTGCCGGCTATTCTAACCATTTCTTTGCAGGAAAAAGCCTTTGAAGCAAAGCAAACCATACCGTTGCCGCCATAATATTCTTTTATGGCATCGCGGTAAGAAGCTATATTTTCAACAATCAAGTTTTCGTCATATACATAAAGAGGGGTTTTAAATGTTTTGGCAAGTGCCATAGTGTCGGCTCCGCCAATGGTTAAATTACCCTCACCATTTACTGAAAGTGCCTTTGAAATTAACATAATAATCACATCCTATAAGTGCCTATTTTATCATAATAAATTATATCACAACAGTAAATTATTGTCAAATAAAAAAAGGGATGTTAAAAATGCCCAGAGCGCAAAAGGCAACTTTTAAATGGCTCCCTTGTGTAAAGGGAGCTGTCAAGTGTTATGCTTGACTGAGGGATTGTCAGGTAAAAAATCAAAAGATTTTTCTTTAATCTAAGCCTTTTGCTATGAACAAACTTCACCTCTCAGCGTACAACGTACGCTTTCGGGTACCCCCTGCGGGTTCAGTTTGTCCATTCTGAAACATTTTTTCCTATCCCTTCCCCCTCCCAGAATAGCAAAACAGGTGCAGAGAAATCTGCACCTGTTTTATTATTTTGTTGTAGGTATTTCGTTTAAATATTTACGCAGTATTTCCTGTGAAAAGCCTTTATTTTCAATTATTTCTTTATAGAAATATGCGCTGGGTTTTATTGTTCTTTCAAAGGTTTCGCGGTTAACCGCGCAAAGGCCGAAGGTAGGGTCAAAAGAGCCCCACTCAAAGTTATCAAGAAGCGACCAGTATAAATATCCGCGAACGTCAATTCCCATTTCCATAGCATCGTGAAGGGCGCTTAAATAAAGGGCTATCCACACAATGCGGAAGCGGTCATCATTGCAGGAGAGGCCGTTTTCTGTGATAATTACGGGCTTATCTTTAAGGCGGGTTAAATTTGCAATCATACATTCGGGGTTCATTTCCTCAATATAAAAATCGCTTTCAATCATTTTAAAGTGAGAATATTTATATCTCTGGCGTTTATGAACGGCTTTTCTTGCATCAGTTAAAGAGCGCACATATGTATTAACCGACCAGAAATCTGCCGCTCCCTTCAGCTCTTTATCGTAAACTGCATCGCGGAAAGGGTAAAGTAGCTCCCCTTCACGTATGGCGTGAAAGAAAAATTCGTGGTTTTGTAAATCACGTATTTCGTTTATGGCGTTATCCCACCTATCATGAAAACGCCATGGCTGATAAAGCACAAGGGCATGAGAGGAAGATATGGGCGCAGAGGAATATTTTTTAATTATATGATATCCTCTTGCGTGAAATCTTATAGCGCCAAGCTTATAGTCAGCATCGCATAAATTAAACTCGTTTATAACATTCCAGTAGTCTACATAAGGTGCAATGCGTGGCACAACTTTTTCAAGATATCTTTCAAAGTATTTTAAGTTTTCAAGGTTTGTAAAGCTGCCTTTTTCCTCAAACCACATAGGATGTGTGCCGTGGTGCATTGTTGCAAAAACCTTAATGCCCTTTTCACGAAGGGAGGAAAAAAACTTAACATAATGCTCTATTGCCTCCTCGCAAAATTCACCCTCATTCGGCTCTATTCGGCTCCACTCAACAGAAGTACGAAAAGCCTCGTGGCCTAAAGTGTGGGCTAAATTTACATCTGTTTCGTACATTTCGTAACTGTTACAAGCAAGGCCTGATTTATGCTGATATCTGCCCTCCTGCTCGTAGTGCCACCACTGTGAATTTACATTGTTTCCCTCAACCTGATGGCCTGCGTAGCCGCTGCCGAAGAAAAAGTTTTCAGGGAAAGAAAAATCTTTCAGTGCAAAAACATCGTTCATAATTGCCTCCTAAATAAATCTGTAAGTTGTAGTTGTATCGTATTTTTCGCCTTTTTTAAGAATTGACGAAGGGAAATGTGAAAACTTTAAATTGTTTGGAAAAACCTGAGTTTCAAAACAAAGGCCACCATGTTTTTTGTATTTTGCACCTCCTTTGCAAACCATTTCTTCATCAATCCAGTTGCCGCTGTAAAGCTGAACTGCAGGCAAGTCGGTTAAAATTTCCATTTTAATTCCCGATTTGTCGCCGCAGAAAGTTCCTATTTTTCTGTAGCCTCTTCCATTTAAGGCAAAGTTATGGTCAAAGCCGCCAAAAAGCTCAAGTTGGCCATATTTTGCAGCAAACCTTTCGCCAAAATTTTCAGGAGATGAAAAATCGAAGGGCGTTCCTTTAACCGACAAAACCTCGCCCGTAGGCATACATTCATCGGTGTTTGGAGTATAAAAATCGCAGTCAAGGGAAAGAGTGTGATTATCAATTGTGCCGCTATCGTGACCGTTTAAATTAAAATAGGAATGGTTTGTCATATTCAAAATGGTTTCGCCATCAGCATCGCCTTCGTAATGAATTTTAAGGGCACTGTCTTTTGTAACTGTAAATGTAACTTTTACCCTTGCCTCAAAAGGGAAACCCTCCTCGCCATCAGGGCTTATATAGGAAAGGATAAGTGAAGGCTCATCGCCATCGTCCATTTTCCAATTCCAAACCTTTTTGTCAAAGCCTTCTCTTCCTCCGTGAAGGTTATTTCTGCCGTTATTTGGGAAAAGCTTATATACTTTTCCCGAAAGGCAAAATTCAGAGTTTTCAATTCTGTTTGAATTTCGGCCTATGGTTGCGCCAAAACAGCCCGTATTATTAAGATAATCTTCAAGGGTATCTCTGCCAAGTACCACGTCAACCCCTTTATAAATAAGGCTTTTAACTATACCACCGTAATTTAAAATTTCGGCAGTAAGCTTTTCTGTTTCAAGGCGGAAACTATATATATCTTGTCCACTATGTTCTCCAATTTTTGTTTTTGTAATTGCCATATTTTTCTCCTATTTCTTTTTGAAAACTATTGCCGTGCGTGATGGCAGATAACATAAAAATCCGTCATCAGCAGTATAAGTTATATCTTTGCCTGCTCTTTGAAAACCGCCGAAAATTTCATCATCGCTTGACAAAACTACATTGTATTTCCCTTTTTCAGCAGGAATTTTATATCCTTCAAAAGAGTTGCTGCTGAAATTAAAGGCGAAGGTAAATTTGCCCTTGCTGAAAATTATAACCTTATCCCCCTGATGAATGTACCTTTGCACGCTTTCCTTTGAAAGGAGCTTTTCATCTTTCAAAAGCGAAATCATAGCCTTGTCAAACTCCAAAAGCCCGCCATAGCGAAGGGCGCTGTTATCGGCCAGCGACCACTGCCTTCTGCAGTAGTGATAGCTCCAGTTATTTCCTTCTCTTGGAAAATCAATCCATTCGGGGTGGCCAAATTCGTTGCCCATAAAATTAAGATAACCTTCTCCCGAAAGAGCGGCTGTTATAAGCCTTATCATTTTGTGAAGGGCAATTCCCCTGTCTATTACAATGCTTTGGCTGTTTTTTGCCATTGAAGTATACATTTCGGCGTCGCACAGGCGAAACATTATAGTTTTATCGCCAACCAGAGCCTGGTCGTGGCTTTCGCTGTAGCCTATATTTTTTTCGCCCTCGCGCCTTCTTGTAAGCTCAAAATAAAGGTTACCCATATCCCAGTCATCGTCTTTTTGCTCTTTAAGCATTTTAATCCACAAATCGGGCACACCCATTGAAAGGCGAAAATCAAAGCCAATACCACCATCTTTTATAGGCAGGCACATTCCCGGCATTCCCGACATATCCTCGGAAATGGTTATTGCCTTTTTGTTAATTGAATGAATAAGATGATTTGCAAGTTGCAGATATAAAACCGCATCGGTATCGGTATTTTCTGAAAAATACATACCGTAATTTGTAAATGCACTTTCAAGAGCGTGGTTTTTATAAAGCATTGAGGTTACGCCATCAAAGCGGAAGCCATCAAAATGAAAGCGCTCCATCCAGTATTTAAGGTTTGACAAAAGAAAATGTAAAACCTCGCCTTTGCCATAATCGAAAAGCTTTGTTCCCCAGGCAGGATGCTCGCCGCGTGCCCCATCGTGAAAATACTGATAGGGCGTACCGTCAAAGAGATTAAGCCCCTCGTTTGTATTTTTTACGGCGTGGGAATGAACCACGTCAAGTAGTACTGCAATTCCCATTTTGTGAGCCGTATTTACAAGCTCTTTTAAATCATCGGCACACCCAAAGCGTGACGACGGCGCAAAAAACGATGAAACCTGATAGCCAAATGAGCCATAGTAAGGGTGTTCCATAATTGCCATTATCTGCAAGGTGTTATACCCTGCCGCCTTAACCCTTGGCAGTATGTTCTTTGTAAATTCCCTGTAGGTTGAAACCTTTCCCTCTTCCCCTGCCATACCTATATGACACTCGTAAATAAAAGGAGTTTTGGAAGGGGTAAAGCCGCTATCTTCCCACAAAAAGCTATCTTCTTTTTCAATTTCGGCGCACCACAGATACGTTTTATCGTCCTGCACAACCCTTGTGGCATATGCAGGAACTCTTCTAAGCATTTCGCCGTTTTTTATTACAATAGCTTGTACCTTTTCGCCGCTCTTTGGTGCGTTTTCAGAAAGCTTTATTTCAAAAACTCCGCCGCCAATATTTGTCATTTCGTGTTTTTCTGTATCCCAGCCGCAGAAATCCCCTGTAAAATACATTTTATCGGCACCCGGCGCCCATTCGCGGTAAACAAAACTCCCGTCCTCTTTATGAAAGCCAAAGTAATGGTGACCGTTTGCAAAATCGTAAAGCTTTTTGCCTTTTTTAAGCTCTTTAAGCTTTTTATCAAATTTTTCTTTTCGTAAATTTAAATCTTTTTCGTAAGGCTCAAGATATGGGTCCATTTGTAAAATTTTTAATTTATTTTCCATACTCACACCTCCTACAAAAATT
>JAZNQN010000068.1:0-2605 GCA_045590195.1 Clostridia bacterium | reverse complement strand
GCCAATGGTTTATGATGGGCTCGGATGATGAAGATAATGTTGTTGATATTAATAACGACTCAGCCGAAGAAATTGAACGCAAATGGTCATCTGTCAGAACAGAAATTTGTTGTAAACCTATGAATGACCACGCGTTGCTTTCCGAATATGCAAAGCAATAGTTTGAAAATTTTTTATCGGTTTTAAATATATGAATAAACCCTTTCAAGGCGGGAATACTTACCTTGAAAGGGTGGTTTTTTTGATAGAACAAGATACAATCAGACTTTTGCGCGAATGTGATGCAGGGGTGAAAATGGGCGTTTCTTCCATTGAGGATGTGATTGATTACGTTAAAAGTGAGGGTATGAAAAAATATCTCATTGAATGTAAATCGGAGCACGACAAGCTCGATGTTGAAATTCAGTCTCAGCTTGACCGCTTTAAGGACGAGGGCAAAAATCCGAATCCGATGGCAAAAGGGATGTCATGGGTTAAGACAAATATCAAGCTTGCATTTAACGAAAGCGATGAAACTATTGCAGATTTAATGACAGACGGCTGCAATATGGGAGTAAAATCTCTTAACAAATACCTCAACGAATATGAGGCGGCAGACGAGGTTTCAAAAGACATTGCAAAGAGATTAATCAATCTTGAAGAACGTCTTGCCGTTGACATCAGACAATACCTCTGATAAAAAAACCGACGGGGATACCGTCGGTCAGACTGATGACAAACCCTCGTTTCAAAATTGATTCGAGGGTAATTTTTTATATTGTAAAGAAAAATAGCAATGTATTATCCACAACACATTGCTATTTTTTTCATATTTTGGACAGCTGCCGTAAGCAGACATTGCTCGGCAACCTTTGAAAGGCCACGCATTCTGCAATAACGTAGCCCAAATAGCTCTTTTGAATCGGCAAAGCTTCGTTCAACCGTTTCTTTTCTTCTTGAATAAATCTTTTTGCCAACATCGGTATGTGTAAATGTGTAAAACTCATCCTTATAATCCTCCCAAACATGTCTTCTGAGTGTTTTTGTTTTTGCTTTTGCACTCAAACACAGGTCTCTGCTCGGACAATTTTTACATCTGTCATTTTTACACTTGTACTCTTTGTACCCTTGTCTGTTGGTTGTTGTGTATTCGAGATAATTTCTTTCAGGACAGATATACACGTCCCATTCTTTTATGTATCTGAATTTGTACTTTCCGAATTTACCTTTCTGATGTACACCTCGTCTTGTACCCATTGCCGCTTTTATGCCTCTGTCAAAAAGTTGTTTGCAAATTGCAGACACATTGTATCCTGCATCCAACCCTACAACCTTAACATCAAACCCAAATTTTTCTATTTGTGTGTCTAATCTTTTTATGTATGGTTTTACATCGTTTGTATTTCCGGGAGTAACGAATACATCTGTTATGATATTGTTTTTTGAATCAACAGTTCTATGGTCGAGATAGAAAAAGCCTTTTGGCTTTCCGTCTCTGTGCATAAATCCGCTATCAGGATCAGTTGTGCTTGTTTTTATTGTTTTTATTTCACTTTTCGTTCCTGTTCCGGTGCCGTCGTTTTTATCGTCGAAGTAATCTTCCGTTTCTTCTTCGTCGATATCTTTAATTTCGTCCTTTTCAAAATTTAAAGGTTTTTTTCCGTGTAACGCTCTATCCTCATTTATCGCATCGTTTAATGCACTTATGTAATCCTGAGTTTCTTTTCTTACTTCCTGTTCTGTAAACTTGTTTTTGTTTGCACTTGCTTTCAGATGGGTGCTGTCTGAGTACAATACTTTACCGCCAACCAAACCATAACTCATTGCTTGTCTTACTATATTGTCAAATATTTGTTGGGGTACGTCTGTTCCGTTGAATCTTCTTATTCTGTTTTGCCATATTACACTTGCATCGGGTATTTTATCCTCAAGAGCAAAACCTAAAAACCAACGATATGCTACATTTACTTTTACTTCTTCTACTAATCTTCTTTCACTTCTTATCCCGTAAAGATATCCGATGAAAAGCATTTTAAAAAGTGTTTCCGGTTCTATTGCAGGTCTGCCGTTATCTGCACAGTAATACGGCTTACATATTTCATTGATGAAACTGAAGTCTATTACCTTATCAATTTTTCTGAGTAAATGATTTTCAGGCACTAAATTTTCTATCATTACTAACTCATATTTTAACTGTTGACCCTTTGTTTCTCTTAACATTTTCATCACCCTTTTTCTGACTCTATTATACCATTTTTATTAGCTTTTGTACAGAAAAAAACAAAGCTCACTCCTTTCGGAATGAACTTTGTCATCAGTCTGACTGCTCTCATTTTTTGAGGGCAGTTTTTTTGTCAAAACCGCCCCTGATAGTAATGGGAATAAATACAACAAAAATGTTCCTGATTCTTAAATATATTTTACGAGCCGAAGAAGAAATGCTATGTTTCATCAGCCTTTCGCTTTCAGCCAAGGCAGGGTAATTGTTGAGGATAATATTTCATTTGAACCTGTAACAGACAATGATTTATATAAAAGCATTTACAAGCAAACAAAAAATCCGAAACCGTCGCCGATTGGCAATAGTTTCGGATTATTTGCTTTTGGTGGAACAATGTCCGAGGTG
>JAZNQN010000067.1:0-9139 GCA_045590195.1 Clostridia bacterium | reverse complement strand
AAAAGTAATGTTGCACCAACGCCTTCTACCTGTATTCCCCTATCTGACCAAATTCTTACACTACCCACAGCTTCAATGTCAAAACGCTCTTCGGTTGAAATTTTTTTAATATCAACTCTATCGTTAAATTTTTTTACGCCGCTTATTTCTTCATTCCCGTCACGGTGTACAATATTTTCTTCATCCGGCATAATATAAACCTGTGAAATAGGCTTGAATTCTCCGTTGTTTTTAACATATAAAACGGCATTTCCTGCATCATCTGGCTTAATCCAAATGTTGCAGCCTTCTTCTTTCGGGGCTTCCGCTCCTGTCCACACTCCCGAAACAAAACCTAAGTCTCGTATTTTTCCTTCGTCAAACTTGAAAAACAAATGCCCGTTTTCAAGATAAAAATCTTCGCTGCCTTCTCCGCTGAAAGTAATTATAAGGTTGCCGTCGATTACATCAAAGCTGCAAAGCCCGCTTTCTTTTACCGAAACGCCGCCTACTCCCTGTATACCCTGCTCGCCTTTTTCTCCCTGTATACCTTGCGGGCCAATATCTCCCTTTCCTCTTGCCGCAATTATCTGCCAGAAGTTTTCATTTGTCGGAAGTGTGCCCTTCGTCTGAACAAAGTTAACATAAGAGTTTCCACCATAATATACTTTGTTTCCCGGGTAATACATTTTGCTCTCGTCAAAATTTTCCCAAACCTTGTGATTTTCAAATGTTTTTTCTGTATTTTGGCAAATTTCTTTAACTGCAGGAATAATACCTTCAATTTCTTTCTGCAGCTGAAGCGCCTGCGAAGGTGTCGGCTCACTCTTCTTTTCTGTGTCGCCTTCTTTTATTTGCAACGTGTCAGAAGCCGAAAGCATAATGCTTATATCTCCCTCTTCGCTTTCGCTGTAGCCTTCAATGGTAAATGTTATCCATCCATAAACTTCTGTTGCCTCTCCGGGTATTTCTGTTACATAACTTAAAAGGTCAACTACCTCTCCCAGCGCATCTTTTACAGGGGTGTAAATAATAATCGGCTCAAGCAGTTTTCCCTCTGCATTCCTGTAAATAATTCTTTTTGCGTATCCTCGCCAGCTCTCGTCAAAGTTTAATATAAGCTTTGTGGCATTATGCTCTCCCTGAACCCCGCCACACTTGTTATCTTTTCTTATAAACTGGCCTATCACATCTATTTTAATTTCTCTCATAACCCCTCCTAAAAAGAACAGACAAGCCTTGCGGCCTGTCTGCTTCTTTACCGCCTTGCGGTTTTAAAATCCTCTTTTTTCGCTTTCGCTACGGTATTTGTTTGACTCTTTTTCAATAAACCTTGCAGTTTTAATGTCCTGCTTTTCAGATAAATCCAAAACGTTTTTAAATTTTCTCTTTATCTTTACCGGCACGCCTCTTTTAATCTGAACGCTCTCGCCGTTAAGTGAAACAAAAACATCATCTTTGTAGTCTTTGTTGTCTTTAAAAAGCTTAACTTCAACATATTCTTCAAGGTAAGGGTCAACTACAGGAGCGCTTTTTCCGCCTCCTGCATTTTCAATTATCTTCGCTGCTTTTTCTTCAGCATTTTTAATAATCTCGTCGGCCTTTGCCTGAACTTTTGCTAAAATATCTTCCAAATCAACCGATTCTTCTTTTTCTACTTCCCCGGTGTTCTCCTTTTTTTCTTCGTTTTCAGCATCAGTTTTTGTTGTATTTACCTTTTTTTCAGCCATACAAATTCCTCCTTAAATTAGTTTGCGCCAACCTCAAAGGTTGAAGCTGTTTCAATTCTAACCATGTATGCTTCAACAAGCCTTTTTGCGGCTTTTGTTGCCTTCCAGCCTGCAGTTGCTCTCTGGTCGAGTGGGTCTGCAGTTCCGGCAGAGCCAAGCTGTTTAATAATGTGACGAAGGCCACCATCTGAAATGTCGGTTGTGCCGTAAGCATTGTCGGCAATAATCAAGGTAGAGTAAACGTCTCTGCCCTCAGCGCCTGCTTCGCCCGGATAAATTACCGCATCAGCTTCCGCAGTGCATTTTCTGTCAAGAGTAATGGTACCTGCGCCTGCCGCGCCGCTTTTTGCTTCTTTAACAGTATAAGCACTTCCACCAATAAGTACCATTCTGTCAAGAAGTTCAAGCGCATCCACTTCGCCTATTGCTTCTTTTACAGTAACTACAGTATTGTTTACAGCTGAAACAGTAAGATTTCTGCTCTCTGCTGTAAGGTCGTCAGCATGGAATACCTTGGCTTCCGAGCTTTCAACAAAACGAACATTTTCAATCTTGCCAATTTCGCCGTTGTACATTCCATCAGGGTCAGAATATGTTTTAACATTTATCCATTTCGGGTCGCTCATAAGGTCATATGAACAGTCCGGATGAATAATTGCGCAGTATGTACCGTCAATCGTTTCCGCATTCATAACCTTAAGCTTTCTTACAGCTCTTCTGATAGCATCAACTGTAATATAGTGATTACTCTCGCCGCCACCTTTAAGTAAGTGTCTGCCGGCAACAGCATCTTCGCCAAACTGAACGTTTGTACCGCCTGAGAGTTCTTCTCTTGTAATGGTGTCAAGTGTTCTGCCTGCCTGGGAACCAAGTAGCTTTGTAGCCTGTACAAGGTTGTTGTCAATTGCAGTAAGCAGCAAAATATCAGAAAGCTCAATGTATCCGCCATACTGCTTAACTTCTGCAGTAATAACGCCCATTGAAAGTTTCTGTCCGTCGGGTGTTACACCCTCTGTAAGAGGTGTAAGCATTTTGGGTAATGGGTCGTATTTTCTAAATTCAATCGTTTTACCCTTGCCCTCCGGAATAGGGTGCTTCTGCGCAAACTGGTCATGCACCAGTTTAGGTTCTGCCATATCAATTAAATAGTCGCTGTAATACACTTTCATTTCATCTGAAAGCGCTACATCGCCGGTAACGTTTGTATTACCGTCAAAAAGGTGTAGATTAAGTTTTAACAAAATATCTTTCATTTTCTCTCCTCCTGATTTTTCAGAAAGCGATTTTTTCTCCCCTGCTTACTCTTTTTGCAATTTCAGCTCTGTCCTTTTTACTCAGGGAGTGAACATCGCTTTTAACTATTGCTCCTGTCTGGGAGGTAAGGCCGTTTTCCGGTGGTCTCTGCCCTTTGGCTTTTATGTTGTCAACCACCTGTTTTTCTCTTTCGCTTGCAGCTGCAGCTCTCTCATTTGAGGTTATGTCGTCAAAATGCAAAACTCTGTATGCGTGCGTAACCGGTACTCCGCGTTTTAAAAGACCTATAAACTGTGGGTTTTTGCATTCTGCATCCATATCAAAATCCGGGTAAAGCCCCTTGCACTCATGCGCCTGCTCATCCCACATTCTAAGCCTTTCCTGCATTTCTTTATTTCTCTTATCAGCTGCTTCTTTGGCCTTCATCTGTTTGTTTTCAGCCATAAGTTTTTTATGTTCCTTATAGGCTTCAACGCTCATTCCCGCTTCCTGAGCGCCTTCCTCCCAAAAAGCGCTGTCGCGGTCAATTGCTTCGGTAAGTGCATCAAGGTTTCCGCTTTCAACTGCATACTTTTCAAACAAAGGCGATAACACTCCGCTCATTTTATTGTTGGCCTCTTCAAGGCTTTTCATTTCCTTAAATCTGCGGTTAATAATGTTTTGTGTTCGCTCTGTGTCAAACTCTTTAAACTCGCCGTTTATAAGTTCTTCGTAGCGTTTTTTCTTTTCCTCTCTGCTCTCCTCTGCTTTTTTACCCTCTTCCCCGGCGGCGGGAAGGCCTTTTCCGGATTCTGCATTTTGCTTTCCGTAAATAACTGCTGTGTTTTCGCCCGTACCATTTGCCCCTTCTGTTCCGGTTCCGCCTTCGCCTCCGGATGCTGCAGCGCCTCCGTCAAAAAGATGCAAATTTAGTTTAAAAGTTTTCATAAACTTTTCTCCTTTCCGCGCTCTTTCGCGTGTGTCAGCTACCAAATGTAGCAAATTTAGTGTTTATATTTTAATTATAACAACCCAAAATTTAAATGTCTTTGACGATTTTTAAAAATTTTACATTTTCAGGATATTCTTCTGCCAAAGCCGAAAAACCCTCTGCCGCCATTTCAAAACAAGCATCAAAGGCCACTCCCCTCTGGCATATAATTTCGCTGTCCCCGGGGTTGTGTTTTCCTCTACAATAACGGTCTTTCTTGCTGCATGCGGCTAAAAGTGAATAAAAAAGGCAACTTGCCGCAGAGCATACAATGTCCTCTTTCCCATAATCAGCGTGCCCCGAAAGTGTCATTCGGTGCCGCCTCCTGTCCTTCTGATAAACTATTTTCAACACCCTCATTGCCTCCCCTCATTTTCATAACAATTTTCGTCAGCTGCTGTATCTGAAGCTGCGCCTGTTGAAGCTGCCTAAGCATCATCTGGTTTTCCTGTATTTTCCCTATAACCTTTTCTTTGCCTTCAAACTCCATAAGTTCAGCCGCCATTAAAGCCTGTTCAGCATTTTGAGGATTGAAAAATCCCATATTTAAAAGCTCTTTTGCAAGCTCGTTCTGGCTCATTTTCGAAAATGGATTTTTCCTCTGCGCCTTTATTTTTATGTCGAATATAGGCTTTCTCTGCATTTCTCCTTCTGTTGATACAGGCCTTATTTTTTCGTTTGAAAACTGCTCATATTTCATTTCGCCTGTTTCGCCGGTTATTCTGAAACTGCGCTTTTCATCGTAAAATTGCCTTATAAGCTCTATAACCATGTAACAAATTTTTGAAAAAGCTCTGTAAGATGCCGAAATCATATCGCGGCTGGTTTTGCTTCCTGCTTCCTGAAGTGCCGCAATTGCCGCTCCCGATGTAACCCCGCTGGCTGTCGACCCTTGGGAAAAATCTCTGTTCGCCGATGTTTCTTTAAGCTCGTCTGTTTTAAACTGCAGGAGATTGTAATAAATTCCGCCAAGGCTCTGCGGCTTTATCTGAACTGCCTTTTCTTCGCTTATGTTTCCGCTGCAATGTACTACATCACAACTAAGGTCACAAAACTCATCTTCATTAAGTCCGCTGCTGTCCGAAACCATATATCTTACCTTCGATGCTATAAATGCATTTTGCAGCATATACTTTGAAAGCTTGTCTATGTACATTTGCGGGTCTTTGCAAATTGATATGTATCCAAATCCGCTTGGCGTTCCCTTTTCCGGGAAAAGTGTATCAAAAACAACGGGATACTGCCCGTGTTCATACCATCCGTTTTCATATCCTTCCTCGTTTTCAGAGGCAAATATAACCTCGCCCTGGCATATTTTGCAGTAGTGAAGCTTTCCGTCATCCGTCTTGTAATACCAGTCAATTACTGCCACCTTGTCTGATATGTCAATAGCATCATCGTGAACATAGTCCTGTATTGTTATGCTTCCCGCTCCGCCGCCACTGTTTTTCAAAAACGGATATGCTTTCTCTATCGCCTCTTTATTTTTAAGCGACACTATAAATAAATTGCTGCTATCCTGTATATCTGTAATGCCGGGCTCCCAAAAAATGTTAAGAAGGTCAATTTCCTTTATGTCAACATCGCCAATACCGCCGTCTTTTCTGCTGTTCCAAAAAATGCCGTAACAAGCTGTGCCGTGCTTTAATTTGTCCCAGCTTGCAACCGAATAAGTTCCCTCAAAATCGGTTTGCTCAAATACTGCCGGCAATATAACCGAAAGCTTTTTGGCTTCCCCTTCGTCGCTTTCCTCTCTCGGAAGAACATTCGCCTCGGGGAAATTGTCCATAACATCAGCGTGCTTTTGCGCAATCGAATTAAAAAGCCACGCACTTGCAGGCTCAGGCGATGTATCTTTCTCATCTTTCTTCTGAACTCGCATTTCTTCCCAATGCCTCAATTTGTACCATTGCTCTCCGTTTACAATTCTCTTTTCAAGGTTTATTTTACCCTGCTTGTATTTTTGCAGTATAGCCATAGCCTCTTCTGCCTGCTTTTTCCCGATAACCTTCTTTTTTTCTCCCTCAAAAATTTCTTTTTCTTCAATAGGCGCAATATCAATTTTGTGCCCAAGTAAATTAAAATTTTTCTGCAATTTTATCACTCCTTTAAATTTTTCCGTAAAATCCGTATGTATCATATCGCGGCGTATCATCAAGCGGATTATACTCTCTTGGCGTTTTAATTTTTCCCGGCTTTGGCGTTATGGGGTTTTCCATCATAACATATCTGCATTCGTCGTAAATATGGTCTTCTGTTTTTGTGTCAATGTCCTCAACATTTCTCTCGTCATAAACAAGTGCAGGTATAGTTCTTATAAAGTGCTTGCAAGTTTCAAAACAGTAAAACATCGGTATTCCGTCATCGTCAAAACGAAGCCTGTGATGAAACTGCATCTTTCCTGCTATTCGGCTGTTATCTCCGCCATCAAAAAACACGCCTGCCCGCTCCATTATCCTGGCAATGCTCTCCCCTCTCGATTCATCAAATATTGAAGGGTCTGCTATTCCGTAAATTTTCTTGCCTTTTAAATTCGGGTCATCGTTTTCAATTTCTTTTATTTTCGCCGCTATCTGAGCAGGTTCGTATTTAACCCCTTCATCAGGCGTGCCTGTGCATCCGTAAAACTCTCTTATTCTGTAAAGCCGCCTGTCATTATCCACTGCATACCAACCAACCGAAAATGGCTTGGCATATCCAAAGTCAAACCCCCTGTATATTCTCCAGCTCTCCGGTACCTTAAATGGCTTTATAACATGTGTCCACACTCTGTCGCCATAGTGCGTCACATCATTTCGCCACTCCAAAAATACCTGCCCTGAAAAACTGTCCCAGTCCCCGTATAAAAGCGCTCTTTTTTCAGCTTCCGGCATCATCGCAAGCCTTGTAACATATGAAGGGTCATTTTGCATCAGCGCTTCATTGTCAAATACTGTAGAGGGTACAAATATTCTTTTTTGCTTTTGCTTTAAAATTTTCCCATCAGGCATTATAACTTCTGTTTCATCTTCAATCGGTGTCATAGGCGGCGCAGGAGATATAAACCTCTCCTTTACCCACCCGTGCCCAACTCCGCCGGGGTTTGCAGTAGCTCTTATATAAACTCTTGTTCCGGGGCCGTTTGGCCTGTTTCTGGAATACAAATAGTTGTATTCTTCGTAGCTGAAATGTGTCAGCTCGTCAAAAATAATAAGGTCGTAGGCCTGCCCCTGATATTTGTGTTTATCTTTGCTGTGCTGCATGGCTCCAAATACAATTTTTGCTCCGCTCGGAAAAGTCCATATATGCTTTGTATCGTTGTATTTCGCTCCTTTAATGCACTGCGGATAATATTTAAGGCTCTTGTCAATAAGCTCTGCAAGCTGCGGATATGTTTTTCTAAGAATCAAAGCTTTGTAATATGGTATATGCACTTGCCTTAAGGCCTCAATAATTATGGCCTCGCTTTTTCCGCCGCCTGCCGCTCCGCCGTAAAGTGCCTCGTATTCGCCCCTCTGCATAAAAAGTTTTTGTTTATTCTGGGGCTTCCATATCACATTTTGCATCTTCATTTTCCTCTTCACTTATAATTTCAGGCATTATAATAACTCCGCCCAAGCCGTCATTTTCCTTTTCTTTTCCCGATGCCGCTATTTTTTTCTCTTCAAGTTTAAGCTTCCGCTCTTCAAATTCTGTTAAAAGCCCACCTGCAAGCTTTTTAATTTCCGTCAAATCTTTAAGCGCTTTTGCCGCATCAGATAACCTCTTGGCATCAATTGCATTTCCAATATGCTCCTTGCCATATATGTCCGTATGCCTGAAAAACTGTTGTTCGTCACTCAGCGCCCTTTCAAGGGCCGCTCCCATACTGCAGGCAATGTCATATTCTTTTTTTAGTTTTTCCGCAGTACTCTCAGCAATTTTATCAGCCGTTTTCTTTATAACATTTTCTCTGTGTTCTTTTCTCTTCTTTCCCCAGCTTTCACTTTTACTTCTGGCTCTTATAGTAGCCTCCGACATTTTGTATTTCTCAGCAAGTTTTGCAACAGATATATGCCCGGTAATGTATTCTGTTGCTATCTTTTTCCAGCTTGCCTTTCCGCTCAATCTATCTCGCCCCCTTATTTTTATTTTATCAGCCCATTTTTCCAAAGTCTTTGACGAAACAACACTTTTTTTATCCCTCTCACGCGCCCGCGCCCACGTGCGCAAGCAATTTTTTTATAGCTTTTTTATAGCTTTTTTATATTTTTATACAAAAAAAGAATAGCTTTAGCTATTCTTTGTTTTCCGTATTTTTCAAAAGCTTTATTTTATACTTTCGCCCTTCAAGCTTACTTTCGTAATTAATTCCGTTTTCAAACATTTTTTTAACATCGTCAAGGTCAATAGTAATTTCGCCCTGCTCCTGGCAAACTTTAAATATTATTGCTTCCAAAAGCGACTTATAGCTTTCAACAAGTTCTCTGTATCCTTCCGCTTCCTCTTTCAGCTTTTTATAGGCCTTTGCATCATCCAAAACTTTTTTCTTGTATCTTCCTAGCTCATCTGTCATTTTTATCATACTCCTTATAAACTTCGTCAGCAATGCTGCAGTTTTTGTGTCCTTCAAGGTTGGCACAGTATTTTTCCAAATACTCGCATCTGTGCCGAGCAGTCAAAAAGCAAACAACCCCACCTTCACAATGGAGCTTCATTCCTCTCTCAAATTTAAAAAAAGGGCATTGAACAGTTAACGTTTTAACCACTCCTCTCATACACATTTTTATTGTACCACTAACAGCAGGGTAAGTCTTGAACATTTCCCTGCTTTTTTCTTAGAATATTTAATTTAATCTTTTGCCTTTTACACCTTGCTTTTTCCTGCGTAGCTTCAGGTATATACTCCACCCCGTAGCGTCAAAGTCTACTTCGCTATTCATACCCTCAAATTATTCGGGTATTTTCACGCTCCGTAACTTCTCCTTTTCCCAACCGAACCACGCTACCGCTACCACTTCGGTCGGGTACCCACGAATTTACTCAATTTCAATTTACACTTTTGCCTTTGGTCCCTTGCTTTTTCCTGCGCAATTTCAAGTAAATGCTCCATCCCGTAAATTCGTTATACTCTACCTGATATGCATCATCGCAGCTTATAAGTGTCCACCCCGGGTATTTCCGCTCCCAAAAATCTATATCAACCGGAGCTTTGGCAATTCTTTCAATCTGCCTTGCGGTATATTTC
>JAZNQN010000066.1:0-1983 GCA_045590195.1 Clostridia bacterium | reverse complement strand
GATCGCAATCAATTACTACAACCGCATCTCCTGCAGCACTTGCAAGGCCTGCAGAGATGGCTGCTTCTTTCCCGAAATTTCTTGAAAAATGCAGTCCATATATATTTTTTTCTTTATCGGCTAAATTTTTTATTTTTTCATATGTAGTATCGGTAGAGCCATCATCAATAAAAATTATTTCATTGTCGATTTCAGCTTCTTTTAAAATCTTTGATATTGTATAGTAAGCTCTTTCTACGGATAATTCCTCGTTGTATGCAGGAATAATTACGGACAGCATTTAAACACCTCCTGAATTTTCATTAAATACTTTTTCAAGCTGCGCTACCGGCATAGGTTTGTAATAGAAATACCCCTGAAGAAAATCGCACCCGGCTTGTATTGCCGCTTCTTCTTGCTCTTTTGTTTCGACTCCTTCACACAACGTCTTAAACCCTATATCCTGTGCAGTACGAATAATATTTTTTAAAATAATAAATCCTGTATCAGTAACCGAATTCTGTGTTATCGCCTTATCGATTTTTACAACAGAAATATCAAGGTTTTGCAAATCACCAAAGGTTGTATATCCGCTTCCAAAATCATCAAGCAAGATAGATATACCTTTTTCCTTAAGAGCTGAAAGATTATCTATCATTTGTTTCCTTGCTTCTCCGGTTATGTTTTTATCCTCTAATATTTCAACCGCCAAACAAGAAAACTTCAAATCGTATTTTTGCGCAATAGCTATTATCTTCTCGGCAAACTGTGGTTCACACAAAGTTGTTCTTGAAAAATTGATGGTATATTTATATGATTCCCTTCGTTTTTTATCGTTGGAAATCCATTTGCAGTTTTTTTCAAAAATGTAATAATCAAATTTATCATTGATTCCTACAGAATCCACCGCAGACAAGAAGCTACCCGGAGATAAAACCCCCTCGCTTTCCGAATTTAAACGAGATAAAACTTCCGCACCTATTATTTTCTTTGTCTTTGCATCTAAAACAGGTTGATACTCAAGGAAGAACCGATTGTTATCAATTTCTTTTTCTATGTTATTTTCTATTTTAATTTTTTTCTCAAGAGCCTTTCCGCCTGAAATATTCCACTCGGCATAGGAGATGTTTTCATTCTTTGCAAGCAAATATGCTTGCTTGGCACGACCTATAGCATCATCTAATGACACTTGTGTTCCAAAGGCAAAATACAGTCCGATTCTGATGTCAATAATATTAAGTGCACTGTGTTTTAAGAGACACTTATTCATTTCTGCAAAGCAAATTTCTATTTTCTTGCGTGCAGTTTCCATATTCCATTTTGAGAAAACAACAAAGTTTTTTTCTCCATACATAGCAATATTACTGTCATCACCGTTTGAAAAAACTTCAAGCAAGACTCCCTTTATTTCAGAAAAAACATTTGAAGTTTGATGTGCAGAATAAAGACTTCTGAAATTATCCAAAGAAACTTTAGCATAGAAGACGCATCTATCTTCCTGCAATTTGCCGGATTTTTCAAAAGCGGCTTCTAATTTACTTATATTTATAAAGTCCTTTTCTTCGCTGCCTTTCGCAGTTTTCGCTCCTCTTATAGCAAAATATATGCCAATAGCAGTAAGAACAATAAAGCATAAAACCAAAATGGTTATAATTATATATGGGTATTCAAATATATGCATACTTAGGGCTCCTATTATTTTCATTTTGAAAAAGTCGGAAATTCCAAAGTTCCTCCAGTTTGCTTAAGTCCTATTTTTTCTGCACTTTCAATGCACTTAAGTCCATCTATGCGAGCTCTTTATTTACGAGAGGGAATTTCCGATGCAAGATACGGTATTCCAAATAAAAGCATTGCTTTTATTAGTTTAGTTTTTGTAATACCTTTTCTTTTATATTCTGCCAAGATTTCAAACATGGCATAGTTTAACGCATCTTTACTAAATGCTTTTGTTTTGCGATTAACAGCCGTTAGCCATTTGTAAAATTCACAAAACTTATTAAT
>JAZNQN010000065.1:0-130650 GCA_045590195.1 Clostridia bacterium | reverse complement strand
AGCAGTTTTGGGTTAGAGATTTTTTGTCTTAGAGAAGTTATAAAAAATGCAGGCATACTGTCGTATGTCTGCATTTTTTTACGCACTATAAGCGGAAAATATCAAGCCAAAACCGATTTATCCCTAAGAAGCACCGCCGTTCGAGGTTTCTTTTTATATTATTAGTTCTGCTATAAAAACTGCCAAACAAGAAAGCGCCGCAACGGTTACAAGGCTTTTGCCCATATATGCTAGCACCATTGCAACTATAAACCCAATTGCCGCCGCTATCATATTCCCGGTAGCATAAAATATTGCCGGAATAGTCATAACGCTTAAAACGGCAATATGGTATGTAATAAAGAAAAGAAAGAATAAATGTGTTTTTAATCTTCTTCTTTATTAGTGTAAGTGGCAACATTCTTATAAGATATGTAATCCCCGCCATAACAAGGAGATATATAAAAAAGCCTTCTCTTATCATTTTATCTCCTCCCTTACAGGTATTGGCGCTATAATGGCAAATATTCCGCTTGCAATTACTGCGCACAATATTATAACAAATCCTTCAGGAACAATAGATAACGCAGGAACATATTTAAAAATACAACCCAAAACTATTGCAACTATAGTGCAAAACGCAACCGAAACTTTTTTCCTCGCAACCGGAACTACAATGGCTATAAACATTCCGTAAATTGCAACCCCAAGAGAAGAAATTACTATTGCCGGAAGTATGTTGCCTGAAACGGCTCCTATTAAAGTTCCGCTGCTCCAGCCAAGATACGGCGTTAAAATAAGCCCGTATAGATATTTTTTTCCAACTTGTTCATGGTTTCCCGATGCAACCGCAAAAACCTCATCAGTATTTACAAATGAAATAATAAATCGGTCCAAAAGCTTTACGCTTTTCCCAAGCTTTTGCGAAAGCGATACTCCCATCAGAGCATACCTTAAATTTATAACTATTTGCGACATTGCCATTTCAAATAGTGTACCTCCGCCGCAAATTATGGGAACTCCGGCAAGCTGCCCTGCCGATGTTACATTTGCCATAGAAATTAAAAGTGTTTCTAAAATAGAAAGTCCACTCTCAACCGAAAAAATTCCAAAAGCAAATGATACCGATAAATAGCCAAGACAAATTGGTATCCCATCACGAATTCCTTTTAAAAAACTGTTCTGTTCCATTGTTTTCTCCGCACTACTGCATAATTTTTCCGGGATTTAAAATGTTTTTCTCGTCAAAAACTTTTTTAATTCCCATCATAAGCGCAATAGGTGTTTCGCCGTATAATTCTTTTAAGTATGCTTTCTTAGCATAACCAATTCCGTGTTCACCCGAAACCAAACCACCAAGCTCTTTGGCTTTTTCATACATTTTGTCAAAACATTTATTCAAAGTTTCTTCCCATTCTTTGTCGCCAAGGTTGTCACGGCAAATGTAAATATGTAAATTGCCATCACCTGCATGGCCAAAGCTTGGAATTCTTACTTTCATCTCGTCTGCCAGAGTATGAGTAAATTTAATAAACTGGTCAACCCTGTTTACAGGCACAACAACATCACACTCGTCCATTTCAGTTGTTGATGCCTTAATAGCTTCAAGAAAAGCTCCACGAGCCGACCAAACCGATTTTTTCCTCTCCTCAGTATCAACAATGTAAGCGTCTGTTGCGCCAATCTGGAGGCAAAGCTCTGCAATCTGTTTTATGTCTGCTTCAACCTGCTCGTCGGTGTTGCCGTCAAATGTAAGAAGAATGTATGCATCGCTTTTTGTATCAGGAAATTTTTTGCCAAGATAGCTTTCCGAGAACAAAATTGTATCGCGCGACATATATTCAACGGCAGTAGGTGTTATTTTCGAGCGCATAATCTGCGGAACTGCTTCAATTGCGCTTTTCATATCAATAAAAGGAACCAATAAACTGATAGATACTTTTGGAAGAGGAACAAGTTTTAAAACTGCCTCTGTAATTATACAAAGAGTTCCCTCAGAGCCTATAACTAAATCCTTAAGGCTGTAACCGGAACTGTTTTTCGCAACTTTTCCGCCAAGCTTAAGTATTTCGCCGTTTGGCATAACAACTGTAAGCGCTCTTACATAATCTCTTGTAACGCCGTATTTCACAGCTCTCATTCCGCCGGCATTTGTTGAAATGTTACCGCCTATTGTTGCCGACTTTTCGCCCGGATCAGGCGGATAAAGAAAATCGTTTTCCTCTGCAAAAGCTGCAAGCTCCATTAAAAGCACACCTGGCTGAACTGTAACAGTAAGGTTGTCGCGGTCAAGCTCTAAAATTTTGTTCATAGAAGTAGTTTCTATCAAAATTCCGCCTTCAACAGCAACCGCCGCACCAACAAGCCCTGTTCCGCTTCCCCTAACGGTTACGGGAACAGTTTTTTCGTATGCCAACTTCATTATTTCCGAAATTTCTTCAGTTGAATGAACTTTTATAAGAACATCAGGCATTTTTTCAATTCCGCCAAGCTCATCATGAGCATAATCGGGATTAATTTCTTCTGCGCACAGTACTCTTCCCTCGCCTGCAATGCTTTTCAAAACGGCTATATCTTCAGTAGTTAATTTATTGTACATTACTGCGCACCTCCTTGATTTTTCCAATAAGCTTTGGAACAATTTCAGTAACATCGCCAACAATTGCGTAATGTGCAATATCAAATATTGGCGCCGATGCATCTTTGTTTATTGCAACAATTTTTTCTGACGATTTCATGCCTGCCGCAAACTGAACTGCGCCTGAAATTCCAAGACAAATAATAAATTTCGCATTTACAGTTCTGCCCGAAAGGCCTATCTGGTGTTTCGAATCGTAAATGTTTCCCTCAGCCAGCGGACGGCTGCATGCTACTACGCCGCCAAGTAAATCAGCCAGCTCCTGCGCCTGAGCACGCGCCTCTTCACTCATAGCACCTCTTCC
The DNA here is from genome assembly GCA_045590195.1 of Clostridia bacterium. Classification (GTDB taxonomy): domain Bacteria; phylum Bacillota; class Clostridia; order UMGS1883; family UMGS1540; genus JAZNQN01. The sequence continues at coordinate 127,729 of JAZNQN010000065.1, read as the reverse complement.
AACTGCAACAATAACATCAGATTCAGAAATGTCTATATCCTTTGGTTTGTCTTTCGAGAAAATAATTTCTATATCCGACAAAAGCTTTTCTTTGTCTATTTCCATATTCACAATTTCGCCACTTAAAGCCTCGTTTGCTTCAGGCTCCGAAAATACTTTGTAACGCACAGTACAAAACTGCGGCCTTGTATCGGGTGAATTTATCTGAGCCATAATATTGCCGCCAAAGGCAGGTCTTATCTGCACAAGGTCGGTATTTTCTTTCATTTCAAGAGCAGTACAATCGGCTGTAAGGCCTGATTTGCATCTTGCCGCAACACGTGGCGCAAGCTGTCTGCCTAAGTTTGTAGCACCAACCAAAACACTGGAAGGCTTTATTTTTTCAATAAAATCACAAAACGCCGCTGTGTATGGCTCTATTTTGAAGTGCTCAAAGGCTTCGTTATCGTATACAAAAACTTTGTCTGCCCCGTAGCTTAAAAGCTTTTTAACGTTTTCGCTGTTTTTACTGCCAATAAAAAGCGCATAAACAGGATGGCCTATAACGTTTGCAAGTTCTCTCGCTTTTCCTAAAAGCTCATATGTAACGCGATGAATTTTTCCGCCGCTGTGGTCAACATAAACACAAATGCCCTTCCAAAGCGATTTGTCAACAAAGTTTTTAACCTCTTCGCAGTATTCAATTATACCATCGCTTTTCTTAACGCAGATTTTACACATTTTACAGCCCAATGAAATATCAAGCTTTTCGCCATCGAAAGAAATAGCCCCAAAGGGACAAACTTTGGTAAGTTCATTTGCTTTTTCTGCGGTTAATCTGTTTTGATTTATTAAAAGTTTCCCCATCGTTGCCCTCCTATATCAGCTTGCTTTCACGAATAAGTGAAAAAAGTTTGTCTGTTTGTTCTGCAGCGCTTCCGTCGAACACGCATTTTTCGCTGCGTTTTTCAGGCGGAAATATTTTTTCAACCTGCGTTGCCGAACCGGAAAGCCCGTAATTATCAGGGTTTTTGTCTTCAAAATCATCAAAGATTAAAATATTTATCATATCATCAGTAACAGTTTGTTTAACCTTGTAAGATGGAAGCCTTGGCGAATTTATATCTCCGTCAACCGAAATAAGACACGGCAGTTTAATTGCCATTTTTACTATTTTTTCATCAAGCGATGCAGTTACCTCTATTTTGTCTTTTATAAAGTCATCAACCGACAAAACATTAGATACATTTGGAATACCCAAAAACTCTGCAACCTCTGCCCCAACCTGAGCAGTATCGCCGTCGGTTGTTTGTTTTCCGCAGATAATTATGTCATAGTTGCCAAGCTTTCTTATTCCCTGCGATAATGTATATGCTGTTGCCAGAACGTCAGCTCCAGCAAATTTTCTGTCTGATAAAACTGTGGCGCTTTTTGCTCCCATGCAAATTGCCTCAACCATAATGTCTTTTGCCTGAGGAGGGCCCATTGTTATAGCATCAACCTCGCCACCAAATTTTTCAGCAAATGAAAGTGCCGCTTCAATTGCATAAAGGTCGTAAGGGTTCATTTTGCTTTTAACGCCGTCACGTTTTAAAACGCCGGTAACCGGATCAACCTCTACATGATTTGAACCCGGCACTTGTTTTATACAAACTAAAATTTTCATACCTGCACCTCTTCAATAAATATATTCCATGGTTTTTCCTCTGGTAATTCTTTTTCGAAAACCTTTCCTTCGGTTTCAATTCTGTGCGAAAATAGCGCAACCGGACAGTTTATGCAGCTTCCGTATTTTCCATCGCCCAAAAGAGGATGCCGCCTTGAAGCAAACTGAACTCTTATCTGGTGACTTCTGCCTGTTTCAAGCCGTACTTCAAGCAATGAACAATCTTTTTCGTTATACTTACCCACTTTTATAACCCGGTAATAAAGCTTTGCTTTTTTTACGCCTTTTCTTTCTTTTTTTACCACAAAACTTTTATTTTTGTGCGAATCCTTAAACAAAAGGTCACACATTTCGCCTTCATTTTCTTCAAAAATACCTTCACATAAAACGAGATATGTTTTTGTAAAGTCGGTGTTTTCCGCAATTTTTTTGCTCATTTTTGCCGCAGCAGCTTTGTTTTTTGCATAAACCATAACGCCGCCAACAGGCACATCAAGGCGGTGAAGCGTATAAATTTCGCTTTTCAGCTGACTTTTCAAAGCATTGGGCAAATCACTTTCAGATGATATGCCGCTTTTTTTCACACACACAACAATATTTTCGTTTTCATATATTATCTCTACCATATACTACTCCTACTTTTACATACATTTATTCTACCATATTATTGAATAAATGTCTACTAAAAAAGCACTTGCTTTTTGCAAGTGCTTTTTCTGGCGTCCCGGATAGGAATTGACACCCTTAAACCCCTTGAAAAATGGACATTTCAAAAAATCATTGTTGCCTATATGTTGCCTATGAAATAAAAAAACGCAAAATTTAACCGATTTTAAACTGTGTTAATGATTGGTTTTCTGCTATTGTTAAGCCCTCGCTTTTAAGAATATTGTCAATTTTATAAATGTTTTCGTCAATATAATCTTTTGTGGCATAAAAATATGTGTTCATTGTGATACTTATATCAGTATGGCCCATTATTTCCTGAAGGACCTTCGGCGGCATACCCGCCTCTGCGCACCTGGTACCGAAAGTATGACGGAGAGAATGCAGGTCAACTTTGCCATCGGTTACAGTTTCATCAAGAATATTATATTTTTTCAGAACGCGTTTAAACTGTGAATTCACTTGAGAGGTAGAAATAAGTTTGCCCTTATGCAAGAATATAAGGCCGCTCCGTTTATCGCCTATGCAATCAATTAAAAGATTTCGCACTGCATCTGTCATAGCAACTGTTCTTTGCCCGGCATAAGTTTTTGTTGTATCTCCAAGCACCGCCTCGCCCTTTTGACCCTTCGATATAGTGCGCTTAATTGTAATGCGATTAAAATTAAAGTTTATGTTTTCCACAGAGAGGGCGTTTATTTCGCCCATGCGAAAGCCAAGAGCCAAAGAGAGAAGCATTTGCTGACTATAATTTATATCTTCAGTTTGCAATACTTCAAGTAAGCGCCGTTGTTCGCCCTTAGTCAGAGCACGAACGGGCACATTTTTCTGTTTTGAATTTGGCTTTTTTATAAACTCTATGGGATTTTGGGTTATAAGTTTCCGCTTTAGTGCCTCTTTAAAAGTTTTATTTAAAAGGCCATATATTTTATTTATTTGAGATTGAGAATAATCAAGCAGGCCCGCAAGAAAATTGCGCAGCTGTGTTTCGTTTACTGCCTGGAGCGGAGTATTATATATAGGCGCAAGTGTTTTAAGTGTTTCGATATGGCGAAAATAAGTAGTTTCTTTAAATTCGTTTTGGTTTAGGCTATCGTCAAGCATTTGTTTTGCAAGGTGGTATATGGTAACATCTTTTTCATCGGTAAATGTGCCTGTAAAAATTTGCATATCAATATTTTTGAGTTTGTTTCTTACTTCGGTTTTTGTTTTGCCATAAACTGTTTTGCGCTTTCTTTTGCCTTTTTCATCAAAACCGAGTGTTATTTGGCCAACATACAAGCCCCTTTTATTATCAAAATAAACAGATCCATCGCCCTTTAATCTTCTTTTTGGCATTATTTTTACACCTTCCTTTTGTGTTTAAGCTCTGCATCAAAGCGGAGCGGCTGAAATAAAGTTAAAAATATGGAGCGGAAAAACCGCTCCGGTTTAAAGTATTTTTGTTATATAAATTACGCGGCATAAACAGTAATAGTTTTACCAGGCTTTATAAGAGCACCTTCGGGAATAGGCGCATGAATAATATCGGCACTCTTGCCAAGTAGTTCTTCGATACGGAATTTAATATCAGAGAGCATCAGAAGAGAAACCGCATCTGTATAAAATTCAATAAGCAAATCAATATCACTTTCGGCGGTGTGCGTTCCTTCAGCATAAGAGCCAAAAAGCATTATATTTTTTATTGGGTATTCGGCCGCTATGGTAGCAGCTGCATTTTTAATTTGTTCAAGTGTTAGCATTGTTAAGCCCCCTTGATTTATTATATATCTTGTTATTATTTATATGCGCCGCTCCTGGTCTTAAATGTGGGAGCGGATTTATATTAATTAAAAATTATCTTACACCGCTTAAAAAAGCTACGGCTTTACCCATTATTTTTATATTTGATATTTCGTCATCTTCAAAGTTCAGCACTTCGAAGGTAGGATTTTCGGGGCGGAGCTCTAAGCGGTTAGGATATTTATAAACACGTTTGAGTGTTGCAGTATCGTCTATTAGAACGGCGGCAATTTCGCCATTCTCAACGTCGGGTTGCTGACGTACAAAAACAATATCCCCATCAAATATGCGTGCGTTTATCATGCTATCGCCTTTACACCTTAAAGCAAAATCAGCCTTTACGGTACTTTCGGCATCAATATAGCTTTCTATGTTTTCAGCTGCAAGTATAGGTTCGCCACAGGCAATAGAACCAAGAAGAGGTATTTTGTATGTGTTTATGGGTAAAAGGTTATATTTTTCAAAATCGGCTTTGTCAATAGTTTGTTGTGCGTTCTCTTCCCAACCCATAAGGTATGCAGGAGAGCATTGAAGAGCTTGAGCTATTAAAATAATTTTAGACTGTGGTAAATCATTTTGTCCTTGTTCGATTTTATTTATTGAAGAACGAGAGCGATAACCTAAAATTTTTGCTAATTCAGTTTGCGTAATATTCAATTCAATTCTGCGTTTGCGTATTCTTTGAGATAATGACATAATAAACACCATACCTTAAAATAAACTTTTGTTTATGTTATTGTATCATACTGTTTCCTAAAAGTCAACAAAAATTTATAAAATAATAAAAAAGTGTTGACAAACATTCTACAAAATGATATTATGTTTGTGTAGAATAATGTTCAACAGAGAGGAGAGGGGCATTTTGACTAATACAGAGAATTTAGACATTGCTATATTAAAGTCAAAAAAAACAAGAAAGGAAATAGCAACAACGCTTGGACTTTCAGAAATGGGATTTTATAAAAAGGCAAAAGGGCTTACAGAATTTAAAGCAAGCGAAATCAGCGCCTTAAAACAAACATTAAATCTTACAGCTGAGGAAATGACAAATATTTTTTTTGCATAGGGTGTAGAATAATATTCAACATATAATTGAAACCCCACCCAAGGCCTAACAAAGTACATAAGGGAGCGGATATATGAAACCTATATTAAACACTCAATACAACCTATACCGCAAGGACAGCGAGGCTTTTTGTGACAGTTTGCAGGTGGCGGAAACTTTTGGCAAAAAGCACAAAAATGTAATTAGGGATATTGAAAATTTAGATTGTAGCAAAGGATTTGCTGAGCTCAATTTTGAGCGCAGTAACTACAAAGATAGCAGCGGCAAAAGAAATCCTAAATACTTTATGACAAAAGATGGATTTACTTTTCTTGTTATGGGTTACCGAGGCAAAAGAGCAGCAGAATTTAAAGAGCAGTATATCAAAAGGTTTAATCAAATGGCGCAGTTTATAACCGTTCTGACAGATGTGAAAGAGGATTTCCCCGAGTTTACAGAAGCGGTAAAGATGGCATATGCAGAGAACAAGGCATATCACTACATAAACGAGATAAATATGCTATATTCTTTGGTTTTGGGGCAGAGTGTTCAGAGCTTTAAGAAAGAGCGCGCCATTATCGAAGGCAATATCCGCGAGCATTTAACCGCAAAGCAGTTGCTTGAATTCAGAAAACTGCAAAGGGCCGATATAGGTTTGCTTATGGTAATACCCGAGCTGAAGGAGCGAAGGGAAGTTTTAAAGCAAAACCACGCAGTAACAAGAGTAAATGCGGGAGCGGAGCATTAACCGCTCCTGGGGAAAGAAAGGAGCTGACCAACATGTTTTATTTATCCAAAGAGGACAAAGCCAAAAAGGCAGTAAAGAGCTTTTTAAAGACAGTAAAGTATAATGTTTCCTTCGAGAGCATAGAGGCATTTTTGAAAACCCAAGGTTTTGGATTGATAGCCTTTAACACCAAAAAAGGCGATGCAGAAATAGAAAAACATTCTCTGCAAAATATGACAACCGAAAGAGCCTTTACATACGCAGGGGAAAGCGGACTTGTTTTTGTTGATGCGACACTGCACCCAAGGGACAAAATTTTAATACTGCTGCATGAAGTAGCCCACGTTATATTTGAGCACGTGGGAATAAATAAGCACTTCACACGTGACGAAGTAAAAGCAGAGATAGAGGCTGATGCCTTTGCTTATGGTGTATTGGTACATAAAAGGGCAAGGGTGCAGACGTTTTGAGAGTGAAAGGAGCTGCCCAATGTTTATAGCAGATTTAAAAGACACAAAGAGCAAATTATATTTTACAATTGTTTATGACCTTGAGAGCGGCGAGAGGATTTATAAGAGAGGGTAGGAACTGAAGCAATGAAAAAAGAACAGCTTTTAAATATTGCCGCAGAAATGGGTGTAAATATTTTTTACGAAGAAGATACGCCGGAGGCATTAGAAGGGTGTGTAATTCGTTATAAAAATACATACGGGATATATATTAACCCTAGGAACAAGGACACAAAAAAAGAGGAAAACATATTGGCCCACGAGTTGGCCCATATTAGAACAAATACGCTTTATAAACTCTCTGACACAGAGGAAGAGAAGGCAAACGGAGAAAAAACTGCCAGGCGATACGCAAAAAGAGTTTTTAAAACGCCTACAATTTACAAAAGAAGGTGGGAAAAGAGTGTAGAGCTTTAGCCGGTGCAGATTTTTAAATCTTAAGTACGAAATAGAGAAAGAAAAGTGGTTAAGGGAAAGGATACGCGCCCGGCTTAACATTACGCAGCGGACATTTAGAAACAAATTAAAGTTTTTTAGAGTTTTATTTTTGAGTTTCTACTAATTATGCGCGATTTTTTCCCACTAATAAAAAAAACGCGTGCGTGCGCGCGAGAGATAAAACAAAGAAAGGAACTTACCAACAATGAGAAAATGTAAAAACTGCGGGGCATATTTAGACCCGGAAGAACATTGCGATTGCGAAAGAAAGGAGAGCGGAGCTGATGAAGAAAACAATAGTAGTTTCAATTTTAGCAATAGCACTAATTATAATTATGATTTTGCTTTGCGGGAGCGGCACGCCTTTAACCTCGAAGGCTTACACGCTTAAAGAGGGCGACACTCTCTGGGAGCTTTACACAGAGTACGGAAATAGTATTCAATGGGGCAAGTGGCTTTATGAAATGGAAAAGGCCAACGTCGGTAATGATTTATACTGTGCCGGCGAAAACATTATATTACTTACAAGCGAGGGGAGCGGGTTTAATGAATAACGCAGTTATTGATTTTGAAAGGGCATCAGAGCAGAAAGCGGCAGAAAACAAAGACCAGGGCATTATATTTTATGGCACAAAGGAAGTAGCTAAAATGCTTGAATGTTCCATACCTACAGCGCGTAACCTTATGAGAAGGGCAGATTTTCCGCTTATAATGGTTGGCACAAATTTAAAAGTATCAAAGGCCGCTTTTGAAAAATGGACAATGGAGCGGAGAATATAATTATAAAATCCCAATATTTAAGAATATGCGCCGCTCTGATGCGGCGCTTATGGTAACAAGTGAGCGACTAAGAAAGCAAAAAGGGAGTGTTTGAAATTTCAAACGGAAAAGCACATAGAAAAGCACAAAACAAGGTTAACTATAAAATGTCATGCGAAAGATACAAAAAGCTTTTGGAGCTTAATTTTGAGAGCAAGGACACAAAAATATTATGTCTTGAACATTCCCAAAGGATAAGCCGAAAGGGAGCGGCAGCAGAATTTAAAAATTATGTCAGACGTTTAAACTATCGGCTTAATAAAGCAGGAAGGGAAAACGTGCGCTACACAGCTATAACAGAGCATGAAGAACGTACAAGGCATTATTTATTTATAAAAAGCCCCTTCTCTTCAGATTATCTCATGAATGAGTGGAAATGTGGCAACTCTTTTCTGATGGGAGCGGACACCATGGGCGACAAGCTCCGGGAAGAAACCAAACACAAAAAACGGTGGATATGCTCAATAGGGCTTAAAAGAAAAAAATAAAACTGAATTTTTAAAAGCGCTCGAAGGTGGGCGCTTTCGCCCTTGTAGTGGGTAATAAAAACTAAACGAAGGGAAAAAGAAAATGCTTGTTACAAGAGAAAAGCAGATAATATGCGGCAAAGACTACAAAGAAGTTGATATTATAAAAGCATTTACAAATAAAAAGCTGAACGGCCGAGGGAAAAAGAAAGCCGTAACCGCTCCCAAACAGCAGAGAATGAACGATAAGAACGCCAGGCGGTATCTTCTTCAGCTTATAAACACAAACTTTGTTGACTTTAGGGATTGGCTTTTACACCTAACATATGAAGAGGGCAAGTTGCCCCGGACAGTAGAAGAAGCGGAGCGGAACTGTAAAAACTTTCTGCGCCGGTTAAACTATCTTTGCAAGAAAAAAGGGCTGCCAAAGTGTAAATACATAAGCATTACCTCTGATACATCTACAAAAAGTGGCGAGCTTGTAAGAGTGCATCATCATATTGTTTTAAGTTGTGAGTTATCCAGGGCAGAAATATTAAGCCTTTGGAATTTTGGAAGAAAGAATTTAAATGAGTTGCAGGGCGAAGGGGACAAATTCGCAAAGCTTTGTGAATATTTAAAAAAGAATTGCCGAAGTGGCAGAAGATGGACAAGCAGCCTTAATTTAAAAAAACCTCTTCAGACTGTGCCAAACGATACAAAGTACACAGCGCGAGAGGTTGAGAAAATAGCAAAAGCCCCTATTGATATTTCATATTGGGAGAGAAAATATCCCGGGTGGACATTAACCGATGCCGATGATGCTTATACTGTTACATATAACGACTTTACCGGGTGGAATATATATCTCAAGCTCCGACGAAAAAAGGCAAAAAAAGGAGCTAACTTAACGCAAAGCACAAAGGCCAAAGCAATTAAATCAGCTCTTACCAACACATTTATTATAGCATAGGAGCTGTTAATGTGTCAAGTGAAGATATTATTTTAAATATCAAGAAGGTTAGAGCTGACACTTCCATTTCTTACGCTGCGAAAGTGCAGCAGGAAAAAGAATTAAAAGAAAAGCTATACCAAAAGACTTACAAGCTACTTTGCGCCCTTTGTCGCAAATATTTCAGCTATGCAAATAAAAGAGGCTATGACAGTTCAGATGTATTGGCGGCGGCATGGATAGGGTCAGAAAAGGCAATAAATGTTTTTGAAGGCGAAAAAGGTTATAAATTCAACACGTTTCTTTCGTATCATGTAAACAATGCAGTAAAAGATTTTTTAGGGCTGCGGAGCGGTACGCATAAGATTGACATTCGCACAACATCAATTTATGCACCCATAAGTGATACAGACAACTTAACACTTGCCGACACCATAGAAGATGATGGAGCGGCTGAAACATTCCGCAAGATTGAATATTTTGATTATTACGGCATTTTGTACGGAGAACTTGAAAAATTACCGACAGAAATTAAAAACGTTTTAAAGCAGTTTTATTTACAGCGTATGAGCGTAAAAGAAATTGCAGGCGTATCAGGAACTGAAGAAAAGCAAATTATTTTAATAAAAAATATCGGTATGCGTAAGCTCCGGCAGAGCCAAAGAATAAAAAATGCATATCGTAAAGATTTTGCATATAGGCATACAGGAGTTAATACATTCAAGAGCACGCACACAAGCAGTACCGAAAGGGCGGTGTTACTGCTTGAGGATTTATTTTAAGAGGGTTACCGCAATAAGTACCCCCCCACCACTGAAAAACAATTTCATCAAAAGGGCGGCAAGACCACACGGCCACCGCTGCGAAAAAAATATGCCAAAAATAACTCCTGCGCGCACGCGCACGCGAGAAAACCGCTGAAAGCCTTGTTATAATTGAGTTTTGCATATCAAACTACACAAGAAAAAATATAAAAAAGGTATCAAAAAGGCATCAAAAAAACCTTTGCGCGCGTGCGCGTATACGAGAAAAAGGCAAAAAACAACTTCAATTTTCAGTAAAAACTTTATCACTTCGCGCTGATGAACAACTTATAACAGAACGAATTGATTATTTTTCCAGGGAGCGGTCAGATCTGCTCCATTTTTTATTTCTTTTCTGCGATAGTTATTATAACCGCTCCCAATATAATTTTAAAATCTTAATTGTTGCCTATTTTGTTGCCTATTTGTTGCCTATTTTATTATTTTATATTGTTTTATATTTCTTTTACAACTTTTAATTAACTGCCGAAAGCCTTGAAAAATAGGCACTTTTAAGAAATATAAGAAAAAATAAAAGGCAGTTAAAAAAACTGCCATTTTGGTGTCCCGGACAGGAATCGAACCCGTATCAGAGGAACCGGAATCCCCGATCTTATCCATTAGACCACCGAGACAAAGAAGGGACCAAAGCCCCTAGTTTACAGTATTTATTTTGTTTCCGCTTACAAAAGCAGTCATATTTTCTTCCAAAACTTTCATAAGGCGTTCTCTTGCCTCAAACGATGCCCATGCAATATGAGGCGTTAAAACTGCATTTTCCTCTTTAAGAAGCAAATTGTCTTCCTTCGGCGGCTCGCTTGACAGTACATCTGCCCCATAAAAAGCTATTTTCCCGCTTGCAAGCGCACTTGCCACATCTCTCTCGTTTACAACTGCGCCCCTGGCTGTGTTAATTATAACAACGCCGTCTTTCATTTTGGAAATAGTTTCTTCATTTATAAGGCCAATTGTCTGCGTCGTTTGAGGAATGTGAAGTGTTATGAAATCAGCTTTTTTCAAAAGAGTGTCAAAATCTACAAAGCCCGGTTTGTATGTTCTCGAATAAATGAGTACATTCATTCCAAAAGCCCTTGCAATTCTTTCAACATACTGCCCGATAAGGCCGTAGCCTATTATTCCCAAAGTTTTACCGGCAAGGCCCGAAAGCGATGCTTTTGTAAAGGTAAAATCACGACATACCGCCCATTCGCCATCTTTTACTGCCTTGTTATGAATTGCAACTCTGTTGCAGTATTCAAGCATAAGCGCAAAAGTGTGCTGAGCCACAAAATCTGTGCTGTAAGCCGGAACGTTAGTAACAGTTATACTTTTTTCCGCCGCATATTCCGTGTCTATTACATTATATCCCGTTCCTGTTACGCCTATGTATTTAAGCGCAGGAAGAGCATCAATAATTTCTTTGTCAAAGGGCACTTTGTTTGTTAAAACAAATTCCGCTCCTTTGCATCGGGAAATAATTTCTTCTTTTTTTGTGTTGTCATAAATCTCGTATTCTCCAAAGGCCGACAACCATTCCCAGCTTAAATCGCCAGGGTTTAAAGGATATCCGTCAAGTACAACTGTTTTCATAAAATTCACCCCAAAAAACAAAATAAGGGCTGCATTGCAGCCCTGTAAATGCGTCTGATACGCACTTTATCCTACTCTGATGAGTAAGGAAGAAGCGCAATGTGACGTGCTCTTTTAATTTCAAGTGTCAACTGACGCTGATGTTTTGCACATGTGCCTGTTATACGACGTGGCAAAATTTTTGCTCTCTCTGAAATATAACGGCGAAGACGTGCAACATCTTTGTAATCGATATGTTCTACTTTATCTGCGCAGAAAGCACAAACTTTTTTCTTAGCTTTTCTTGCGCGAAATGGTCTTTCATTTTTTTCTTTATCCATTTTTACTGACTCCTTTCAATAATTTTAGAATGGCAAATCATCATCAGTTACATCAGCACCGAATTCTGCGGGCATATCCGGCAAAGATTCGCTTGCAGCTTCTCTCATAGGAGCACCGCCTGCATCCATTTCTCTTTTGCTTTCGATGAAGCCTGCATTTTCAACCATAACTTCTGTAACGTAATGGCGTTTACCCTCGTTATCATCCCAGGTTCTGGTCTGAATTGTGCCATCAACAGAAATCATATTACCTTTTTTAAAGTAATTTGAAATAAATTCAGCAGTCTGGCGGAAAGCAACGCAATTTATAAAATCGCTCTGTCTCTCGCCGTTTGCATCCTTAAATCTTCTTGTGATGGCTACTGTGAAGTTGAGTACCGAAGTCCCATTAGTGGTGGATTTAATTTCCGGATCACGAGTGAGTCTTCCTACAAGAATTGCTTTGTTAAGCATCTACAAACCCTCCTTACTCTTCATCTCTACGAACTACGATAGTACGCAAAACGCCTTCTGTAATTCCGTAAACACGTTCGAGTTCTTTTGGGAAGTCGGGAGCGCTTTTGAAGTTAACCAAAACATAGTATCCTTCTGTTTTGTAATCGATAGGATATGCCAAACGGCGTTTACCCCATACATCAACGCTTTCAACCTCACCATTTTTTGCAATAAGGTTTGTGAACTTTTCCTGCAAAGCTGTAATCTCTTCTTCTGAAAGGGTACAGTCTAAAACAAAGATAGTTTCATATTTGTTCATGTCTTTTACACCTCCTTCTGGACTAATGGCCCTGCTACCTGTGCAGAGCAAGGATACCTAAATATTATAAGGGTTTTTCTCCCTTTTGTCAAGCATTTTTTAAAATTTATTTGAAATAGTAGTCTTTGTAAAGAGCGCTTAAATTTCGCGCCGAAGGATACATCGACTGCGGGCTTAAGAAATGCGAAAACTCAAATGTAATAATTTTGTCTGCATATTCTTTGTGCATCTCAAGTCTGCGCTTTAAAATGTTAAACGGAATCGGCGAATTTGACGCTTTAACATCTCTGTGGAACGTTTCTGCATTTACCCAATGCTCGATATCATACTTTCTGCAAAAATCTCTTGTTTTTTCAAAATAATCGCGCATAAGGTTCATTGGTGCAGTACCATCCTGAAAAGCACAAATATCAATTTCTTTTCCGGAAACCGAGAGCATTCTGTCCCATTCCTCGTAGTGTTCTTCAGGAGTAAGGGGTGTTTTGCTTACAATTGTGGAGCAGAAAAACGGGCTTACAAATACTTTTTTATCGGGAGTTTTGTCTTTACAAAGTCGTGGTAAATCACGAAGTATGCCACCAAAATCAAGTGTTTCTTTGGCTTCTTTGCAAAATTCGTGAGGGATATACCAGCCTTCAAAGGAAGGATAATGTCCATATCTTTCCCAAACCTCGTCAATAAAAAGATTGTTTATCCTAACTTCCTCGGCAACATTTCCGTTATTCCAGTTAAGGTTTGAAATGTAAAGCCCGAAATATACTTTCATATTCCTTTTGGAAGTTTCTTCAAAAATTAAGCCTGCTAAATCGTCAGAATATGGCGTTTTTAAAACTTTCGACGGGAACACACACTGGTCTTCAAATCCGCCGCGGATAAAAATAACCGTGTCAATTCCAATTTCCTGCATATGGTCAAGGTCGCGTATCCATTGCTCTCTCGACCAGTTTGACGACGGAATATCATAAGTAATTTCGTCAATAAATGTTCCTGTAATTGGTCCTTTTTTCATGTTTGCTACTCCTTTTTATAATTTAAAATAATAATTCCCGAGGAAACAAGCACTAATGTAATAAGAAGATTTACTACTGATACTCCGCTTTGCTCAGTAAGCAATAAATTTGAAAGTATTACGCCCGAAACAGGTGTCATAAAGTTGTATATTGTAACTTTTGATACGGGGTTGTGTTTAAGTAAAAGGCCCCACAGCGCATATGCTACAGCCGAAAGAAACGAAAGATATGTAAATACCGCCAAAGCCTTTCCGCTTTCAATTTTAATAACTCCGCCAAACAAAAGCCCTACTAAAATCATAACAGCGCCGCCCATTATAAACTGGTATCCGCTGATAACAACAGGGTCTTCATCCTGCGAAAACTTTTTGATAAATACTGATGAAAACGAAAGGGCAACTGCCGATAAAAGAACAAAACCATCGCCGAAAAAGTTCATTGTAAAATCAAGGCCGTTTAAGTTGATTATAATAATTCCGGCAAATCCTAAAATGCAGCCGAAAATCTTTCTGAAAGTAAGCTTTTCCTGTTTAAAAATAAGGCTCGCAATAAGCAGGGAGAAAAACGCCCCTGTTCCGCTTAAAATCGTACCTTTAACGCCTGATGTGTTGGAAAGGCCAACATAAAAAAGAATGTACTGAAGTACTGTTTGAAAAAGACCTACCAAAGCAACTTTAGGAACATTTTGTTTTTTGGGCAAAAGAAATTTTCTTCTTCCAACGCTATAAATAATAACTGTAATTATACCTGCAAAGAAAAACCTTGCACCTGCAAATAAAATTGTTGATGGAACGTCTTCTTTAGCTCTGATAAGCTCATAACCGATTTTAATAAAAGGCGTTGCGCTGCCCCACAGAGCACAACATAGTAGCGCAATTATCGCAACAAAAAATGTGTTTGTAAAAATTTTGTTCTTCATTTTATCTCCTATAAAGCTTTGTAAGCTTTCATCCATTCGTTTTTAATATATTCGTGGCCCATTGGCGTAGGATGAACTCCATCCCCCAGCCAATATGTAGGCTCTGCCGCTTCGCAAAGCTTGTTAAAGCCTTCCTGCAGAGGAATAAATGGCAAATTGTATTTTTCCGCAATAGCCTTTGCTTTTTCTGCACGAAGAGCAACTTCTTTTTCAAAGCCTTCCAAATTTTCTTCTGTAGCACTTCCACAAAGCACAAATGGCTCCATTATCATAATTTTAATATCAGGCAATGCCTCTTTAACTTCTTCAATAAGCATTGAATATATTTTGAAAAACTTCTCAGCATCAACTCCGTTTTCTCTCGAAAACTCGTGCCATACATCATTAACGCCAATAAGTATGCTCATTACATCTGGCCTTAAGTTTATAATGTCAGATTTAATTCTGGCATAAACATCAACTATTCTGTTTCCGCTTATACCACGGTTGAAAAACTCATGTTCACCCGGATTTTCAAATCCAAGCTGTGCTGTTACCAAAAGGGCATAACCCCTGCCTTTATATGCATCATCAGTATAATTTCTGCCTGCATCTGTTATTGAATCGCCTTGAAATAATACTCTCATAATTTTCCTCCTGAAATTGTTGTTTCAAATATATTATCACAAAACAACTTGAAATTCAAGCCATTATACAGAAATAGGAACATATATTTTGCTCTCTGTATCAATTTTAGATAAAATATTCGCCTTTACATTGTTAAATTTTTAACATTTAGTGCATTTACAAAAAACTAAAACTGATATATAATTATAGTGAAATCAGTTATAAGGAGATTTATTATGAATTTTAAGTTTATGCATCCCGCCGATCAGTTGGTTTTGATAATGCAGCGAATTTATTCATATCAAATGACAACAACTTCCGGCGGAAATTTATCAATTCTTGACGATAACGGCGACATTTGGATTACACCTGCCGGCGTTGACAAAGGCTCTCTCACCCGTGACGATATGGTAAGAGTTACCCCGTCAGGAGAAATAATCGGCCGACATCGCCCATCAAGCGAATGGCCTTTTCATAGTATTCTATATAAAAGACGCCCTGATATAAAAGCCGTTTTACATGCTCATCCACCGGCTCTTTTAGGTTTTTCAATTTCAAGGGAAATTCCCGAAACATCGCTTATTCCAAATATAGATAACATATGCGGCAAAATAAAGTATGCAGATTATGAATTGCCCGGAAGCGAAGCTCTTTCCGAAAATATCGCAAAAGTTTTCGACACCGGAGTTTCAACTGTTATGCTTGAAAACCACGGCGTTGTTGTTGGAAAGGGTGACCTTTTTGAAGCATTTAAAGCTTTTGAAACCCTTGATTTTTGTGCCAGACTTCATCTTCAGGCAATAAAAATAGGCAACCTTTCTCCTCTTTCGGAGCATAAAATTTCAATTTCAAAAGAGAAAAACCAAATTTGCCTTGATGAATTCGTACCAAAGCATTTTTCCAGCGCCGAAAAGGAAGCAAGAAGCAAAATGTGTCAGCTTATAAGTCGAGCATATGACCAGCGCCTTTTCACAAGCTCTCAGGGAACTTTTTCTGAGCGTTTGCCCGATGGAGGTTTCATAATAACTCCCTATGATAAGGACAGAAAATATCTTTCCCCCGAAGATATTGTAAAAATAAGCGGCGATGCCTGTGAACAGGGCAAACAGCCAAGCCGCAGTGTTATGCTTCACAAGCACATTTACGAGCAACATCCTGAAATAAATTCTGTTATTTTAGCACATCCGCCAAACCTTATGGCATTTGCAGTTTCAGATGCCCATCTCGACTCAAGAATCATTCCGGAAAGCTACATAATGCTTCGCGATGTTAAAAAATTTCCATTTGGTTCAAGCTTTATGCAGCCGCAGCTCACCGCAAAAGAGGTTGGCATTAAAAACCCTGTTACTCTTATTGAAAACGATTGCTGTATTGTAACCGGAACATCTCTTTTAAACGCTTTCGACCGACTTGAAGTTGCAGAATTCAGCGCAAAAGCGATTGTTAATGCAGTTTCTCTTGGCAAGGTAGTGAGAATTGATGACTCTGAAATTGATAAAATAATTGATGCGTTCAATCTCGAAAAATAGTAAACATCAAAAGTGCAGTGGCTTCAAGGCCACTGCATTTTTATATTTCTCCTGGTATAATTCCATCTATTTTCAGTTCGTTTTCTGCTACAATGCAGTCAATACACAAAATCTCCACCTCTGAATTTGCCGCTTTTTTCAAAGCAGCGGCAAATTCAGGATGAGTTTCTTTGTTTGGTTTAAAAACTTTTATTCCTTTCATTTGAATAACAAAAGCAATAATCGCCTCATATCCGTTTTTCTTCGCTTTGCAAAGCTCATTGATGTGCTTTATGCCTCTTTCTGTGGGCGCATCAGGGAAAAGGGCAACTCCATCTTTTTCAAGGGTTACACCTTTAACCTCAACAAAAATTTTCCTGTCGCCATCTTCAATATAAAAATCAAACCTCGAATCGCCGTATTTTTGTTCGGGTTTAATAAGCGTGAGATTTTTAAAATATCCGCTCTCTTTTGCCCACTCGCCAAACACTTTATTAGGCGCCTGACTGTCCATATTTATAAGCCTCTCGCCCTTATAAACAGCAATTAAATCGTATTTTGTTTTTCGCTTTTCCGTATCAAATTCCTGCAAAAACACCCTGGCTCCGGGCAGGAGCAACTCTTTACATCTGCCGGTATTTTTAACGTGGCAAATTTCTTCCCTGCCGTCAATTTCAACAATTGCTATAAATCTGTTTGGTCTGGAAATAAATTTTCCTGTCTTTATATTATAATATTTCATTTTTTGCCTCTTAACTACTAGACAAGAAATTCATTAAGCCCTGCTTTGAGCTCTTTTTCGCTGCCACAAATTTTTGCTTTTCCTTCTATTCCGTCAGGCAGTTCAATATACATTCTGACTTTTTCTCCGCTTCTTTCCCAACCTGATTTTATTATTCCTTTTGAACAGTTGTACTCTGCTTTTGCAAAATTCATATTCTCAACTACAATTGGCGAAAAAGCAACCTCGTTTATGTTGTTCATATTCGGATTTATTTCAAGGCCGGCAAGGCTTTTAACAAATACCCTGAGTATATCCCCGAAAAAGTGATGGTTTTGCGATTCCTGAACTCTGTTTTCCTCAAAGGCTTCGCAAAGAGCCGTTGCACCTATTTTAATCATTGCCCCGTAAGAAGGCCCATCTTCTCTGCAAATCATTTTAAGAGCAAGCGGTGCATCTCCTCCGTTCATTAAAACTTCGAAAATGTGCCTTACGCCAACAACACCACAGTCAAGATGGCAATCTTTTTCATAAATAAGCTCAATAAGCCTTTTGTAAGCTTTTTCGTACTCATCTTCTTCAAAAAGACCCACTGATAACATAAGTGCCTGCGAAGTCTGGCAAGCTCCCTCTGCAGTCATACTTTCAAAATCTATAAGATTTTTTCTTATAGCAGTTTTCATTTCGGCCGCCAGATTTTGTGCAAACTTCATTTCCTCCAAACGGCCGCATTTTTCGAACATAAATGCGCTTTTAATTGCCAAATCATAAACGGTTGCGCTGTTTGTAAGGCGCTTTGGAGCCGAAATGTTAACATTTCCCGAGCCGGGCTGACACCAATCGCCAAGCCCAACCGGCAGCAATCCGTTTTCATCGCGTACAGAACTTATATATTTAAGATATTTGTACATCATATCCGCATTTTCAAGTACAACATCTTCTCTGCCATCATACTTATAAATGCAATAAGGAAGCTCTATGCAAGCTGCATCCCAGGTAGGGCCGTAATCTCCTTTGCATCCCCAGCCAACCGTTGGAACAATTCCGGGAATAATTCCATTTTCGCGCTGTGCATATCGCATGCTGCAAAGCCATTGCCTTAAACTTTCTCCGCAATCAAAAGACATAAGCATATGCGCCGCCGAAACTGCCGCATCCCCTGTCCAACCATTTTTCTCTCTGTGAGGACAATCGGTTGGGAAATAGTGAAAGTTTGACATATCAGCCGCAATACCCATATCAAAAAGAGTGTTTACAGTATCATCAGAACATTCAAAATCAATTCTTTTCTTTATATCTGAATTAAACACTTCATAAGTCAGCAAATCTTCTGTTGCCTGCTCTGGCAAAAGCCCTTCAACCAGAACATATCTGAAGCCGTGGTAAGTAAACGGCGGTACATATATTTCCTCTTCTCCGCCTTTTAGTATGTATACATCAGTTTGATAAAGGTCGATATAATTTTCGTAATCGTCTTTAAATGTATATATGCAGTTAAAATTAAACGTTTTATCTTCTGCAAGCCTTTCAGTATGGCGAAGGGTTATTTTTTGTCCCCTTTCGCCTTTTATTTTAAGCTTGCAAACACCCGCTCTGCTTTTTCCAAAATCGTAAAGATATCCTTCTTTAACGCGGGTGCTTTCAATATCTTTTCCGTCATAAAAAGAGGTTTTAAGATAACAAAAATCCTCAACTTTTTCTATGGAAACAGGTGACAAAGTGTACTGTGTTTTCATAGGATGCGCTGTGCAGGGCAAAATATCGCCTGCAGGCGCCGGCGCTGCAAGAGCATTTGTCCAGCCACTGTCATCAAAGCCCGCTTTGCACCAAGCTTCAATTTCACGGTTTGCATCATAATGAGTTCCGTATCTGTACATATCATAAATTATTGGAGAAGGGTGCGTTTTAAAAGTTTCATCAGTTTCCATTTTAAGGCTTTTACCTTCTCCTTCCGCTTCTAAAACAGCACAAACAGAGAGCGGTGCACGAAATTCTGCCTTGGAAAACTCCCAGCTGGCAACTGTTTGATTGGCAAAGCCGTTACCGAGAATAAACCCAACTACATTTTCGCCTTTTACAAGATATTTTGAAATGTCGTATTCATCGTAAAAAAGTACCTCAGAAGGATTTGAAATATATGGTGCCAAAAAGCCTTTTGTAATGTTTTTTCCATTTATATAAAGTTCATAAAATCCCGGTGTGCAAATTTTCAAAGCTGCCTTTTCTGCAAAAAAATCTACGTGGAACGATTTTCTTATATATGGTGCGGGAACCGCTTCTCCAATTTGCGTATATTTATTACCGGCTTTTATAAAATTTTTGAACATAATTGCACCCCTTTGCATTTAACAAATTCCGCAATGATTCTATCAAAACAAAGCAAAAATGTCAAGTGTTTACAAACATATCCTTTTATGATAAAATAAACATAATATTTTATTTAGGGAGAAAATTATGATTAAAATAATGTTTGTATGCCACGGCAATATATGCCGCTCAACAATGGCAGAATTTGTTTTTAAAGATATGGTAAAAAAAGCCGGCATTGCCGACAAATTTTTAATAAAGTCGTCAGCTACCAGCTATGAAGAAATAGGTAACCCCGTTCATCGCGGCACTCAAAAAAAGCTTGCAGAAGTAGGTATTTCCTGCAAAGGAAAATATGCCGAAAAACTGATGCCGCACGATGCATCTGAATATGATTATTTTATAGGAATGGACAGTGCAAACCTTCGAAATATGCACGCAATTTTAGGGAAAAGTGCGGAAGATAAAATATCTCTTCTTCTCGACTATGCCGATGGCGGCAACATTGCCGATCCTTGGTATACCGGCAATTTTGATGATACTTATAACGATGTTTTGCGCGGTTGTAAAGCGCTGTTATCTTTTTTAAAAAACGAACATAATATATAAAAAACGGAGTGGCCTTTGCCACTCCGTTTAAACTTTTTAAATTAGTTAAGAACAGTAATTTCTGTTTCTTTGTCAAAGATGTGAATTTTATTAGCATCAAATGCAAGTTTAATGTTGTCGCCTGCTTTTGATGTTGTTCTTGGGTTAACTCTTGCAACACACTGTTTGCCTTCAACATCAAGATAAAGGAATGTTTCAGCACCCATCATTTCAGTAATTGTTACTGATGTATCAATTGTGCTGTCAGGTGATGCTGCAATATAAGCTTCATCATCATAAAGGTCTTCAGGACGAATACCCATAATAACTTTCTGACCAATATAAGCTTTGTCAAGTTTAGCAGCCTTGCCTTCAGGAAGTATAACTTTCTGGTTGCCAAATACGAGTGCAACTCTGCCGTTGTCATCAACAACGTCAGCTTCGATAAAGTTCATCTGTGGTGAACCGATAAAGCCTGCAACGAACATATTAACAGGATAGTCGTAAAGTTCCTGAGGCGAAGCAACCTGCTGAATAATACCATCTTTCATAACAACGATACGTGAAGCCATTGTCATAGCCTCTGTCTGGTCATGAGTTACATATATAAATGTTGTCTGAAGTTTCTGGTGAAGTTTACCAATCTCTGTTCTCATCTGAACACGAAGTTTAGCATCGAGGTTTGAGAGAGGTTCGTCCATAAGGAATACCTTTGGTTCACGAACGATAGCACGACCGAGCGCAACCCTCTGGCGCTGACCACCGGAGAGAGCTTTTGGCTTTCTGTCGAGAAGGTGATCGATATCAAGAATTTTAGCAGCTTCTTCAACTCTTCTTTTAATTTCATCCTTTGGAGTTTTGCGAAGTTTAAGGCCGAACGCCATGTTATCAAAAACTGTCATATGTGGATAGAGAGCATAGTTCTGGAAAACCATTGCAATATCTCTGTCCTTTGGTGCAATATCGTTAACGAGTTTGTCGTCGATATAAAGTTCACCTTCGGAAATTTCTTCAAGACCGGCAATCATACGAAGTGTTGTTGATTTACCACAACCTGATGGACCTACGAATATAATAAATTCTTTGTCGTCAATTTCAAGATTAAAATCGCTAACAGCTGTAACGCCGCCTGCGTATCTTTTGTAAATTCCTTTTAAGCTTAAGCTTGCCATTTAAGTATCCTCCTAAACGCGCCTATTGCACAGGCACTCATTTTAATTACTTAATATAATATAACACATTTTTTCAAATTTGAAAATACGCAAAACACACAAAAAAATAGTTTTTCTTTAGTACTATTGCATAATCCTATCTAAAATTTGCATTTCTTCAGGGCGAATGTGCCTGTACTCTCCTTCAGAGAGCTTTGCGTCAAGTGAAAGGCTTGCAAATTCAACCCTTTTAAGAGCTAAAACTTTCTTTCCAACATCGGCGAACATTCGCTTTACCTGATGAAATTTCCCTTCCGAAATTGTAACCTCTGCCCTGTTACCTTCAAGGGGCAACAAAATTGCAGGCTTTGTTTTGTAGCCATCGTCAAGTACTATGCCTTCTTCAAATTTTTTAATATCTCCGCTTTCAACCGGTGCATCAAGTAGCGCAACATATTTTTTGGGAACTTTTTTTGATGGCGATAATAAATTATGTGCCGCCTTTCCGTCATTTGTTAGAAGAAGAAGCCCAGTGGTATCAATATCAAGCCTGCCAACAGGAAAAGGCTCAAATCTTTTGTCCTCTTCAGAGAGCAGGTCGATAACTGTTTTCTTTTTCGGGTCATAAGTTGCCGATACAACTCCTTCGGGTTTATTCATTATAAGGTAAATAAATTCTCTATACCGAAACGGCTTTCCGTCAACTAAAACCTCGTCGCTCGCATTAACATTAAAACCTGCATCCTTCACGATTTTACCATTGACACAAACTCTTCCCTCTCCTATCATCTTTTTTATATCACGTCTGCTTTTTGCCGCAAAAGCCGCATATTTGTCAAGTCGCATTATTTTATAAATTCCTTTCTGTTTATCTCGTGCATAAAGCCACCAATATCTCTGGACATAATGTCAGCCGCTATCATTTTTCCGTCACACACAAAAATATTTGCATATACATCGCCTTTATGGCTGTGATTTAAAACCTTGTAAGTATAGCGGCAAACCTTTTTTCCCTCATATTCCGAAATATCAAAGCCTGCTCTTTTCTGAATTTCGTTGTACCTTATGTACACAAGGTTTAAAGGTTTTGGAATTGAAATTACTGCTTCTTCAATCTTTTCGCTCACCTTCCAGCCGTACTGACTTATGCACTTTATTCTGCCTTTTTCAGTTTCTGCCTCATATGTGTTTGAAGAAACAGTTTTCGCTACAATAACACCCAAAACCACAATTATGCATAAAAACTTTTTCATTTTTAAATACCGCCTTTAAAAAACTTCGATATTTAAAAATACTCACATTATAACTACAGTATAACTCAAGTAACAAAAATAAACAAGAAAAAATTGTACTACCTTAAAACAAGAAAACATATAAATATGGTAGAATAACTTTCTGGGAGGTTTACTATGAATATAGACACACAAAAAAGCAGTATACACTATGACGAGGCCATAGTTGGCTGCGGATCCGAGGTTTTTGCGGAAACAGATATAATTCTTCCCCAAAACTGCCCCGATATTTCAAGAGTACTTCAGATTGATGCCGCTGCAAATATAACTGAAAAAGAAGCAGGCGGCGACAAAGTAATTCTCCGCGGCGAGGTGGAATTTACCATTATTTATATACCCGATCCGCAAATGAGCGATTTCCCGGTAAAAAGCATCAAAGCCTCGGCAAACTTTACTGATGTTTGCGAGGCAAATGGCGTTACGGGCGATATGAAAATTCGTTCTATTGCAGATGTAACTGCAGTAAATTACAGCCTTGTAAACAGCCGTAAATTAAGTGTTAAATCAACTGTTCACACAGAAATCAAAGCTCTTCATCGTGGCAAATGGGAATTTGTAACCGATGCCGAGGGCGATATTCCTGTAGAAACTTTAAAAAATGAAGTTAATGCTTTTTGTCAGCAGTTTGACAGCGAGTTCGATATTTCCGTTTCAGACAAACTTGAAATCCCTTCAGGAAAACCTGCAGCTGCCGAAATTTTAAAAATTTCAGCCAATGTTTCAGAATGCGACGTGAAGCTTCTGGCCGACAAATGCATTTTAAAAGGTGTTTGCACCGTAAATACTTTGTATGTAAGTCGTGCCGATATGAGCCTTGAATTTATGGAACACGAAATACCTTTTACAGAGGTTTTTGAAACTCCCGGTGCTTTGGAAGATATGGACACCGACACAAATTTTACAGTTGTCGGCATTTATCACGAAACCGATGAAGATGATAACGGAATTCACACCCTTGGTGTTGAAATAAATCTACTGGTCAACATCAATATTTCCGGAGAACAAACCGCAACCATATTAAGCGATTGCTTTAGCCCGTGCTGCGAACTTTTGCCTTCACGCTCACTTTGCAAAATCGACCGCATTGAAAAAACTGCCAATCCTCAAATTTCTGTTAAAGGCGAGCTTTATCTTGGAGAAGATTACCCTCCTATTGCCCGAATCTGCAACATTTCCCATAAACCGGTAATAGAAAAAGTTACCCGCGGGGAAAGCTCGGTGAATCTTGAAGGTATTTTGAAAATTGATATTCTTTATATTACCGCCGATACCGAAACACCAATTTGCAACTTCAAAGGTTCCCTTCCATTTATGCACTCTGTCAGCGTTGATTCCTGCACCGATTTTATTGTAGATTGTTCTGTTCACTCCGAAAGTTGCAGCTATACTCTTTCAGATGATCTTACTGTAAGCATTCGTGCCACTGCAGAGGCAAGTGTTAAAATTATATGTAACGACACCATAAACCTGATAGATGATATTAAAATTTCCGAAAGCGAGAAAAAGCAAAAATCTCCTATTGTAATCTATTTTGTTCAACCCGAAGACACAATGTGGTCAGTAGCAAAAAAATATAAAACACCCATAGAGAAAATAACAAGCTGTAATAATATTTCTCCTTCACACTCTCTGACTCCAGGAACAAAACTTGTTATCCCAACTACTTGACAAGTTTTTTACACAATGATAAAATTAAGAAAAACTTTAAGGAGATTTGCAATGAATAATATAGAAAACGAAGTTTTTAGTGCTGTAAGCGAGCTTTTAAAAGCTTCAGAAATAAAAAGTGGCGAGATTTTGGTTATGGGTTGTTCCACAAGCGAAATCGCCGGAAACACAATTGGAAAAGGCTCTGTTTTCGAAATGGGCGATGCGGTTATAGGCGGTGCACTTCGTGCCCTTGAAGGCAGTGGCGTATACCTTGCAGTTGGCTGCTGCGAGCATTTAAACCGTGCCGTTGTAATTGAAAGAGAAGCCGCTTTAAAATATGGCTTTGAAATAGTTTCTGTTATTCCTCAGCCAAAGGCAGGCGGCTCTGCCGGAACTTCGGCCTATAAAATGTTTAAAGATGCGGTGGTAGTAGAGTTTGTAAAAGGCCACGCCGGCATAGATATTGGCGATACATTTATCGGAATGCATCTTAAACATGTTGCCGTTCCGCTCCGCCTTTCAGTAAATTCTGTTGGCCACGCTCATACAACCTTTGCAAAAACAAGACCAAAATTTGTTGGCGGTAGCAGAGCCGTATACGAATTGTAACCTAAAAATTCCAATAACTATATTAACAAAAAACTGCAGGAGTTTATTTAAAACTCCTGCAGTATTCTTTTATTGGGCATATATCACATTTAGGTCTTCTTGCAATACAAATTTCTCTCCCGTGCCACACTATCTGATGGCAAAAACGCGACTGGTTTTCTTTCGGAATTATTTTCACAAGGTCAAATTCAACCTTTGTAGGGTCGTCGTGTTTTGTAAAGCCTATCTTTTTTGTAATTCTCTTACAGTGGGTATCAACAACAACTCCACCCTTGCCAAAAACATCGCCCATAATTAGGTTGGCAGTTTTTCTTCCAACTCCGGGAAGACTTAATAAATCTTCCATATTATCGGGTACTTCTCCCCCGAAATCAGAAATCAGCTTTTGCGCACACGCCTTTAAATTTTTAGCTTTGTTATGGTAAAACCCGGTGGATTTTATAAGTTCTTCAATAACCTTAGTTTCCGCCTCGGCAAAAGCTTTTACATCGGGCAAAATTTCAAAAAGATGAGGAGTAACCATATTAACCCTTGCATCGGTACACTGCGCCGCAAGCTGTACGGCAACAAGCAAATGAAAAGGGTTTTCATAATCAAGCGAGCAGTCGGCATCGCTGTAAATATCGTCAAAAATCTCCTGGATTTTCAAATATTTTTCTTTATTTGTCATAAAACAACCTCCTGACAACTTTATTTTATCAAAAACTATTGAAAAAGTAAAGAAAAAGAGATATAATGGTATATATATTGTTTCAGAGAGGATGAATATTTTGTTACACATTGATGAAATCAAAAAATTTGACAGTGAGCTTGCAGTTGCCATTGAAAACGAAGCTTCACGTCAGAAAAACAAAATTGAGCTTATTGCTTCAGAAAACTTTGTAAGCCCTGCAGTTATGGAGGCTATGGGAACTCCACTTACTAATAAATATGCAGAAGGATATCCGGGCAAAAGATACTACGGCGGATGCGAATTTGTTGACGTTGTAGAAGATTTGGCAAGAGAAAGAGCTTGTAAAATTTTCGGTGCTGACCACGCAAACGTTCAGCCCCACTCAGGTGCTCAGGCTAATATGGCAGTATTTTTTGCAGTATTGAACCCGGGCGATACAGTACTTAGTATGAATTTAGCACACGGCGGTCACTTAAGCCATGGCAGCCCCGTAAATATGTCAGGTAAATATTTTAATATTGTTCCTTACGGCGTTTCAGAGGCCGACGGTAAAATCGATTACGATGAAATCCGCCGTCTTGCTATTGAAAATAAACCAAAACTTATTCTTGCAGGTGCAAGCGCATATTCAAGAACAATTGATTTTGCAAAATTTTCTGAAATTGCAAAAGAAGTTGGCGCATATCTTCTCGTAGATATGGCTCACATTGCAGGTTTGGTTGCAGCAGGCCTTCATCCAAATCCCGTGCCTTATGCCGATTTCGTTACAACAACAACTCATAAAACACTTCGCGGCCCACGTGGCGGTCTTATCCTTTGTAAAGAGGAACACGCCAAAGCTGTAGACAAGGCTATTTTCCCAGGTATTCAGGGCGGTCCTCTTATGCACATTATCGCTGCAAAAGCTGTATGCTTTAAAGAAGCTCTTTCTGATGAATTCAAAGAATATCAGAAACAGATTGTTAAAAATGCCGCTGCTCTTTCAAAGGCATTCGTTAAAGAAGGCCTTAAAATTGTTTCAGGCGGAACAGATAACCACCTTATGCTTGTTGACCTTACCGAAACAGGCAAAACAGGTAAAGAAGTTGAAGCTCTTCTCGACGAAGTTAATATTACATGTAATAAAAACGCAATTCCATTTGATACCAGAAGCCCGTTTATTACAAGCGGTATCAGAATTGGTACTCCTGCAGTAACTAGCCGCGGTATGAAAGAAGAAGATATGGAAACAATTGCAAAACTTATTGCAATGGCAATTTTTGATTTTGAAAACAAAGCAGACGAAATTCGCGCAGGCGTAAAAGCACTCTGCGAAAAATATCCTTTATACGAATAAGGTGAGCTTATGAACAAACCTCTGGCAGACAGAATAAGGCCTCAAAGCTTATCAGAAGTTTTCGGACAACAGCACCTGTTGTCCGAAACTGGTATTTTGAGAAAAATTATCGAAGGCGGAACTATTCCAAATATGATTTTTTACGGCCCTTCAGGAACCGGTAAAACAACTGTTGCAAATATTGCCGCCAAGGCTTGTGGTAAAAAACTTTATAAACTTAATGCAACCAATGCCTCCGTTTCAGATATAAAAGCAATTATATCCGACCTTAACGGCTTTGATGGTATGGGCGGAGTTTTGCTTTATCTCGACGAAATTCAGAACTTTAATAAAAAACAACAGCAGTCGCTGCTGGAGTTTATTGAAAACGGAAAAATAACTCTTATTGCCAGCACAACAGAAAACCCGTACTTTTATATTTACAATGCCATTTTGTCGCGCTGTACTGTTTTTGAATTTAAAGAAGTTTCCGACGAGGAGATATTTAAAGCCCTTCAGCGATGCGTTGATATTTTAAAAAACGATGGGGTAAATATTTCCGTTTCAGATGATGTTTTAATGTTTATCGCATCCTGTACAGGCGGCGATGTAAGAAAAGCCGTAAGTACACTAGAGGTTGCATATATGAGCACCTTTGCCGATAAAGACGGCGTTATAAATATTACTGCCGAAACAGTTGAAGGCTGTACTTCAAAAAAAGCCTTCCGTTATGACCGTGATGGCGACAGCCACTATGATATTTTAAGTGCCTTTCAAAAATCCATTCGCGGAAGCGACCCTGATGCGGCAGTTCATTACCTTGCAAGGCTTTGCGAGGGTGGCGATTTAATTTCTATCTGCCGCCGTCTTGTGGTAATTGCCGCAGAGGATATAGGTCTTGCCCACCCGACGGCAATTTCCATAGTAAAAGCCTGCGTTGACAGTGCTTTTCAGGTAGGCTTTCCAGAAGCCGTTCTTCCACTTTCAGAGGCAACAATACTTCTTGCCACTGCACCTAAATCCAACTCTGCTTCCGAAGCAATATGGACAGCTCTTGAAGATGTAAGAAAAAGCGAATGTGGAGATATTCCAGGGCACCTCAAAGATGCTCACTACAGCGGCGCTGCCAAAATGGGCAGAGGCATAGAATATAAATATCCCCACGCCTTTGAAAACCACTATGTAAAACAACAGTATCTGCCTGATAAAATAAAAGATAAAAAATATTATAACTACGGCAATAATAAAACCGAAAAAGCCGCAAAAGAATATTGGGATAAAATTAAAGGGATGTGAAGTTCACATCCCTTTTTCTTACAGAAAAACTTTTACCTTTTCAGGAAAATCTTTATAATT
The DNA here is from genome assembly GCA_045590195.1 of Clostridia bacterium. Lineage (GTDB taxonomy): Bacteria > Bacillota > Clostridia > UMGS1883 > UMGS1540 > JAZNQN01. The sequence goes on along the minus strand of JAZNQN010000065.1, from coordinate 99,528 downwards.
ATCAATTGTTATGTACGGAAAATCAGATTTGTAAACCGACTCGTCATTTCCGCCCATTCCGTAATCGTCGCCTATATAAACAACATTTTCGTGCATTAAATTGTTTTCTTTGCAGTAAATATCAAGTGCACGGAATTTGTTGTATTTGTCAGGTGCCAAATCAAAAGAAGATGAACCTCCAACAAATACGGTATATTCAGAAAAAGTGTTGCATACATCTGCATAAATTTTTCTTCTCTTCGCCCTGTCAGGGTCAAAGGCTAATTTATCTTCCTGCTTTGCGGCCGTTCCAAGTATTGGAAACGTCAAACAGCCCGACGGATGATACTCAACGCTTTCTCCCGCAAACTCCGTAAAACCATATTTTTCCCTGAGCATCAAAACTCTTTTTTCAACGCTTTCCTTATCTACATCGTAAACTAAATCTCTTACAATGTCTATATCCTCTGTTTCGCTGTTGTATACGCCATACTGCAGGCCATAATTTCCAATTATATCAATAGGAAACTGCTCCATTTGGTTAAAAATTCTTTTAACCTGCCCTGCCCCCACCATTAAAAGCTTGTATTTTTCAGAAAGCATAATAAGCGCTTCTCTTGTTTTAGGTTCAAGAGGTTGCTTGTGCTGGGTTAACGTTCCGTCAAGGTCCATAGCAATAACCTTAATTTTATCTGTTCTCATATTCTCCCCCAAACAAATCGTACTGCATCCACAAAACAGTATACCTGTCTTTTAAATCTTTTGCATACAAAATAGCATTATTCACTTTTTCTTCGCCGTAAAAACTGTAAAGCTCATTTGCATCAAGTTCAACCAGTGAAAGCATATCCTCAATTTCTTTTGAAGACGGCATTTCAGCAAGAATTTCTCTGATTTCTTTTTCTTTTGCCTTGTAAATGCTTACTCTGTCAGCCTTATATGTACCAAGTTTGTCCTGAAGGGCAATACAGCCTTCTCCAACCTTGCCATAAACCTCACACATTTTATTTTCATAAAAACTTCTTTCAGGTGTATACTGAACAGCCGGAAACTCTCTTTTTAAAAGCTCCTCACGTATTTTTGCAGTTACAACTGCAGAATACGCAACATCTATTCCGTGTGAAAAATAAGGCTCTCCTTTTACTATTCCAACAATCTCAAAAAAGTGTGAAAGATGATGCTCACTTCCCGATGCAGGGCGTGATGACGTTGCAAAACTAATTAGTATACCAACAATTACAAGCGCTTCCATCAAGGCCTTAAGGCTTTCTTCTTCTCTTTTGAGAAGTCCACCTGCAAGAGAAAGTGTTTTCTTAACCATATCAAATGTAATATCGTAAATATACTGGCAATAGTATTCCCCGTTAACTGCGCTTGCAAGCTTCCAGTCGCAAAGTGAAGAATACTTGCCTATAATATCGCCATATCCCGCTTTAATCATATCAGCAGGTGCATCTTTCAAAACGGCCGTATCAGCAACAATTGCCCTTGGCAGGCCCGCTTTAACAGTTTCTTTCATGCCTTTCAATATCATAGCCGCCCCGTCAGATGCATAGCCATCCATAGAAGGCGCAGTTGCAACAACCATATAAGGCAGCTTGTTAAAAAACGAAACGTATTTACATAAATCCTGCATAACCCCTGAGCCAACCGCAATAATTACTTCGGCATCTCCGAGTTCACTTTCAACAGTATCAATTGCTCTCTCATCAGGAATTAAAACGGTTTTGCCGCTGAAAATAACCTTGTTTATTTCTTTATCAGAAAGTGCCGCCAAAACCTTTTCTCCTGCTGCAGAAAAAGTATTTTCGTCGGCTACAATTAAAACTTTTTTATATTTTTCGCAAAGCTTACCAAGGCGTGAAATTGCGCCGTTTTCAATGTATACACTTTCAATGTCACACGTATGCGTTCTGCCGCAACTGCATTTTACGCCCTTTAATAAAGTATTTATATCCATAACTTACTCCTTTAAAATAAATATTTACATTTCCGTTCACTTGTATTATAATATTTTTGTCAACAAAAATCAATATTTTGTTAAATTTCGGTCAAAATCTGCAAATTTCGCAGTTGCATCTGAACAATAATCAAAAATAATCACTTTTCAGGAGAAATTTATGTTAAAAAATGAACGCGAAAGAGAAATTCTAAATATTTTAAAAGAAAATGGCGGATTTGCCTCCGTAAAAGAGCTTTGTTCCTTGCTTTTCGCCAGCCAGTCAAGCATTAGAAGAGATTTAACCTCTCTTGAAAACAAAGGCGCAGTAAAGAAATCTTACGGAGGGGCTGAACTTGTTACCAATTTTTCCTCTGTAACCGACTTTAACAAGCGCACCCACCATAATATAAGCGCCAAGAAAATCATTGCAAAAAAAGCAGCCAAGCTCATAAAATATGGTAACATTGTTTTTCTCGACCAATCATCAACTTCATTCTACCTTGCAAATGAAATATTTAACCAAAGTTCTGTTACCGTTGTAACAAATAATATAGAAATAATATCTCTCCTGTCAAACAGTAAAATTAAAACAATTTCCTCCGGCGGCTTTTTAAGTCCGGATAACCGCACTTGCCTTATAGGACGTGACGCTGAACACATATTTGAAAACACCTATGCCGATGTGGTATTCTTTTCAGCAAAATCCCTTTCGGACGACGGCATAATATCAGATTGTACCCGAGAGGAAGTTGTTCTCAGAAATTCAATGCTTAAAAATGCTTCTAAAAAGGTGTTTTTATGCGATAGCGAAAAAATCGGCACTCGTTCAGCATATCGGCAATGCTCTCTCTCGGATATTGATTACCTGATAACTGAAACATACCTTCCCGAAAAATTTCACTGTTTGGAAAATCAAGTAAAAATATTGTAACTAAAAACAGCAGAAACAAAAGTTTCTGCTGTGATTTTTTTATATTTCTCCAAAAATTTTACAGACCGTTTGGTGGAACGGTCTGCAAAAAGGAGGGAAAATGAAAAAAAGTTTTGCGTACTTATCATTGTACTATTAAATTGTAACACACTTTTTTTCAAATTGCAACATAAATTTTGTATCAAATTAACCAAATATTACACTACATATTGATGAAAGTGCACAATTCTAATCTATTCTGTATGGTTTTTCAGCTTTTTTCTCCTCTTTTTCCTCCATTACAATGTTTTTGCTTATAACATCATATCCATAAACCATACCAATAAGGTTTATAAACGATGCAAGAAATAGCGGAAATACAAAAAGTATAAAAATTATAAACGGAAACATCTCCATAAGTGAAAATACGCCAATCATCAAAAGAACAACTAAAATCGTCTGTGGCAGCCTCAGCGCACAAAGCATAAACGAGGTTTTGATAATAGTAAAAACAGGTGCCTTAAAAGTAACCATAAGAGGATACATATAAATTCTTGCACCAATGTATATAGCGCTTATCAAAACCATAACATAAGCAAATGGCTGATGCATACCGAAAAACATTTCCGGCATATTAAAAATTGCATTGATATTGATAAATAAAACTAAAACCAAAACAATGTCAATTATAAAAACAACTATGCTCTGTTTGAAATTCTTCTTAATGTTTTCAAAAAAGTCGCTCAAAATAAAGGCATGTTCTCTGCGGACAAAATTCCTGAGCACATACATAAACCCCGGCGCAACAGGGCCGCCACCAAGGCTTATAAACATAAATACTGCAATTGTTACTGTAAGGGTTGTAACAGCGTCGCTGTAAAACTCTGCTCCTTGTGGCACAAAATTACTTGCAACAAGAGAAGCCAGCAAAAAATAAATTGCAATAACAGGCAGGGAGCATAAAGTATATAAAAGATTAAGCCCTACTAATCCTCCGAACTTGTGAATACATATATCTAAATATTTAAAAGGTAATCTTTTTTCTCTTTCGGGAACATTGTCATTAAAACTTGCCATCATATTCACCTCTTAACTTAAATATGGCTCTTTCTGGAGCATCTTTTGCATTTTCCCATGGCATATCAGCATTTCTGTAATCAAATTTAAGAACGAACCTGTCAATATCAGCGGCTATTCTTTCCATTTCTTTTTTCTGATGAAGAATAATCTCATTTTTAACTTCGCCCTTTGCAAGCTCTGCAACCTGGATAAAATGTTTCATACAGAGCCCTTTCGAGGCTAAATACTCGTCTTTAAAATCCTTCACTTCAGACAAAAGATAAACAAAATTAGAAACGCAGTCGGCCATTTTCTTTGCAACCCTTTCACAGGCAGCACAGCCCGAAAACGACTCTTTTATTTTCTCATCAAAATAGCTTTTTTCTTCTTTTGCAAATAATCGCTTTTTCTTAATTTCTTCAGGCTGAAGAAGTGGAATAATTTCTTTAAGCCTTGTCTGAAGAACAAGAGCAACACTTAAAGTTTTTTCATTTTCTTTCATTTTTCTAAAGTGAACAGGGCAAAAGCCTTTAGCGTTTGTTTCGCAGCGAACATCAGGCTCCATCATAGCCGCCCCTGTGTAATAATCAACCGTATCACTATCAAGTTTTTTCTCTATAATACAAAGCGGGCACTCGCATTTTTCCGCGAGTGCATCGGTAAGAGCAATAGTATAAATATGTTCTTTCATTTTAAATCTCCAATTATTTAGCTTTTTTAAGCTCGGCAAAAACCATCGAATATCTGATAAATGCATAAAGGGCAAACAAAAGCGGAATCCATTGCAGTGCAAATATAATCTGAGGCGCAAAAACTTCGTGGAACAAAAGAATTAAAACAACACAACTCGAAGTAATTACTGTTGATAATTTTCCGTAGCTGTTTGCAGCAATAACAGTTTTCGATTTGTATAACACGGCTCCGCCTACGCACATCATAAATTCTTTTATAAATAAAACCGCAACAACAATCCATGGCATAAGGCCTGCAAATGCCATAGAAATAAGCATTGTAATCTGCATTCCCTTATCAGCCAGCGGATCTAAAATTTTACCGATATCGGTAATCATATTGTATTTTCTGGCAATATAGCCATCAAGAATATCAGTAAGGCAAGCAAGTATAAAAACAACCGTTGCCAATAAAATATTATCTTTAGCAAATAAAATAGCGGTAACCGGAATCATAGCTATTCTGATAAGAGATAAAATGTTTGGTAAATTCAATTTACTCTCACTCCAATTTCTTATGTACTATATTAGAATATTATATTACAATTATTATAATTTTGCAAGAAGAAACTTAAAAAACAGCGCATTTATAGCAAAAACCCCTTACTTATACATAATAACACAAAAGTAGCATAAAATGTGTGAATATTTTTTAAACAATTATAAAATCAATTACACAACTATGTTTCAAAAAATTACCAAAATTCCGGCTACATAACTTAATTTTGTAAACCGCGTTTTTCGCCGTTTTTATCGGTTTTTAAGTTATCCACATATTCGCCAAAATGCACCTAAAAAGTATGTGGATAATGTGGATAACTTAGTGTATAACTGAAAATATCGCACTTTTTTTGTGGATAAATTTGTGTGATAATATTTTATAACTAAACTTAAATAAGTCGATTAGTTTACATAATTCGATTGCTTTTTTAAAAAATTTTAAAGCGGCTTAAAAACTGCATTTTTACGGGATTTTTACATATTTTTTACCTGATAATTTTATTCGACAAAGGTTCTGATTTTTTTACAAAGGATTTTTTTACAAAATATGGAAATAGGTATATGCAGAGAAATTGGAATATTTATGCATGAAAGGAGAATTTATATGCAATTACGATTTAAAAAATCGGGTGCCACTTTGGTGGTTACACTTGATGGCGATCTTGACCATCACAATGCAGTAACAGTAAGAGAAGAAATTGACAGTAAATTTATTTCTACAAAAGCGAAAAACTTAGTATTTAATTTAAGCAAACTGAAATTTATGGACAGTTCCGGCCTTGGTATACTTATAGGCAGATACAAGGCAGTTTCTGCAATTGGTGGACAAACTATAATAGCCCAGCCTACCCCATCTTCACGCAGGCTAATTATTTTATCGGGAATACACAAAATAATTCCCATATACAAAACATTAGACGAAGCATTGGGAGGTGCAATATGAGAAACAGCGTTACACTTCGTTTTTCCGCAAAAAGCACAAACGAGAGCTTTGCCAGAATTTCTGCCGCAGCATTTGTAGCATATCTCGATCCCACAATTGAAACTATATCAGATATAAAAACATCCGTAAGCGAAGCAGTTACAAATTCAATTATCCATGGCTATGAGGGCAAAAAGGGAATAATATGTATGTCGTTATCAATAAATAACGATGTTTTAACCATAAGGATATGTGACAAAGGAAAAGGAATTAAAGATATTAAAGAGGCAATGACGCCGCTTTTTACATCGAAACCGGATTTAGAGAGAAGTGGTATGGGATTTACTGTAATGGAAAATTTTATGGATACTCTGGATGTTAAATCAGCTCCCGGCAAAGGAACATCGGTTACAATGACAAAGAGGATTATTTAAAATGACAGCGGAAAATAAAACATATTTCAGCAGCCACGAAACAGACGAAGAAATTGTGAAAGAAAATATGCCACTGGTACATAGTTTAATCAAGCGATATAAGGACAGAGGGGTAGACTACGATGACTTGTTTCAAATTGGTTGCATTGGCCTTTTAAACGCCGCCAGACGCTTTAATCCTTCTCTGGGATATCAATTCTCAACATACGCATCTTCTCTTATTATAGGGGAAATTAAGCGTTATTTACGCGATGACGGAATTATAAAAATCAGCCGGCAGTTAAAAGAAAATGCGGCAAAGATAAATTTACAAACCGGCGAATTTATTTCAAAACATTCACGCGAGCCTACTATATCAGAACTGGCAGAAATCACAGGACTTACTACTGAAGAAATTACAACATCACTTGATGCTACAAAAGATATTAGTTCAATTGATTGCGAAATTTTTGAAGGTAAATCTGCCATTGAAACTATTAGTAGCAATATCGATGAAAACGAAAGAACAATTAACTCACTGACAATCAAAAATTGTCTTAATGCTCTTCCAACCCGCGACAGAAAAATCATTTTTTACAGATATTTTAAAGACAAAACTCAAAAAGACACAGCCAACCTGCTTGGAATAAGCCAGGTGCAGGTTTCAAGAATAGAGAAAAAGCTTTTGCAGCAGATTAAAAAAAGTTTTACTGCGTAATAAAATTATAAAATACACCTTTAAAGCCTGCGCTAATTCTGCTTTTAAAACACAAACTCAATTAAGTACTTTAGCTTTTCAAATAAATATATTAAGCAAAAAAGAGCCGATGCCTAAGCATCGACTCTTAATTATTAAGTTAGCAAATTGTTGCCAGTTTCAATTACTGAGCTTCAACAGCACCGTTGAGTGCGCCAAAGTCTGCATTGTTTGAATCTGTTTCAACATCAACTGCAACTGTGTTGTTGTATGTGTAAACAACTACGCATACAGGAGCACCGTCGTATTCACGAACGAATACCCATGAACCAGCTTTGTCAGCTTTGTTGCTTGTTTCAATAGCACCGAGTGAAGCTGTGCTTACTGCTACATTGTTAGCTCTGTTGAGGTTTACATTGTAGAAGTAGAGATCCTGTCCTCTGAGGATTTCTGTGTTGAATTTAACTGTGTTGTTATCAACATAGTTGAGGATTACACGGCCATTTGTAAGTGTTTTTGAAGCATAACCGAATGTGTTCTTAGCAGCTTTTGTAACCTGTGTATTTGGGTTGATTACAGAAGCGTCAACTGCGAATGTGCCAGCGATATCAGCAGCTGAAACAGTTGCTGAAAGGTCAGCATTTGTTGCAGTTGTGCGAGCATCTGCAGCGGACATAAGAAGTTCAAATGATTTTACACAACCTTTAGCGTCGAGTGCGAAGAGAACAACGTCACCAGCAGCTAATGTGTAGTTGATTACATAATCATTATCCGCATTACCATCGTCTGTGAAAACACCTGCTCTGCCTGGGAGGAATTTACATGTTACAGTTGGAACACCTGTTTCGATGCTATCAACCTGAACTTCCTGACCAGCCTGGAGACCATAGTATTTCTTAATGCTGTAACCAGCTTCGTTTGTTGCATCAACAACTCTTGTGAGTACTAATGGATGTGTAGCGATATCGATACCTGGGTTAGCGTTACGAACAACGAGAACTGTTGGGTAACCTTCGAGGTCGAAATCGTAGTAATCTACATCATAAGCTTCTTCATCACTGAATATTGCTTTTGAAGCGATAGAAATTCTTTCTTCTTTGTTTGAACCATAGTTTCCGTCGATGTGGAATACTTTAGTGTTTTCACCAAGGTATACGCTACCGAGTTTATCTGTGCTTGCTTTGTAGATAGCCTGGTTGTTTGTAGCATCTTTTGAGAACTCATCATCGTTCTGGCTGCCAGCAGGCATATAGATCTTGCTGATTTTGCCAGCGCTGTTAAGTTCGTACTGGAATACTGCATCGTTAGCGGCAGTTACTTTGATGTCTTTAACTTCATCAACATTACCGTCACCATCAACGTCAGCATCTGTACCATCATCATAAATTGTGTAGATACCAAGATCTACTGTTGCATCGTTAGCAACTTCAGCTGAATCATAGTTCTGAGCGTTAGCAGCACCGAATTTAACTGCTACTCTGTCAGCAACCTGAGCAACTTTCCATTCGCCATCGATTGTGAGGAATTTAACTTCTACAGCACCACTTCCGATACCCTGTGTGTTGATAGCAGCATCGAGGAGTACAGCGTAGTTGTCAGCACCTGCGCGAATTGCTTCAGCGTAGATGATTTTGTTATCTACATTGAGGTAGAATTTACCTTCGTCACCAACGTGTACAACACCGTTGAGGTCGTGGTATTCTTCAGTACCGATTGTGTACCAAGTTTTTGCAGCCTGGCCAGTACCTGTTACTCTCTTTTCAGTAGCAGCACCTTCAATTACTGTATCGCTTACGTATACTGTGTTAATTGTGTATGTGCCAAGTTTACCTTCCTGAATAGAAAGAACGTTACCTACTGCGATATCTTCGAAATCAACAACTTCTTCACCTTTGATGAATGTCCAGATGCTGTTTTTCTCAGCGATATCAACGAGTTCCTGCTGTTTACCAGCGATTGTGCCGTTAACAGCGTCGATTGCATCAACTACATCGTTCAAACCATAGCTTGAAACGAATACATAGTCGTAAGAATCATCCATATCGTTGTTGATGAATGTAGCTTTACCAACAACTTCCTGACCATTAGCCTGAACCATAAAGTCATCAACGATAGTTGCACCATAACCATCAGCAGCACTGTTGTTGTAAACTTTCTTGTAGTTAGGAGCTAAAGGAAGTTCAACTGATGTGTAATCTGAAGGATCTGCAAAGTATTTTGCAGCAAGGATTGTGTCGTCAGTTGCATCGTTAGCTGTACCATTGTCATCAATTTTAGCAGCGTCGAGCTGTGTGTAGTCAACTACAACAACATCGTTTTTACCTGTTTTAGGAGCAATAGCTTTGAGGTAAGGTTTACCTGTGATAGCATCAGTTGCAACGTAAGCTGCTACTGTGTAACCACGAAGTGTTTCAGCGTTTGTATCAGCCTGAGCAACGCTTACATTACCGGACTGACCATAAACACCAGCGGAAACGCCCTTCCAGTTACCACCAACTGTTACGTTGATGTCGCCATTTGAATCTGTTGTGTAAACAACGTTTTCAAGAACACCTTCGTACTGGTTGATATAAAGGTAAGTTTTAAGAAGTGTATCGTAACCATCTGTGTATGTTACTGTACCTTTGTTATCAAGTGTGAGTTCCATCATTCCAACATCAAGTGCGTTGAAAAGAATCTGAGCAACTGTTCTTCTTGGAACAGGCTGGCCAGCTGTGCCAGGAACGCTCTTTGTGATATCTTTCTGTGAAGCAATGATGAGGTAACCTGATGGATATCCACCGTACAAGTTTGCTTTTGGTTCGTAGTCAAGTGCTGCTACAACCATTTTTACAAACTGTTCGTATTTAACTTCATCTTCAGGACCGAAGTTGCCATCGCCATAACCGTTTACAACGTTGCTCTGTGCAGCGAGGTTAATGTAACCTGATGCCCAGTGAGTAGCTGGAACGTCGTTAAACTGTGTAGCGCCTGCAGCACCTGCTGCTGCACTTTCAAGACCTTTTGCACGCATGATAAGTGCTGTAGCTTCAGCTCTTGTCAAAATTTTCTCTGGGTTGAAGTTACCCATGTCGTCACCAATCATAAGTTCGAGTGATGACAATACTGTAGCAGCTTCTGCATATGCTGCATCTTCAGCAACATCAGGGAATGTAGCAGCTGATACTGAACATGTAAGCATCATTGCAAATACAACTACAAATGCCAGAACTTTTTTGAGATTTTTCATAATTCTCAAATCCTCCTTAAAATATTTATTGTGAAAGAGATGTGGTATTTGCACCTGCCGCATCTCTTTCATATGCGACCGTGCTGAGGAAATAGTAATCTATCCCTCTTATGACTTGATTATAACACCGCTTTTTTCGTCCGTCAAGAACTTTTGGCAGTTGTAACAAAACTGTAAAATTGCTTTCACAGTAGTGCCATAAAGGGACTTATTTCACTATAACCATATTACAGTTTACCCTAAAGTTTTAAATTTGTCAATGGTTTGCGACAAATTTTTTGCTAATTTTATTCCAAAATTTGACTTATTTTTTTGTTTGTTTTGTTTTTTTAATGAGTTTCTTCATTATTATATGCTACTTACTTGTCATTCTGCCACAAAGAATCATTGCCTGTTCAACAGAAACATTTGCATATGGTGCAAGTTCGTTTGCCGAAACACCTTTCATAGTATTTGTATATACGCAGTAGCTTACCGAATCTTTTGCCCAGTCGGAAACGCACCAACTATCAACATAGCCGCCCAAAACATTGGCCGCATTTGCCAAGGCAAGTTTATCGGCATATGATGCATCAAGCTTTGAAGAAATTCTTGCAAGCATTGTGCAAATCTGTTCTCTTGTAATAGGTGCTTTAGGATTAAACTCTGTTTCTGAAACACCATTTACTATTCCAAGTGCCGCCACCATAGGAATTATTGTATCAACCTTTTCTGCCCCGATATCCTGAAATACTTTTTTTACTTCTATTTTAGGGTATCCACCGTTTATGTCACCATAAACATCGAACGCGAGCATTGCAAATTCAGCTCTTGTTATAGGGCGCTGATAATCAAGTGCAATTCCCATATTGGCAAACATCTGTGTGTATTCACTTTTTATTTCTCCCTTTGCCCAATCCGAAGGCTCCCCTCCGGCAAAAGCTGTTACACCAAGACAGAGCGCCATTGCCATAGCAATACATAATACTTTTTTCAACACATTACCATCTCCTTTATATTTAATAGGTAAGAACACCTATTTTAAATTAAGTTCTCCAAGGTTTGCCGCTTTTAAATATTCGTTTATAAATCCATCAAGGTCGCCATCCATAACAGCAGTTGTGTTACCAACTTCGTACGAAGTTCTGTGGTCTTTAACCATACTGTAGGGATGAAAAACATAAGATCTTATCTGGCTGCCCCATCCAATTTCTTTCTGTTCGCCTTTAATGTCTTCTATTCTTTCTTTCTGCTCGCGTTCTGCTATTTCAACAAGCTTTGCTTTGAGCATTTTCATAGCAAAATCACGGTTTTTATGCTGCGAACGCTCATTCTGACACGAAACCACAACCCCGGTAGGAATATGTGTAATTCTTATGGCCGATTCAGTTTTATTTACGTGCTGACCGCCGGCACCACTGGCACGATAGGTATCAACCTTAAGGTCTTCGGGATTGATTTTTATATCAATGCTTTCATCAAGGTCGGGCATAACATCGATAGATGCAAAAGACGTATGTCGGCGACTTGATGCGTCAAACGGCGAAATTCGCACAAGGCGATGAACGCCTTTTTCGCATTTAAGGTATCCGTATGCATTAGTTCCTTCTATTAAAATAGTAGCACTTTTAACGCCTGCTTCATCGCCATCGAGAAAATCGAGTGTAGTTAATTTATACCCGCGACGTTCCGCAAAACGCTGATACATACGAAGAAGCATTGATGCCCAGTCCTGTGCTTCAGTTCCGCCTGCGCCGGCATGAACAGAAATAATACAGTTACTTCTGTCATAAGGGCCGGAAAGAAGTGCCGAAAGCTTAATGTTTTCAAGCTCTTTACAAAAAGAATCGTAACCCGATTTTACTTCATCGAAAACGCTATCGTCATCTTCTTCCATAGCAAGCTCGATAAGAGTTAATGTATCTTCCCATTTTCCTTTAAGGGTTTCATACCCTTCAATTGCAACCTTACATTGTTTTATCTGTTGCAAAACTTTCTGTGAGGCTTCTATATCGCTGTAAAAATCAGGTTCCATACTCTGTTTTTCAAGTGCTTCGAGTTTTTCTTTCTCCCCACTTATACCAAGGGCTTTATAAAGCTCTTCAATGTCGCCTTCCATTGCTGAAAGGCTTTGCTTATACTGCTCAAATTCAAGCACAAAATCAATCCTTTACTCGTTAATTCCGCAGCAGTGTTTATATTTTTTGCCGCTGCCGCAAGGGCATGGTTCATTTCTGCCCACTTTTTCACCGGTTCTTCTCGCCGGTTTTTTACTTTCGCTGCCATCGCCATGAGTTGCAGTTATTGGTGTGGCAACTTGTTCGCGTTCTATTTTCTGTTCAACATTTGTAAGAAGAATATATTTTACTGCATCTTCTCTTATGGATGCTATCATTTCCTCAAACATATCGAAACCGGCAAATTTATACTCAGAAACAGGGTCGTGTTGGCCATATGCCCTGAGGCCTATTCCGTGTTTAAGCTGTTCCATCTCGTCGATGTGATTCATCCATTTGCTGTCAACAGCTCTCAAAAGAATAACTCTTTCTATTTCACGCATTACAGCGCTTGAACATTCTTTTTCCTTGTCTTCGTAACGCTGTTTTGCTTTTTCTGCAAGAAATGCAGTGAGCTTTTCTTTTGTAAAATCAAGTATTTCATCGGCAGAAATATCAAGTGGCTGAGGCATTGCAAACTCATTATTATAGTATTCCAGAAGCGATGCCGTGCTCCACTCTTCAGGATATTCACTATTTGCAGTAAAACGTGCTACCGCATCTTCTACAATGTTATCAATCATTTTGATTATTACATCTTTAATGTCTTCGCCGTTTAAAACCTTCTGTCGCTGGCTATATATAATGCCGCGCTGCTGATTCATAACATCGTCATACTGAAGAACATATTTTCTCGACTGAAAATGCATTCCTTCAACTTTTTTCTGCGCATTTTCAATTGCTTTCGAAAGCATATTATGCTCAATAACATCATCTTCCTGGAGTCCGAGTGCGTTTACAACCGATTCAAGTCTTTCAGAACCAAAAAGACGCATCAAATCATCCTGAAGTGAAATATAAAACACTGAAAGTCCAGGGTCGCCCTGTCTTCCGGCACGACCGCGAAGCTGATTATCAATTCGTCTTGATTCGTGTCTTTCAGTACCGATAATGCAAAGTCCGCCGGCCTTTATAACCTCTTCGTGCTCTTTATCAACATCAACCTTATGTTTGTTATAAAGCTCCGAATATTTTTCTCTCGCTTCAAGAATATCCGCGTTATCTGTTTCCGCAAAGCTTGTTGCTTCTGCAATAAGTTCGCTGCTGTACCCAAGGCGTTCCATTTCATTTTTAGCCATATATTCAGCATTACCGCCAAGAACAATATCGGTACCTCTGCCGGCCATATTTGTCGCAATTGTAACAGCACCCTTTTTACCCGCCTGTGCAACAATCTGTGCTTCTTTGTCATGGTTTTTTGCATTGAGTACTTCGTGCTTAATTCCGCATTTTTTGAGAAGAGAACTTAAAAGTTCCGATTTTTCAATTGTAACAGTACCCACAAGCACAGGCTGACCTGTTTTATGTCTTTCTTCTATTTCAGCAACAACTGCACGAAGCTTTGCAGCCTCGTTTTTATAAACTCTGTCAGGCAAATCCTGTCTGAGCAAGGTTTTATTTGTAGGAATTTCAACAACGTCAAGGCTGTAAATTGTTTGAAATTCGCTTTCCTCGGTTTTCGCCGTACCGGTCATACCGGAAAGTTTTTTGTAAAGGCGGAAATAATTCTGGAAAGTAATGGTTGCAAGAGTTTTATTTTCCCTTTCAACTTTAACTCCTTCTTTGGCTTCAATTGCCTGATGAAGTCCATCGCTGTATCTTCTTCCAACCATAATTCGACCGGTAAATTCATCAACAATCAGCACCTGGCCATCTTTTACAACATAATCTCTGTCTTTTTCCATAACACCGTAAGCTCTTATAGCCTGGTTTATATGATGAGATAATGTCATATTTTCAGGGTCGGCAAGATTTTCAATGTTAAATGCCTGCTCTGCTTTTTTTGTTCCCGAAGCGGTAAGTGTAACCGATTTTGCTTTTTCATCAACAATATAGTCTGCATCAATATCATCGTGATGTTCTTTTGTATTGAGCTCTACAATTTTGTGGCGTTTAAGTCCTTTTACAAATCTGTTTACCACTTCGTAAAGCTCTGTCGACTTATCCCCCATACCGCTGATAATAAGCGGCGTTCTTGCTTCATCTATTAAAATAGAGTCGACTTCGTCAACTACGGCGAAATTATGCCCGCGCTGAACCATTTGTTCTTTGTAAATAACCATATTGTCACGAAGATAGTCAAAGCCCATCTCGTTGTTAGTTCCATATGTTATGTCAGCAGCATAAGCTGCTTTTCTTTCCTCAGGCTCAAGGCCGTTTACAATAAGCCCTACTGTAAGACCTAAAAATCTGTAAACCTTGCCCATCCATTCGCTGTCACGGCGGGCAAGATAATCGTTAACAGTAACAATATGAACCCCTTCGCCGCCAAGTGCATTGAGATATGCAGGCAAAGTAGCAACAAGTGTTTTACCTTCACCTGTTTTCATTTCAGCAATTCTTCCCTGATGGAGCACAACGCCACCTATAATCTGAACAGGGAAATGGCGCATTCCAAGCACCCTGTCTGCCGCTTCTCTCACAGTTGCAAAAGCTTCAGGCAAAATATCGTCAAGAGTTTCGCCTTTTGAAAGCCTTTCTTTAAATTCTGTTGTCTTTCCGCGCAGTTGACTGTCGTTTAAAGCGCGGTATTCATCTTCTAAAGACAATACTTTTTGGAGAATAGGATTAATTCTTTTAATCTCTCTTGAACTGTAATCTCCAAAAAACTTTTTGAATATATTCATTCTGTTCCTCCGGTTAACCGTGTTATTGTTTTAGTCGTCAATTCTTTCGTTTATCATAGTGTAATCAACTTTTTTTGTTACACTCTTATATGCAGGTCTTATAATTTTACCGCCCACTGTCACTTCTTCAATACGATGTGCACACCATCCTACAACCCTTGAAATCGCAAATATAGGGGTATAAAGTTCTTTTGGAATGCCCAGCATTTTGTAAACAAAACCGGAATACATATCAACATTTGCACACATTGTTTTGTCAAGTCCGCGAACTTCTTTGAACACTCCGGGAGAAAGGCGTTCAATGCTGTCATAAAGCAAAAATTCAGACATGCAACCTTTTTCCTCAGCAAGCTCTCTGGCTTTTGCCTTTAAAATGGTTGCACGCGGATCGCTTTTTGTATAAACAGCGTGTCCCATTCCATAAATAAGACCAGAATGGTCAAAAGCATCTTTTTTAAGGATTTTAATTAAATACTGTCTAACTTCTTCGTCGTTTGACCAGTCTTTAACATTTGCCTGAATTTCTTCCATCATGGACATCACTCTGTTGTTTGCGCCGCCGTGTTTTGGACCTTTAAGCGAGCCTACTGCCGCCGCAATTGCAGAATAAGTATCTGTTCCGCTTGAAGATACAACGTGAGTTGTAAATGCCGAGTTGTTACCACCGCCGTGTTCTGCGTGAAGAATTAAAGCGGTGTCCAGAACTTTTGCCTCAAGAGGTGTATATTCATTGTTTGCTCTGAGCATATACAAAAAGTTTTCTGCTGTTGACAAATCAGGCTGTGGCGAGTGAATAACAAGACTCTTTTTGTCATAGTAGTGCAGTTTTGCCTGCTCAGCATAAGCTACCATGGTTGGAAATCTTGCAATAAGTTCAATAGACTGCCTGAGCATATTTGAAAGTTCCAAATCGTCAGGATTATCGTCATAAGAATATGAAACAAGCACACTTCTTGCAAGCTTATTCATAATATCGTTGCTGGGTGCTTTTAAAATCATATCTTCGGTAAAGCCCGGTGGCAACTCTCTGTGTGCCCCGATAAGTTTTTTAAACGAGTTAAGCCTCTCGGTTGTTGGCAACTTGCCAAAAAGCAATAAATATGCCGCTTCTTCGTAGCCGTGTCTGTTTTCTTTCTGACAGTTTTCAATAAGCTGTGCAACATCAACGCCACGATAACTAAGGCAACCCTCATCGGGTATTTTGTCGCCCTCATCAAAAATATAACCGTGAACATTTCCGATGTTTGTAAGCCCTACCAAAACACCTGTTCCGTCTTCGTTTCTAAGGCCTCGTTTTGCGTTATATTTTGAATAAAGCTCGGGGCTTATCTTGTAGTTATCCTTTATTATCTCACAAAATTCTTTAAACGTTTCTTTCATTGTTTCCTCCGTTTATTCTACAATATCCATATTCTTTTCAAGGGCCTCTGTAAGGCTTAAGTGACCAAACCCTTCAATTTTTTTGCCCTCAACCAGAAACTGAACTTTATCAACCGTATCAATTTCACAAAGTGTATTTACAACAGAATATACCGTAAGCATTTCTGTTGAACCACCCATTCCTGCAGCAGTAAACTCTGCCGAAAGATTTAAAAAGCATACCCCATCCTTTGTTTCCACAGAAAGAACTTTTACGCCCTGCGGAAGTATAGAATAAAGCCCGCTGTTTTTAGGTCCTTTAAACAGTTCTTCAACAAAAACTTTCTCAAGCGGTTCTCCCTCTTTAAGGGCAATTTCGCGTGTTTCAGCCCTGAGATGCATAACATTTTCGTCAGCAAAATAAAGTGTTGCAACAGTTGTGTCGTTGGTAATCTGTGTAACATCGGTTACAATATCATCTTTAGACATCGGGCCGAGCGGCTCACCTGTAGAAATAGATGTAATAATATTACCATCAACCAAAATTTGTGTTTTGCTTACACCTTCAATGCCGCAAAGGGTGTTAATAAGGGTGTATCTGCTCCACAATTTGTCAATTTTTGTTCCGGTGTTAAACTTTTCCGAAAGATTAACCGTAGCAATATTTTCAGAAAGCTCAATTCCCAAAAGAGCCGTGCCTTCAGGTATTGCTCTTTTGCAATTTTCGCTCTGCGGACCACTTATAAGGGCATTTACTGCGAAAGCAAGTAAATTGTCTTTCTTTTCTTCAGGAATTTCTATCTCTTCAGTTACCATATTTTTCTTTTCAGCGTCTATAAAATAAAGCGTTAAAGTTTCCTCTGTTTCACTTTTTTTGTCACAAGCAGTAAAAAAGCATGTTAAAACACATATGCACATTAAAAAAGCTATGATTTTTTTCATACCAAAACCCCCTTTTTACTTGGTTTCGCTTTGATTTTTATTCTCTTCTTTCTTTTCTTCAAGGTTTGCAACAGTAGGTATAATAATTCTGAAAAGACTGCCAACATTTTCGCGGCTTTCAACAAAAATTCTTCCACCGTGAAGTTCTACAGAAGACTGGGCAATAGAAAGGCCAAGCCCTGTGCCGCCTGTTTCTCTTGCTCTGGCTTTGTCAACTCTGTAAAAACGGTCGAATATTTTTTCTGTTTCCTCTTCCTGCATACCAATGCCGTTATCGGCAACCGTAATATAAACTTCCTGCTTATCTCTGTACATTTCAACATAAACCCAGCCGTTTTCGCCGGTGTATTTTATGCTGTTGTCAACGATATTGTAAATTGCTTCCCACAATTTGTCTGCATCAACTGTAGCGTAAACATCTTCGGGAAGAAGAATTTCAAAATCAATTTTCTTTTCTTCCGCCAAAGGTTTAAGGGATTTTACAATTCGCCTCATAAGCCCTTTTAAATTGATAACCGAAAGTTCAACCATTTCAGTTTCTTCAACAGATGCATCCATTTTTGTAAGACTTAAAAGCTTGTTCGTAATTCTTGTAAGACGGTCAACTTCGTCGTTCATATCGCACAAAAACTCTTTTACAAGCTCCATATCAACGTCAGGATTTTGTAAAATAGAGTCGCATATAAGCTTCAGCGAGCTAAGCGGCGTTTTAAGTTCGTGCGATGCGTTTGATACAAACTGCTGCCTTCTTTCTTCTACAATGTTAAGCTGTGCAACCAACCTGTTAAATTCCTCAACAAGTTCGTTAATTTCGTTAGTTCCGCGATAATCTATTGTCTTTCGTATTTTGTTATCGCTCATGTATTTAATTTTTTCTTTTATTTTCGAAATCGGTGCCGTGAACAGATGAGAAAGTGCCAAACTTAAAATACCTATTACAACACACATAATTCCAGATAAAATGAGAAGATTTTTTCTCATATGTTCGTGATACGCAACCATATCGTCAGCAGTATCCTGAAGATAAATAACGCCTGAAACCATTCCCGAAGCTCTTACCGGCACTGCGGCAATAATGTAATTTTTATCGTTTTCAGCCGCTATTTCAACATTTTCAGTTCCTTCAAGAGCATTGGCAACCTGAGCTACCAGCATTGTTTTTCCAACAAGATTTGCCGCCTCCGACGTATCAAACAAAACCTTGGCATCTTCGTCAATGTACATAACTCTGGTGTTTCCAACAATTTCAACTGTCTGCCTAAATTGCCTTACGGTATTTGATTTTTCAAAATCACTTCCCGAGGCAAAGCTTGCCAGAATATTTGCCTTTGTAAGCAAATCAACTCTTCTTTCGTTAAAAGAGTATTCGGTTACAAGATTTAAAACATAGCCCATAACAATTACAAGCGTTATAAGCATTATTACCACATATGTTCCTACAAGGCGCCATTTTATGCTGCCCCATATTTCATTAAGCCTCTTTAAAATAGTAACCTACCCCCCATTTGGTAAGTATATATGTCGGATTTGCAGGATCGGGCTCAATTTTTTCCCTGAGTCTTCTCATATGAACGTCAACTGTTCTTATGTCGCCGGGATAATCATATCCCCAAACTATATCAAGAAGATGTTCTCTTGAATAAACTTTTCCTGCGTTGCTTACCAGAAGATCAATAAGATCAAACTCTTTTGATGTAAGTTCAATCCATTTGTCGTCTATACGAAGTTTTCTCAGATTATAGTCAAGTTCAAGGCCTGCTCCCGAACGCTGATTTCTCTTTCCTGAATCTGATGCTGCCTGTGTTCTTCTTAAAATAGCCTTTACTCTCGCTTTAAGTTCAAGAATATTAAATGGCTTTGTAAGGTAATCGTCAGCACCATATTCAAGGCCTAAAATCTTGTCCATATCGTCAGTTTTAGCGGTAAGCATTATAATCGGCACCTTTGAAAAATCACGAATTTTCTGGCACACTGCCAACCCGTCAATTTTCGGAAGCATAAGGTCAAGTATTATAATGTCAATGCTTTTATCCCTCGCGAGTTTTAAAGCCTCTTCGCCATCGTACGCAGTTTCAACGTCAAAGCCTTCCTGCTCAAAATTAAATTTAATTCCTTTTACCAATAATTTTTCGTCGTCAACAATAAGTATTTTCAACGCTACTTCCTCTCCTTTTATTCAATCACTATTAAATCCTTAATTTTTTCGAATGTTCCACGGCCAATTCCGTCAACATTCATTATGTCCTCAATCTTTCTGAATTTTCCCGATTTATCTCTGAATTCAATTATTTTTGCCGCTGTTTTCTCGCCAATGCCGTCAATCATCATAAAATCGTTTACTCCGGCAGTGTTAATGTTTATTTTAAAATCAATTCCGGAATAAGGGTCTTCTCCCTTTGCGGCAATTGTAATTTTATTTCCATCTTTAAGTTTTACAGCGATATTTGTTTTCTCGTTGGCATTTTCCGTAAATCCCCCTGCCGCTTCAACCGCATCGCCAACACGGGAACCAGCCTTTAATTCATAAGTTCCCGGCGTTATTACTTCTCCGCCGATATAAACCGAAATTGTATTATTTCTGTCGTTTTTATCAAGCGAAGTTTCAAGTAAATCATCAGTTTTATTTTCGTTAACCATAGAATGAACGCCTATACAAAGCAGAATTATAAAACACACAGCTGAAACCACTAAATCACTCATATGCTTTTTTATCAATTCGTGCATAATTTATCCTCATTTTAAAAAAATTTCTTGCCACAATGAGAGTTTTGTTATATTATATAATATATTAGATAATTTTTCAACACTTTTGACAAAAATTGCTTATACACTTTTTTATCTTGTCTGGATAGGAGTTTATTATGAACTACATTAGGAAAATAAGTTTACTTGCTATAACTTTCGTGCTTACCGTAACTACGGTATTTGCCGAAACCCCAAAACTTAACAGTCCTTCTGCTATTTTGGTAGATGCGTACACAGGCCTCACTCTTTACGAGAAAAACAGTGAAGAAAAAATGTACCCTGCTTCCACCACCAAAATTGTAACTGCAATTTTGGCAATAGAAAGCGGAAAACTTGAGAAAAACGAAGTCTTAACCGCAAGCTTTCAGGCCGTTAACAGCATTGATTATGACAGTAGCAAAATAAACCTTTCAGAAGGCGAAAAAATGTCGTTCGAGCACCTTCTTTACTCTCTCATAATTGCTTCCGCCAACGATGCTGCAAATGTTCTTGCTGAAAATATTTCAAAATCCAATAAAGATTTTGTTGATATGATGAATAAAAAAGTAAAAGAAATCGGCTGCACAAACACTCATTTTACAAACCCTCACGGCTTGCACGATGAAAACCATTATACAACCGCAAAAGATATGGCAAAAATAACGGTTTACGCTATGAAACTTCCGTTTTTTGCCGAAGCGGTAAAACTGACGAAATATACTATTCCTCCAACAAATAAAATGGATGAAGAACGTATATTAACCACAACAAATCAGCTTATTAACAAAAATTCAAAATACTATTATAAACCTGCCATTGGCGTTAAAACGGGTTACACAAGTAACGCGGGCTATTGTCTTGTTTCTGCCGCAGAAAGCGGAAGCGAGAAATACATATCAGTTGTTTTCGGAGCTGAACCCGACCCTGTTGAAACATATTCCTTTGTAGACAGTAAAAAACTTCTTCAACACGGCTTTGAAAATCACGATGGCTATGTTGCCGCAAAACAAAACGATATTATAAGTTCTGTTCCAATTAAAAGTGCTTTTGCTGACGAGGCTATTTTATCGGCCTCATCTTCAGTAAATGTAATTTTGCCGGCAGGCGTAAAGCTTGAAGATGTTGAGAAAAAAGAATACATCAAAAAAACCGTTAAAGCCCCTGTCAAAATGGGCGACAAGCTGGGCAGAATGGAATGGTGGTATGGTGGAGTAAAAGTTGGTGAATGCGATATGCTTTCTATTTCCGACTATTCCAAAATGCCGCTGGCTTTTATATTTAAGCCTATATACAAACTGTTCAAATCAGCTGTATTTTACATTTTGCTTGCGCTCTTTCTTATTGTTCTTTTCCTTTATTCATCATTTAAAAAACAACGCAGAAAGCGCAGAAAACGCAGAAAAACTTATGCGAGGTAACAGTTTTGAGAAAGCTTTTAAGTTTTGTCCGCCGCGCGGTGGACGATTATAATATGATTGAAGATGGCGACAGGATTGCAGTTGGCGTTTCAGGCGGAAAAGACAGTATTACCCTTGCCCTTGGCCTTAATGCCCTTAAACGATTTTATCCTAAAAAATTCGAAGTTGTTCCCATAACCCTTTCTATGGGATTTAAGGATATGGATTTTTCTCCTCTTGTGGATTTTTTTAAAAAAGAGGGTATGGATCTTATGGTTGAGGAAACAAATATAGCCGAAATAGTTTTTGATATAAGGCAAGAAAAAAATCCCTGTTCCCTATGTGCAAAAATGCGCCGTGGCGCACTTCACGATGCGGCAAAGGCTCGGGGCTGTAATAAAGTAGCGCTTGGCCATCATAACGATGATGTTGTTGAAACCTTTTTCCTCTCTCTTTTTTACGAGGGCAGAATTGGTTGCTTCAGCCCCAAAACTTATCTCGACAGAAAAGATATTCATCTTATACGGCCGCTTATTTATATGACAGAGAGCCAGGTTTTGTCTTTTATGAAAAGATACGGCTTTCCAACCGTTAAAAGCACCTGTCCTGCCGATGGCGTAACAAAAAGGCAGTATATGAAAGAAACTATTGCAAAATTAAACCGCGAAAATCACGGCCTGCCCGAAAGGGTTTTTACGGCCATAAAAACTTCGCTTGATGACTGGAAAACAGAAGGAGATGTCAAATTATGAAAATAACAAAAGCCGTTATCCCTGCCGCAGGCCTTGGAACAAGGTTTTTGCCTGCAACAAAAGCAGTTCCGAAAGAAATGCTTCCAATCGTTGACACCCCAACCCTTCAGTACATTATCGAAGAAGCAGCGGCATCGGGAATTGAAGATATTCTCATTATAACAGGCCGCGGCAAAAGAGCCATTGAAGACCATTTTGATAAATCATACGAGCTTGAAAACGAACTGAAAAGAGCGGGAAAAACGGATTTCATCGAACAGATTGAGCCAATTTCCTCTCTTGCAAATATTCACTATGTAAGGCAAAAAGAGGCCCTCGGCCTCGGCCATGCAATCCATTGCGCAAAATCTTTTGTAGGAAACTCCCCCTTTGCAGTTTTGCTTGGCGATGATATTGTTCATTCTAAAACCCCGTGCCTTAAGCAGATGATTGATGTTTACGATAAATATTCCTGCAGCGTTCTCGGAGTTCAAACAGTTGACACAAGTGATGTTTCAAAATACGGAATTATAAAACCTGAATCTGTTTCAGAACGTATTTATAAAGTTTTAGATATGGTTGAAAAACCAAAAGTGGAAGATGCTCCTTCAAACATCGCTGTTTTGGGCAGATATATTATAAACCCCGAAATTTTTGAATGTCTTGAAAATGTAAAACCGGGAGCAGGCGGCGAAATTCAGCTTACCGATGCCCTTTCAATGCTTGCAACAAAACAGGATATATATGCTTATGATTTTGTTGGCCAGCGCTACGATGTTGGTAATAAAATGGGCTTTCTTAAAGCAACCGTGGAACAAGCTCTTCGCCGTGACGATTTAAAAGAAGAGTTTCTTGAATATCTTAAAACAATTGTTGGAGAAAATAAATGAGAGAATGTTTTAAAGCCTTTGCAAAAATAAATATTTCCCTCGATGTTGTAAGCAAAAGAGAAGACGGTTACCATAACCTTCAAACAATAATGCAGTCAATCTCTCTTCACGACAGAGTTACAATTGACACTTCTTTTGAAGGTATTCGCATTAAAACAAACCTTTCATACCTCCCCTGCGACAGAAGAAATATTGCCTTTAAGGCGGCTGAACTTTTCTTTGACGCGGCAGGCATTTCGCCCTGTGCAGATATTTATATAGACAAGAAAATTCCTATGGGCGCAGGCCTTGGCGGCGGAAGCAGTGATGCGGCGGCAGTTTTACTTGGGCTTAACAAAATGTTTGGCTATCCCATCCCCTCAGATAAGCTCGAAAAAATAGGCCTTTCCTGCGGAGCGGATGTTGTTTTTTGTATGCGCGGCAAAACACATCTGGCGGAAGGTGTTGGCGAAATTTTAACGCCTCTTCCTCCTTTACCAAAATGCTTTGTTGTGATTATAAAACCATCAATGTCTATAAGCACCAAAACGGTTTTTCAGGGTTTTTCGCTTGATACTTGTGACTATCACCCCGACACCGAAGGAATTATAAAAAGCCTTGAAAATGGTGATATTTCAGGCGTTTCAATAAGAGCGTTCAACGTTTTGGAAAAGGCAGTTGAGCCAAGATATAAAGATTTGCCCCTTTACAAAAGCGAGCTTTTATCTTTCGGCGCACTTGGCAGTTGTATGAGCGGAAGCGGCTCATCAGTATTTGGCATTTTCAGTTCAAAAGACGACGCTCAAAGGGCAGTAAACCACTTTAAAAAAACTTACAAAACCTTTTCTTTTCTTGCAGAACCTGTAAACTAACTTGATAAATCTTAATAAATCCGCTTATGCGGATTTATTTACGGGCGAAACATTTTTAACAGAAAATTAACATACTTTTACTTTGCTTTATGCTAAAATAAATAGTAACACTTTGTGTTCAGAATAAATTTAAGGATTTGATTAAATGATGATGTGTTCACACTGCAAAAAAAATATTGCAGTTATATTCGTTACCAGAATGGAAAACGGAAAAACAATAAACGAGGGGCTTTGTCTGCCCTGTGCAAAAGAGCTTGGCATTGATGTTTCAAAACAAATGGAGGCCATGGGCATAAGTCCTGATGATTTTGATAATATCGAGGAACAGATGGCAAGCCTTTTTGGTATGCCCGGTGGCGAAATGATGGAAATGGACGATGACGATAACCCAATGAAAAGCTTTTTCAAGCTTGCAGGTGGCGCCGCTGACGACGATGACGATAAAGAAAAAGGAAAAAAAGAGAAAAAGGCTAAAAAACGCCTTTTGGATTCCTACGGTACAAATATTACAAAGCGTGCCGCAGAAGGCCTTGTTGACCCTGTTGTTGGCAGAGAAAGCGAAATCACACGCTGTATTGAGGTTTTAAACCGCCGTACAAAAAACAACCCCTGCCTTATAGGCGAGCCGGGTGTTGGTAAAACTGCAATTGCCGAAGGCCTTGCAACAAAAATTGCCGCAGGTCAGGTGCCTGAAAAGCTTTTAAACCACGAAATTTATCTTCTCGACTTTACTTCAATTGTAGCCGGAACACAGTTTCGCGCTCAGTTTGAAGCACGCCTTAAGAAAATTTTAGAAGAGGTTAAAAAAGCCGGCAACATAATTTTGGTAATTGACGAGCTTCATAATATTGTTGCAGCAGGCGATGCCGAAGGTGCAATGAGTGCGGCAAATATTTTAAAGCCTGCCCTTGCCCGTGGCGAAATTCAGATAATAGGCGCAACAACAACTACCGAATACAGAAAATTTATTGAAAAAGATACAGCCCTTGAGCGAAGATTTCAGCCAATTTTGGTTGACGAGCCTTCTATTGACGAAACAATCGAAATTATAAAAGGCCTTCGCCCATATTACGAAAGTTATCACAAGGTAACAATTCCAACCGAGGTTATAATTTCGGCTACAAAGCTCAGCGAGCGATATATAACCGACCGATTTTTGCCCGATAAAGCCATTGACATAATCGACGAGGCTTCGTCACGCGCAAATCTTACAAATACTTCACTTGCAAAGCTTGGAAATTTAAGCCGTGAAATTGATACAATAAACACTTCAATTGACGAACTTTCTTCTTCAACCGATGAAGGCGCATATGAAAAAATGGCAGAACTTAAAGTTCAGCTTTGCCGCCTTGAAGGCGAGAAGGCCGAGCTTGAAAGCCAGATTAAAACACCCGCCCTTTCTGTTGAAGATGTTGCAAAGGTTATAGAAAAATGGACAAAAATTCCCGCCGCAAGTATTACAAAAGGCGAAAACGAAAAGCTTTTATCCCTTCCTGAAACTTTGCGCAAAAGAGTTAAAGGGCAGGACAAAGCAATTGACGCAATTTCAGGCGCAATTCTTCGAAACCGAGTTGGCCTTGCAAAAAAACACCGCCCTGTTTCATTTATATTCACTGGCTCCACAGGCGTTGGTAAAACAGAGCTTGTTTTGTCCCTTGCCGAGGCAATGTTTGATACCGAAGAGGCTCTTATCCGCCTTGATATGTCGGAATATATGGAAAAACACGCCGTTTCAAAAATAATTGGCGCACCTCCGGGATATGTAGGCTATGATGATGCCGGCCAGCTTACCGAAAAAGTTCGCAGAAAACCTTATTCTATAATTTTGCTTGACGAAATTGAAAAGGCTCACGCCGATGTACTGAATATTCTGCTGCAGATTTTTGAAGACGGCAGAATTACTGACAGCCACGGCAAAGTTGTAAACTTCCAGAATACTATAATTATTATGACATCTAATGCCGGAAGCGATTATAAGGGCAACGCCCCCGGATACACAACCAATGAAAAAGCCGCTTCGGAAGAAAAGGTTAAATCTGCTCTTAAAGAGCTTTTCAGGCCTGAATTTATAAACAGAATTGACGAAATTGTTATATTTAATCAGCTTTCAAAAGATATTCTCCTTGAAATTTTACGCAAGCTTGTTGGCGAATTTGCCGATATGCTCAAAGAAAGAGATATAAACTTTGAAATTTCAGAAGATGCGCTTTCTCTTCTTCTTGAAAAAGGGTACGACCCCAAAAACGGCGCAAGGCCGCTTCGCAGAATTATTCAAAAAGAACTTGAAGACAAAGCGGCAAAGAAAATTGTTGAAGGAACACTGCTTTCCGGCAATACCCTTGTGGCAGATGTGAAAAATGGCGAAATTTCCCTTACAACCCGAAACTAATTTAAAAAAGCTATTGAAATTTATTAAATAATATGTTATGCTATTTAGACGAGGAGGTGTGTAAAATGGCATATGTAATTTCAGACGAATGCATCAGCTGCGGTGCTTGCGAAGCTGAATGCCCGGTTTCTTGTATTTCTGCCGGTGATTCCGCTTATGTAATCGATGCAGACGCTTGTATCGAATGCGGTAACTGCGCTAATGTTTGTCCTGTAGGAGCTCCTGTTCAGGACTAATTGCTGGGGGACTGTACAAGGCACCTTTCTGCCACAGTACAGTCCCGTTTGTTTTTAATTTACACCGATTAATTCAAATTTATTCTGCCAAGGAGAAAAAATGGAACTTTTAGAAAACGAGCGCATTGACGATTTGCAAATTCGTTCACTTTCCATAATTCAAAGAACCGACGGCTTTTGCTTTGGCTGTGACGCTGTACTGCTTTCGCACTTTGCATCTGTAAAAAAGGGTGACAGGGTGCTCGATTTATGTACAGGCGGCGGCATTGTGCCCCTTCTTTTGTGGGCAAAAAAAGAAGCCGCCGAAATTTTTGGCGTTGAAATTATTCCTGAAATAGCACAAATGGCACAGCGAAGTGTTAAATTAAACGGCATTGAAAACATAAAAATTATAAATGATGACCTTAAAAACTGTGTTTCCCTTTTCGGCCACGAAGTTTTTGATACCATAACCTGTAACCCTCCTTACGAGAAAAAAGGCGGCGGTATTGTAAACCCTGCCGATATAAAGGCAATTGCTCGCCACGAGATTATGTGTAATCTTGATGATGTTATATCGGTTTCTGCCTCGCTTTTAAAATTTGGCGGAAAAATGTGTATGGTACACAGGGCAAACCGCCTGGCAGATGTTTTATGCACTATGCGAAAATATTCTATAGAGCCAAAGCGCATTAAAATGGTTGCGCCATCTCAGGATAAAGAGCCAAACCTTTTCCTTATTGAAGGGACTAAAGGCTCGAAACCATTTTTGAAATTTGAAAAAACTCTTTATATGTATGATTCAAACGGGAATTATACAGATGAAATTAACAATATATATGAAAGGGGTGCCTTGCAGTGAGCGGTAAGCTTTACCTTTGTGCAACTCCCATTGGAAACCTTGGCGATATGTCGGAAAGGCTTATAAACACTCTTTCCGAGGTTGACCTTATTGCCGCCGAGGATACAAGACATACTTTAAAGCTTTTAAATCATTTGGGGATAAAAAAGCCAATGATAAGCTACTATGAGCATAACCGCCGCGAAAAGGGGCTTCAGCTTGTAAATATGCTGCAGGAAGGCAAGAACATTGCTTTAGTTTCTGACGCAGGAACCCCTGCAATTTCCGACCCCGGAGAGGACCTTGTTGCCCTTTGTGCCGAGGCCGATATTGAGGTTTTGCCAATCCCCGGCCCTGTTGCCGGCATTTGTGCCCTTATTGTTTCGGCGCTTCCCACAGGAAGATTTGCCTTTGAAGGTTTTTTAACTATGAACCGAAAAGGCAGAATGGACCGCCTTGAGGAAATTAAAAACGACAAAAGAACTCTTATATTTTACGAAGCGCCTCACAAACTGCGCAACACATTACGTGATATGCTCCAGGTTTTCGGCGACAGAAAAATTTCGCTTTCAAGAGAGATAACAAAGCTTCACGAAGAAACCATTAGAACAACTCTATTGGAGGCTCAAAACCTTTATTCTGACGATAATCCCCCTAAAGGCGAATATGTTTTGGTTATTGCGCCTGCAGAAAAATCAGAGGAAGAAGAACTTTTCGAAACAATGACCATAACAGAACACGTTGATTTTTACATAAATCAGGGCGACGATGAAAAAACCGCTCTTAAAAAAGTTGCGGCGGCACGCAAAATACCAAAAAGAGATGTTTACAGCGAATATAAATTAAAATAAAGGAGATTATTATGAACTTACTTATTCTTTTTGGCGGAAAATCAGGCGAACACGATGTTTCCTGCCTTTCAGCACAGTCGGTTTTAAATAATATTTCCAAAGAAAAATATAACATAATTAAAGTTGGCATAACCCGTGAGGGACACTGGCTTAAAACCGATGCCACTCCCGAAGAGATTGCATCCGGCAAATGGACAGAGCTTGAAAATACTCCTGCCATTATCTCGCCGGATCCTGCGCATCACGGTTTAATTTCAAAGGGCGAAATAATTTATATTGATGCAGTTTTTCCTGTTATGCACGGCGATTTTTGCGAAGACGGATGTATTCAGGGGCTTTTTGAGCTTGCAGGCATTCCCTATGTTGGCCCGGGGGTTTTGGCCTCTTCTGCAGCGATGGACAAATCGGCAACAAAGCTTTTTGCCGCATCGGCAGGTGTTCCTCAGGCTGACTGGCTCTTGTTAAATGCTCCATTTGAGCCTTCAATGATAAAAGCCGTTGAAGAAAGATTTGAATATCCTGTATTTATAAAGCCCTGCAACGCAGGCTCATCGCTTGGTGTTTCAAAGGCTACAAATTCCGCTGAACTCGAGTCGGCTATCAAAGAAGCCTCCAAGGTTGACAACAAAATTTTATGCGAAGAATTTGTAAACGGCAAAGAAGTTGAATGCTCTGTTTTAGGAAATTTAGAGCCTAAAGCTTCAACTGTTGGCGAAATTGTTTCTTCAAACGAGTTTTATGACTATAATGCAAAATACATTGACAATGCATCAATTCTTAATATTCCTGCTTCTATCCCCGCGGAAACAATTGAAGCTATCCAGAAATATGCAGTAAAAATTTACAAAGCTCTTGGCTGCCGAGGGCTTTCAAGAGTTGACTTTTTTGTTCACAAAGAAACAGGAAAAATTTATTTTAACGAAATTAACACCCTTCCCGGCTTTACAGCTATAAGCATGTATCCCAAGCTTTGGGAACACGATGGTATTCCATATAGTTCCTTAATTGACAAATTGATTGAACTTGCACTAAATAATTAGTCTTTACGGACAAGAAAAAAAGTGGTATACTGTTTGTAAGGAGAGATACTTATGAAAGACAAAGTTATTATTTCAATAACAGGCGAAGAAACAAGCATTGAAGGCGAAAGCGATAAAATAGAATTTGTTACCGAGGGTAACTACTACGAAAAAGGCGGAAAGCTTTACCTTTGCTATAAAGAAACTGAAATTTCGGGGTTTGACGAAAATACTACAACAACCGTTAAAATTGACGGCGATACAGTTTCAATGACACGATTCGGTAATGTGAATACTCACATGGTTTTCAGCCGTGGAAAGCGGCATTTAAGCCACTACGAAACCCCATACGGCAGTTTTACAATAGGCATTTTATCCGAGGCTGTATCGGTTGATATGACAGATGGAGTTGGAAACATAAACATTGAATATATGATAGAGGTTGACAACACCCCATCATCTACTCACAATTTGAATTTAAATGTCCGCAAGGCATAATATAAATACTTTTCGAAAGGCTTGATAATATGAATATACTCAGCAAAACAGAAGATAAATTACGCTCACTTCTCTCAGCGGCGCTTTCTGCAGCTTTCGGCTGCGAGGCACCTGATTTTCTTATAGAAGTACCAAAAGATACTGCAAACGGCGACTATTCAACAAATATGGCAATGCTCCTTTCACGTTCGCTCAAAAAAGCTCCACGTGATATTGCCGCTGAAATTGTCAAAAATATTGCTACTGACGATATGGTTGAGCGCGTTGACATTGCAGGCCCCGGCTTTATAAACTTTTACCTTAACACATCTTATATTTACGATGTGCTTAAAGAAATTGAAGATAAAGGCTCGGAATATGGCCATATTGATGTTGGTGCCGGCAAAACCGTTAACGTTGAATATGTAAGCGCCAACCCAACAGGCCCTATGCATATGGGCAACGCCCGCGGCGGCGCTATTGGCGACTGTCTTGCGGCTGTTTTATCCGCAGCAGGATACTCTGTTACAAAAGAATTTTATGTAAACGATGCCGGCGCACAGATAGACAAATTTGGCCGTTCACTTGAAGCCCGTTTCATCGAAGAAGTTACAGGCAGCTGTGATTTCCCTGAAGACGGCTATCAGGGCGAAGATATCAGAGAGCACGCAAAGGCTTTTATTGAGAAAAACGGAACTTCTTTAATCGAAAAAAGTTCTGACGAAATAAAGCAGACGCTTATTGACTATGCTCTGCCTTTAAACCTTGATAAAATGCATAAAGACCTTGCGTCTTACCGCATAAATTATGACAAGTGGTTTTATGAAAGCGAGCTTCACGAAAGCGGACTTGTTATGGACACAATTGAGCAGCTTAAGAAAACTGATTTAGTTTATGAAAAAGACGGTGCACTTTGGTTTAAAAGCACAAACTTTATTGAGAAAAAAGGCGAAGATGACCGTTCTTATAAAGACGATGTTTTGGTTCGCGCAAACGGTATTCCAACATATTTTGCGGCAGATATTGCTTACCACAGAAACAAGCTTGAAACACGCAAATTTGATATTGCAATAAACATCTGGGGTGCTGACCATCACGGACATATTGCACGTATGAAAGGTGCACTTGAAGCCCTTGGAATTGACTCTTCAAAGCTTAATGTAATTACAATGCAGCTTGTTCGTCTTATGGAAAACGGCGAAATTGTAAGAATGAGCAAAAGAACAGGTAAAATGATTACCCTTTCCGACCTTTTGCAGGATATTGGCATTGATGCAGCGAGATTTTTCTTTAATCTCCGCCAGGCAGGAAGCCATTTCGATTTCGATTTGGGCCTTGCTCTCAAGCAGTCAAACGACAACCCTGTTTTCTATGTTCAGTATGCTCATGCGAGAATTTGCAGCATTTTAAGGCTTTTAACCGAAGACGGACTTAAACTTCAGAAATTCAGTGACATAAATCCTGCGCTTTTAACCGCTCCTCAGGAAATTGCGCTTTTGAAGCGTCTTGCACAAATGCCCGAGGAAATTAAAATTGCGGCAGAAAGCTTTGATCCTTCGAGAATTACACGTTATGTAATAGATGTTGCGGCAGATTTCCACTCGTTCTATAACGATTGCCACATTAAAGGCGAAGAAACTTCTCTTGCAGAGGCAAGGCTTCTTCTTTGCAATGCTGCTAAAACTGTTATTTCAAACTGTCTTGAAATTCTTGGAGTTACTGCACCTGAAAAAATGTAAAACCCCACGAAAGGAGTAATTCAGATGAAAAAGTTTTTATCCGTTTTACTGGCTATATTATTGTTGTTTTCTCCTGCACTTGCACAAGAGCCTCTTTCAGGCGACCTGCAGTACAGAGCACTTGACAGCATTGCATCTTATCTTGATATTTTTTATAAATTTGACACCGATGCAAATTATTTGAAAAATGTAGCTTTTTACGAAAAGCTTACCAATCCCGATGCCACACTGGAAGATATGGTTTCGGCTATGATGGACACTTTAGATGAGCATTCTGTATATCTTTACCCGGATGAATACAATTATCTTGTAAATCAATCTCTTCAGGGCGAATTTTGCGGCATTGGCGTTAGTATAATTCAAAGCGGCGGCAGAGTTGTTGTGGTTGCACCTATCAAAGACGGCCCTGCAGAAAAAGCCGGCGTTTTGCCAAATGACATTATTTCTTTTGTAAACGGCGAAGATGTTTCGGGAAGATCGCTCGAATATATTCAAAGCCTTATTATGGGCGAAGAAGGAACTTCGGTTTCAGTGGGATTTACCAGAGGAAGCGAAGTTGTAACCTTTAATATAACAAGAGAAAAAATTAAAAATTCCGCTGTTTCCTACGAAATTCTTGAAGATAACATTGGTTATATTTCCGTATCTTCATTTAACTTAACGGTTGCAAAAGATACCAAGGCAATACTTGACGATTTTGACAAACTTAATGTTAAAAGAATTATTTTAGACCTTCGTAACAATCCCGGTGGCGAACTTCAGGCGGCAATTGATTTTGCAAATCTTTTTATTCCACAGGGCGTGATTGCGAAGATAGAATATAATATGGAGTCAAACAACAAAACATATTATTCTTATAATAAAAAAGCTTCAAAGTATAAACTTGCTGTTTTAGTAAACAAAGGCAGCGCATCAGCTTCTGAGCTTTTTTCCGCAGCCGTTAAAGACAGAAATGCAGGAAAAATTTTCGGCACCAAAACTTATGGCAAAGGCACAATGCAAACTGTTCAGTCGTATCCTCTTACAGGCGGCGGCTTTAAAGTTACCATTGCTGAATTTTTATCGCCAAACGGCAATCACATAAACGAAGTTGGCGTTGTTCCTGATTATCATATTGTAAACAAAGAATATACCCGTGACACTTCTTATTTTCTGCCATATGATATAACCGTAACCAACAACGAAGGCAATACAGGCGACAATGTAAAAGCTATTCAGCAGCGTCTGGAGTTTTTAGGCTTTTTCGAAGGCGAGCCTGACGGCAATTTTGATGCCAAAACAGCTGAGGCGGTAAAACTTTATCAGGCTTACAACGCACTTCCTATTACGGGAATTGTAGATGTTTATACGGCACTGGCTCTTAATAACACAGATTATGACAGCATAGTGTTTACAGAAGATTTACAGCTTAATAGCGCAATTGAATATCTTAAAAATACAAAATAACAAAAAGGATTTGACAAGGCAAGCTTGTCAAATCCTTTTTATAATCCAAGAAACATCTTTGCAACAGTAAAATAAATTGTAAGTGCGCATGCATCAACAATAGTTGTAATAATGGGCGACGCCGCAACAGCAGGGTCGAGCCCTATTTTTTTTGCTCCGATAGGCAAAAGACAACCAACCGACTGGGCAATTACAATTGTCGCATAAAGGCTTAGCGAAACTGTTAATGACAAAAGAATATCGTGGCCATTTAACAAATATATTCTGATAATATTGAAAACTGCCAGTGCAGCACCAACTATTACTGCAACCGAAACCTCTTTCCACCATACTTTAAGGAAATCTCTCCCCTGAATTTCATCAAGGGCCATACCACGGATAACCAGGGTTGATGTTTGCGAGCCGCAGTTACCGCCGGTATCCATAAGCATTGGAATAAACGATACCAAAACAGGTATAACCGTAAATGCATCTTCAAACTTTGTTATAATAGCTCCCGTAAATGTTGCCGAAACCATCAGCACAAGAAGCCATACAATACGGTTTTTTGCGTGAGATAAAACCTTTGTTTTAAGATATGGGTCTTCCGATGGCGTAATAGCTGCCATCTTTTCAAAGTCTTCAGTGTTTTCTTCCTGAATAACGTCGATAGCATCGTCGATAGTTACAATACCTACAAGGCGTTTTTCCCTGTCAACTACCGGAATTGAAAGAAAATCATATTTATTAAAGTCGTTTGCAACTTCTTCTTTATCATCCTCTGTTGTGGCGAAGATAATATTGGTATCCATCAAATCGCCGACAATATCGTCATAACCTGCCAAAAGAAGCGTTTTAACCGTTATAACGCCCTCAAGTTTTCTATTTTTATCTGTTACATAGCAGGTATAAATTGTTTCCTTATCAACACCTGTTTTTCTGATATGCGAAAAAGCATCGGCAACTGTCATTTCCTTTTTAAGGTCAACAAACTCAATTGTCATAATGCTTCCAGCTGTATCTTCGCCATATTGCAAAAAGCGATTGATAAGTGCCCTTTTTTCGCCCTTGGTATTTGCCAGAATTCTCTTTACAACAGAAGCCGGCATCTCCTCAACCAGGTCAACTGTATCGTCAAGAAACAATTCGTCGATAATTCCTGAAAGTTCTCTGTCAGTTACTGCTTCTACAACCCTTTGCTGGCATTCTGTTGACATATAGCTGAAAATTTCAGCCGCAAGCTCTTTTGAAAGCATTCTGAAAAGCCTTAAAAAGTCCTCTTCGGGAATTTCTTCAAAAACCTGCGCTGTGTCAACAACATTTTCTTCCGCCAAAAGTTCGCGGATTTCAGCAAATTTTCTTTCAACAAGAAGCAATTTTATTTTTTCATACAAAAAAAGCCCTCCTTTAATAAGGACGGCTACCTACAAACGAATTCGCCGCCCATCTTATTTTGTTACTTCGCCCCGGATGAGCGTCCATAAATTCGTCACTTCCTTTACGTAAAATTTATTACCTATTTATTATACACCCATTTTTTGAAATTGTAAACAAAAAATTTTAATGTAATATTCACACAATAGCCCAAATATATTTATCAAAAGGATTTATGGAGGGCAATATGAAAACTCTTATTATATTTTGCCCGGAAAACGGGCAAAATTCTCACGGAACATTCAAAGATATTATTATATCAGATAAAAAACTCAGGATTATATACTTTTGCGAAAGGCTTTCGCAATACGGATTATTTGTTTTCAAATTAAAGATAAAAAAACTTTTAAAAGAAGCAGACATATTATTAACCGATTTTTCAAAAAAATTTTCAGGCAATAAAATATATCGCAGCGGAAACAAATTGGCAACGTATCATATTTCAAAGCTTATAAATATTGTTGCTCAAAATTCTCCTATAACGGTTTTTTCCCATAACAGTGCTGATATTTACGCTCTTTCAGATGTTATAATGACAAACAAATCAATTAAATTTTTGACATCTGATTCTCTTATTTCAGAATTTGATGACACTCTTTTAAGCGAATTTGGATTAAGCGGCGGCAGTGTGACTCAATGTGATTTAAGTGATGAAACGGTTGTTGTTATGCCCGGGGGAGAAAGTTTTTCCCCCGAAGGTGCCAATAAAATAATAAATTTAAGCAAAAGCCGCATCCCTTGGAAAAGCATAAATCCGGAAAACATTTCATATACTATTCCGCCTTCGCTTAAAGGAGTTCCTTTGTTTTTACGGTATGGAGATATGCTTGAAACAGTTCTTTGCTTTCTGGGAATGGATTTTTCGTATACCAAGCCGGTTTCGGTAAAATTTAACAAACAAAATGGTATATTTTAATAACAAATTGTTAATTTAAACCACTATATTGTTAATTACTATTGACAACAGGCTTTGAAAGTGTTATAATATTTAAAGTTGTGAATAATAGGGCTTTAATTGCGTATATTATTCATTAGTTTAGGAGGTAAGATGTAAATGGTATCGCAGAAACAGGTTATACTTACCGGCGAAGGTCTTAAAAAGCTTGAGGACGAGCTTGAAAATTTAAAAACCGTACGCCGTAAGGAAGTTTCGGAAAAAATCAAACAGGCACTGGCCTTTGGAGACTTATCTGAAAACAGCGAATATGACGAGGCGAAAAATGAACAGGCTCAGGTTGAGCTTAGAATAATACAAGTTGAGAATATGCTTAAAAACGTAAAGATTATAGACGAGAGTGAAATTGACACTGATGTTGTAAGCATTGGTTCAAAGGTACTTGTTCACGATGTGGAGTTTGACGAAGATGTTGAATACACAATCGTAGGTTCAACCGAGGCTGACCCGGTTAAATCAAAAATTTCCGATGAATCTCCCGTTGGCAAAGCACTTCTTGGCGCAAAAGTTGGCGAAACAGTTTCGGCAACAGTTCCATCAGGCGCAGTGCTCGAATTTAAAATTTTAGAAATTTCCAAATAACAAAAAAGAGCCGACGGCTCTTTTTTGTTATTTTTATATGCTTTGAAACACATCAATATTACATTCCGAAATATATGTTGTAGCGCATCCCGATAAAATTTTTTCAAACAGTTTCGGCGCTAAAATTTCGCTTTTATAGTGTGGCACTTCAATAAATCCCATTCCCGAAAAGAACAAATCGCGAACATTATTATACTTGAGGTCACCCGAAATATAAACATCTGCCCCCGATGCTACGGCATCGTAAACAAGAGAGCCGCCTCCGCCAGAACAAAGCGCAACTGTTTTAATTTTTCTGTCGGCCTTGCCTGAAAATCTTATGTTATCAATACCAAAAACAGTTTTAACTTTTTCAGCAAGTTCTGAAAGAGTTGTTTCTTTTTTAAGCATTCCAACTCTTCCAATTCCAAATTCTTCATCTGGATTTGTAAGGGGGCGAGAGTTTTCTATTTCTAAAATTTCACACATTAAATCGTTAAGGCCGCCACTTGTACTGTCAAGATTTGTATGAGCACTGTAAAGGGCAATTTTATTTTCAATAAGCTTTAAAATACATCTGCCTTCCGATGTGTCGGCAGTTATTCTTTTAATGGGGCTGAACATTATGGGGTGATGGCTTACCACAAGGTCAACCCCTAATCTTTTTGCCTCTTCTGCAACAATCTCGTCAACATCAAGGCAAAGAAGAATTTTTTTACATTCCCTTTCTCCATCGCCTACCAAAAGCCCAACATTATCATATTCTTCTGCCAGAAATTTCGGTGCATAATTATCTAAAATATCTGTTATTTGCGAAATTTTCATAGGTTTTCCTCTCTTTTTTAAAAAATACTGTCCACAAGCAACTCCGATTTCATTTTAAGTTTATCAAAATCCATTGCCTGCACATAAAACTTTTCAAGAAAGCTGTGTGCCGCCTTAGCCTCTGATAATGCGGCAACCGCCTGCCTTAAAAGAACGGTTACACTGCCCCACGCCTCATCTACTCTGGTAGGGGTAGTACCAATATATTCATCAAGTTCAACTGTTTTCTCGCCGCTGAAATGATGATAATAATTATAAGTTGTTATACTTGTGTTTATATCCGAAATAATAATATGTTCTATTTTTTCGCCCGGCGCCATAGGGCAATAAAACGCTTCAACAGAAAAGCCTCTTGTAAGGGCTGTTTCCATAACTTTTTTAATAAGCCTGTCGCTTCCAAAGCCGCCTTTAACGGTAATTGTTTTTGTGCCTTTAAATGCCGTATCGGTATAATTTACAAAACCTTCCGGCCCTATTGCACTTAAAAACAGTTTTCGAAGTTTACCTGACTTTGGCATTGTAATTTTAGGAAGCAGCGAATTACATATTTTTTCAGCTTCCAAATCTATTCCATGCAAATATATATTGTTTTTATACATAAGCGAAATTTCTTTTATAACAGGCCCTGCCGCCGCAAGATAATTATACGCCTTTTCAAAAGCACGCTTCTTGTGCTCGCTGAAATGAATTATATCGCTTTTATTCTCATTTACCTTATCAAAGCTGAGAAACTCGGCCATATTAAAAATTTCGCCGGTTACGCCGGGATATTTGGGATCGTAACAATGGGGCGGAGTAGCATCAAGAAGCGCCGTTTTAAGCTTTGGAATATATACACCATCAAGCGAGGCAGGATCTGACGAGCAATGAAAAATATCTGCTGAAAGCCCTTCTTCTTCCGCTCTTTCCAAAACACGTTTCATAAGCGTTGATTTGCCCATGCCCGGGCCACCTTTAATATATATTTTTCTCTCGCAATCTTTATCATCTGCAATGTTTTCAAAAAGCGAATAAAACCCTTCGGGCGTATTTACCCCTGCAAAAAAATGCCTCGTTGCCACAAAACCAACTCCTTAATATATTTTCTTTATATATTATTTTGGTTTTGCCGCAAGTGTGCCTGTACTTTATTTTAAAAATTCTGAAAGCCTGTCCCCTGTTACTTTATATGTTTTTTTACAGAAATGACATGTAATTTCCGCCCCGCCTTGTTTTTCAATAATATCTTCAATTTCTTTTCTGCCAAGGCTTGCAATTGCTCTTTCTATTCTTTCCATTGAGCAGTCGCACTTATAGTTTACCGGGCTTTTTTCCATTGTGTAAGATGCAAAGGAAGACAGCGCAAAGCCTATAATATCTTCAGCCGTAGCACCTTCAGATATAAGTTTTGTTATAGGCGGGAGCTCGGAAACCATTTTTTCAAGGTTGTCAATCTGCTCATCAGTAGCGCCCGGCATAACCTGAATTATAAGCCCTCCTGCCGCTTTAACACTTTTATCCTGATTTACCAAAACTCCAAGGGCCACAACCGACGGAATTTGTTCGCTCTGTGCAAAATATTTTGCAATATCATCGCCAATTTCGCCTGTTGCCAGAGTAACTTTTCCAACATAAGGCTCTTTAAGGCCCATATCTCTTATAATGCCAAGCATTCCATTTCGGCCTACAACGCCGCCAACATCAAGCTTTCCGTTTTTAGGCGGAACTTCGGCATCGGGGTTTGAAACATAGCCTTTTACATTTGCACGGCTGTCACTTACAGCAATTACTTTTCCCGCAGGACCTCCACCATCTATCTGAATAGTAAGGCTATCATTTTCGCCCTTCATTGTACAGCCTATAAGCGCTGCAGCAGTAAGAGTTCTGCCAAGGGCAGCGGTTGTTGTTTTTGAAAGATTATGTGTTTTCTGAGCCGCATTTACCATATCTGTTGTAATTGCCGCCATTGCTCTTACGGCGCCGTCGCCAGTTATTGCTCTTTGTATATAATCCATTTGTTTTCTCCTTAAAATTATGAAATTAATATAAACAACAAGTTGTTTTCAAACATCGATTTTAAAAGTGTTGAATTTTCCATTCCAACAGGAAGTTCAAACACAGCAAATGCTCCCCAGGCCGCCAGTGCCGCATAGCAGATTAAAAAGCCTGTTACAAGACCTATAATCATACCGCCTGTTTTATTAAGAAAATTTAGCCCCGGCAGTTTAAATACTGAATTTAATATTTTTATAACTATTTTCATCAATATTAAAACTATAATAAATATTGCTACCGAAACAATAACATTACTCAAAAAAACTGCCGCGTTTTCTGCCATCATTTCCTGCACACTTCCCGGCGCAAAGCCTAAAAGCGTTTGATTTTGAGGTACAATTTCCTCGACTTTTTCAAGTAATATTCCATATGCAGGGGTTGTTTTAAAAAACTCAGACGCAGGTTTTACAAGCAGCGCCGCCGCTATGTATGAAATAATAACCGAGAAAAACCCAAACACACTCATCATAAGGCCTTTTTTGCGCCCATTTAGCGCAAAAAACACCAAAACTGCCACAAGGACAATATCATAAATCATATTTTCTCCTCCATTTGCTATTTTGCATCGTACACATTTACATTTGAGCCATTTACCAGAAGCAATTTTTTGCCTCCCGAGAAAATAAGCCCTTCTCTTACTTCGTTTCCAAAAGTAAGGTTTCCGTAAAGACGGCCGTTATCACTTAAAATATATGCACCTTCGGGAGAATTTACCAGTATTTTATGTTCTTCCGCATCGAGGAAAGTTATTTCATCCTCAACTTCGAACGAGCCCTTTTTGTAGCCCGATGCCGAATAAATTTCAACAACTGAGCCGCCATAATATCCCTCTACCGATGTTTTTGTAAGAGCAAGTACTACCGCTGAATCGGTTGCAGAATATCTTTGAAGAGTTCTTCCCTCATAATCAATGTTAAAAACTTTTTTGCCGTTTTCACTATATGCATAAAATGCGCTGTCACCTACTGCATAAATTCTGTTTCCAACAGACTTTAAATTTGCAACAAGATTTCCCACTCCTGATTCAATTTCTTCAGGCTTTTCTTTGCCAAAAGAAAAGTAAAGTGTTTTAAAAGCATTTTCCTCTCCGCCCTCAACATCGAAAACAGATACAATCATACCGTGATTATTATTGGCAACGGCCAGAGAAATAACGTGGTACTTCGTTGAATGCCACGCAAAAATTTGCTCGTCTTTAAGGTTATATACCAAAACCTGGCTTTTATATCCTCGCTCCTTTGTTGCAATTGCGTGATATCCGCTTTCATTTATATTAGCTGTAATTATTTCGTAAGGTGTTTTTTTGTTTAGAAGCTGTTTACCGTTGCCGGAAAACACTGTGTAACCATTGCCATTTAAATCTGCACAAAGAATATACTCGCCAGCAGATGTCATAAGCGGTGAATTTGTTCCAAATTCTTTTTTCCACACAATTTCTCCGTTTTTATCGATTGCAGTTACTCCGTCGTGTCCACATGCTACAACATTTTTGCCATTCTTTTTAAAAATGTAGCCAGAATCTTCAACGCTCATAATAGCGCTTTTGTTGAGGTTCAACGACTTAGTGTATGCACTGTGTACAACATTTATATAAACAAGTATTGCAGTGGCAACAAAAAGTATGGCTAAAATTATATATACTTTTTTGTTTTGTTTCGGTTTAAATTCTACAACGTCGCCCATAACAACCTCCTAATACACCGTTTTTTTAAGGCTTAACCCTTCAGGGGGAGCGGTAATTCCTGCATTTTCCCTTTCCCCCGCCTCAATTATTTTCGGAATATCTTCTGCGTTTAGTTTTCCACAGCCTACATAAACTAAAGTTCCCACAATAATTCTTACCATATTGTACAAAAAACCATCGGCTGTAACTTCTATATCAATAACTCCGTTATTTTCAAAAATTTCAAGGTTTGAAATTGTTCTTACTGTTGACTTTACAGGTGAGCCTGCCGCCATAAATGCGGCAAAATCGTGTTTGCCAACAATATGACTTGCGGCTTTTTTCATTTTTTCAACATCGAGTTTTATAGGATAAAACCAGCTGTATTTTGAAAGAAAAACGTCTAAAAAAGGCTTATTTACTATTTTATATGCATAAGTTTTGCTTTTTGCAGAAAAACGTGCATGAAAATCTTCGGTAGTATCTTCTGCCGCAAACACTCTTATATCTTCCGAAAGCTGTGAATTAAGCGCCAGAGGAAGTTTTTCGCAGTTGATTTTTGAAGATGTAAAAAAGTTAACCGTATAGTTTTGTGCGTGTACGCCTGCATCGGTTCTTCCGCATCCGGTAACTGCAGAAAATTCGCCTGTTATTTTTTCAATTGCTTCTTCAAGGCATTGCTGAATTGTAATTCCGTTTTGCTGCCTTTGAAAACCGTGATATGCAGTTCCATCGTACATAAGGCTGAGCCTTATATTGCGTTTTTCCAATTTATTGCACCATCCATAGATTTATTTGATTTAAAAATACTATTGCCAGCAAAAACAGCACCATTACTGCCAGCGATACAAAATCAATTTTTCCCATTTTAAGCTGTTTCAGCCTTGTTCTGCCTTCGCCACCGTGATATCCTCTGCATTCCATTGCAGTTGCAAGCTCATCGGCTCTGCGGAATGCACTTATAAAAAGCGGAATTAAAAGCGGTGTCATAGCCTTTGCCCTTTTTATAATGTTTCCGCTTTCAAAATCAGCTCCCCTTGCCGACTGTGCTTTCATAATTTTATCGGTTTCTTCCATAATTGTCGGAATAAACCTTAAGGCTATTGTCATCATCATAGCAATTGCGTGCGCAGGCACGCCTATTTTTGAAAAAGGTGCCAAAAGCCTTTCAATTCCATCGGTAAGCATAATAGGAGAGGTTGTAAAGGTTAAAACCGATGTTCCTATTACCAAAAGAGTAAGCCTTATTGCCATAAATATGGCAAATATAACCCCTTCTTTTGTTGCAGTTAAAAAGCCTATTTTAAAAAGCGGTGTTTCACCCGTCATAAATATATTAATTGCCGCCGTAAACAAAAGCAAAAACAAAATTGGTTTGAGCCCTTTTATAATAAACGATGGTTTAATTTTAGTAAGTGCTATAATAATTACCGTTGCAACAATATAAAACCCGAAACCAATGGCGTTTTTTACAAAGAATAAAAGTACAATGTAAAAAAGAGTCCACAAAATTTTAATTCTCGGGTCCAGGCGATGAATAAGTGAATTGCCAGGATAAAACTGGCCAAGAGTAATGTCTTTAATCACGGCATTCACCTCCAAGCAATGATATTATTGCACCGGCCGCCTCTTCAACAGTAAGAATATCTTCGGGAATATTTATTCCCTTTTCACGCAGTGCCATTAAAACTCGGCTTATCTGCGGAACAGAGAGCCCCATTTCTGAAAGCTTTTCACTATTTGAAAAAATCTCTCGCGTGTCGCCACACATTGAAATTTTCCCCTCATTTATTACAATAACCTTTTCGCAGGTTTTTGCAACATCTTCCATACTGTGAGAAACTAAAATAACAGTTATTCCCTTTTCCTCGTGAAGTTTTTTAATCTCCATTAAAACATCATCGCGGCCTTTGGGGTCAAGCCCTGCAGTTGGCTCGTCAAGTATTAAAACCTCGGGCTCCATCGACAAAACGCCTGCAATAGCAACCCTTCTTTTCTGCCCACCGGAAAGCTCAAATGGCGACTTTTTGTAATGTTTTTCCGAAATTCCAACTGTTTTTAAAGCATTTACAACTTTTTCACGAACTTCTTCTTCGCTGAAACCGAGGTTTCGCGGGCCAAAAGCAACATCATCGAAAACAGTTTCCTCAAAAAGCTGATATTCAGGATACTGAAAAACAAGCCCAACTTTTCCGGCAACATCTTTTGTTTTTATTTTTTTATCTGCAATATTTACTCCGTTTAAAATAATTTCGCCTTCTGTTGGCTTTACAAGTCCGCTGATAAGCTGAACAAGAGTTGTTTTTCCGGAGCCGGTGTGTCCGATAAGGCCATAAAACTTTCCTTTTTCAATTTCAAGAGAAATATCCGAAACAGCAGTTGTTTCAAAAGGGCCGTTTTCAGAATACACACAACTAACATTTTTAAGCTTTATCATACATTATGCTCCTTAAAAAGTGTCATAAGTTCGTTAACACATTCATCTATGGAAATAATTTTTTCGTTTACGCTATAACCGTTTTTCTTAAGCTTACACATAAGCTCAGTAACCTGTGGAACATCAAGCCCCATTTCTATCATTTCATCTCTTCTGGAAAAAATATTTTCCGGAATATCATCCATACAAACCTTTCCGTCATCCATAACAATAACACGGTCTGCCTGTGCAGCCTCGTCCATATAATGAGTAATTAAAACTATAGTAATTCCCATCTCGCCGGAAAGC
This sequence comes from Clostridia bacterium, assembly GCA_045590195.1. GTDB lineage: Bacteria > Bacillota > Clostridia > UMGS1883 > UMGS1540 > JAZNQN01. Next base: position 56,216 of record JAZNQN010000065.1, on the reverse strand, counting down.
TTTTTAATTGTTTTCATAATTTCACGCCTGCCCTTAGGGTCGAGCATAGCGGTTGGCTCGTCAAGCACAATGCAGGAAGGCCTCATAGCAATAATTCCTGCAATTGCAATTCGCTGTTTCTGCCCACCCGAAAGGTTGTGCGGTGCAGATGCGGCAAATTTTGACATGCCGACAACCCGAAGCGCATCATCTACTCTTTTGCGGATTTCCTGCGGTTCAACACCAAGATTTTCAGGGCCGAAAGCAACATCTTCTTCAACCACAGTTGCAACAATCTGGTTATCAGGATTTTGAAAAACCATTCCAACAGTTTTTCTTATTTTCGCAAGCAGCTTTTCGTCAGATGTATCCATTCCCGAAACATAAACCTTGCCGCCACTTGGCAAAAGTATTGAGTTAAAATGTTTTGCAATAGTAGATTTTCCCGAGCCGTTATGGCCGAGTATTGCTACAAATTCGCCCTTTTTTATTTCGATATTAACGCCGCCAAGTGCAACTCGGCTTTCTTCGTCGCTCTTATATTCAAAATAAAGATTTTCTGTCTTTATCATATAAATTTCCTCTCAGGGTAATAATTAAAATTTCGCTCTTCCAACCGCTCCGCAAGGCAAATAAAGGCCCGAAGCAGTAATTGGCAGCCCTATCTCGTCCGACTCGGCCTTGCAACCAAGACCCAAAGATATAATATTTTTAATAACCTGGGGTGCAAGACCGGTTGTATAAGAATTAACAATGAAAAACATGGGATTATCGCTTAAAACTTTAGCTGCAAGGCTTACAAAATCAAAAATTTTGTCTTCCATTTTCCAAAGTTCGCCGCCGGGCCCTCTGCCATAAGAAGGTGGGTCCATAATAATTCCGTCGTATCTGTTGCCACGTTTAATTTCTCTTAAAATAAACTTTTCGCAGTCGTCAACGATAAATCTTACATATTTATCCCCAAGGCCGGATAAATTAAGGTTTTCCTTTGCCCAGCTTACCATACCTTTTGATGCATCAACGTGAACAACATCGGCTCCGCCATAAGCTGCCGCCAGCGTTGCACCGCCGGTATATGCAAACAGATTCAGCACCTTGGGTTTTTCTCTTTGAGATGTTTTTTCAATTATGTAATCCCAGTTTACAGCCTGTTCAGGGAAAAGGCCTGTGTGTTTAAAGCCCGTAGGTCTTACGAAAAACTTAAGGTTTTTATAACTTATAGTCCATCTTTCGGGCAAATCTCTGAAAAATCCCCAGTTGCCACCACCGTTTTTACTGCGATGATAATGCCCGTCAACCTTTTTCCATTTTTCGCGGCTTTTCCATATTACCTGAGGATCAGGGCGGCGCAGTATAACATCGCCCCATCTTTCAAGTTTTTCGCCCGCGGAAGTATCTATAACTTCGTAATCTTTCCAGTCATTTGAAACATACATTTGATTTTGTCCCTTCTATTCAGTGGTAAATTCAGGCCCTTCAGCCCCAAGTGACAGGTTTATTTTTTTAAATGTGCCTATCGGAACATTGAGCCATGTATAGTATTCGCCGTCTTCTCTTAAAACCTTAATATCGTAGTACTTTACATTTTCAATAGGCATAATGTAAACGCTCATACTTTCTCCGGTTTTAATTATTTTTTCTTTTAAAATATCGGCGCCAAATTCTTTAGTGTTGGCATCGGCAACAAATGCCTCATAAATATCGCCCCCACTGGTGTTTGCTATTTCAAACTGCACAGCACCTTCAGGAACTTCTTCGCTTTCGCTTTTAGGAATGATGGAAGGATTGGGGCTTGTTCCAAACCCAATCTGCCCGCTGCAACCGCTGCAAAGCATCAGCAGTGCCAATAAGACGAAAATACATTTCTTCATAAAAAATCCTCACTTTAGAATTATTTTAAGTATTCGCACCATCGTTTTATTGTTTGTAAAAACACTATTTGGATTTAATTTTATCATATTTTTTCCCAATTTTCAAGGTGTTTATAAAGAATTGTGGCGTAAAGCGGTCAAATATTATATTTATATTAAATTTTTTTATGCGTATTGATATTATTTAAATTATGTGTTAAACTATAACCAAATCCTATTTGGGGATGTAACGGTTTCGACAGGGATATTGAAGCCGGGATAGCGAGCAGTGGTGAGCGCCACTTTAAAAGCTCAATTTTAAAATTAAACGCTAACAATAATTTAGCTTACGCTGCCTAATTTCGGCAGCCGTCCTTTAGCGGAGTACCGCGGCTGCTATAAGGGCGTCGAGTAGCGGTGAACGTGACCGGAGTAAGCTTTGCCTTCGGCATGAATAATGAAGCTACTGATAAAAGACGGTTGTTTGTGAACATCTTTTTGAGGGAACTTTAATCACAAACTGCGCTCGGAGAAGTCCCCGTGAATATGTTTTTGGACAGGGGTTCAACTCCCCTCATCTCCACCAACGACTTTCACAATATATAAGAAACAAATGTATTGCCTAGTAAAATCAACTACTGTGCAATGCATTTATTTCATTTGTGCAGATTAACTACGAAAGAGGGTGTACCACAATGGAAAAGCAGAGTATTTATCCTAATACAGCACGACAAAATTGTAATTGTTGGATGTATGCAGAAATTGCAGTAAAAAACTATTATGAAGCAAAAAAATCATACCAAACTATCAGAAACAACAATTATGCCGCTAGCGATTGTCACCTTGAATCACAAATGGATGAGAATATTATAATTACTTGTGTCTTTGCAGCAATGTCGATAGAATCTTTTCTGAATAACTATGCGGCCACTTGCTTAGGAGACAAGGAATATTATGACATTTTCGACAATCTATCCGTAATTAGGAAATTAATGTTTATATCAAAATTCATTTTAAGCAAAGATATTGATAAAGGAAATTCTTATTTATCTAACTTAAGATTATTAATTAAACACAGGGATTCCTTTGTGCATAACAAAAGCAAACAATTAAACCTCGAGCAGTATATAAGTAAGGCAAATGTAGTTGACGAATTCGTTGAGCCTGATGCGATAACTTTAGACCCAAAAGAAATCAAACAAGACCTGGCAATGGCTCAGACAGCAATTAAAGCCATGAGAGATTGTGCCCGTTTTTTTGATGATTCAGATGCGAATTCTCATGCTCTAGATATATATTTTCAAAAGTGTATGCCTGAGACTTTTCGTGAGCCATACTACAATGATGTTATAAAAGAATTCTCCATATAATTTACACCTACAATTCTTGCACAAATTTTCAAACATCAGTAAATACCTATTTTTCAAGCATAATTTCCAGCTTACATTCTCAAGACATTATGCAATGCGTTGTAAGTTTAATCTCAAACATATATAATATTATTGAAAGCCAACAGGTAACTACATGCCTGTTGGCTTTTAATTTTTCAATGAAAGGAAATAAATTATGAACTCAAAACAAGGGTTAAGAACGGTTTTGTATGCAAGGTTTTCATCTGACCTTCAACGTTCGGAAAGTATTGATGCCCAGATAAGAGCCATGAGAAAATACTGCGAACAAAACCGAATGATAATCATTGACACATATGTAGATGAGGCGAAGTCTGCCACAAGCGACAAAAGACCATCATTTCAAAGAATGATTGAGGATAGCAAGAAACATATTTTCGATGTTGTTCTTGTGCATAAACTGGACAGATTTTCGAGAAACCGTTACGATTCGGCAATGTATAAACGAACACTAAAAATCAATGGTGTAAGGGTATTTAGTGTACTCGAAAATTTAGATGATACACCTGAATCTATTATGCTTGAATCATTATTAGAGGGTATGAGCGAATATTATTCTAAAAATCTTGCGAGAGAGGTGATGAAAGGCTTAAAAGAAAATGCCCTGCAGTGCAAACACACAGGGGGTTATCCACCTTTAGGGTACTATGTCGATGAAAATAAGAGATTATCGGTTGATGACAGAGAAGCCGAAGCAGTAAAGCTGATATTTAATAGATTTGCAACTGGATATTCATATGATGAGATAATATCAGAACTAAATGCTAAAAAGTATTATACAAAGTACGGAAATGCATTTAAAAGAAACTCATTATATAGCATACTGACAAATGAAAAATATTCGGGGGTTTATGTATATAATAAATCTTCAAGCAAAGATATATTTGGAAAACGAAATACACACTTATATAAAGATGATGAATTTATAATAAGAGTTCCAAACGGATGTCCGCAGATAGTAGATACTGATACCTTCAATAAAGTTCAGGAACGCATTGCAGAGAATAAGCATTTGACAGGCTATTATAATGCAAAGCATAAATATCTGTTTACAGGCTTAATATTCTGCGGATATTGCGGTCGCAGAATGACAGGCAACAGGAGATATAGCGGACGTAATAAATCTTTGTCAGTTACATATCGTTGTTTAACCCACAAAGATTCCTGCACCAACAAGGAGATTAACCGATACTATTTAGAGGATGTTGTTCTCGATAAGATAAAAGAACATTTTTTCTATAAGCCAAAGGTTAAGGCTATGTATAATAAAGTAACTGCTTTTATTAAAAAACATTCACTTGTGCTACAAAATGAAATTGATGAACTCTCCAGGGAACTATTATCTGTAAATGATGCAAGTGCAAATATTACAAAAGCTATTGAAAAGGGTATGTATATAGATGATATATTCAGCCGATTAGAAGAACTCGATATGAAAAGAGAAAAATTACAGGCAGAAATATCTAAAAGAGTTCGGCTTCAAGATATACACTTTGAAGATGATATTGTTGATAACACTATAAAACAATGTAAACAACTATTAAAACAACCAACCAATCCTTTAAACAGAGAGTTTATAAAAAAAGCAGTTGTTAAGATTGTTGTATATCGAGATGAGGTTTTAATTGTGTTAAATACCGGATTATCTGTAAATGATGAATTTAACACAGAAATCAGAGTGACAAGAAAAGAAATATATGATTATGGGAGGAACATTAAAAATGCTTGTTGAAAAGAATATTTTAAAATCAGATTTATCATATAGTGATGATAAATCAAGAAGATACCTACTGAAAATAGAATGGGATAAAATGAAGAAAAATGCCTGTGTTATTATGTTCTCGGCTGGCACAGCTAATGGAATATTATTTGACCGTACAACAGATTGTGTTATAAGAAATTTGGTTGAGTTAGACTACGGAAGTGTAGATATCCTCAACCTTTTTTCATGTATAGATAGCAAAGTAGAGGATACATCTGATGATGATAATTTGAAAGCAATAGATGCATCGGCAAAAACTGCCGATATAATAATCTACGCAGTAGGTACAGGTCATAACAATAACAAGAATATGCAAAAACGTCAAAAAGAAGTTCTTGCAAAACTTAAAAAATATGATAAAAAGCTTTACTGTATAACAGATGGCAAAGGGCAGAAATTCTATCATCCGTTGTGTCCTAAAGTAAAGCGGTGGAATTTAGAGAAATTCGATATTGTTGAACTTACCAAGAAAGGATATGAAAATGATTAAAATAGGTACTAAAAAGGATTTAGATAAAATAGCCCATCTGCCAATTAATGTCCGAAATTCTATATCTGAAGATGTGCAGGTTTTGGATTGCTTTTATGGTGAGGATAGAAACATTGATGTTGACATGGGTGGTTTTGTAATAGTATGTGAGAAAAACGAAGATATACACATAGATAATTTCAATAAAAATTTTGATTTGCCTGAGTTTACAGAAGAAATTTGTCCCTATAAAAAAATGCTCTTTATTTCAGGCACAGAACGAAATATCATTGTATATGAAAAAATGTAGAATATGGAAATTTACAAGGACAAAGGGATTTTACTTATGAATTTAGATTTGATAAACTGTATCACAGAGGTGATTCCTATGGGAACTGAAAATTCGGAAACGATATTCAACTCAATATATAATGATATTTCAGAGGCATTTGGCATGGATGTTGCAATTCAGATGTATCAGACGTATAGAGGTATGCAAATAACTTTCCCTACACGTTTGTTCAATCCCGAATATGTGAAAACACAAGTGCCGATTGAATATGACGGAACTAACATTAAACAACTCGCAAAAAAATATGGGTACAGCGAAAAAACAATAAGGCGAATGATAAAGGAACATTTATAGGAGGGCTTATATGGACGATATCTTACTTTTTATATGTGAAATAATACTTGTAATTTCTATTTACAAACGATTCAAGAAAAAGAGAGAAGAAAAGCAAAAAAATCAGAATAATCAGTCAACTGCCGCTACAGTTTATATGAATAGTCAAATTAATAAGAGTTCAAAAAATGCAGTAAATAGTAATTCGAAACAACCTGCTATTGATTACGAGAAAACCGATGAAATAAAACCAAAGACAAATGTGAAAAACGTTCAATCGTTAACCACTAATAAAACAAGTAATGACATTCACAATGATGACGCTATTTTAAAGATTACTGATTTAAAAGCGATATTAAAAATCAATGAATGTCAGGCAAAAGAATTTGCACTGTTTGATAAAAAAGTTGAATTTTCCAAAGAAAAAATGTCGTTTGTCAATCTTTTAGATTATTGTACTAAACTGAAAAAATTCAGCATACGAAAATTCGAAGAAGAATGGCAGAAATCATATGTTGCGAATGACAAAGAGAATTTTGATAGAAATATTGAAATTCTAAGTGATATATTTGCAAACATATACTCAATATTTGATAGTATGTGGAAATCAATAGGGTATGAAAAAACAGTTGAATCAATCATTGATTCTTATCAAATTGACTCTCTTTGGGCAAGACGTTCAGGATATAACTGTAAACATACAAGTTCTGAATTTGTTGGTGTTACCGATAAGTATCTATCAACCACTATCGGTAAAATGAATATGTACAACCATGAACTGAATGAAGCTTTAAAAAAGGCAAAATTTGAGATTGAGTTTAACAAGTCAACACCAAAGCATACTGGTTCTTGGGTAGGCGGCGGATTTGGTCTGAAAGGTCGGTAGCGCCGCAATCAAGTATTTTGTCAAGTGTTTTGGCTCTTTTGTTGCCTTTAATGCTTTCAAGGGCAGCGGTATCAAAGCCTTTTTCCTTATATTCTGCTTTAAAAGTGTTAAGAACATATTCTTCAATATGCCCCGAGCCGAAAAGGGCGTTGTCCATAATAAGGCTGTAAAGCATTGCATCTTTAAAAACCTCAAATGGCTTTGAAAACTCAGCGCCGCTGTAAGGAGCGGCAAACATTTTATCGGTTACGCTTTTTTTGCCCTCATCGCTTAAATCGTTTAAAAAGTTATCTGTGTAAATGGGCGATGTAGTATCTCCATCTTTTGCCCAAACCTCAGAATAAGCTATTTCGCCGTCTTTTACAAGGCTTTCGTTTTTGCTTTTGAAAGCGTTTAAAACTAAAACATTTGTAAGAAAGGCGTTTACATCAGTGGGCGTTGAAATTTTGCTTCTGCTTTTTTGCGCAGTTATAATTTCTGTCAAAGCCTCGCCCTCGCCCGTATAAAGCGGATGCCCTGCCATAGAATAAGTTTCAAAAATTTTCTCTAAGGCCGTTTTTCCGCCTGCATCGGCTAAAATCTCGGCTTTGCTGCCCTCTTTCAAAAGGTTTATGTACTGTGTTTTTGTTTCGTTTGAATAAAAAACAAAATTTTCATCCGCGTAAATAAGCTCGCCGTCAATACTTACCAATATGGTAAAAGCGCCCTCGTTTTTGTTTGGAGTCAGCCCTGTGTCCATTTTAATTTTGTGGGTAGCAACTCCACCTTTGCTGAATACTGCCCTCATATACTGAACTGCGCCCACTTCTCCTATATCTTCTGCCCCAAAGCCCGGGTTTAAAACTATAACGGCAACAGGCGTGTCAACGGGTGCAGGGCATAAAACGGTAACCTCGTCCTCCAAAACGTTCGAAACAAAAGCCTCTGCCCCTTCTGCCAAAACAGCCGCAGGTAACAGGGTAAAAATAATGCATATTACACAAAATAACGCAATTTTCTTCATAACAGTAATCCTTTCATTATGAAAAGCCTTAAGGCCCGTAAATTTTACGGGCCGTTTATATTATTTTCTTTTTGCTCTCTCTTCAAGCCAGTTGTTAAGGTAAATATCTCTTTTTTCGTATTCTTTCTTAAGGCAATTGTCAAGGTGTTTTTCTTTAACTCTGCGCATAGCCTCGCCAATTGTGTGCCAGCCTAAATCAGGACACTGCATTCTGTAGTCACAAGCCTCGCCGCCGCGGAAGCTCCATGATAAAATTGTACGTGCGCCTGCATCGTAAGCCGCCTGAGTTCCTGCATAAATATTATCTTCAAAGCCGTTTTTAATGCCAAAGCCTTTAATCCAGATGTGTTTTTCACAGTCAATTTCAGCAGTTCTGTCAAGAAAAGCCTTGCTGCGTCCATAAACTCTTTCATAAGCATTTATGTCGTCGCTCCAGTATGGGTCAATACCGATACCGTCCATAGCATCAATTTCCGAAAGAGCTTTCATAAGGTTTAAGTTGCCTGAGAACTGACACAAAACGTTTTTAATGCCTGCATCTTTTGCATATTTTGCAACTTTAATAAAGAAGTTGTGAATAGTCCAGTCGCAAAAATCGGCAACTTCATCTGTGAAAGTAGTAGGCATTTCCATATTGTATCTTTCTTCAAATATTTTTTTACATCTTGGGCAGCAGCAAGTAAATTTATCTTTGCCAAATTCGTGTAAAAGGTGTGGCTCGTCCCAGAAAATTGTTTTTCCGCCTGCTTCAGCAACCATATCAATCCACTGGGTTGTAAATTCGTATGCGCCGGGGCTGTTAAAACAAATTCTTGTTGGGTGAACTTCGCCCTCGTTTGTAATCTGGTGCGAATCTCTGTAAACCTGTAAAATATGTGATAAATCCCCCGGAGGTCCCCAAAGGCCCCAGTTGTCAATCCAGCATTCAAGGCCTGTGTCCTCGGTAACTGCAATAATATCTTTCATAACGTTTTTGTGGCGTTCCATGTCGTTGTGAGTAAACATATGTACAACAAGGTTCATATTGTGTTTTACAATATCAAGCATATCTTCTCTAACGTGTCCCAGCATTCTGTTGCCGTGATACGCGGTTCCAAGTTTTAATTTTTCCATAAAAAATTCCTCCCTTAGCGTGATAATATAAGTATATCACAAAGGAAGGAATATTTTCTACAATAAATTTATCATTTAATGTAACAAAATTATTATATTCAGGATAAAAATGTAAAATTACTCATATATTCTCGGACAGGAAGCTGCTGCCTCACACGCCTATACCCTTACGCTTTCAAAAAATATTAAAGCCTCTGATGGCATAAGCTTTAATCGTGCAACCAACTTGTCTATCTTGTCAGAAAACAAAAATCTTCTCTATGCAACCACAAATCCACTATTATCGGTGTAAACAGCTCAACACAAGCGGCCACAGCATGCACCATAGCACTGGCAACATACAAAAATGGAGAGCTTGCAGATTTTAAAGTTTTAAATGATAAAACATTCGCTCCTTAGCCTAAAACTGAAAGGGAAATTACACTGTCTTCTCAGGAAACCCATGGTGCAAAAATATTTATTTGGAATAAACTTTTTCAATATTCTTGACAACTTATATTTTTTTGTGATAAAACATTTTTTATTTTAATCTAAGCTTTTCATATATTCATCCATTGCATCAGCAACCTTTTTGGAATATGCCACAGCTTCTACAACTGTTTTTGCTCCTCTTACTACATCCCCTGCCGCAAAAATTCCGTCGCGGGTTGTTTCGCCAAATGTATTTGTAACCAGAAGGCCGTTATCTTGTACCTGTATACCTTTTGTTGACAATGTGGCGTTATCTTTCGGGCCCTGACTTATAGCAATGATAGTAGAATCTGCCTCGTAAAGTTTTTCTGTTCCGGCAATAGGTGTCAGTGTTCCCTTTCCGTCACACTCCAGTTCAACAAAAATACATCCTTCGTCAACAATTTCAATGGGTTGCATATGAACAAGAAATTCAACTCCATCGATTTTAGCATAGTCAACTTCGCGCTGACTGGCGGCAAAATAATCGTGGCGGGAGAATATTGTAACCTTTTTAACCCCGTGACGAAGTGCCGTTCTGGCAACATCCATGGCGCTGTTACCTGCGCCAATAATATTTACACTCTCGCCCAATTGGTACACATCAGGATTTGTAAGATAGTTAATGGCATAATGCGCGTTACCAAGAGTTTCACCTTTTATGTGAGGGTATTCGGTTTCCAAACTCCTATACCAATAAATATTGCTTTATAGCCGTCGCGAAACATATCGTCAATACTGATACTGCTTCCAACTGATGTATTCGGGCGAATTTTTATGCCCATTTCGTAAAGCTTTTTCTCATATCTTTCCAAAATAGATTTAGGAAGTCGGAATTCAGGTATTCCATACCTCATTACGCCGCCGATTTTTTCTTTAGACTCAAATATTGTAATATCATATCCCCTTTGTGCCAGAATAACAGCAATTGTAATTCCAGCAGGGCCGGCACCTATAATACCAACTTTTTTGCCATTCTTTTTAACATTGCCATTTTTAAGTTTATAAAAATAGTTTTCTGAAATATAGTTTTCAATACTGCTTATATGTATAGCAGAGCCTTTTTTCCCAAGAACACAATGTCCCTCACATTGATTTTCGTGATTACAAATGAGCGAACATACAATCGACAAAGGATTGTTATTAAAAATCTTTTCTCCTGCGGCAGTAATATCACCATTTAAAAACATTTGTATCATTTCAGGAATAGGGGTTTTAATCGGACACCCTTCCATGCACATAGGCTTTTTGCAATTTAAACATCTTTTTGCTTCATCAATAACGTGTAACGGCATTTTCTGCACCTCTCATAATCATTTATTATATTTTATTATCCCCTCCGTATATAGTCAACAAATGATTATTTTTTAACAATCTTTTTGTAGCATTTACTATATTAACCCACATATACTCGAAGTTTTTTTGTAAAACATTTATTAACCCCCGCCAGCTTACTGCCAACGGGGGTTTTTAATTATTCAGCTTCTTTTTTTGCTTTTTCAATTATAGCCTGTGCCACATTTGAAGGAGCTTCTTCATATCTTGCAAACTCATATTCGAACGAGCCTCTGCCCTGTGACATAGCGCGAAGTGAAACTGTGTAGTTGGCCATTTCTGACTGAGGAACTTCAGCTTCAACAATTGTGAATATTGGATTTTCCTCGTCAGGATTCATTCCCAGAACTTTACCACGGCGTTTGTTAAGGTCGCCGATAACATCGCCAACTATATGTTCAGGAATTCTTGCAACCAGATTTCCAACAGGTTCCAAAATTACAGGCATAGCATTTGGAAGACCTTCTTTGTATGCGATTTTTGCAGCAAGCTTAAAGGAAAGCTCGTTAGAGTCAACCGCATGGTAAGAACCATCGAAAAGGTCAGCCGCCAAATTTACAACAGGGAATCCTGCCAGAACACCTTTTTCCATAGCTTCAAGCAAGCCTTTTTCAACTGCAGGATAAAATCCTTTAGGAACGCTGCCACCTACAACGCTCTGAGTAAATGTAAGGCCTTCTTCAGCGCCTGGGGAGAATGTAATTTTAACGTGACCATACTGGCCGCTTCCGCCAGACTGTTTCTTATGTTTACCTTCAACCTGAACACTCTTCTTAATGGTTTCGCGGTAAGCAACCTTTGCATCTACAAGGCCAACTGATGTGCCATAGCGTGCTTTCATTTTTGAAACAATAACATCAAGGTGTGTTTCGCCAAGACCGGAAAGAAGCATTTGTTTTGTTTCAACATTATTCTCATAACGAACTGTCATATCTTCTTCAAGAATACGAGCAATTGCTGTTGAAATTTTATCTTCATCGCCTTTCGCAAGCGGAACAACCGCTTTGCTGTAATATGGCTTTTTGAAGTTGATTTTCTTATACTCTACATCAGATTTAGCCGAAAGAGTATCGTTTGTATTGGTGTTGGCAAGTTTAGCTGTCATACCAATATCGCCGCAAGCAAGCTCGTCAACCTCTGTTTGTTTTTTGCCTTTAAGTGTGTAAATATGAGCAAATTTTTCGTTTTCGCCTGTGGTAAGATTTTTCAAAACCGCGTTCGCTTTAAGCGTTCCATTCATTACTTTGAAGTATGACATTTTGCCAACAAATGGGTCGGCAACAGTTTTAAATACGAAAATAGCTGTATCGCCGTCAGGCTCAATTTTAACAAATTCGCCATCAAGATTTCTTTCGTGTTTTTTACCGAAAGGATTCGGGAACGAATTTGAAATAACGTAAAGAAGTGATGTAATACCATCAAGAGTAAGAGCAGAACCTGCCATTACAGGAGCAATACTTCTGTCGTTAATACCTGCTTCAAGAGCTTTTGTCATTTCTTCTTCAGTAAATTCTTCTTCAGCAAAGAATTTTTCCATAAGCTCGTCAGATGTAGAAGCGAGTGATTCCATAAGCAGTGCACGGGCTTCATTTATGTTATCAAGGAATCTGTCTTCTATCGGAATTTCGCTTGCCTGTGTTCCGTCGTATCTGTAAGCTTTGTTTTTAATAAGGTTTACAATACCAACGCATTTTCTTTCATCGAAAATAGGAATTGTAACAGGGCAAACAGATTTACCGAATTTATCTCTCATATGAGTAATTGTTGCGGCATAGTTAGCATTTTCATCATCAATTTTATTAATGAAGAAAGCTTTTGGAACTGTTGCTTCTGTTGCGTATTCCCATGCAAGCTCGCAACCTGCATCAACACCGCTTTTAGCATCCATAACTATGAGAGCACAGCCCGAAACCCTGAGGCCTTGCATTACATCGCCGGAAAAATCAAGATATCCCGGGGTGTCAATAAGATTTATTTTTTTATCATTATATGTAATAGGCGCAATGGCTGTAGAAATAGAAAAACCACGTTTTGTTTCTTCCGGGTCATAGTCACAACAGGTTGTACCATCTGCAGTCTTTCCCAGTCTGTCTATTCCTTTTGATATATAAAGCATAGCTTCAGCTACGGAAGTCTTTCCGTTTCCGCCATGTCCTATCAAGCATACATTTCTGATGTTGTCAGAAGAAAATTTGTTCATACGAGTACCTCCAAACTAATAGTGTAAAATAAAAAATATTATAGTGATTTTGCCCGATTTTATCAGTCATTAATACACTATAATATTATTATAATATAATTATTAATATGAATAAATACCAAAAATAAACAAGATTAATTTTATTTTTTGTTTATTTTTCACAAAGGATTATCTGGCATCGTAGTAATATACTTTGTTTTTATCTGTTGTTATTTTATAGGTGGGTATTGTTTCAGTATTTTTAAAATGAACAGATGAATCGGCAAGAAGGGCCGAATATCCCAGAGAAACAGAAATTATCTTCTGTTTTTCATCGCCTTTAGTACCATCACGAAGAAAATCAATGAGTGCATTTCTCACATTTGCAATCTGTATGGTTTTCCCGTCAAGCTCTTTAAACCCAATTACATATCCACCCATTTCCACAACATTGCTGCCATTCATTTTCAAATAAAGCGTGTTCTCAAAAAGTGGTATTTTATTGAAATAATAGGTAAAAACAATTTTTTCTCCGGCAATTTTTCCTTCGGCAAATCCCGTGTTTATCCCAAGCTGTGTTAAAAAATCACTTGCCACGCTGATTTTATCTTCTGAAATAGTTTTATCCGGCATTTTGCTTTCGTCTTTGTAATAAAGCTTTCCGCCATTTACATAAACTTTTTTGCTTCCCAGAACATAATTTACAGGTGTTCCGTCAATAGTTTCATATCCACTGCCAAGCAATTTTTTTGCCAATTCTTCGCCGGAAGGTGTTAAATTTTCCACAGTTGCAGTTTCTATTTCCCTGGCTTTTACTTTCAAAATATCATCATCTACTTCAATTTTGTTATCTTTCAGCACAGAAATCAGCGATTGTATTTCATTTTTTTCATAAATATCCTGGCGCACTTTTCCATGAACTATAAATGCAATCAGGAAAACATTGATTACTGCAAATAACGCTATTAAAAGTGTTTTTACTTTATACCAATACAATTTAATTCCCCATTCTAATATACTATTTCATTTGTCCCCTTTATTTCTGCACACCATACGGGGGCTTTATCGGTTTTATCGCCGTTTTCAATATAACTTAAATAAACGTCTTTTATAAATATTTCATTTTCGCCATCCTGAAGCTTTTCGTAAATCTTATCAAGCGCCTGAATCTGAGGGGTACAAACAATTGTGTCGGCTTTTTCATATCTTCTGAAAAAATGCCTGTACTTTTCGATTTTGCCATTTTTAACATAAATTTCAACCGCAAAGTTCATAGGCTCAAAATTTTCGCCTTTCAGAGAAGTTGTTACAAGATTTCCTTCATAATAATAGTCAAGGGTAAATTTATATATGCCCTGATCATTTTCAAGCAGGTCGGAAGTAACAAGCACGCTGAAAGGTTTTTCGCCAACAACGCTTTGCCATACATTTTCAGAAAATTCAATCGAATTGTTAAGCGCCTCGTACACGGTAACAGGATTATCAGGCAAGCTAATGCCACCGCCCTCTGTTTCAGCATTAAACTCTATAAGGCCATTAGGATGAATTTTAAAATGGGAATAGTTTTCAACAAAATATTCTACTCCCGAATAATCAGTGTAGTGCTTAGGCGCCCCTGCGGCGTACTGGAAAAGTTCCAGTAGTTTCTGCCTGTCAGCAATTTCGGTTTCAAACGGATTCTCGCCATATATAACAGGAACCGAAATCGAATCAGACGACACAATTACCATAGAATCGATAAACACTTTCTGTTTAACGCCGCTTCCTATTCCGCCTTCATTTTTGTCAAGATTAAGTTCAAAAGAATAAGAATATGTTGTACCGGCATCAATTGTGTAGTTATTTATTATTGAGCTTATTTCGTCTTTTTTCGGATAAGACACAAGATATTTATAAATTGTATCATCAGAACCATTTTTTGCATAGAACAAAATATCTTCACCCACAGGCGCAATAATAAATTCTTTAACCGAACCAAGTTCTGCACCTATCCAGGTATCTTTAATTCCAATCATATGTGCAAAAAGCGATGGGGAACATTCAAGCGAATAGTTAATGTATATGGAATTTGTATCAAGAATTTCGTCATTTCTCAAAACATTGTGCCATTCGTCTTTATTTACTACAACTCTGTTTTTAATGCTTGTTTCATCTTTCAAAACTGTGGAAATAAATGCAGAGGTAGCCTGATTTATAGTATCAAAAGAAGGGTTGCTGTTATAGTAAACATTTCTTTTTTCGCCCTTTGTTACAACTATTTTTTGCGGTTTTGACAAATTTTCTTTAGGAATTGAATAAATGTCAGAATTAAAAATTCTGCGCACAGCAGGATTATTTTGGAACATAATAAAAAAATTATAGCCCCGGGGCCATAATTCTTCGCTAAACCAAACGTAAGCAGACAAAAAAATGCTGCTTACGATAAGACATATCAATATTAAAGATTTAGTTCTTCTGAATTTCAATGCTACGCCTCTCTATCACCATCCGCCAAAAGCAGACTGAAAATTAGCAGAAAATCCCTTTATGCTGTCAATTATACCTTGATTCAACAATGTTATATCAAATCTGATGGACTGATACAAACTTCCGTACTGAGCTCTCAAAAGCAAATAGTTTGTGTTAACATCAAGTTCAATATCTTTTACATATATGCCTGTAGCTCCAACCTTGCTTGTACAAGGTGCTCCTGAAGCATCGGTTAATATATCAAAAAGACCTGTAGCAGGGTTGAACTTATAGAGAGAAATTTCAACACCATTGAGGCTTACAGCCGAAACTGTATAAACTTTTTTAGTTGTAGAAGAAACTGCTGTTTCGGGTTTTTTAACAATAACCATACCTGTAATGTTTCCCGCATCGCCACCATAAACGCTGGCAGGAGCCGCACAAACACTTACAGAAAACAAAAATATGAAAACAGCAATAAGCGAAATAATTCTGCTTTTCATAATATAACACTGAACCTTTCCTAAATAGCTGCATCCGCAGCCAGAGATTGCACTCAAATTGATATGTACGCACCAAAAGGCAACGCCTTTTTATGCTTTTCCGTTTAGGGTTTTCTAATACCACCACGGAAATGGTATTCCCGCCGGGGAACTCTCTCCCCTTACAATTATAGTATACAATACTATTATTACAAAGCCATTACACGAGATTTAATGTTATATTATATTTATTTACTGTAAAAAGGCATTTCAATTGTAACTGTTGTTCCGTTTCCGTGAACGCTCTGTATATCAATTTTTCCGCCGTGAGCATCAATTATTTCTTTTGCAATAGCAAGTCCAAGGCCTGTTCCGCCGCTCTTACGGCTACGTGCCTTGTCAACACGGTAAAATCTTTCAAACAATCTTGGCATATCCTTTGCCGGAATACCTATGCCGTTGTCAGTTACTTTAATAATCGCACTTGTCAGGCGCATTTTACAGGAAACTGCTATTTTTCCGCCATCGGGAGTGTATTTTATCGCGTTTGTAATAATGTTGGTGAAAACCTGCTCAAGACGGTCGCGGTCGCCGTAAAACATTGGCATTCCGCTATCACTTTCAAAAATCAGTTCGTGTTCGTGACGCTGTGCCTCCATCTTGATTTTTGATATTATATCTCCAACAAGTTCTCCAATACTGAAAGTTGTTTTATTCAAATATTTTTTATCATAGTCAAAAAGCGAAAGTGTTAAAAGGTCTTTTACAAGTCTTGTCATTCTGTCGGTTTCAGTGCCAATAACTTTAAGGAAGTTGGCTTCCATAGAGTTTTCCTCTGAATTTTCCAAAAGCGTTTCCGCATAGCTTTTAACTGTTGTTAGCGGTGTTCTCAGCTCGTGAGATACATTGGCAACAAACTCTTTTCTGGCTGAATCAAGCTTTTTCTGCTCGGTAATATCCAATATTACCACAACCACGCCATCGGCACCAATATCCCCTGAAACAAACGGCGCAAATTGAGCTTTGAGCGACCTGCCATCTTTATCAGAAAAACGTTCCATTGCATTTTGATGCTCAAGATACATAAGTTCTTTAAGTGTAACAGAAAAGCCTAATTCTGTAAAAAAATCATCAAAAACAACATCGGCTTCATTTTCCACATTCAAAAGTTTTTCAGCCGCCGGGTTTATATGCATAATTCTTCCATCTCTGTCAAAGGCAATAACGGCATCGGTCATAAAGCGGAAAATGGTTTCAACTTTTGTTTGCTCCATTTTAATTTCTGAAAGTGTTTTCGAAAGCTCAGTTGCCATAGTATTAAAAGTAACTGTAAGCTGACCTATTTCATCCCTTGATTTAACTTCGAGCTTCTGGTCAAAATCACCGGCAGAAATTTTTTCGGCATTTTTTGTAAGCGATGCAATAGGTGAAATAATGGTTCTCGACAGAAAAAGCCCCAAAAATACACTTAATGTACTTCCCAAAAGCAATGCCCATAAAATAATACCAAAAATATTCCCAAGTATGCCATAAAGCTCGTCTTTTGTATCTGTTACATAAGCAATATATCTTGCCTGGCCGCCATTTACAGGATAAGCATAATCCATAATCGACGACCTTTTATTTACAGTATCACCAATTTTTCCGCTCATAGCGCTAAGCAGATTCTGGGTGATTTCAATTTCTTCTGTGGTTTTATTGTCGTACGCAAACAAAACCCCTGCGGTTTTCCCGTCAAGGATATAGTAATGACGATAGGAATCTATTCCAACCCTTCCCGAATAAACCTCAAAAAGCGAGCTCATAGCATTTACCGCATCTCCTCCCGATGCAGCTGCACCAAGTTGCTTTACAAAATCGTCGGTAAAAACCATTTTTTCCATCTGGGTTTTAAATTCCTCGTGGTAATATGAACTTATGTTGTTTAAAAGAAAAGTGCCTACTACAAGCATTACCGACAAAATCAGCAGCACCAACACTGTAAGCACTTTCCACTGAATACTTTTGAACATAGCCCCGTTCCTTTGTTTCAGCAAATTTTAACTACTTTTTAAAGTAATAACCCACACCGCGTTTTGTAATAATATACGCAGGGTTTGCAGGGTCGTCTTCAATTTTTTCACGAAGGCGGCGAACAGTAACGTCAACTGTACGAACATCGCCATAGTAATCATATCCCCAAACTTTTTCAAGAAGAGTTTCTCTTGAGAAAATTTTGCCCTGCTGCTGAGCCAAAAACTTAACAAGCTCAAACTCACGAAGGGTAAGGTCAATTACAACATCGTTTTTAACAATTTCATATCTTGAGCAATCAATTGTAAGATTGCCAATTCGCATAATTTCAGAAGATTCTGTTTCTTCGTCTGTCACATGGCGGCGCAAATTAGCCTTAACTCTCGCCAAAAGCTCTCTAACGCCAAAAGGTTTTGTAATATAGTCGTCAGCGCCCATTTCAAGCCCCAAAACTTTATCAACCTCTTCATCCCTTGCTGTAAGCATAATAATAGGAACGTTTGATTTTTCTCTTACCTTGCGGCAAACACCAAACCCGTCAAGTCCGGGAAGCATAAGGTCTAAAAGAATAAGGTCGGGCTCTTTTGTCTGCGCAAGTCTAACGCCTTCAAGACCATCAAGGGCTTCAATAACTTTGTAGCCTTCTTTCTGGAGATTAAATTTTAAAATATCAACAATAGGTTGTTCGTCTTCGATAATCAAAATAAGCTTCTGCACATTTATCACCTCTTATTTTAGTTTATTACAAATTGCAATTATTGTCAAGGAAATTGCGAATTTTTTAGCCTTATTGCCTTTTGAAAAAATCTATTGCCCTCTCAAGAATTTTCTTGTCGTTTTCATACGTTACACCTTTTAAAGCTTCTTCCGCGCTCGTCCATTTTATGCTTAAAATTTCTTCTTCCTGTGGAGAAAACTTTTCTTCTTTCGGCGTTGCAAGAAAATATATAACCTCTTTCATAACGCCTTCTTTTGGCGAATATGATGTACTTTCCCTGAAGCCGTCAATAAAATCAACTTTCAAAGCTGTTTCTTCAAAAATTTCACGCACTGCCGTTTCGTGTTCTGTTTCATTATTTTCTACGTGGCCTTTTGGAAAAGCAAAGTGTCCGCCGTTTTTCATTTGTACCATAAGTACCATTATTTTTTCATTTTCTTCTTTTAATATTACTGCTCCGCAGGATTTTTCATATTTCATTTTATGCCTCCAAAATCTAAAGAAGCTGTTTTTAAAACAGCTTCTTTCGCCTTATTGCTCAGGAATTACTCCATAAGTATTAATTGCGTAATGTGCTCTGAAAATCATAGCAAGGGCTTCCTCAACGGTTGTGTTATTCTTCGGATTTATGTTTCCGGTTTCATCGCCCACCACAATTTTTTGTGAAACTACAAGTTTTACTGCCTCTTCAGCCCAGTCAGAAATTGTATCTTTATCGGGGGATAAAAGTTCTTCGCCATCTGCAACTTCTGCTTTCATAATTTTAAATGCGCGGCCAAGCATTGTGCAAATTTCTTCTCTTGTTATGTTTCTTTCAGGCTCGAAAGAAGTAGCCGAAACACCATTTACAACACCTAAAGCATATGCTTTTGCAACCTCCGCATTATCTGTGTCTTCAAAAGGCTCTATGGCATTTTCCGTATCAGGCAAAATGGGCGCTAAAGCCTGGCAAAACTGCTGACGTGTGATATCGTTTTTATAAATTGCAGCATATTCATCACTCATAAGCCCCGATGCATATAAAAGAGCAATATCGCCTTTAAAAGCTTCTCCGGCATTTAAAACTATGCTTTCTTTTGCCGCAGGGCGATTGTCTTTCGACTGTGCAAAAAGCCAAGTAAACAAATCCTCTTCGGCATAGCCTTTTTTCCAGGCATTATGAGTATATTCAAAATATCCCGAAAACTTAATGTTTCCGCCAACTTTAACGAGCTCTTTTACAATATTTTGTGTTCCAAGGGATGAAACTGTATTGTCAAGATACTGATGGAATGTCCAGATAGGAATGTCTTTTATAACATCAGCACGGGCAAGGTCGCCTGCACCACCCATGGGAACTGCCGCCGCAAACATATCGGGATATCTTGTAATAATATCCAATGTGCCAAAGCCGCCCATTGAAAGGCCTGTTACATACATTTTATTTTCGTTTACATTATATTTGCCCTTGATATCATCAAGAAGCTCCAAAACTGCTGTCATATACTGGCTTTGTGCAACTTCGTCAAGGCTGTACGAAGGGTCGGGCTGTTTGCCCCAAGGTGTGTCAACCCACTGCATTCCTTTTGCACACTGCGGTATAATAACAATAACTTCATCGCAAATTCTTACTGTTTTGCCCTCGTATCCCATGGTTTCTCCGCCCATAATTCGCTCCATCATAACCATATGAGCAGAAATAGGGCTTAAGTTATCGTCGCCACGGTTGCCTGCACCGTGCAAAAAGAGGATAACGGGATATTCTTTCTCCGCATCATAATTTTCAGGAACATGAAGCCTGTATGGCAAAACCGCTCCGTCTTTCGCAGTAAAAGTTTCTGCACTTAAAACCTCGCTTAAAATAACCTCTGCACCAGCTGTAGCGGCACAAGATACAAGAATAAATATTACCAGAATAATAGAAATAAGTTTTTTCATAATAACACTTCCTTTCATAATTAATACTACCATATTTTAGATTTTATTGCAATATTTTTTACAAAAAGAGCTACAAACTGAAGTTTGCAGCTCTTTTTATTATCTTAATGAAATTCCAAGTTTGAATTCAAGGTCTTTTAAAATTTTAGAAGTGAATTTCTCAACCTCTTTATCAGAAAAGCCTTTTTCTTCAGGGGTAATTATAACGTTAAACGCCATACTCTTTTTACCCTCGCCAATCTGTTTGCCGCGGAAAATATCGAAAAGCTTAATGCTTGTTACGTATTTACACGATTTTCTTATAGAATCTTCAATTTCGCCACAAGTTACCGCCTCATCACAAACAAACGCAAAGTCACGCTCAATTTCAGGGAATTTTGGAATGGGTTTATATTTCATTGTGGATTTAAAGTTCTTTTTAAGAAGCTCGTAATTAATTTCTGCAACAAAAGCATCTTTTGCAAGAGAAATTTCCTCGCAAACCTCGTAAGAAAGCTTACCCATATAGCCTATAACTTCGCCATCGCAAAGAATTTCGGCAGTAATTCCGGGGTGTAAGAACGTTTTTTCAGCTTTTCTATACGTAAATGTAAGGTTGAATTCATCCGCAAGGCCTTCAATAACGCCTTTAAGCTTAAAGAAATCTTCTCCATCGCCATAAGTTCCTATTGCAATGGTTTTATTTTCGTTCGGCAATTTTGTAAGCGGGAACTCATCAGCAATATAAACATTTGCAAGTTCAAAAAATCTGCCTGCATCGTTTCCTGCTTTAAAGTTTTTAACCATAATATTGATTATATTAGGTACAAGTGTTGTACACATAATCGAATAGTTTTCGCTAATGGGATTATCTATTCTTATAGCTTTTCTGAGGCTGTCATCTTCAGGAAGGCGAAGCATATCAAGCTCTTTGGTTGAATAGAAACTGAATGTAATAGTTTCGAACACGCCCTGAGCTGTAAGCGCTTTTTTAGCTTTAATTTCCATTTGCTGTGCCTCGGTAAGCTCGCCATTTGTAACTGCGGCAAACTTAAGCATATGAGGCTCAATGTGTGAATAGCCGTAAAGCCTTATAACTTCTTCTGCCAAATCTTCGTATCCGAATACATCTTCTCTGTAAAGAGGAGCGGTAGCTGTAATATTTTCGCCGTCAACCAAAACCTCAAATTCAAGGCTTTTAAGTATTTCTTCAATATTTTTGTTTGGAACTGTTATACCTAAAACTTTGTTGATTTTGGCAAATGTTGTTTTAATTGTTTTTGGCTCAATTTCTTTTGCGGCTACTTCTGCGCCTGTGCCGGAAACTGTTCCGCAGTCAAGCTCTTCAATAAGATGAAGGGCTCTTTTTATTGCACACTGAGTTGTAAACTCGTCAACACCTTTACAGAATTTTGCACTGGAATCAGAGCTCTGGCCAAGGCTTCTTGATGTTTTTCTAACACTGTCACGGGCAAATTTAGCGCTTTCGAAAACAACATCTTTTGTTGTTTCTTTAATTTCGCTATTAAGGCCGCCCATAATACCTGCCAGTGCAACAGGTTTTTTGGCATCGCAGATAACAAGGTTGTTTTCGTTTAAAGTAAACTCTTTTTCGTCAAGAGTTGTAATTTTTTCGCCGTTTTTCGCTCTTCTTACGTCAATTGTTTTGCCTTCTAAAGTTGAAAGGTCAAAAGCGTGCATTGGCTGACCGAGTTCCATTAAAATAAAGTTTGTAATGTCAACTATGTTGCTTATTGAGTTAATTCCTACAAGCGCCAAGCGTTTTCTCATCCAGAGAGGCGCCTTTTCAACTTTTACATCTTTTACATAGTGGCCTATGTATCTTGGGCACAACTCCTGTGCCTGCACCATAATTTTAATTTCGTCATCATTTGCTTCGCTGTGAGCAGTGTATGACATATCGGGCATTTTTATGGGCTTTTTAAGTATTGCCGCAATTTCTCTTGCAAGGCCTAAAATCGACTGACAGTCAGGGCGGTTTGCAGTAATGCCGATATCAAAAACATAGTCATCAAGGCCAACAATTTTTCTGATATCTTCGCCAACAGGAGCATTTTCATCAAGAATTAAAATTCCGTAAACTTCTGCGCCTTCGTACCAGTTGTCATCAATTCCAAGCTCTTCGCCGGAGCAAAGCATACCATTTGATTCAACGCCGCGAAGCTTGCCTTTTTTAATTTTAACGCCGCCTGCCAGTGTTGAGCCGTCAAGCGCAACAGGAACTTTTGCGCCAACAAAAATGTTGTCCGCTCCGGTTACAATCTGAATTGGGTTTCCGTACTGTCCGCAATCGAGCTGACAAATCTGAAGGTGGTCGCTGTCCTGATGTTTTTCAATAGCAGTAATTTTACCTACTACACAATTTGTTATTTCTTCGCCAACGTAAATAAGCTCTTCAACCTCAAAGCCGCTGCCAAAAAGTTTTTCTTCAAGCTCTTTTACGGGGATATCTATATCTACATAATCACAAAGCCAACTAAGTGGTGCTTTCATATTTTCTACCTCCTTATCTCTGCTGCATTTTAAACTGCTTAAGTGTTCTTATATCGTTATCAAACAGAATGTGAATATTGTTAATGCCATATTTAAGCATTGCAATTCTGTCCATACCGATACCAAAGGCAAGACCCGAATATTCTTCAGGGTCAATTCCGCAGTTTTCAAGTACAACGCGGTTTACAATACCGCCGCCAAGTACTTCAATCCAGCCTGTTCCTTTACAAAGCTTGCAGCCTTTTCCGCCACATTCACAGCAGGTTACGTCAACCTCAACGCTTGGTTCTGTAAATGGGAAGAACGATGGGCGAAGTCTTGTTTTTGTATCACTTGAGAAAATCTTTTTAGCCAAAAGATCAAGCATACCGTAAAGGTCGCAAACAGAAATGTTTTTGTCAACAACAAGGCCTTCCATCTGGTGGAACATTGGCGAATGAGTTGCATCGTAATCTGAACGGAAAACTCTGCCCGGGCTCAAAACCTTAATAGGAGGCTTTTTCATTTCCATTGTTCTTACCTGGCCGGGAGATGTCTGAGTACGGAGAAGTATATTCTCTGTAATATAAAATGTATCCTGCTCAGCTCTTGCCGGATGATCCTCAGGCACATTGAGGGAAGTAAAGTTATAATAATCGGTTTCAATTTCAGGGCCTTCAAAAACATCAAAGCCCATACCCTGGAAAATTGAAATAATTTCATTTTTTACAATGGTTACAGGGTGAAGTGAGCCTGTTTCGCTTTTTGTAGCGGGCATTGTTACATCAACGGCTTCACTCAAATTTTTCGCTTCAAGCTCTGCTTTTTTAATAGCTTCGTCAACGGTGTCAAACTCGCCTTCTGCCCAAACTTTAAATTCGTTTACAATTTTACCAAATTCCGGCCTTTCCTCTTTGGGAATATTCTTCATTTCCTTCATAAGACTTGGGATTTCGCCTGTTTTGCTAAGGTATTTTTCTCTCAGCTTCGAAAAAGCCTCTCTGCTCATACCTTTGTCAAGAGAAGCAGAAATTTCACTTTTGAGAGCATTGATTTTTTCTTTCATATTAACCTCCTTAAATACAAAAATCGCCCCTATCATAAGATAGGGACGACATAAATCGCGGTACCACCCTAATTCCCGCAAAAGCGGGCACTTCTTTGGCAATTAACGCTTGCACACGGCATTTCCTACTGCTACTTCAAAAATGCGGCTCCCGGGTGAACTTCGGCACTCCTCAAATAAAAACGCTTTCAGCCCATGACGTTTTCTCTCTCAAAAACGGGTGCTGTGCTTACTCTCCCATTCATCGCCTTTCCAAAGTATTGTAACACAAAAAAAATTATATTGCAAGCATTATTTCTTTTTATATTCATTTTCTCTTATACCGGGATACTTTTTGTCAAGATATTCTTCCCTGAACGGGTTTACACCTTCAGATACCTTTTCGGGCTTGTTAGGAAGAATCCAGCTTGGTTTTTTGTAGAACTTGTTCTTAAATTTGTTTTCAATTCTTCCCGATTTTTCCAAAGCGTCCATACAAGCACGAATACAGCCTCTTGCACCACATATTGCAAAATAACCCGTATGGCTTAAAATATAATTGTAATATTCCATAACGGCGTTTGTATTTGGTTTTCTGCCCCATTTTGCACCTGCAAGAGAATAACTCATAATATAAGCCTCTTCTTCGGTCATATCAGAATTTCGCACGTCAAACGCCATATTCGGAAAGTCTTTTTTAAGAAATGGCGAACACTCGTTGTTCATACCGTGATGGGAAAGAGTACATCTGCCCATCTGAACATCGCCGTACCATACTTTCTTTTCGCCAAAATCAACCTCAAGGCGTTTTTGCTCGTCTTTTACCGATGGAACGGCACTGCCCGGACAAGCTCTTTCGCAAGCACCACAATGAAGGCAAATATCGCCTGTTTCCAAAATCGGGTCAGGCTCAAGAGCGCAATCGGTAAATATAAGCCCAAGCCTTACACGTGGACCAAATTTCTTAGTTAAAAATACTTTTGAATAACCAATTTCTCCAAGGCCGCAACCCGCCGCAATAAGCCTTACCGAACAAACAACGTCAGCCGGTGGTTTGCCTTCTGCAACAGGCTCCTTTGAAACGCCGTTACCTTCAGGAACAGCTGGGTAATGCAAAACTGCTTCATAACCCATATCTTCTATGAAACATGCCATTTCATAGCTTTTTTTCGGGCGGAAGAGTGAGTTTAATTTGTTATATGAATAGAAAGTATAATTATGCCAGTGTGTTCCTTCTTCAATTCCTCTGTATGTACCCCTCGGAATTCGCATTGCTATTGCAATTACCGATTTTGCACCGGGAAAATATGTTTTAGGCGACATAAGGTAAGGGGCATTTTCAAATCTTTCAATGTTACCTATTGCAATACAGTCTATTCCAAGTTCTGCCGCCTTATCTTTAATCATCTGGCTTGTTGACCTCTCTTTCCGTCTTTGGAAAATACGCCGCCTAAAACGTTTGCCGCTTCTGTATTTCTTCCTGCGGCAAGGCCCTGTTCGTTAAGAGCCCACACTTCACTCTGGCGAAATGGTGTTTCAAAAAGATTGCCTACAAGTTTCTCTTCTTCAAGATGGCACATACAGCTGCGGTTACAGAGGGCTGCAACTCTGTCAGGCGCACCTGCCGAAGTAAATCTGTTTGGAATTGCGCCGTTTTTACAAATTTTACATTTTTCGTAGTCAACTACTGCTATCTCCATTTTCTTTCCGCAAATTTCAATAGTTTTTGTTTTTGTTTTGCTTATTGCGCCAAGAGGACACACATCGGCACATTTTTTGCACTTGTCACAAACGCTTTCAGAAAGCAGTGGTGTAGGCTCAATTTCAGCATCTGTTATTATCATATGAAAACGCTGGCGTGAACCAAACTGCTTAGAAAACACCATCCCGCTGTAAGAAATTTCGCAAATTCCTGTTGCAACAGCTGCATATGCAAAATCAGGAAAAACGTTTGGTGCCGGTCTTCCATCTGCAACTGATATGCCACTTGGTGCAATTTCTGAAGGATTTGGAAACAGCGGAACTGCTTCAAAACCGTTGTCTTCAAGAACATTTGTTAAATTGTAGCAGGCAATTGACAAAAACTCGTCTTCAAGCCAGTTTTTACCAAAAAGTGCATAATCGCTGAAGTTTGTTCCCTCTTCAATTCCTCGGAGCGAACCACGGCAAATTCTTTTTCCGAGCATTATAACTGTTTTTCCTTCAGGGAAAATAGAAAATGGGTTATGCTCAGCTTCAACACTTTCAAACCTGCTCTTATCAGCAAAGCCTATTAAATCTATTCCTTCTTTTTTAACTGTTTCTTCAATTATTTTTTTAAGTTCCACAAAAATACTCCTCTCATTTTTTCTTTAGCATATCATAGCTGTTTCTTTAAATCAATCACAAATAACACAACATATTTTAGAAAAACGATACTTGTTTTTATTTGAAAAATGTGTTATTATTCTTTAAGAAGCAGCTAAAAAGGTGGTGTTTTTAGTGAATTTATTTGGTGAAGCCTGTGTTTTATCTCTTAATACTTTTGTGGTTGAATTCCAGAAAAAAGAAACTCATTTTGTTCCGCCACGTGGCTTTTATTCGCTTACTTTTCGAAAAAGCGGTAAAATAAGTATAACTTCAAAAGAAAAAACCTATATTTCAGCCGCACCCTGTATAACTTTTGTGCCGAAAGGTTGTGGTTATCATACTGAAATTATTGAATCGGGCAGTATGATTGCAGTTCATTTTGATATGACAAAAGAAGCGGAAAACATAGATGATATTATGCTTTTTCACAGCAAAAATTCTGCTATTTTACAAAATCTTTTTTCCGCTTTGCTTGATAAATCCAAAATTGAAAACCCAAAAGACTATGCCTGCCTTTCTGTTTTTTATGAAATTCTTGCAATTTTAGATGCAGAGACAAACAAAAATTCTATGTCCAAAGTTTCAAAAAGAGCTTTAAAAGTTAAGGATTATATCGAAAGAAACTTTTCAAACGAAAACCTTTCAGTAGCTTTACTTGCCGAAAACTTTAGGGTAAGCCAGGCATATTTAAGAAGAGAATTCAAAGAAGCTTTCGGCGTTTCTCCTCTTACTTATATAAATTCTGTGCGTTTTAACAACGCAAAAGCAATGCTTAAAACGGGTTATTATTCCATAAACGATGTGGCGAAAAATTGCGGTTTTATGTCGCTCAGTTATTTTTCATATGCATTCCGCAATGCTTTTGGAATATCCCCTTCAGAATTTTTAAAACAAATATAAAATTGACTTTTGCAATTCTTTGTGTTAAACTTTCACTAAAAAATCAGGAGGATTCAAATGAACAGAAAAACACCAATTATGGGCTGGGCATCTTGGAACTGTTTTAGAACAGACATAAATGAAGAAAAAATTAAAGCTCAGGCAGATGCACTCGTAAAAAGCGGACTTGCCGAATATGGATATACATATTTTAATCTTGACGACGGATTTTTTGGCGGCAGAGGCGATGACGGAAATCTGATATTTAACAAAGAACGTTTTCCAAACGGAATAAAAGTAATTGCCGATTATGCTCATTCTCTCGGCCTTAATGCCGGAATTTATTCCGAAGGCGGCGATAAAACTTGCGGCTATTATTACGATAACGAAGGTAAAAACGGCGAAAATGTTGGTCTTTACGGCTTTGAAGAGCGTGATCTTAATATGTTCCTTCGGGAATTTGGGTTTGATTTTATAAAAGTTGACTGGTGCGGTGGGCTTAGAATGGGGCTTTCAGAAGAGGCGCAGTACACCAAAATTGCAAATATTATTGAAAACATCCGCCGCGAAACAGGCAGATGCATAGTTTACAATATTTGCCGTTGGCAATTTCCGGGGGCATGGGCAACAAAAATTGCCGATTCCTGGAGAACCGGAGCCGATATTGCTCCAAATTTCAGTTCTGTTTTGCATCAACTTGACGTTATAAAACCACTTGCACGCTACTGCTGTCCCGGCCATGTAAACGACCTTGACATGATGCAGATAGGAAACGGTATGCCTCTCGAAGATGAAAAAACTCATTTTGCAATGTGGTGCATGATGTCAACCCCTCTTATGATAGGTTGTGACCTTACAAAAATAAACGAAAACAGTTTAAATATTTTGAAAAACCGCGAGCTTATTGCAATAAATCAGGATAGCGCATGCCTTCAGGCTTTTCCCATAAAAGAAGAAAACGGCGGCGAAGTTTGGGTTAAAGATTTAGGAAAACGCAATTCAAATTCTAAAGCCGTTGCATTTTTAAACAGAAGCGACGAGCCCATAACCCTTTCTGCAACACTTGAACAACTCGGTTTACAAGGCAAAGTTTTATATGTCCGCGATCTTACGAACAACTGCGATACTAATATTGACTCTATTGCATCGGTTTTACTTGCACCCCATCAGGTTTTTGTTTTCAAAATTGAATGCGAGGGCAGCTTTGAAATAAAAAATAAGGAAGATAAAGGCGAGTTCGAATTTAAACCAATAGAGAAAATAAGCCTCCAACAGGCTTTGCAAATGCAAAGCAGTGGCGCATATCTCGTAGATGCAAGAAGCCCTGAGGAGTACGAAAAAGGTCACCTTTGCGGTGCAATTAACATTCCTTATACCGATATTCACGGCCTTGCAAAAGAAATGCTTAAAGACAAAAACCGCAAGGTAATAGTTTATTGCGCCACCGGCAAACGAAGCGAGCAGTCACACATTAGCCTTGATTATCTTGGTTACGATGTTTATTATCTTGGCGGAATTGAATTTTAATAATTCCATAGACAAATACAATGTTTTGTGATATAATACAAAATAATATTTTGGGACTTTTTTAATATAGAGGTGTAAATAAATGAAAGATTACAAAATCGGAACAAAATGTATTCAGGCAGGATATACTCCCAAAAACGGAGAACCACGCCAGATACCTATTTATCAGAGCACAACTTTTAAATATGACACAAGCGAAGAAATGGGCAAACTTTTCGACCTTGAGGCTTCGGGTTATTTTTACAGCCGTCTTCAGAACCCTACAAACGACTGCGTTGCCGCAAGAATAGCCGCCCTTGAAGGCGGAACTGCCGCAATGCTTACATCAAGCGGACAGGCAGCCTCCTTTTACAGTGTGTTCAATATTGCTTCCTGCGGAGACCACGTAGTTTCTTCTTCAGCAATTTACGGCGGTACATTTAATCTTTTTGCAGTTACAATGAAACGTATGGGAATAGAATTTACATTTGTTTCTCCTGACTGCACAGATGAAGAACTCGCCGCAGCCTTCCGCCCAAATACAAAAGCCGTATTTGGCGAAACAATTGCAAACCCTGCGCTTGATGTTCTTGATATAGAGCGCTTTGCCGCTGCTGCACACAGTCACGGCGTTCCTCTTATTATTGATAACACATTTGCAACTCCTATAAATTGCAGACCTATCGAATGGGGAGCTGATATTGTAATTCACTCCACAACAAAATATATGGACGGCCACGCTTCCGGTGTTGGCGGATGTATTGTAGATTCGGGTAAATTCGACTGGACAAAATACCCCGACAAATTCCCTGGCCTTTGCACTCCTGACGACAGCTACCACGGCGTAACATATACCGAAAGATTTGGCCTTGAAGGCGCTTATATTACAAAAGCAACTGCACAGCTTATGCGTGACCTTGGCTCAATTCAGTCGCCACAGAATGCTTATCTTGTAAACCTTGGACTTGAAAGCTTACAGGTAAGAATGGCGCGCCACTGTGAAAATGCACAGGCAGTTGCAGAGTATTTGAAAAACAACGAAAAAATTACATGGGTTCGTTTTTGCGGCCTTGAAGATGATAAAAACTATGCCCTTGGCCAAAAGTACCTTCCAAATGGCTCCTGCGGTGTAATTTCTTTTGGTGTTAAAGGCGGAAGAACAGCGGCTGAAAAGTTTATGAAAAATCTTAAACTTGCGTCAATAGAAACACATGTAGCCGACTCAAAAACCTGCTGTTTGCACCCTGCAAACGCAACTCATCGCCAGATGAACGACGATGAGCTTAAAGCTGCAGGTGTTGCACCTGACCTTATCCGTTTCTCCTGTGGTCTTGAAGATAAAGCTGATATTATAGCAGATATTGAACAGGCTCTTGAAACTATCTAACACTAAAAAGGCTATGAAAACTTTTGTTTTCATAGCCTTTTTTTATTTCCTGGGTTTTTTTAATATCTTTCCGACAATCATAATTACCATAA
Source organism: Clostridia bacterium (assembly GCA_045590195.1). Taxonomy (GTDB): domain Bacteria; phylum Bacillota; class Clostridia; order UMGS1883; family UMGS1540; genus JAZNQN01. The sequence continues at coordinate 25,848 of JAZNQN010000065.1, read as the reverse complement.
AAACAATCAAATAGAAAAGTACAGGAAATGAAAATTCTCCTTTTTCTTTCGCCTGAATAAATGGTGTAATTCCGTGAGCATAAACTGCCGCAAAAACCATAAATAAGCAAGTAATTATTGATGCCGCAGGCAACACAAATCGCTTAAATGTGCTCTCGTCTTTTTCCTTTCGCATCCATGCAATAAATATGGGAATATACATTGCATAAACCGTTACAATAGGAAGCTCCGAAGAGTCAAAATTAAACTTTCCAAACCAGCCGTTTTCTGCAAGGTTTGCACCATAAAAATACACAAGCCACAAAGCACTTATAAACAAACCCCAAATTGCAGAGTTTGTGCTCATATTTGTATTTTCATCAACCTGAACAAATGTTTTCTGTGCAGGGCCTTCACCGCGCACTGCTATTGCATACATACCACGTGTAACGCCGAGCATAAGGCCATTTAATGTACCCATACAGGAAACAACAACACATATATTCAAAAGCATTCCGCCAACGCCGCCGAAAACATTTACAAATGCGGACATGGCGCCATTTTCAATTAACACCTTGCTTTCTGCACCGCCTGCAACGCCTATAAAATACAAAACATATGCCAGCACAACAATTATTGAACCTACCAAAAGCGCAATAGGTAAATTTCTTTTTGCGTTTTCAAGTTCCGCGTTAATAGAGGTTGCTACAATCCATCCTTCATAGGCAAACACCGTTGCAACAACTGCCGCAAAAAGCCCTGCGCCCACTCCTCCCGGTATCTCTGATACCACAGAAGTAAAGTTGCCCGCAAGCGTTCCGTTTGCCGTACCGGCAATGGTACCAACAACTGCCAACAGAACAATCGGAATAAGTTTAATAACTGTAGCGCTTACCTGAAATTTACCTGCAACTTTAGGCGAAAGCGCATTTATTGTATAAGAAAGTATAAGGAAAAATCCTGACAGGGCCATAACTTCTGAGCTCGTCATACTCCAGCCGAATAAAACGCCAAAATACCTTGCCGAAACCCAGGCGAGCACCGATGTCATACCGGGATAGTAAATATTTACCATAAACCAGGCAAGATGATATGCATAATTCTTTCCACAGGTTGCCTCGGCATAATCTATAAGCCCGCTCACTTTTTCATATTTTGTTGCCATAACCGCAAACTGTGCTGAGCAGATAATCATTGTTAGTCCGGTTATCACCCACGCAGCAATACCAATGTACATATTTCCGCCGCAGACAGCCAGAACATTTTGTGCTTTAAAAAACACACCCGAGCCTATAACTGTTCCCACAACCATACATATCGCCATAACAAGGCCATATTTTTTTGCGAGTTTTTCCATAAAAATTCTCCTTCAAAACATCAATATAAAAAGACGCAAAACACAGAATTTTGCGTCTTAATTAACTTATTCAAGCCCTTTTAAATCATCAAGATTTTCTTCTTCATCTTTAGGTTTAACATTTTTCAAAATCTTAATGTCATACACCGAAAATTCTTTTAAAACATTTTCGTTTTCCTTGTCAAGTTTTACTTTAATAATTCCCTTAAGAAGCGACACACTTTCAACAGTACCCTTACCTTCCGGTGTTTTTACAAGTGCACCTTCTCTTGGTGTAATTTTTATCATTTCTTCGTAGTTGTCCTGCTCGTATTTAAGGCAGCACATAAGCCTTCCGCAGCTGCCGGAAATTTTTGTAGGATTAAGTGAAAGATTTTGCTCTTTTGCCATTTTAATCGACACGGGCTGAAAATCGCTTAAATGTGTTGCACAGCAAAGGCTTCTTCCACATATTCCGAGGCCACCAAGCATTTTAGCCTCATCTCTTACGCCTATTTGCCTAAGTTCAATTCTTGTTTTAAAAACTGCCGCCAAATCTTTTACCAGTTCACGGAAATCAACTCTGCCGCCTGATGTAAAGTAAAAAAGAATTTTACTTGCATCAAAAGCATACTCAACTTTAATAAGCTTCATTTCAAGGCCGTGTTTTAAAATTTTCTCGTTACAAATTCTAAATGCCTCAGGCTCTTTCTTTTTATTTATTTCAGCCTGCTTTTTATCGTTTTCGGTAGCAACTCTCAAAACGGGCTTAAGAGGAGCAACAATTTCGCTTTCGTCAACTTCGCTCACTTCCATTGCTACTTCGCCCATTTCAACGCCACGGGCAGTTTCAACAACAACTTTTTCGCCACGTTTTGCTTCATTCCCCATAGGGTCAAAATAGTAGACCTTGCCGCCGTCTTTAAATTTTATTCCTATAATTTTAGTCATTTATATTTGCCTTTCCTTTATATATTAGTATAATTGCGACAATACATTGCATATCCAAAGCTCGGCATTATTACCCTTTGAAAAATTTTTAGCCATATCAAATATGTCGCTCATTGTATTCATAATTTCAGCCTCTTTCAAACAAGAAGCAAACGCATAAATATCGTTTTTATAGTCGTAATTTATAATATTTCCATTACGCAAAACTTTTGCACTATATGCATCTCTCAGCCACGACGCAAAAAGATTTAATAAAATGTCGGCTTTTTCCTTGTTTTTTACAAAAAACTTGGAAACCTCACAAATTCCGGTGGCCTTACTGTCAGAAACAGCTTTAAGCGCTTCGTAAAAATCACTTCTCAGCTGAAAAAGCTCGCCTTCCGATGCTATTTTTTCAGCCTCTCCTAAAACTCCACCTGAGTAATCGGCAATAAACGATGCCATTTGTTCTCTTTCAGGGAATTTCTCTTTTACAAAGCTTTCGGTTTCAGCTTTGGTACAAGGCGGAATATGGCATAACACTCCCCTTGACAAAACGGTTTCAAGCAGCGCCGACTTGTCTTTTACTATTATAAAAATAACGGCATATGCCGGCGGCTCTTCAAGTATTTTCAAAAAGGCATTCTGCCCTTCTGTACCAATAGGCTTTTCATCGTCAATAACATAAATTTTCGTATCGGATATAAGCGGTTTTACAAAAATATCTTCCGAAATTTTTCTTATGGTATCAACAGTTATATTCTTTTTGTCCCCGTCTGCATTTTTAACCTTTACATAATCAGGATGATTCCCTGTAAGATGTTTTATGCACGCAGGGCACTTAAAACAGGGGGCATTTTCCGCTTCGCAATGAATTTTCATAGAAATATACTCTACAAAAGTTCGCCTTCCAACGCCCCCGGCACCTTCAATTATATAAAACTGACCAAGAGTACCATTTTTTATAAGATTATCAAAATACTCTTTTTGTTTTTGTTTTCCTATAAGCTTCATCAGATTTTTTCAAATCTGTCAACATCTAAAACGAAAACAGTTGCTCCCCCAACATCAACTTCAATAGGGTAGTTTGTAAGCATTCCTGCCATACCTGTTGATACCGGTGTTGTCATAATTTTCTTTCTGCTTGAGCAGGTTTTTTTGAAGATTTCCAAAACAGTTTCAACGCTTTCTTCTTCAACACCTACCAAAAGAGTCATATTTCCGCTGCGAAGAAAACCGCCGGTTGTAGCAAGCTTTGTTACGCCAAATCCCGCATTATTAAGTGCCGCCAAGGCTTTGTTACCATCTTCGTTGTGTACTATTGAAAGAATAAGTTTCATACAAACACCTCCTCTTAGTGTTAATTTAATTATACAATACATTTTATGTAATTGCAAGAAAAAACTTTTTGCTTATATATATTGATACAAATAATATTTTGTGCTATAATTTTATAATAAGAAAGGGGCCATGTACATATGAAAACAATACTTTTCCAGGGCGATTCAATAACAGATGCCGGCCGTGACAGAGAAGAGGATTTAAACCTCGGCAGAGGATATGCTCTTTTAACCAAAGCACAGCTGAGTTTAGAGCATCCCGGTGAATATAAATTTTTTAACCGCGGTATTGGCGGCAGCCACATAGCTCATGTTTATTCAAGAATTAAATCTGATATTATCAACTTAAAGCCGGATATTATGAGTATGCTTATTGGCGTTAACGATGCAAACCTTGAAATCGACCACCAAAGCGGCGTTGATGCAGAAAAATACTTTAAAATTTATTCAATGCTTATCGAAGAAGTTAAAGAGGCTTTGCCCGATATTAAAATTATGATTTTAGAGCCGTTTATTCTTCCCGGTTCACTTGTAGCAGAACATTTTGACATTCGCAAAGTTGAAGTTTTAAAAAGAGCAGAAAAGGCAAAGGCAGTTGCCGGAAAATATAACTTGCCATTTATTCCTCTGCAAAAGCTTTTTGATGATGCGCTAAAAATAGCTCCTGCCGATTACTGGCTACTTGATGGCGTTCACCCAAATCCTGCCGGCCACGAAATTATCAAAAGAGAATGGATTAAATGCTTTAATACTCTATAAATAAAAAGCTGTCTGCTATTCAGACAGCTTTTTTATATTCGTATTCTTTCTATTTCTATAGCTTTGCCATTTTCATCAACATCAATTATTACGCCGCAAAATATTTTCTCTCCCACGGCACCTTTATAATGAACTTTTTCAGTTGAATTAAATTTTTCAATAGCGGTAGTAATCTCCGCTCCAAGAACAGAGTTTTTTGCGCCGCACATTCCTGCATCGGTAATATATGCTGTTCCGTTTTTTAAAATTTCTTCATCGGCAGTTTGTATATGAGTGTGCGTTCCGAACACCGCAGTAGCCTTACCATCAAGATAATATCCAAGGGCTTTTTTCTCGCTGGTAGCTTCGGCATGAACATCTAAAATTATAATGTCGGCCCTGTCTTTAATTTCTGCAATTACCTTATCCGCGCTATCAAAAACATTTTCAGCCCCGCAGTTCATATATAAATTTCCAAGCAAATTTATTATTCCAATTTTTTTGCCACACTTTGCAGTAACTACAATAGCGCCTTTCCCCGGATTTTTCCCCGGTAAATTATATGGCCTTACAATGTCAAACTCGCTGCTTTCAAACACACTGTTATCTTTTTGAGCAAAAACATGGTTTCCGCCTGTAAAAGCGTCAATTCCTGCCCTTTGCAAATCTTCAAGTACAGCTTTGGTAACTCCAAAACCACCTGCACTGTTTTCGCAGTTTGCAATACAAAAATCAATCCTGTATTTTTCTTTAATATCAAAAACATTTTCAAAAGCGGCATCAATTCCGCATCTGCCTACAATATCGCCAATAAACAATATTTTCACTTGTTTCACTCCAAATACTATTTAAACAAAATCCGCAGCATAATGCTGCGGATTTAATTTTAAAACTACTTTGCGTATTCAACCGCCCTGGTTTCTCTGATTACATTTACTTTAATCTGACCGGGGTATTCAAGCTCACTTTCAATTTTCTTAACAATATCACGAGCAATAAGTATTGTGCTTTCATCATTGATGTCTTCAGGTTTAACCATAATTCTTACTTCACGGCCGGCCTGAATAGCAAAGGATTTTTCAACGCCCTTGAAGGAGTTTGCAATTTCCTCAAGCTTTTCAAGACGTTTAATATAAGATTCAAGGTTTTCTCTTCTTGCGCCGGGTCTTGCCGCAGAAATAGCATCTGCCGCCTGAACAATACAAGCAATAAGAGTTGTTGCTTCAACATCGCCGTGATGAGCGTGAATAGCATGAATAACATCGCGGCTTTCGTGATATTTTTTAGCAATATCAACACCGATTGTAATATGTGAACCTTCAATTTCGTGGTCAACTGATTTACCGATATCGTGCAAAAGACCTGCTCTTTTAGCAACTGTTACATCAGCACCAAGTTCTCCTGCCATAAGGCCTGAAAGGTGGGCCACTTCAATTGAATGTTTCAAAACATTCTGGCCATAACTTGTTCTGAATTTAAGTTTACCCAAAAGTCGTATAATTTCAGGATGCAAACCGTGAACACCCGTATCAAATGTTGCGTGTTCGCCTTCCTCTTTAATTGTTGCTTCAACTTCTTTACGGGCTCTTTCAACCATTTCTTCAATTCTTGCCGGGTGAATTCTGCCGTCAACAATCAATTTTTCAAGTGAAATCCTTGCGATTTCACGGCGTATCGGGTCAAATCCCGACAAAATAACTGCTTCAGGGGTATCGTCAATAATCAAATCGATTCCGGTTGCGGTTTCAAGAGCTCTTATATTTCTGCCCTCTCTACCGATAATTCTTCCCTTCATTTCATCGTTGGGAAGCGGAACAACAGAAACTGTAGTTTCTGCAACGTGGTCTGCCGCGCATTTCTGAATTGCCATTCCCAAAATGTTCTTTGCGCGTTTTTCTGCCTCTTCTTTTGCCTGTGTCTCTATCTCTTTAATCATTATAGCCGTCTCATGACGAACTTCGCTTTCAATGTTTTTAAGTAAATAATCCTTAGCTTCTTCAGCTGTCAGTCCGGATATTTTTTCAAGCATTTCAATTTCTTTCTGCTTGAGTTCTCTGATTTCATCCTTCTGGGATTCAAGTTCTTTTAATTTCTTTGAAAGTTGTTCTTCTTTTGCCTCAAGACTTTCTGTTTTCTTGTCAAGATTTTCTTCCTTCTGCTGAAGTCTTCTTTCCTGACGGTTGAGCTCACTTCTGCGCTCTTTTACCTCTTTTTCGTACTCTGTACGATTTCTGTGAATTTCTTCTTTGGCTTCAACCAAAGCTTCACGTTTTTTACTTTCTGCAAGCTTCTGTGCTTCGCTAACAATTTTCTTTGCCTCTGTTTCTGCATTTCCTATTTCAGCTTCTGCTACTTTTTTTCTATATGAAATACCAAGTTTAAAGAATATCAAAGATGATATTATTATAAGCACTAAAGCAATTGCTGCTATTATGATTTCTGGCATGATAGTCAACACCTCCTTCTTTTAAGTTTTCATTCATATAATTATTACTAATTAAATCAGCACACACTTTCACCTAGTATATACCATATAATATTTTACAATCTTTTAAGTCAAATGTCAAGAAGTTTTATTGCAAAAAAGCCTTAGAAATAGGTTTTTTGCAATATTTTTTTGAATTAAACAAAAAATGCAGTTGTTTTTATCAAAACAACTGCTATTTTTATTTGTTCATAGGGCAATTTGCTATGCAAATTCCGCACACCGAACCTCTGCCAATTCTCTGATAGGCTTTTTTCATATAATCGGAACAAGCTTTTCTGTCAAGTAAGTCAGCGGTAGGATTTTCGGGATCAAAATCTATGTTGTATATGGCATTTGCAGGACACTTTTTTGCACAAACCCCACATCCGATACAGCTTTTTGCAAGTTTGTTTTCAATATTTTCAAACGGGTAATCGGTAAAAATTGTTCCAAGCCTTACCCCTGCCCCAACGCCGTTTGCAATAAAAAGCGCATTTCGCCCAATTACTCCAAGCCCGGCATTTACTGCGGCTTTTTTGTGGCTTTCAAGCCCACGCATAGTTTCGTTTCCGCCAACTGTTTGCGATGCCGCAATTGGTAAATAATTGTACCCTTGCCGCTCAATCTCAGCGCCGATTAAATAAACAGCCCTATCAATCGCCGCATTAACCGTACGGTAATGATGAAAATATTCGTATGTAGGCCCTTCTTTAATTCCATCTATTATAAACGAAGATAATTTAAAAACCAAAGATATGGCAAACGGCAAATCTTCTCTTCCGCTTTTAGATATTCCGGCATCATAAAAGCCGCAAATTTCTCTGAATACATTTAAATCAAACATTGGTCATCCTCGAACATTTTTTAATATTTGCTTTATTTTTCTGGCAATTTTAAGCCACAAATCTGTCTTTGTATATATTTCAACATTTTTTTTGAAGTTTTTTTGGGACAAATTACCAAAGAACCTTTCTCTTTTTTTATTATATGACACCGATTTATATGCGGCAGAATTAAAAACAAGTGCTTGTTCCAGGGCAACTTCTTTGTAAATAATATTTCCAACGATGCGCCTAAAGAGTCTTTGTCCTTTTGAAGAATTAACCATAATCAATGATGTACCCTTGTCATCGTTCATATCGGGAACAACGTATTCTATTCCCCAAAAATCCGCCAAAGTTATATCGCTATTTCGATTAAGTGTCTTAGACCTACAAGCATAGCAAGTTTGTCGAAGTATAAGGTTTTTTAGAAAACTTTTTACAAATAAATCTTCCCCGTGTTTCCTTGTGTATATTACATTATTCTCAAACTCTAGCTGCATGCAGAAATTCTTCCATCCGAATTTTTTGTTTCTAAAATACACATTCTTGATTTTGGAATTCTCACTTTTTTTCATATATTCCATGTATTTACGCCATACATTTGGCGATGCCACCCCATGACATATCAAATCTTGAGTATATAAATTATCATATTTTTTGCCCAAAAAATTCAAAAGTCCGTCAATTTGGCAAGGCGTACCAGTAAACAATACCATTCTCCCAGCATCAAGTAATCTTTTTGTATCTACGTATGCACTCCCTATGGTGCTTTGAACATACTTCGACCCCCTGAGCTCATCTAAATCATCTCTGTTATCAACATATTTATGAACAACATTGAACTCATCATCAAATGCAGCACCGAACACAACTCCGCCCATATCAATGATTTTTTCAGCAATGAGAGTAAATATACCACCAGAACTTGATTTTTTTCTCACTTCTTCATTTGTATTATAGCAAGCATACGCTTTCGCACATATGTCGCTGTTACCATTTTTATCCTGAATTACCGGGCACACCTTTTCACACAAGCTACAATTTATGCACTTTTCTTCATCAATTTCAGGGTACAAAAATCCTTCTGGATTTTCTTTCATATATATGCATTTCTGCGGGCAAATACTGTAACACGCGTGACATCCCGAGCATTCTTTCAAATCAACTATTTTCGGCATAATTTTGCTCCTATTTTTTTAATTGGTTTACCAAAAGTCTCTTTTTCGTATTCGTTCATTCCAACAAACCATTGTACCAACGCATATATCATACAATATAATAAAATCCCTGTTATCAATGTTAATAGCGTTTCACACTCGAAAACACTCTTTATTATAATTCCTGCCACAACCGCAATAAGCATTGCCGGAACAAACCTAATGATCTCTTTCCAAAAATAAATAATATTAATTCCTAACCTTTTATGATAGTATATATTCATAAAAATGCAGTTGCCCAAAATCAAAGATATCGCCGTACCCACAGCGGCACCAACAACCCCATAAGTGCTAATAAATTTTATACTTAAAAAGATGTTTACAAATGCAATAAACAAGTATACCGCTGAACGCACTTTATGCTTATTTTTTGCCCTCAAAATTTCAATTCCCAAGTTTTGGATAAGCGGTATAGTAAGCGGAACCATCAAAAATAAACCTATATAATATGACATTATATATTCATCACCGGCCCAAATGATTATAAACTCTTTTCCAAATATAATATATCCCGAAATAATAAGCCATAAAATTACAAACTGAATTCTTCCTATCCTGGTAAACAGATTTGTAAGTTCCTGATCATCATTATTTTCTGCAACAATTCTATTTATACGCGGAGAAAAAACTCCGGCAATAGATGACGAAAATGTAATATACATACTGTTGAGGCTCGCTGCCACTCCATGTACTGCCACAGCCGCTGTTCCAATCATTCTTCCAAGCAACAACTTATCAACATGCCAATTTATTTCATCAATTATTGTATTTATAAATATAAAAAATGTGAAAATCCATATTTCCCTTAAAAGCCCAAAATTAAGTCCTTTAAACGAAAATTGTATCTTTAATACTTTTTTACAATATGTGACATTTAAAAAACACACCATTATATTTATAAATGTTGAAACCAAAACCATCCCTACAGAACCAAATCCCATGATAAGAAGCGGTATTGTTAAAAAGGGATTGAGTAGTGTGCGAAGCACATTGAGCACTCTTTGAAAAATAAATTGTTCGTTTGCCGCAACATGGACAGTAAAAACCGTTTCCGTAAAAGTCAGAGCAAGGTTCGCAACCAAAATCATCATCAGAATTCTTGCCTTTCCGAGTTCTGCTTCTGTTAACCCATCTCCGAAAATAATATTTGCCTTTATTATCATAATGCTTCCGCACAAAACACATAACGCGGCTATTACTATAAAAATTATTAAAAACATGCCATTGAGTCGCGCTATTCCATCTTCATCTCTATTAACTTTGTAACGAGAATAAAAGCGTAAATATCCGCCATTGAAGCCGAAATTTAAAAGTCCCAAATATGCAATCACAGAACTTACAAGCTGGTACAGTCCATATTCACTTTGTCCAAGCAAGCGCAACATTACCGGTGTATATATCATCCCCGAGGCGATATGTATTACTTGCGCTAAATAAGATAATAATACGCCTGCTTTTAGTTGATTGATTTTCATATGCCCTCCAGCAGTACAACTTTTCTATTAGTAACAACTCTGCCATTAAATTCTTACCCTTAAATGCAACATTTCTTCAGATTATCATCAAGAAATCTTTTAGATTTCTCCAAAGCCTTTTCAAATTGTTCTAAATCAGTATTTACAGGCAAGTCCTTCATCCTCAATAATCTTTCCAGGCCATCAGTTCCCCTTATAAAGCGTTCTTTAGAATTAAACATGTCGAGCAATGTAACTATTCTCTCGCTCATATCCATCCCAGATCTGTCAAATACAAAATACTTTACTCTGTATATATTTGAAAATACAGCTGCATGGAAACTATCTGTCAAAACATATTCTGCATTTTTTATCAATGATACAAAGTCTCCAGGCGAAACATCATAAAGGTTAATGTCAGCAAAATTTAAATCTTCTTTGGCAACACCACAAAGATGTGGCAAAGAAACAATCTTTAGACCTGTTTTTTTTGCAACTTTTTTTGTATATTTTCTATAATGTTTATGTCGTCCCAAAAAATAGCAAAATATGTATTTACATTCGACTAATTTGTCGCCCGAAATATCATCCCACTGCTCTACATTAAGTAACAATGTTGGATCTATTACATACTCTACATTTCTTTCACAAAGCTCACTCAAAAACGCTGCTGTTTTCTTTTCTCTTACAGAAATTGCATTGAACCCTTCTAACGCATTTTTAACGATATTTTTCATCTCGTCAGAAATATTAACATCTGGCATACTTGCAGCATATGAAAATTTATAAACATCATTAGGAACAAAATCTAGAAAGTATTGTGTGTCATACCAATTTATATTCCACACTTGATCACTTCCAATTACAACGGCATCGTAGTTTCCGCAATCTTTTAAAAAACTTTTTCCATCATAACACTTTTCAGAATGCTTTATAGCGCTTTCGAATTTTTCAAATGCTTGTATACGCGAATTTATTTTATCTTTCCAAACAACTCTCAATATATTCTTAACTTGCAGCCAGCAGATTGTTGATACATAATGAAAAATCTTTCTAAATTTTATCTTTTGCTTTGGTGCATCATGAAAGACCGCATTCCAACATACTTGCTCTGCATTGTATCCTAAGGTGGATATATACTTAGTTAAGGCATACGCCTGTAGTAACCCTCCGTAGTTTTTATTATTGTGGTATAAAGATACAATTCCAATTTTTTTTCGTATTTTTTCCATGTTATAATTCACCTCAACTCATATCACATAATGCCACAATTATTTTTCTTCAGGATTTTAATTTTTTCACTAATATTTTTATTCTTATAAGGGTGTACAAAACATAATATATGACTATTATACATTTTTCTTTTTGTAATATTTTGCCCAACAGTCTCAGTTTGGAATTTGATATATTGGCTATTTTTTTATGTAGATACTCATCCCTGTTCACCTGTCTCATATACGCTATAGCTTGCAATTTAGTTCCTTTTTTAACGCTTTTAATTGCATTTTCCAACATATATTCAATATACATTACAGTAAAATTATTAATCGTTTCTTCAGAGGTACCCACCTGTTTCAATGTTGCAATTCTGTGTTCAAAAGCTTTTTTGACATTTTTATAGGTGTTCTCTTGGAACCGAGAGAATAGAGAATCGTCATTTTCTTTTGTATAGTGATATAAAACATTTTCGCTAGACACTATTTTTTTACAATATTTCAAATACTCAGTGTTAAAGCATGTGTCCTCGCCTAACGACATATTCGTATTATATTTTATACCATATTTTTCCAAAATACTTTTTCTGAAAAATTTACAGCACGGACTACTCGCACAAAGTTCTGAATATACCTTTTTACCCATATCTTCAAAATATTGTTGCACAGTATATATTTTATTTGGCATACAATATTTTCTTGTTTTTCCATTATCCACAACATCCAGCGATGTCACAGTTAAATCCACATCATTCTCCATTAAATCAATATGTGTTTTTAACATTTCATGCCCAATATAATCGTCGCTATCAACAAACATAACAAACTTACCATTGGCGTTATCAATACCGCAATTTCTAGCAAGGCTTGCGCCACCATTTTCTTTATGCATTACTCTTATTCGGTTATCTTTTTGAGAATATTGGTCACATATTGCACCACTATTATCAGAGGAACCATCATCAATAAGTATCAATTCAAAATCTTCATATGTTTGATTTATAATACTGTCAATACACCTGTTTAAATGTTTTTCAACATTGTACACAGGAACTACCACGCTTACTTTTGGCATTTTTCCATCATCCTAACTCACATTTTTTAGTAATTCCAGAATGGAATATATGGAATTATCCAATATCCATCAGCTAACAAGTATATAATAAACAAGGATATCAAACCTACAATTACGCCAATATTTGATAACATATATACTTTTTCATCATCAATACCATCTAGCACCCCAGGAATAACCAATATCATAAAAATAGAGTAATACTCAACCAATCGTTTAGCATTGTCGCCTATAGTTATAAAAGGCAACAACACGGCCCCCGTACAAAGAATCATTAAAGAACAACTAAAACTTTTATCGGTTTTTATTGCATTGTTTTTAAATAAAATGCCAACAATAGCAACCATGAACACTAAAACCAAAAAACCAAACGGATTTGTATTTTTTATTTCATAATAATCGTACATAGTTTCCGCAATAAATCCAAAAATCTTTTCTTTAAAGATAAAAACAAAGATGTATGACACAATCATAAGTGCTATGGTCTTTTTATTTACTTTTGTATGAGCTATAAAATAAGCTGGTATAAACAAATATGCGGATTTATGAAATAGTGTTGCTAAAAATACCACAAACAGAAATTTAAAAGGTTTTCTCTCCCTTATGAATAAATAGCTTGAAAAACATAACCCGTACGCTACCCCCTGCCTCATACCCGAAAACATAAAAGCAAAATAATCAAATGCTATAAACAAAAGGACGCTTAAAAAAGGTTTTTTTGAACACCTTGTAATTGTGAACATAATCGGAATTATTGACAACATCGAAACAATTATTAAAAACCATTGGAAATTATCGGTAAAAAAACTTACTAATTTAATGAGAAGAGAGTAGCCTATCTCTTGACTCCTATCCGCTAATATTTCATACACTGAATATTGGCTGTACTTATTGAACCTAATAGCATACGCAGCTGTGTCCTTTCCAATTACCTGACTCCTCAGCCCCATAAGCAATATCATTTGAACAGAGATTATTATCATCAATAAATTCAATAAATATTTTGACTCGCCATATTTTTTACACAATTCTCTATAAAAAAACCAGTATATAAACACCATAATAAAATTTATTATAAAAATTGTCATTTATTTTTCTCCAACAAACTCTTTAAATAATCAAAATAACCTTTAACCTGAACATCCACAGAATAGCTGTTATCACCAGTAAATTCTCTGTTGTAATTAAAATTCAATGAACCTATCTCTTCAACCCATTCATCTGTACTATTTATTGGAATATACTTTATATTTCCGGATATATTCATTTCAGTTGTCAATGTGTCTGAAGCCAAAACCTTTAGCCCGCATAACTGCGCTTCTATAACTACAAGTGGCAGCCCTTCGTGAATTGATGGAAATAATAACACATCTGCAGCATTCATCAGCGCTGAAATATAATCTACACAGCCCAAAAATTCAACTTGTCCACTCAATTTTGCACTTGAAACCAACGATCTTATTTCTTGCTCCATGCCACCTTCTCCGGCAAAAAAGAGTTTGTATTTTTTATCATTTAATTTTTCGAGTACTCTTAAAGTAAATGCATGGTTTTTTTCATGCGAAAAACGTCCTACTTGTAATAAGCATATATCATCATTTTTAAGACCTAATTCTTTTCTGTACTTTTCTCTTATGTTTTCGTCATATCTAAACTTTTTATCATCGATAGCATTATTGATAATCTTTACTTTTTTATTAAAACTTTCTCCATATAACCATAAACCGGCATCATTAGAACATGCTGCAAAATCAGTTGCGAATACCTTATTTAAGAATCTATATGTTTTCAACGCCAAAGTTTGTTTTTCGTTTTTCACGCACCCGTGAGCATGTATAATTCGTGTTTTTACGCCATGTATGTATGCAGCAAACAATGCCGGAAACGATGAGAAATTCTGATGAACTTCAACAATATCATAATTACCGCTTTTTATAATTTTTTTAATTTGAAAAAAATTTCTTAAAACCGCCTCTTTTTTTGGTATAACGTGATATATGTCACTATTCATTTCAATAAGTTTTTCTTCCAACATTCCTACATTACTTCCATGAACAACAAAATCAAATTTTACGCTATCTCTATCCAAATTCTCATAGTAATTATATAGCATACGTTCTACTCCACCACCACTCAGCGATGACACAATGTGTAATATTTTAATCATTATGTTTTATTCATCCTCCTTAAGTTGTGCGTAAAAAGCTGTTCTTTTTTCATCAAGCTTATATTTTGCAAAATCATTTGCTTTCTCAAAACTCCTCTGTGCCTGCAAAAGCAATTCATTATCCCTTATCATACATTTAATCTTATCATATAAGGCATTGGTGTCTTTCTTCTTAAAAATATACTTTTCATCAACAAGCTCTGGAATTCCTCCTACATCACTGCCCATCACCGGGCAAGCTCGACTCATGGCTTCAATAAGCGCCCTAGGCAACCCTTCGGTTAAACTGGGTTGAATGTAAATATCGATTTCATCCAAAAATTCAAATACCTTGTCATGGGGTATTGAACCACAAAAAACAACATCGTTCTCAATATGATACTTTTTTGCAATTTGTTTAAGATAGCTGTTATCACCACCGCCAACTAATTTATATTTAATGTTATATCCTTCCTTTATAAGTTTTGCCGCTGCCCTGATAACATGCTCTTGCCCTTTATATCTTAAATTTACAACCCCAATTGTACCTAAAACTACGTTTCTCTCTTTATTTTTTATTTTTTCAATTCTTTTTTCTATTATATTTTGATTTAAATCCTTTAATTCAACATCAGAACATGCTAAACTTTTACCTTTTGTAGGATATCTTTTCTGCAAAAAATTTTCTGTTACATATGTTACATATAATGCATTTTTCACGGCATCTTTAGTTAAAAACCACATTGCTGGCGCAAGCAGTTTGCCAGCCCAACCATGATTCCAAAACGCATCCCATGGGCATCCTACAAGTTCCAGCAAATATGGCTTTTTGTGTTTTTTTGCATACTTGACAGCCATAAACCCAATTAAACTCGGAACTCTTACAACAGAGCAATCAGTGCTTATTACTATTTTTTCTATTTTGCGTAATTGTTTTTTTAATGAGCTTTTTTTGTCAATGAGATCAAACTCTACACAGTTTACAATATTTTCTTCAACAGGTTTTTTATTTGTTATTATCTTAGCACAGACAGTTACATTTTCAAAAATCTTAACATATCTGCCCAAGACAGTGTTATTCAGCGAACCCGTCGTATATATATTACCATTCTTTTCTACAAACTTATGACCTGTAAAAAAGCACATTTCCATAAATTATACCTCTTTTTCTTTTATCATATCAAGCATTTCCTGATATTTATATATCTTTTTCTCATTATAAGTATTTATTTTTTCTACTACATTAATTTTTTCCAAAATCAAACTCTCAAAAGCTTTTGTAAGTTTTATTGCTGATACTTCTTCAATAGGAATAGCATACTCCTGCAATCCTATGTCCTTCATAATACCTTGTCCTTTGTTTCCTCCATATGTAATTGCTATCCCTGGAATATTTGCAGATAGCGAAAAAATGACTGAATGAAACCTTGTACCGACAACATAATCACACAACTCATATATTGCCTTCAAATCTGCACATGTAAAATCATCATTTGAAATAAGTCTATACTCATCCTTATTAAGTTGCAAGCAAACATCCTCTATACAAAAAATATCTTTTTCGTGATCATTTACCGCCAAAGTATGCTCAACGATAACAGGCATATAACCATTTTTAAAAAGCATTTTCAAAAATGTTGCCATTTCATTTTTGTACTCAATATATTTTTGTTTCGGGTTGTCTGTACCTGGAAATCTGTATGGTCTTAAGGTTACTGCCACCAATGGCATATTCACATTAAGATTATATTTAGTTTTTAAATTATCGGCATTTTCGCACGACGCCTTCAAGTAGAACGCAAGGTCAGGAAATAACTGCGATTTAACCTTCAGTTCGCTTTGCAGCATATCTTGTGACACACTTTCCCGTGAAAAAACGCATTTACATTTTGACAACATTTTTTTTACCATTCTTTTCACAAATAATCCATTAAATGGCCCAAAAGAATTTGGAAGAATATAAACATCTTTTTTTAAAGATAGTGCTAAATTAATATGATACAATATAAAAAATATGTAATAGGGGGCTGTTATTCCACCATATGCATGTATAAATCCGCCGCCTTTTACAAAAACAGCGTCAGTATTTTTAAATATTTGCAACGTTTTTTTCTGTTCTTTTGATAAAAATAAAGTTCCAACCGCTCTCGTAATATTGTTGAGCAACAGCGCTTTGGTTATAAAATCAAAAACGGCTACAATTCCCCACTTCATTTTTAGAGCCATTCCACCTTTAATATTATCGTTCTTTTTATATTTTCTTGACGGATGCTCTAAAATCGGACCCACAGGCAACATATTCATATTATTTTTCGTCTGTTCAAATGAAGATGAACTAACACAAAAATATTTGCCTTTATACCCGGCAGTTTCTGCTAAAATTTTAGTTTCCCAAACTAATGCTTGGTCTCCCCTATTAAGATCAGAACAAACTGGTGCTATTACATATGTTTTTTCTTCCACGAATTACCTCCACTATTTTTCCAATAATTCTTCATACATTTTCTTTAGTTCTTCAAGAACATTTTTTTCTGAATACATACATATTTTTTGAAAATAATTTTTAGCAAGGACCGCTCTCTGTTTTTCATCATATTTCAGTTTTTTGATTTTCTCAGCAAACATATCCACATCTGACGGCAAACATAAATAACCATTCTTTTCATCCTCAACTAGGTCAACATTCCCGCGTATTTTCGAACATACAACCGGCAGCCCTGCGGATATAGCCTCAACCAAAGACACCGGTAACCCCTCTCGATATGACGGAAATGCGAAAATATCGCTGCTGGCAAGGAGTTCATTTATATCTCTTCTGTAACCTAAAAAATGTACTCTTTTTTCTATTCCCAGTTGCCGCGAAAGTTCCTCTAAATACTCCTTCAAATCACCATTGCCAGCAATACAGTAATGAATATTGTCATCCTGAATTTGAGCAATGGCCTTTATAATGGTTTCATGATTTTTATTCTTATTAAGTTCGCCTATCGAAAACACAACAAAAGCATCCTGCGGAATTTCAATTTCCGCTCTTTTCTCTTCCCTGGTTTTATCCGAATGTCCGAATTTTTCCGTATTTACCCCAACTCCATGAACAAATTTTATTCTTTTTATCTTTAAATGTTTTTTTGCAAACTCATAGTCCTCTTTATTGATGCAAGCAATAGTATCTGTTTTAAATGCCATTAACCATTCTATGGGAAAATATATGAGCCAATTTTTAAGTGGCGCTCCCTTATAAAAATGAAATCCATGCGCCATATATATAACCTTTGTGATTCTCAAATCAACTGCTAATCTAGCTAGCACTCCTCCCATCGGGGTATTACAATGCACAACATCATACTTATTCTTTTTAATTATTGCCTTAAGTTCTTTATAAGCTCTTATATTTTTAAAGGACAATGGATTTCTGCTGAAAGAAACACTAAAAACCGCATCAGCGTTTTCAAGCTTAAGACCAGGTTTTACATTTAAATTATCATGCGCAGCAATGTGAACTTCATGTCCTTGTTCTTTAAGCATTTTAATTGTTGGCAAGTGGAATTGACAAATATGACTTTGAACCGTAGCTACAAATAAAAACCTCATCACAAAACCCTTCTCTTTCTATGCAAATATAATAAATTAATCTCAAATTATACCCCTATCAAGTACTTTAGAAAATTTATTTTTCTAAACTTTGTTTTTCTCAAAAGCGAAATCACAACATTAGGGCCTATAAATCCACACACAGTCGTTAAAATAATCGTTATTGTAATAGGCATATTTAACGCTATACATACTGTTCTGACTACTATCATTATCGGCCAATGCATAATGTATATTCCATAGTTTCGCTTGGCCAAATCAATCATATTTTCTGACAATTTTTTCACCTTAAGTGCTAAAAAAATAAGCGCAATCAATATGAATGTTGCCGGTAAAACCCTGAATGCTTCCAACTCATAATACCATATCGTATAAACAATTGATAAAATAACCGCTACAACATAATAAAAAACCTCATATTTTTTTGCATGGGCTTTTATACTATCTACCGATACTCCCCCTAAAATGCAACCTAAAATAAATACTACAAAATTTCTTCTCAAGCTATCAAAGCATAAAAACTGTGTATTGATTGGCACAAAATACATAAATATTCCTATTAAGAGCATTACAACTTTCCCAGTTTTACCAGAACATACCCTTTCCCAAAGTGGCGTTGCTAAATACAATACAAACAGGGCTACTAAAAACCAAGTATGTCCCCATATATTTTGCATTGGAAAAAAGAAGCTTTTTATTATCCCCGTTATTGACACTTCCATTATGTCGTTTGTTAAATTTTGAAAATAAATCTTTGGAATATAAAATACAATATTCCAAACCAAATACGGAAATATTAATCTCCAAAACTTCTGTACTATAAAACTCTTATAGCTTTTTCCGTTCAAATAATTCTTATGCGACAATAAATAGCCTGAAATCATAAAAAATAGTGGCATATGAAACAAATATATCCAATGTTTAGAAAATATGTACCAATATTTACCAAATCCGGCTGCTTTATTAAATGTATCTGCCATAACAATACTATTTCCATTTAAAGAATGTCCTAATATAACAAGCATGGGCCCTATTATTTGTAAAATGCTGATATGTATTATTTCGTTTCTCTCTTTTACTTGCACTTCCATTATTTTGTTCTCCTAAATTCACGATAATCTCTTCTAAAAAACATTTATATACTCTGCCATATCATCGGACACCAATACTCCGTATCTTTCACTGTCTCCTAATTCTCTTAGCTTTCTCTCTCCAGGAAGTTTAACATTTTCTCCAGAGTTATGTACCTGCTCTATATACTCGTCGACAATCTTGTAAAAAGCATTGCCATATACAATTGATGGATCAATAGCTATAAAGCACTGACCAACATTCATACATTCATTATTGTCGCTATAAAACTTATTTACCCCACCTAAAAACCCTGCTCCTGATAGCAACCCGGCTAATACATCAATTATCATTGCAATACCATAACCCTTATGCTCAGCCATAGGCAAAATCGAACCTTTTATAGCTTCAAGAGGATCCGTTGTAGGTTTGCCAAATTCATCTAAAGCCCATCCTTCTGGGATTTTTTCACCCCTTTTTCTATATTCATTAAGTTTTGATTTTGCGACTATGCTAGTTGCCATATCTAAAATTATAGGACCTTTTTCTCCCCCTGGGATTGCTATCGAAAAAGGGTTTGTTCCTAAAATTTTTTCTTTTCCTCCCAAAGCACACATAGCAGCAGGTGAATTGCTAAAACACATACCTATAAGGCCTTGTTTTGCCGCAATACTACTATAATAAAAAGCCGGTCCAAAAGTGTTTGAATTTCTTACAAAAACATGATATATGCCATTGTCTTTACACATTTTTATAGCTACCTCCATCGCCTTGGTAGCTACATACATCCCAATTGTATTGTTGGCATCAATTTTTGCAAATGCGCCCGTCTGTATTTCAATTGTAGGCTCAGCCGTCAATTCGAAACTGTTTGCTTCTATTTTTTTAACATACGCAGGAAGCATGGTCACCCCATGAGTATGTACACCATGTGCGTCCGAACTAACCATACAGTCGCTTATAATATCAGCCTGCTTCTCGTTCACACCATTACTAATGAGTGTTTTTTTAACTTTTAAAGTTAATTCTTTTCTGTCAATGCGTATCACCAAACATACACCTCTCTTTTAACGAAGGGCTATTTCTTCCGAAATATTTTTGACAATTTTCTTTATTTCATCTGTGTTACTATCAAAATGTCTATGAGCAACACCCAGAAATTCTTTTTCTTTTTCCCTTATCTTCTCTACTCCCTTTTCAAACACCTGAAGTGCCTCATTCAAACAACAGCCCCCTTCAAATTTATAAAAACTTCTTGCAAGTATAACGCAAGTAGATCCTAGTCTATAATGCTCTCCTAAAATTTTTTCCGCAGGCAGCATACCTGTTCCCATTGCTGCCATTCCGCCAAAGCCAAATGGTTTTTTATATTCTTTTATTTTTTCGGCGAGTTTTTCAACCGTGCCATCTGCAAGAAGTTCAAACATAAACTTTTTGCCATAGCCAAGGCTTAAGTCATTAAGTCCAATATATACTTCATCTATTCCGTCAATTTTTAATATTTCTTCAATGTTTTCAGCGGCTTCAGGCGTTTCAATTAAAAGCATTGTTTTTACTCTTCCACCAACCGCCATAACAAATCTTTTAACTTCTTCCGGAGTTTTGAAATATGGAAGCATTATAATATCTGCTCCCCTTTTTATTATTTCATTAATTTCGTCTTCTGTAGAACAATAGTCCTCTAGTTCATTATGTATAGGATTGCATCTAACTAAGAGTTCTGCTGATGAAATGCTTTTTTTAATCAATTCAACATCATCAAATGTGTGGTGTGATTTTACAGTGTCCATATTTGCCTGGCGCAGTTCTTTTCCAATAAACTCCATATCCACAAAAATTCTGTCAACGCCACTTTTTTCTGCTATTTTAGCAATTTCGGGATTGTTGGTTATGTACATCAGTTTTAAAGACAAATTTAAAACCTCTCTTCTGTTATTTTTTTGTCTCAACAGTTTCTTTTACATTTTCATTATCCGCATTGGTAAAAACTTTAAAAATAGTTATAAAAAATATTTTAACATCGAGCAGGAATGAAATATTGTCAACATACCAAATATTAAGTTTGATACGCTTATCCCACTCAATTGCTTTTCTTCCATTTACCTGTGCCCAGCCCGTAATACCAGGAGGCATTTCAAACATTCTCTTTTGCTGTTCGGTATATTCTTCAATTGGCCACGGATGATATGTAAGCACCGGTCTTGGCCCCACAAATGACATTTCACCCTTGAGAATATTAAACAACTGCGGTAATTCATCAATACTCGTCGCTCTGATGATTCTACCAACCTTAGTTACTCGCGGATCATTTTTATATGAGTACTGTTTTGAGCCCGTGCTTTCAGCTCCAACTACCATCGAACGGAATTTATACATTTCAAAAGGTTTTCCGCCCACACCAAGTCTTTGTTGTTTAAAAATAACAGGGCCTTTTGAATCAAGCTTTATCAAAAGAGCAACAATCAGCAAGATCGGCGATGCAATAACAATGCCAATCAATGCTACCAAAAAATCCAACGCTCGTTTTACATATTTTTTATACATACTTTTCTCCTCGCAAGTTATAAAAAATCACAATATACCAAAATAATTTTAACACATTGAACAAATTATTGCAACTGTTTTATTGTTTTTATGGCAATATTTTTATTGGACATGGCAATAAAATGATTGAAAAAATTTTATGTTGATGTTATTATTTTAGAAAAGGGGGCATTTTAATGGAAATTTCAGTAAGTTTATGGTCTTTTAATGAAAAAATATCTACGGGCGAATTAAGTCAGTTTTCAGCAATTTCTGCCGCAAAGGAGCTAGGTTTTGACAACATTGAATTTACAGAGCTTATCCCACCCGAAGGAACTACTATATCAGAACATGCAAAATCCTTGAAAGCAGAAGCAGACCGCCTTGGTATGAAAATAAATTGTTATGCAATTGGCGCCAATATGGTGCAGGAAACAGATGAAGATGACGAAAAAGAAATTGAAAGAATTTGTCGTGAACTTGATAATGCAAAAATTTTGGGCGCTCCTGTTTTTCGCCACGATGCAATAAGAACTCTTCCGAAGAGATTCCCTTCTTTCGAGCAGGCACTTCCAAAATTGGTTCAAAACATTCGAAAAGTAACGGAGTATGGTAAATCTTTGGGTATTAAAACTATGGTTGAAAACCACGGCAAAATCTGCCAGGACAGCTATCGCGTTGAAAAACTTTTTGCTGCTGTAAACCACGAAAATTTTGGCCTTTTGGTTGATATAGGCAATTTTATGTGTGCAGACGAGCAGTCGGCTCTTGCCGTTTCAAGATGTGCACCATACGCTTTTCATTTGCACGCAAAAGACTTTCACTTTGCACCATATAAAACAGAAACTATAGATGGCTATTTCAGAACACGCGCTATGAATCAGCTTAAAGGTGCTGTAATAGGCGAAGGCGTAGTTCCCGTTGAACAGTGCTTTGCAATTATGAAAGAAGCGGGATATAGCGGCGGATGTACAATAGAGTTTGAAGGCAGCGAGCCTTGTATGGAAGGCATTGCAAAATCTCTTAAAAACTTGAAAGAAATTCTTAAAAAGCTTGATTACTAAAATTTTACGGCGCAGTAATAAAAACTGCGCCGTTTTTTCTATATTACTTCCATTTCAAGTCGAATTTTATCTGCAATCATTGCAATGAATTCGGAGTTTGTAGGCTTTCCTTTTGCGTTACTCACAGTATATCCGAATAAACGATAAAGCATTTCTTCGTTCCCTCTAACGCAAGCTACTTCAATTGCATGACGTATTGCCCTTTCAACTCTTGAAGGGCTTGTATTATTCTTTTTTGCAACCTTGGGATACAGCTGTTTTGTAACTGCACTGATAAGTTCAGGCTCATAAATTGTGTATATTATAGCATCTCTTATATACTGATACCCTTTAATATTTGCCGGAACACCAACCATATGTATCATATTGGTTACATCGATTTCAAGCTTTCTGCGTGCTTCTTTTTCCGAAACAGCAACAGTTTTTTCTTCATTAATGATAGCATCCTCTGAAACCGGCTCGCATATATTTTTAATTCTGTCAGCTATTGATCGCATATTGCAGTCTTTAATAATATAATAATCAGCCCCATTTTTCATACATAAGCTCATTATGTTTTCTTTTGAATTTTTTGTAACAATAATTACAAAAGGTTTTTCGCTGTCAGGCTTATCTTTAAGTTTTTCCAGCACCTGCACTCCGTCCATTCTCGGCATAATAATATCAAGGGTTACAAGGTCAGGTGAAAGACGTTCAATTTCTTCAAGTGCTTTTACTCCATCTTCGGCAATTCCAACAACGTGAATGTCGTTTTTTTCAAGGGTTCTTTTAAGGCTGTCTGCGTATTCGGCATTATCTTCTGCAATCAATACTCTAATCTGGTTTTCCATTACCAAACCTCCTAAAAATTCATTACGCAGTATTATTTTACAATATTTTCCAATTAAATGCAAGTATTTTTTGTAAAAAATTCAAAAAATTTACATTTTCTGTAAATAAATGTAAATTTTTTATGTGTTAGCTATTAAGTTAATGTTAGTCTTCGTCAATATCAATTAGTTTTGAGGCCTTTACGCCCAGTGCCTTTGCAATTATAAAAATCGCTTTTACCGAAGGGCAATATGGCAGATTAGGGCTTTCAAGCTGACTTATATACGAAAGAGTAAACCCCGTGCTTTCAGCAAGTTCCGCCTGTGTCATACCTGCCCTTCTTCTGTAATATCCAATTTTTATTCCTATTTCAAGTAAAATGCCATTGTACTCATTTTTATTCATAATAACTCAATCCTGTTTATCATTTCTTAATTTTCATTATAAATCAATTATAAGAAAAATTAAATTTGATAATAAATAGTATTTACTCATTATTATTGAGTTATTATATAAAACAAACAATTAAAAACACTCTGTATTTGTAATACAGAGTGTTAAAATTCTAAAAACTAATTTCCATAATTCCTGCTTTTGGTATTTTATAATATTTTTCTTTTCAATTAACCACGAACTTGCGGATAAAGCTGAATTGTATTGCCGCCATCTACAACAAGTTCGGCACCTGTTGTATTTCTGGCATGTGCCGCAAAATAAAACACAGCATCTGCTACATCTTCGCCTACCGCAACATCGCCAAGTGGCGTAAATCGTGATGGTACTTTTTCATAAAACTCGGGATTTTTATCCCAGCGGTCGGTTTTAATCATTCCGGGAAGCACAGCATTTACCCTGATGTTATATTTACCAAGGTCAAGCGCCATAGCCCGCATCATTCCAAGCTGACCACCCTTTGATGCGGAATATGCAATTCTGTTTGGAATTGCGCGGTAAGCAGTATTGGAATTTACAAATATAATGTTGCCCCCGCCCTGTTCTTTCATTCTCTTTGCCGCAAGCTCCGAAAGATACCAGTTCCATACCATATTGGTGTTTATAACTCTCATAAAATCGGTTAAGGGGTTTTCAAAAACTTCTATTCCAAGCCCCTGGTCGGCAGCATTTAATACAAGAGTTTCAACAAAAATTCCCTGTTTGTCCAAAAATTCAAACATATCTTCTGCTGATTTTTCATCAACAGTTTTCTCGTCAATAAGGGAATTTATGGCGTAACCCCAAATTTCTGAATCCGGAAATTCTTTTCTGTACTGCTTTTCAATTTCTCTGACTTTTTCTTCACTTCTGCCGGTAAAAACTACATTATATCCCTCTGCGGCAAATTTTTTAACAATTGCCACACCTGTATTTATGCAGGCTCCGGTTATTAAAGCTGTTTTTTTCATACAAATAACCTCTTATCCTATTCTGTCGAAAACTCTTACATAATCTATAACAAATTCATCGGGAAAGGTTGCCTTTTTAAGGGTAGAAATTGGTTTTCCCGCCCAAACGTTTGCATTTCCCGAAGGGTCAGATTCAGGAACTTCATTACAAAACGCTCTGTGATAGCCGTGAACTTCTGTTGATACCAGAATAAACTGTTCAACGTGTGACACAGGCACTTCATCTGCCATTCTTCGGCCTATTTCCTTACCGTCGAAATAAAAAATATAACCTTCTTCCGACCAGTCTACTGCATATGTATGAAATTCTTCTGTATTTTCAACAGGAAACTTAAAGTGTCCCGGCCATCTCGAATCTTTTCCGTAGCCGCCATAGCCTATTCCGCTTATAACAACGCCCTCTGTAGGCTGACGATAGCTTTCCATAATGTCTACCTCAACTCCGCAATACTTGGCATCCGGATGCGAACCAATTCCCGGAGCCTGAAGCCAGAAAGCCGCGTGCCAACCCTCGTTTTTAGGAAGGTTGCAACGTATTTCGTAATAACCGAATTTGTGCATAAATTTAGGCTCTTTAAACTGGCCGAAAGACCATACTCCATCAGTATCTTTTGGAATATCGTAGGTAAGTGAGCCCGTCTGAAGATGAGCCGATTTATAATCTTT
>JAZNQN010000064.1:0-13366 GCA_045590195.1 Clostridia bacterium | reverse complement strand
TTAAAGGCCGGAGAAGGCAAATATTTAACAAATGGTAAAGTACATGGGAAACAAATATATCTCGCCGAGGGCGAAAGTGCAGAAGACTACAAAAAAATATCAAAGGAAGAATACGAGGCTATAAGGGAGCAGGAGGAAGAGGATGAAAACGATTGATTTAGGAAAGATAGCTGGGGCTAAAGGCGACAAGGGCGATGGCATTAAGCTTAAAATGGGCGAATGTATACTTGTTGACACAAAGGAAGAGGCCGGAGCGGAGCTTTTGCAAAACGAAAACGAATATACCATCAACTTAAAAATACCAAAGCCCATTGACGGCGGCGGAGATATGAAACTTTCTGTATATGACAAAGAGGGAAAATGTACCGATATTTTTGCTTACATAAAAGAAAATGCTATGACACTTGAAGGCGGCGAATTTAAGGGAAGCATTTACCTGAAAGAGGGAGACCCGACAAACGACAGAGAAGCTGCATCGAAGAGCTATGTAGATAAAAAAAGACTTGAGAGTAAAAGTGATTTAGCTTTGTTAATTGATGCAATTAACAAGTCGGATTTGGTAGTTGAGAGAGATACCAGTGGGCAGTTTGTTATGTATGAAGCGGTTACAATTCCTATTAATGTTGATATACAGAATAAAGAAATAGAGCCGGTGGAAGAATTGATTCTTGACCTGGCAGAATTTGAGATAGATGAAGGAATGCACCAATATTTACGGATTGAAGCAATAGATTTAAATATGGCGTTTGAGACTGAAAATCCACCAAACCAGTATTGGGGGGAGTATATACGCAAAAACTTGTATATTGAGAATGAAAATGGGGAGGGAGTTGGAAATATAGTTAAAAAAATACAAACCCCAGGAAAATTCATAGCAAAAGTAAAAATGCGGTATGCAAATGAAAATGGGACTATGGTAAGGCGAATAGCGGAATACACTTTAAAATGCAAAGAATTTAAAATTTACCTGGAAAAAAGAAATAAAATTACCTTACCTGAGGGGGAATAGATATGGCCAGCATTAACGAGATTATAGAAAGAGTTGACAGCTTAAGGAGAAATGTTTTTGAAGATGAGGCGAAGGCACGTTGGATAATGGAAGTTGAAGAGCGGGTTTGCAAAGAAATTTTCAAGTGTGATTTTGATATGAAATTTCCTGAAGACGGGGACAGAGAGCTTAAGCTTAGCGAAGGGGAAAGCAAAATATACGAATATTTTGTTTACTGTATGATAGACTGGCACAACAGAGAATACACAGCTTACAACAACGATTTTATAATGTTTAACTATGAATGGGAAAACCTTTTGAAAAGTTACAGTAAGAGAATTGCAAAAAAGAGAAAGTTTATAAATATTGTGCCATAAGGAAGGAGATAAGATGTTTTTACCTGCATTTGAAGAAGGAAGAGGAAAATTAAAAAAGCTTATACTTGATTTTAAGGGCCTTAATTTAAGCGACAATTATGCTGAAGGACAGATTGAGGATTGCAATGGAATTTCGCTTTCTGAATACCCTCAAATAGTTGCCGGAAGAGCGGTAAAAAGCGAACAGCGAGAAGAAGACAAAAACGAAGATGTGCACGGAATATATGAGAGAGACGGGCTTGTTATAGTTAAAAACGGAAAGGTTTATTTTAAAGAAGAACACATAGGCGATATTTCGCCCGGAGCAAAAAGCTTTTGCGGCATAAATTCGAAGATTGTTATATTGCCGGACAAAATGTATTTTGACATATTTAAAAACAATAAGCTTCTTTACCTTAACAGCGAGATAACGGTTTCGGGAAAGTTTGAAGGGGGAGCAATTATAGCTGATGGCGGCGGAGATAAGTTTTCGGCCGGGGATGCGGTTGAAATTTCAGGAAGTGCCGAGGAAGGAAACAACAAGAGCGCCATTATAAGAGAAATAGAAGATAACACGTTTATATTTGACAGCGATATTTTTACTGCTACTGAAGAGGCTGAAACACTTAAAATAGAGAGAAAAATGCCAAATCTTCAGCTGATGTGTGAAAGCGGAAACAGAATATGGGGTGTTGATGGCAATACAATATACGCTTCGAAGCTTGGCGACCCGACTAACTTTAAAGTGTACGACGGACTTTCGACAGATTCGTATTCGGTGGCAGTTGCTTCGCCCGGAGAGTTTACGGCAGTTTGCGGATACGGCAACAGAGTTTTATTTTTTAAAGAGGATTGTGTTCATGTTATTTACGGGACAAAGCCTTCAAATTATCAGCTTTACACTTATAATATTCCCGGGGTTATGAAAGGGGCAGAAAAAAGCCTGCAGATAATTGACGAAATATTATATTACAAAGGCCGTGACGGAATTTATGCATACAGCAGCGGAGCGGCAAGGCTTATATCGGAAGAGCTTGGGGCCGAAAAATACGAAGGCGGAGTATCCGGAAAAGATGGCGATACATATTTTATAGGGCTTACGAAAAACGGTAAGGACACACTTTTTTCTTATGATACAAAAAAAGGCTTTTGGCTTAAGGAGCTAGATATATCGGTTTCAGATATTGTTTTCAGCGACAACAGGCTTTTATTTGTTTCAGAAAACAGGCTGTACAGCTTCAGTACTGAAAACAATGAAGATATAGAATGGAGCATAACTTTTAAACCGTTTTCGGAATATGCTGACGAAAAGAAAATATACAGCAGCCTTTTTTTAAGATATGAAACAGAAGGTGTTATGCGCGTTTTTACAAGCTGTGACGGCGGAGTTTGGGAAGAGGTTGAACTTTTATGGAAGAAAAACAGAAAAACAACATTTATTCCTATCTATCCGCAAAGGTGTGACAGTTTTAAAATTAAAATATGCGGCCGCGGAAAATTTAAAATTAAAAGCCTTTCAAGAGAGTACAGCGTAGGAGGCGACGAGCGATGATTGAACCGATTAAGGATTTATCAAAACTTGATACACAGCAAAAAGTTTATGAAATAGAAAATTATTTGAGGCAACTTTGCGAACATTTAAACTG
This sequence comes from Clostridia bacterium, assembly GCA_045590195.1. Taxonomy (GTDB): domain Bacteria; phylum Bacillota; class Clostridia; order UMGS1883; family UMGS1540; genus JAZNQN01. The sequence continues at coordinate 10,376 of JAZNQN010000064.1, read as the reverse complement.
GCAGTTTGACAATCTGGACAGTGGTAATTTTAATGAGGATATAAAGGGAGAGTGAAAAAATGGCAGAACTTAAAAGAATTGAAAAAACAGCAGAAAGACAGGCGGTTTCTCCGGCAAGTATAGAGAAACTGACAAGCGAAAATTCGGTTGATACTGCGCCAGACGGCACAGGAGCAGGCCTTGGCAAGGGCCCAGATTTAAGCGGTATGGCGAAAAGCGGAGGGAGCATAGATTCGGCGCCTGTGTACAATTCGCAATACGGCAGCGAGATAAATGCGCTTGCGAAAAAGATATTAAACAGGGATGAATTTTCTTATAATCCGGAGGAAGACGAGAATTACCTTCAGTATGAAAAGAAGTACACCAAGGCAGGCAAGCGCGCCATGGAAGACACCATAGGCGATGTTAGTGCCAATACAGGAGGGTTGGCAAGCTCGTATGCTACAACTGCAGGGCAGCAGGCTTACAACAATTATATGGGAGCTTTAGCAGACAAGGTACCCGAGCTTAGGCAGCTTGCTTATGAAATGTATCAGGATGATTATCAGAGGGATTTAAATACTTTGGGAATACTGCAAAGCCTTGAAAGCGGAGATTATGCAAAATACCGCGACAGTATGGGAGACTATTATACAGACAGGAACTTTAATTACCAGCTTGACAGAGATAAAGTACTTGACGCAAGATATGACGACCAGTGGAACTATCAGAAGGCTACTGACCAGAGAGATTATCTGCAGAGTGAATATCAGTTTGATGCCAACAGAACCGACAGAAACAATCAGTTCCAGATGAGCTATGATATGCAAAATAAATCACTTGCGATGGCGCTTTGGGAAGCACTTGGTACAGCTGACGAAACTGTTGCAAATACGCTTGGGGTTAAAGTTGGCACGCCTACAACAAGCCACCAGTATCAGTTATGGCAGCAGGAAATGACTGAGAGAAAAAACGGATACACATGAAAGGGTGGAACTGAAGATATTGACACTGACGATGTAAAGCCTGAAGAAAAACCCAATGACCAGAAGCTATATACAACTAATCAGCAGGATAAAAATAAAAGCGACTGGGTAAGAATAGCGGGGCTTGGAAGAGTAAGCCAGGAAGAGCTTAAAACGCTTATAGAAAAAGACAAGGTTATAGGAACTTTGAATGATGATGGAACTATGTCTTTTAAAATGGCAAAGTAGGAGGAGAATATGGCGAATTTAGCAAGCGAAATAAAAAATGCGGTAAAAAAACAACAGGAGAGAATGAGCAAAGCCCAGGGAAATGAAAAAACAAATATTGCTTTAGAAAAAGTAAGGAGCAATTTTAAAGCGGCCACGGATAATATTGCCGTTAAATATGCAAACAAAAAGTACGAAGAAGAGAAAAAGGCTTATGAGCAATATGAAAAAGATACAACCAGGCTAAAAAACAGGCCATCTTCTGCAATACAAAGTGAAATTGATGAAATGAATGCCCAAATAGGAGCATTTACAGCTTCAAAAAACAAAGGTTTTATTGGCCCAGTAGATGAAATTACAGTTGATTTTTCAAATAAAAAGGAAAGTGCAGACTTTTTAAAAAAGTACAAAAACCTTTATGTGGAACTTGATGAAACCATAGCACTTGAAAATTTGTATTATGGAACTGCTTCGCCGGATGTGGATAAAGAATTTAAGGTTGCAGAAGAAGATTATAACAATAAGTTAGAATATTTATCAGGGCTTAAGCAAGAATATTCGGCTGGGAAGCGAAACAGATTGGCGACTGATACTGTATCTGACTTTGAAATTGAAGTGGCTGAATTTGATTTACAGAGAGCTCGAACGCGTTATGATTCGGCAAAAAACACTAAAATAAGAAGAAAAAACGAAGATGAGGCTTTAAAACTTGAAAATGAAGTAAAGGCAGATAAAAACTGGGAGTCAATTGCCGAGCAGGGATATGCTAACGAAGAAAACTTTTTAAAATATTGTGACGAAATTGGCGTTCAAAATGATACGGCTTTAGTTATGACTGAAGAAGAAAAGAATACTTTTAATTATCTTGTTGGCAAATATGGTATTGATGCCGGACATAAATATACAAAATTAAAACAACACATATTCAACGAAAGAATAAATAAACCCAAAATAGAGCAGTTTAAAAAATTTGGGGAAGAGCATCCGATTATGGCAAGTGTTGCATCTACGGCTGCTATGCCTTTTGCCGGGATTCAGGCTTTGGCAGGTGGAATAGAAAACAATATAAGAGGCGCACTCGGTGACGAACAACTTTATGACCCTTATGATACTATACAAATGCCACAGAATATAAAGAATGCAATGAGAGAAGGAAGCAAGAGCAATCTTGGACAGGTAGGTTCATTTATAGCAGATGTTGCTTATTCGATAGGCGACCAACTGATGACATTGCCAGCAGGTGGCATGGGTTCTTTGTTATTGATGAGCGGAAATGCTGCCGGGGCTAAATATAGCACAGAGGCCGCAAAAGGTGTAGGACACGGAAAAGCTTTGTTTTCAGGAATAATGTCTGGCGCAATTGAAATGGCAACCGAAAAAATAGGAATAGACAATTTATTTAAATTATTGGGAGGTAAATCAACAAATATACTTCTCGATATAATTAAGCAGAGCGGAACTGAATCAATAGAGGAAATGGCTTCTTCTTATTTAAATTTTATTGCAGATGAGAATATTTTAAAAGATAATTCAGATTATCAGTTATTAAAAAAGAAACTTATGATTGAAGAAGGATTAAGTGAAGCAGAAGCCCAAAATAGAGCCGGAGTGGAATTTCTTATAAAACAGCCATTGCTCGATGCAGTTGCAGGAGCAATTTCAGGCGGTACTATGGGTGGTAGTGCGGCCACAATGGGAAGATTAACAGCCGGAGCGGAAATGGGCGATGGATATGCCTACGAAATAGAAAAGGGCAGAGGCGCAAAAGAGGGAACGGCCTATCAGCGATATGCGGAAAAGCTTGGAAATAATGAAGGGAAAACACCTTCTATATGGCAGAAGGGCAAGCTTGCAGCTGAAAAAGCGGCATATTATGAAGACAGCGCCAACGTGGGCTATGAACTCCAGAAGGAAGGAAAAACAGGCGAGGTTATTTTAGAGGCTTTAAGTGCCCCTGAGGGAAGCAAAACAAGGGCTATGGCCGAGGAGATAAAAACCAAAACAGAAAGTGGCGAAGAGGTAAGCGAGAGCGAGATTGGCGACCTTTACAATATGCTGACAACTGAAAAATTTAAGAGTTCCGGGACTGATTTTTCGGAAACATTTTCAAGAGATAATTATACTGCGAAGCTTTTGAGCATGGGCGAAGAGGGAATAGGCGCTAAAGAAATTTCGGTAGCGCTTTCTGATTTATTTGCAGGGCGAGAGATAAGCACAGCTGCAGAAGATACCATTGCAAAAAACAGTAATGCGAGAGAGATACTTTCAAATGAAACCGGCATTGAAATAAAGGCAGATTTTACCGAGGCGCAAAAGGTAGAGGCTGCGAGAGAAATTATTTCGGCCGTAAAAGGAGAAGCAAATTTTAAAAGCGGCGGAGACTTGGCAGAGGTTATAAGACAAGATGCGGCAGAGAGAGCACAGGCTAACTCAAAAAAAGATTTTGGGCAGGCGGGACAGGTTGCCTTTGAAAGTGTGCTTAAAAAGAGCACAGAGGCAAACCCTGACACAAATATTGATGCGCTTTACAGAGGTTACACAAGATATTATGAAGCAGGCAGAGTTGGGCTTAAATACGGCAGTATTCCCGAAACTACCATTGGAAGGGCGATAAGTGAAGGAATAAGGCTTAAAGCTTTTGCTTCGGGTGTTGCCGATGCAAAGGCGGAAGTGGCAAAATGGGGCAGCGGAAAAGAAAAAAGTATTCATTTTGGAAAAAAAGCTCGCCTTGTTGTAAATGATTTCAGCCGCAACCTTTCATACCAGATGCAGAGCGATTTAAACGGCCTTGCCAAAGCGCTTGGTGTTCAGATTGAAATTGTTGAAAGTGTAAAAGGTGGACAGGCCAACGGCGAATATAAAGACGGCGTTATAAGAATAGCTGCAGATGCAAACAGCCCGCTTTTAACAACTGTTGCCCACGAAGCAGTTCACAGACTAAAGGAAATGGACATTAAGGCCTATAACCGCCTTGCAAAATATGTAGCACAAAATTATTTAATGAAGGGCGACAGCAGAAGAGGTTCGATTGCGAAGGCTACGCAGAAGGCTTATGGCGAAGCAGGGGTTGAGCTTACTTTATCTGAGGCTACGGAAGAAAATGTTGCCGACTTTTTGGCAAACCTAGTAGAGAACAGAGCAGAGATAAGGAAGCTTGCAGGAGCGGATTTAACACTTGCGCAGAAGGTTTATAAAGCCATTCGCGAAGTATTTGAAAAGGTAAAAGCCTTTTTCAGCGGAAGAAGCGTTGATAATGCTGAAATTAAGAAGCGCTATAAAGCACTTCAAATGTTCGAACAGGAGATTGCAAAGGTTAAGAATAATGCAAGGGAGAATTTACCTGATAACAAGAGTGAAACAAAAACCGAAAGAAAAGAAACTGCGGGTAAATTTGAAATTAAAAGCAAAGAAGAATTTGAGAATAGTAAAAGAGTTGCTGTAAGTGAAAATGAGTTTCTTGGAGTTGTTGACCTTTCGCTGGAAAACGAATTAACAAATGCAGTTAAGGGCTTAAGAGGTGCTGAAAAATACAAGGCTATTCGTGATTATATTTTGGATGCGCTTGATAACACAATTGTTTTCAACGATGGTATAGAGGCAAAAGTAGATAGGTCTGATGCATCGCATTTAGCATCCAAAGCCGGGCACAAAAAGATAGCTTACTTATCTAAAATTAGAGAAATAATTGATAGTGCGCGACTATTTTCAATTATAAATGATGTCGAACACAATAAATTTGATAAGTTTAGATACTACCAAACGACTGTAAGGTTGGAAGGAGAAGATTATCCGATTTATCTTAATGTTGGACACGCAAAGAATGGAGATGGTTACCATCTTTATGATATAACAAAAAAAGTAGGAGAAGTCGAAAAACAGAATTCTGTTTTTGAGCGGGTCAATGACTTGCGCTCCAAAAACGACTCACCTACATCTAAAAATATATCACAATCCGATAAAAAAGTCAAGAGGTATTCTTTAAAAGGCGTTGACACCTTAGGCGAGTTTAACAAGCTGACAGAGCAGGACAGGGCACTTAAGGCGAAGCTTGATGTTAAAGACAGGCTTATAATGGACAGGCGCGCTACAATGGGGCAGGCCAGAAGAATGGTTAAAGACTTTGGAAGCCGTGCAAAAGCAGGAGATGTTGAAGAAAAAATTTATTCTCTTTACAACAAGATGCTTCGCGGAGGCGACAGCAAAGGGCCATTAGCTTTTAACGATTTTCAGAAAGAGGCACGTGGGATAGCAAGCGAGATACTTAAAAATGTTAGCGTTGTAGATGCATATGCAAAGGAGCGATATGACGACTTTTTAAGCAACTTAAAGGGCAGAACTATTTACATAAGCGAAGCTGATGCAGCGGACATTTCGGACTATAACGATTTCAGAAATAGATATGTTTTCAGGCTTAACCTTAAAAAGGTTGACGGGTATATGGGAAGCGGCGATTACGTTGACACAATTTACAGCGAGCTTGCGGCGGCATACCCTGACCTTATAAGCGGAGAAGCACAGGCAGTAAGTGATATGCTTTATGAAATAGGCGAGGTTATTGACAGCTTAAGCGAATACACCAAAAATCCTTTTGAAGGGGACTACCTTACAGAGAGCATGCTGACAAATGAAATTTTAGAGAGCTTTTTCGATGTGCCCCAGGCAGAAGCAACAGAGGAGCAGAAAATCATAAACCGCCTTGTTGCCGAAAGGGTTAAAATAAGAGAGCAGGAAAGAGAAAGGTACGAAAAAAGGCTTGAGAGCATTGAAAAGGTACGCGCTGAGCACAGGGCGGAAATTAAGGAAACCATAAAAAGGGAGAGAGCCAAAAAGGACAGCGCTATTGAAAAAATAAAAGAAAGACAGAAGGAGGTTAGGAGCAGACAAATAAAAAGCGACCTTATTGAAAATATAAGGACTGCGCATAAGCATCTTTCGTCGATGCTTTTAAATCCTACAGACAAGAAACATATTCCAAAGGATTTAGAGGAAACAATAAGACAGTTTTTAATTCTTTTTGATTTAACAAGCACGCGAACAGGGGAAAAAGGCAAAGAAAAAATGAAAGAACTTCGGGAAAAACTTGAAGAGTTTGAAGCTGACTTTGGCGAGTATGGCTTAATTGACCCTGATTTAAAAGCAAATTTTGAAACGGTTGAAGATATAGTTGACAACAAAAAGATTAACGAATACACAAACAAAGAATTGTGGGCGCTTGAGAGAGCAATAAAAGCTGTAGAAAAATTTGTGAGAAACCGCAACAAAGTTTTTACGAAACAAAAATATGCCAAGATATCTGAACTTGCAGAGTGTGTTTTAAAGGAAAACAGCTCGGAAAAAATTTACACGAAAAGCAATATAAAAATTTATGAGGGGTTGAGAACACTTAAGGATTTTGATATGCTTGACAGCTTTAGCTTTTTTGATGCAATGGGGGATACATTAAACGACATATTCGATTCGCTAAGAGATGGTTTTGACAATTATATAGAAAAAATTGATTTAACCAGAGAATATATTGCAGAAGTGGCAGAAAAGTATGGAGTAAAGCCTCATAAATTGTCGGGAGAAGGGGCAGAAGGAATAAGAATAAAGCTCACAAGCGGAAATGAAATTGACATAAGAAAATCGCAGATTATGAGCATATATGCCCTTAGCAAGCGAAAAGAAGCACAAAGCCATTTACTTTATGGTGGAATTGAGATTGGAAATGAAAAAATAAGGAAGGTTACGGATGAAAGCGGAGAAAAAGTTAAATATACTGCGCAAGGAAAGGTTGTTAAAATAACAGCTGAAGATATAGGCCTAATGATTTCGAAACTTAGCGACAAAGAAAAAAATTTTGCTGATGATATTGCGGCGTTTTTTACGGAAACTGCAAGGTGGGGCAACGAAGTTTCGATGGAACTTTTCGGATATGAAAAGTATGGCGGAAAAAATTATTTTCCAATAAAGGTTGATGATGCATATCTTGATAAGAATTTCGCTAAGAAAAATGGAGAAAAAGCAGAAATAAAGAATGCATCACATACTAAACCGACCAAAAAAGAGGCAAAGCAACCAATAAAAATTTACGACATTGTAGATGTATATGTTGCACATACTGAGAAAATGGCACTTTACAACAGTTTTGTACTGCAGCTTTGCGACTTGCAGAGAGTATGGAATTACATTGAGCGCAACGACAGCGGAGAAATGGTACGAAGTGTTAAAGAAACAATTATGAGCAAGTATGGAGAACAGGCTTTAGAGTTTTTTGATAACTTTATGGAAGCGGTAAATGGCGGAGTAGTTGGCGGCGGAAGCGGAGTAATTGGAGCGTTGATGTCGAAAGCGAAGGCAAGCGCAGTAGGGTGGAATTTAAGTGTTGCCATTCAGCAGCCTACGGCAATTATAAGAGCTATGATAGAAGTTAACCCGGTGTATTTTTCGGCTGCAGCAAAGATGCCTTTTAGTTGGGGGCAATGGGAAAAAATAAAAAAAGAGGTTCCAATAGCAAGATGGAAAGACTGGGGTTATTATCAGTTCAACATAGGAAACAGCACAAAAGATATGATTTTAGGAAAGGGTGACAAGCTTTCTGATGCTGCAATGTGGTTATCTTCGAAGATGGACCAAGTTGGGTGGACAATTATATATAATGCTGTTGAAGCAGAAACAAAACATAATATGCCTGAACTAAAAAAAGGAAGTATTGAATTTAAAGAGGCAGTTAGAAAAAGATTTAATGAGGTAATTGATAAGACGCAAGTGGTTGACAGCGTATTTCACAGAAGCCAACTTATGAGAAAATCGGATAGCGGAGTGAAGCAACTGACACAGTATTTTGCAGAGCCTACCAAAACATATAACATTGTGTGGCGTGCATTTCATAATCATATGTGGAAAGAGCGACATATCGGAAAGTTTGGCCGCACGATTTCGTTTATAGCTGTTAGTGCTATTGTTACAAATATGGCAAGAGCCGTAATTCAAGCATTGCGCGACGACGAAGACAAAGAATGGGGCGAGAAGTGGAAGGAAAAGTTTATTAGCAATATGAAAGGCGAAGGATTTTCATATTTGCCGGTTATAAGAGAACTTCCTTCGCTGTTTGACGGATTTAAAAGTACGCGTACAGAAATGCAGGGCATAAATGAAGTGGTCACACAGATAACAAAGATGTCAAGCAAAAAAGAAACGCCTGCATATGCAATTTTTAACCTTATTGCAGCTTTGGGAAGTGCAAACGGCTGGGCATTTAGCAGAGCAAAAAAAGAAGTTGAAATGATAATAAGAAATGTTGCCGGTTGGACAGATAGTTATTATTTTGAATATCTTTACACAAAACAGCTTTACAGAATTGACAACTCTGAAAACAAATCGAAGTTTATTGATATTCTTTACAGGAGCAGAGAAAACGAAGAAGAGTTTGAAAAAATTAAGGCAGACCTTTTAAAACAGGAGCAGTTTGATGAGAAGTATATTAACGGGCAGATTAACAAAAGGCTTAAAGAAGATGCTGCGGAAAACAAAATAGTTCTTTCTGATTATGAAAAGATTAAAATTGAGCTCGAAGATGATATGCGTTTTGCCGGCATGCCGCTTAGAATACAGGAAGAAGGATTGGAGAAAGCAAAGAAATATACAACAGGAGTTGAGGTTTTAGACAATGAAGCTTATTCCGGAAACATTCCTTTAGCAGAAAGAATTGAGGAAGGAAAGGAAATTGGCATTTCTCCGGCTCAGTATATTCTTTATGAGCTTGCCTACGACATGGCGAAAGGCGACAAGAAAACACTTGGGGTTGATGAAAAGTTTGATGTTGTGGAAGCTTTAGATATGTCTGACGAGCAGAAGGCTTTTCTTTATATGTCAAAGGGAAGTGATTCAAGCGAAAAAAATCAGCAGAAATACGAAGAAGTTATAGCAGGCGGCGAGAGCATTGGGCTTACGGGCTGGGAATACATAATGTTTAAAGAACTTTGCAGGGATGCCGACGAGGCAGGCGACGGAAATGGAAAACCAACACAAAAAGAGGTTGTTGCAGAACTTTCGGGAGCGGATTGGCTTTCAAGAGAAGAGAAAAACTATCTTATGAAAGTACGTTGGCCAAAAACTACAAAAACATTCTTTTAGTTAAAGACTTTGCAGTTTGGTTTATGGTATGCTTATTTCGAGGAGGCGGAATATGTATATTGATGCGGAAACCATAATTACAGTTGAAACAGTTTTAGGTGCAATTTTATTTATCGGCGGAATTGTTTTAATGATTTATAAATGGACACAGAGGCCAAACAAAAATGCAGAGGAAATTAAAAGCTTAAAAAAACAACATGAAGGCGACATAACGAGCATACAGAGTGAGCTTTGTATGCTCAGTTATGCTATGCTGGCTGCACTTGACGGGCTTAAGCAACTTAACTGCAACGGCGAGGTTACAAAAGCACACGACAAGTTATCAAAACATTTAAACGAACAAGCTCATGACCAATTATAAGGAGGTATATTATGAAAATTTCAAAAGGAACTAAAGCAAGAACAGTTGTGTTAATTGTGGCACTTTTAAATCAGGTGCTTACTATGAGTGGCAAAAATCCATTGCCGTGGAGCGATGCAGAAGTATATGAAGCAGTTACAACTATATTAACAGTTGCAGCTTCGCTTTGGGCTTGGTGGAAGAATAACAGTTTTACTCCTGAAGCTATCGAGTGTGACAAGATTATGGCAGAGAAAAAGGCAGGGATATTATGAACATTAAGGCTGTGAAATGTAACTCCAAAAATTACAAGGCCGGCAGAACAAATAAAATAAGATACATAGTTATTCACTACACGGCGAACAACGGCGATACAGCAAAAGGAAATGCAGAGTATTACGCAAATACGGCCTTGGGAGCATCGGCACATTATTTTGTTGATGAATACGATACAGTTTATCAGAGTGTGCCTGATTGCGATACTGCTTGGGCTGTGGGTGGAACCTCGAAGTACATACACCCATACTGCAGAAATGCAAATTCAATAAGCATTGAGCTTTGCTCCAGGAACTGGAACGGAAAAGGCAAGCCGGCAACCGACAGTGGATGGTATTTTAAAGAAGAAACAATTAACAATGCAGTCAAGCTTACAAAAGAGCTGATGGAGAAATATAATATTCCAATTGAGAATGTTATAAGACATTACGATGTGTGGGGCAAAATTTGCCCTGCACCGTTTGTTAATAATC
>JAZNQN010000063.1:0-24472 GCA_045590195.1 Clostridia bacterium | reverse complement strand
TTTCCTTCTCCCCAAAAAGCCTGGTGGACTTTTCGGGGTCCCCTGAAGTCGCAAGACTTTAAGGGGAAAAGGAGCAACCGAGCGACAATGTCGGCAGAGTTTATCGAGCCGACTAAAGCGAGCATTGCGACGTGCGAGAGGTGAAGTTTGTTCGTAGCAAAAAGGTACAAATTCTTTGAAAAAACGAATGCAATGAGTTTTTTCTACCAAACATACATTATTTAATTTTTTTTAAATAGTCTATTTTGTTATTTCTTCGTATCTTTTTGCGGTCTGGACTTTTTTTACATTCCCTTTTTACTAGTAGTTTATTATAACAGTTTTTGTAGCATCATCCCAGTTTACTTCTGCATCGCAGCTTTCAGAAACAAATCTTATGGGAACCAGTGTTCTGTCGCCAATTATCTGTGGCGGAACATCTAAAACAACTGCTATTTTGTCAACATAGGCAACCTTGCTGTCAATTTTCATTTCAATTCTTTTGCCTTCTTTAACGGCTAAAATTCCTTTTGTAGCGCCGTCCCAGCCTACCTGAAGGCCCATAGCCTCAAGTATTGCGCGGGCAGGAACCAAAACTCTGCCTTCAACTATAACTGCGCTTTGGTCTAAAACAAGTGCCTGGCCGTTGAATATAACGCCTGCCTCAGGCAAAGCCGGCTTTTCGGGAGCAGGTGTAAAAACAGGGTCGGGAGCGGTAACATAAAGCTTTACTTCAAATCCGTCGCCGCCGATGTTTACCATCAATTCGTAAGTGCCTACGCCTAAGGTAACATCTCTGTTGCCCATTCCAAAGTCGTCAATTGTTCCGGGGTATGTACCGTCAAGAGCGTTTCTTATCATAATTTCTGTGTTCCAGGCCCTTAAAGTACATTCGCCCTTTGCCTCAACCACATAAAGAGGAACTGTTCCAAATCCCGGAATAGTTTGAGTTTCGTTCCAGGTAGTAACCTGAGCACCTTTAATTTTCATATAAGGTTCTTCAAAATAACCGTAGGAATTGTTAATAACAGATGTTAAAGTTGTCCACTCGCCGTCATATCCGATAACAAGCTTTTGCTCCGCCGAGGCTACAACCCCAAAACTTAACAGCATACATAAAATAATGCCGATTGCCGCAATTTTCTTCATAACTTTTTCTTCCCTTCTTTATTTAATTCTTTTTCTCATTAAAACAGATAATAAAAGCCCCCATTACAGCAATAGCCACTACTATACCAACTTCTTCGGCACCTGTAAAAATGCTCATAGTCAAAAGCCCTGCTATAAGTGTAATAATTGCCGCCAAAATAGCCTTGCCCATATAATAACCCTCTCTTCTTTCGTTTTTATATATCTTATCATACATAAAAAAATAATGCAAGAAAACCTTGCATTATTCTGCTTCAAACGCAACTGCATGCGCAATTCCCGGTATACTTTGCCCCTGCTTTCCGCTTGTGGCGCTCATAAGCGCACCCGTTGCAACAAATAAAATTCTTTTATATTTCCCCTTTTCCATCTGCGGCAGAATGTGGCCGCATAAAACGCTTCCGCTGCAGCCGCAACCGCTTCCGCCTGCGTGGGTGTCCTGGCTTTCTTTGTCAAAAATCATAGCGCCGCAGTCGTTGTAAATGGGCGCAATATCAAGGCCTTCCTTTAATAAAAGCTCTTTTGCAATTTCCATTCCAATAAGCCCTAAATCCCCCGATAAAATCAAATCGTAATCTTTTATACTTTTCCCCGTGTCCTCAAAATGAGTTTTTACTGTATCGGCAAAAGCAGGGGCCATAGCCGCTCCCATATTGTTTGCATCTTTTATTCCCTTGTCACATATTTTTCCCGTTGTAATGCGGCTTATTTTTATTTTTCCGCCAAGGCCTACCAAAGCCGCACCAATTCCCGTAACTGTCCACTGTGCCGTTGGCGGACGCTGCCCTCCGTATTGAAGAGGAAAACGAAACTGCTTTTCCGCCGAGCAGAAGTGACTTCCTGCAAGGCACACGGCTTTTTCAGAAAAACCGCCGTCTGTAAGCATTGCCGCAACCGATAAACTCTCGGCCATAGTCGAGCACGCGCCGTAAACCCCAAGATACGGTATCTCGCTTTCTCTTATGCCAAATGCCGATGCTGTGCACTGGTCAAGTAAATCGCCGCAGATTATAAAGTTTATGTCACTATTTTCACATTTTGCCTCGTCCATCAGCTGAGAAAGCCCGCTTTTGTATAACTTGCTTTCAGCCTTTTCCCAGCTGTCCTGCCCGAAAAAAGGGTCGTCAATAACTTTGTGAAAACATTTTCCAAGCGGCCCTTCGCCCTCTTTTTTTCCTACAATTGAAGTGGTGCATAAAATTGATACATCACTTTCCATTTTAACCGTTTGCCTTCCCTCTCTTTTGTTCATTTTATCACCACCATAATGTATTTTATAATCCCTGCCACTACTGAGCTTAAAACCCCGTAAACTATTACAGGCCCTGCAATTACAAACATTTTTGCCCCAAGGCCCAGAATAAAGCCCTCGCTTTTAAATTCAATTGCAGGCGAGGCAACCGCATTTGCAAACCCCGTTATGGGCACAAGTGTTCCTGCCCCTGCGTGCTTTGCTATTTTTCCGTAAACGTTAAGCCCTGTCAGTAAAACGCTTAAAAAAACTAACGTGCACGATGCTATGCAGCTTGCATCTTCAAATTCCATTCCACGCGCCTCAAAAAAATTTATAATTCCCTGCCCCAAAGTACAAATAGCTCCGCCCACTAAAAATGCTATGGTGCAATTTTTTAAAATAGGCGAAGGCGGGCTTATTCTCTCTGCCATTTTTTTGTAATTTTTCTTCGAAATTTCCATTTTTTTTGCCTCCCGAAAATTGCTATATTTATTATCACTAAATATAAAGGTAATTATTCGTGAATTTTATGTAATAATTTTAATCCAAAACACTTGACGTGTTATTTTTTTTCATATATAATGTTAGTTGATGTGATAATTTTTCAAATTCGGAGGTGAAATACTTTTTGAAACAGAGACGTCAGCAGATAAAAGAATATATCTCAAATAACGATTTTGTAAGCCTTTCGGAGCTTTCCGAAATGTTTCCTTCGGTTTCTACTATGACTCTTCGCCGCGACCTTGAGTTTTTGGAGGGCGAAGGCGATATTATAAGAACAAAGGGCGGCGCGAAAAGTATTAAAAATCTTACGATGATGAAAGAGGACAGTTATAATAAACGTGAGTTTATAAACCCCTCTCTCAAAAAAGAAATTGCCGAAAAAGCGGCCGCACTTATTGAGGAGAACAGCTGCCTTTATTTCGATGCAGGAAGTACAGTTATGCAAATAGCAAAAGCCGTAGGCGAGAAACCACTTTTCGCCGTTACAAACGGGCCAAATATTGCTATGGAGCTTACAAAAAACAAAAACTGCGAAATAAATGTTATATGCGGCAGGCTTAACCGTGATAATATTGCTCTTTCGGGCCTTCACGCGGTTGAATTTTTGGAAGACATAAATATAAACACCGCAATTTTAGCCGCTTCGGGCTATACGGCAGAACATGGCTTTACCTGCGGTAACTACGATGAGTGTCGCCTTAAAAGCGCAGTTATTAAAAAGGCGCAGAAAATAATTTTGGTTATGGACAGCACAAAGCTTGGTGCAAATCATCCTTTCACTTTTGCAACTCCTGATGATATCGATGTTTTTGTAACCGATTCGGGCTTTGATAAGGCTGTTTTAAAAAATATTAAAGAAAAAAATGTAACAATATATTAAGGAAGGAAGATGATTATGAAAACAAAAGCTATAAGACTTTATGGCAAAAACGATTTAAGACTTGAAGAATTCGAGTTGCCACAGATTAAGGATGATGAAATCCTTGCAAAAATTGTTTCCGATTCTATTTGTATGTCATCATACAAAGCGGCTATTCAGGGTGCCGACCATAAGAGAGTTCCCGAAGACATTGATGTTAACCCAACAATTACAGGTCACGAATTTTGTGGCGAAATTGTTGAAGTTGGTGCAAAATGGCAGGGCGAATGGAAAGCCGGCGACCGTTTTTCAATTCAGCCTGCAATGAACTATAAAGGTTCACTTTACGCACCCGGTTATTCATATAAATATATCGGCGGCCAGGCTACATATGTTATTATCCCACAGGAAGTTATGGAAACAGGCTGCCTTCTCCACTACGGCGGCGATGCATTCTTCTATGGCTCACTTGCTGAACCTATGAGCTGTATCGTAGGCGGTTTCCACGCACAGTACCACACCAAAAACGGTTGCTACGTTCACGATATGGGTATTAAAATCGGTGGTAATATGGCAATTTTGGCTGGTGCAGGTCCTATGGGTATGGGCTGTATCGACTATGCAATCCACGGCGACAGAAAACCTAAAAACCTTATCGTAACTGATATCGACGATGCACGTCTCAATCGTGCCGCAAGCATTTTAACAGTTGAAGAAGCCGCTAAAAACGGCATTAACCTTATGTATGTTAATACATCTGATAAAACTGCTGACGACCTTAAGAAAATGATTGATTGCGATGGTTTTGACGATGTTTACGTTTACGCTCCTGTAAAACCCGTTGTTGAAATGGGCGATGCTCTTTTAGGTAAAGATGGTTGCCTTAACTTCTTCGCAGGCCCAACAAACCCCGAGTTCAAAGCTGAATTTAACTTCTATAATGTTCACTACGGCTCAACTCATATTGTTGGTACATCAGGCGGTAATACAGATGATATGAAAGAATCTCTCCGTATGATGGAAGCGGGTAAACTTAACCCTGCCGCTATGATTACACACATCGGCGGTCTTGATGCAGGAGTCGAAACAACCCTTAACCTTCCCAATATTAAAGGCGGTAAAAAGCTTATTTATACACATATCAATATGCCTCTTACTGCAATTGATGATTTTGAAGAGCTTGGAAAAGATAACGACCTTTTCAAAAACCTTGCTGAAATTTGTAAAAAATACAATGGTCTTTGGAATGCTGAAGCAGAAAAATATCTGCTTGCAAATATATAAGTAATTATTATAGGAAAGGATAGATGAAAAATGGCAACCCCTATTATTATGCCCAAACAGGGCCAGTCGGTTGAAAGCTGTATCATCGCTAAATGGCACAAGCAAAAAGGCGATAAAGTAGCAGTTGGCGATATGCTTTTTACCTACGAAACAGACAAAGCAACCTTTGATGAAGAAGCAACAGTTGAAGGCACAATGCTTGAAATCTTCTTCGAAGAGGGCGACGATGTTGAATGTCTTTTAAACGTATGCGTTATCGGCGAAGAAGGCGAAGATGCTTCACAGTTTAAGCCTGCAACAGACGATGACGAAGACGATGCTCCCGCAGCCGCAGAAGAGAAAAAAGAAGAAGCAGCTGCAGTAGTAATTACAGAAAATAAAACAGGCGACCTTAAAGTTTCCCCAAGAGCACGTGCTCTTGCTGATAAAAAAGGTATCGATGCTTCTATGGCAGCTCCATCAGGCCCTGCAGGCAGAATTATCGAGCGTGATATTCAGCGCCTTGCAGACAGCGGCGTTTCGGCCGTAGCAGGCAACGACATTGCAGGCCTTGAGGGCAGCGGTATCGGCGGCAGAGTAAGAGTTGAAGATTTGGGTAAACAGGCTCCTATGGCAGCGGCAGCACCTGCAGCCCAGGCAGAGGTTACCGATGTTCCTCTTACAAACATCAGAAAAGTTATTGCAAAGAGTATGCATGCATCCCTTTCCGAAATGGCTCAGCTTACTCTCAATACTTCGTTCGATGCTACTGAAATCCAGGCATTCCGTGCAAAAGTTAAAGCAGGCGGCGAAAAACTCGGCCTTGCAAATATTACACTTAACGATATCGTGCTTTACGCAGTATCACGTGTACTTTTAAACCACAAAGATTTAAATGCTCACTTCCTTGGCGACAAAATGAGATACTTCTCAAAAGTTAACCTTGGTATGGCAGTAGATACTCCACGCGGCCTTATGGTTCCAACAATTTTTGCAGCTTCTGATAAATCTCTTAACGAAATTTCAGCAGAAAGCAAAGAGCTTGCTGCAGCTGCACAGAGCGGTACAATCAGCCCTGACCTTTTAAGCGGCGGAACATTTACAGTTACAAACCTCGGTTCTCTCGGTATTGAAAGCTTTACACCTGTTATCAACCCACCACAGACAGGAATCCTCGGTGTTGATACAATTACAACAGGCATTAAAGAAGTAAACGGCGAAATCAAAACATATCCAAAAATGGGTCTTTCACTTACATTTGACCACAGAGCTGTTGACGGCGCTCCTGCTGCAAAACTTCTCAAGGATATTGCATTTGCGCTTGAAAACTTCAGTATATTACTTTCTAAATAGGGATGTTAAAAAAGTCCAGACCGCAAAAAGGCGGACAAGAATGAATTGCCTTCGGCATGAATTGAAATTTTCAATTTCATGAATAGACGATAAATCTTCATGAATTGAAAGCCATGCTTTCATTAATGAAGAAAATCTTTGATTTTCAACCAAAATGAATTTCTTTGAAATTCAATTCATGATGCAGAGCATCAATTCATGGAGCGAAGCGAGAATTCATGACAACTTGGTTGTCAATTCATAACCTATTTGTAAAAGATTATAGAAAGGTAGAACTCAAAATGAAATATGATTTAATCGTATTAGGCGGCGGCCCTGCAGGTTACCTTGCAGGCGAAAGAGCCGGCCACGCAGGCCTTAAAACTCTTGTAATCGAAGAAAGAGCTTTCGGCGGCGTGTGTTTAAATGAAGGCTGCGTGCCTTCAAAATCACTTCTCTACTGTGCAAAAGCTTACGACTACGCTAAACACGGCGCAGACTATGGCGTAACAGTAGAAGGTGCTTCAATCGACCAGAAAAAGGTTGTTGAAAGAAAAAATAAAGTTGTTAAAACTCTCGTTTCCGGTATCGAAATGCAGCTTAAAGGCGCAAAAGTAGATACTCTTAAAGAAAGAGGCGTTATAACAGGCAAAAGCGCAGAAGGCTATACAGTTGAAGCGGCAGGCAAAACTTATACTGCTACAAACCTTTTAATTTCAACAGGCAGCGAAGCTGTTGTTCCACCTATCGATGGCGTTAAAGAAAGCGTTGAGGCAGGTTTTGTTTTAACAAACCGCGAAATCTTAGACCTTACTGAAATTCCAAAAGCCCTCGTTGTAGTTGGCGGCGGTGTAATAGGCCTTGAAATGGCTTCATATTATAATAGCGTTGGAAGCGAAGTAACAGTTATCGAAATGCTCGACCATATTGCAGGCCCAACAGATAGCGATATCAGCGATATCCTTCAGAAAGACTATGCTAAAAAAGGCATTAAATTCAACCTCGGCGCTAAGGTTACAAAAATTAAAGACGGCGTAGTAGAATTTGAAAAAGATGGCAAAAAAGAAACCGTTGCCTGCGACAAAGTTTTGCTTTCAATCGGCAGAAGAGCAAGAACAAAAGACATTGGTCTTGAAACAATCGGCGTTCTTTGCGAAAGAGGTGCAATCGTAACAGACGATAAAATGAAAACAAACGTTCCCGGCGTTTATGCAAGCGGCGATGTAAACGGCAAAATTATGTTAGCTCACACAGCTTACAGAGAAACAGAAGTTGCAATTAACAACATTATCGGCAAACGTGACGTTATGCGCTATGATGCAATTCCTTCAGTTATTTATACAAATCCTGAAGTTGGCGCAGTTGGCCTTACAGAAAAAGCTGCAAAAGATGCAGGCTACGATGTTGAAGTTATCAAAATTCCTATGGAATTTTCAGGCAGATATGTTGCAGAAGGCGGCAAAGGCGGCATTTGCAAACTTATCATAGATAAAAAATATAAACGTCTTCTCGGTTGCCACGTAATCGGAAACTATGCTTCCGAATTTATCGTAGCTGCAAGCATTATGGTTGAAACACAGATGCGCCTTGATGAAATTAAAGAGCTCGTGTTCCCACACCCAACTGTTTGTGAAATTATAAGAGAAGCAATATTCCAGTCAAAACTTTAAGAAGGAGAGATAAAAAATGACAAAATCACTGTTTTTGGACCCAAATGAACTGAGAAAACCGGGTTATGTTAAATTTACAGATATCCCTGTTAACCAGTACAACAAAACAATTAAAGAAGAAAGCGAAAACTTCTCAAAAGACGATTTTAAAAGAATTTACCGCGATATGAGAATTATCCGTGAATTCGAAAGCATGCTCTACTCAATTAAAACAACAGGCGCTTATAACGCAATTGAGTACAATAACCCAGGTCCTGCCCACCTTTCAATGGGACAGGAAGCTTCTGCCGTAGGTCAGGCATACCTTTTAGGTAAAGAAGATAACATCTTCGGTTCACACAGAAGCCACGGCGAAATCCTTGCAAAAGGTCTTTCAGCTATCCAGAAAATCGACGATAAAGAGCTTATGGAAATTATGGAAGGCTTCCTTGGCGGTGCTACACTTAAAGTTATCCTCGGCAAACAGAAAGATAACGCAAATGTAAAAGAAATCGCTATGGACTTCCTCCTCTACGGTGCACTTGCTGAAATTTTTGCAAGAGAAACAGGCTTTAACAAAGGTCTTGGCGGCTCAATGCACGCATTCTTCACACCATTTGGTATTTATCCAAACAACGCTATCGTTGGTGGTAGTGCAACAGTTGCAATGGGTGGCGCTCTTTATAAGAGAGTTAATAATAAAGAAGGTATCGTAATCTCCAACGTAGGTGACGCATCCCTCGGTTGCGGCCCTGTTTGGGAAGCACTTAACATGGGTGCTATGGACCAGATTACAAACCTCTGGGAAGAAGGCTACAATAAAGGTCTTCCAATTATCTTCAACTTCTTCAATAACCTTTACGGTATGGGCGGCCAGACAATGGGCGAAACAATGGCTTATAACATTCTCGCTCGTGTTGGTGCAGGTGTAAATCCTGACCAGATGCACGCAGAAAGAGTTGACGGTTACAACCCTCTGGCAGTTATCGATGCTATGCGTCGTAAAATTGAAATCATCAAAGAAGGCCGTGGCCCTGTTCTTATGGATACTCTCACATACCGTATGGCAGGTCACTCACCATCCGACTCCGACAGCTACAGAACAAAAGAGGAAAAAGATGCGTGGGCAGCTCATGATGTACTTGAGGCTTACAAAGCTAAAATGATTGAAGCTAAAGTACTTAAAAAAGCTGACTTTGATGCTATGGATGAAGATATCGTTGAAAGAATGATGAAAGTTTGCACTCTCGCAATCGATGACAGCGTATCTCCAAGAATTAACCTTTCAGCTCAGCCTGACACAATTGAAAAACTTATGTTCTCAAATGAAAAAGTTGAAGCATTTGATGACAGACAGCCAGACGTTCTTATGCCAATGGAAGAAAACCCAAGAGTACAGGCTATTGCTAAGAAAGAAAGATTTGGCTTTGATGCTAAAGGCAAACCAGTATCTAAAAATAAAGTTTACCAGCTCCGTGATGGTCTTTTCGAAGCTATTATCGATAGATTCTATAAAGATCCTACACTCGTAGCATACGGCGAAGATAACCGTGACTGGGGTGGTGCATTTGCAGTTTACCGTGGTCTTACAGAGGCTCTCCCATATCATAGATTCTTCAACTCCCCAATTTCCGAAGCTGCTATCGTAGGTAGCGCAGTAGGTTACGCTATGAGCGGTGGTAGAGTTATTGCAGAGCTTATGTACTGTGACTTCCTCGGCCGTGCAGGTGACGAAGTATTCAACCAGCTCGCTAAATGGCAGTCAATGAGTGCCGGCATTCTCAAAATGCCTGTTGTAGTTCGTGTATCCGTTGGTAGTAAATACGGTGCACAGCACTCACAGGACTGGACAGCACTTGTTGCTCACATTCCTGGTCTTAAAGTTGCATTCCCTGCAACACCATACGATGCTAAAGGTCTTATGGCTTCCGCTCTCTCAGGTACAGACCCTGTAATCTTCTTCGAAAGCCAGAGAATTTACGATGTAGGCGAACAGTTCCACGAAGGTGGCGTTCCTGCAGAATACTATGAAATCCCATTCGGCGAACCAGACGTTAAGAAAGCTGGTAGCGATGTAACAATTCTTACAATTGGTGCTACACTTTACAGAGCACTTGAAGCTGCAAAACAGCTTGAAGAAAAATATGGTATTTCAGCTGAAGTTATCGATGCTCGTTCAATCGTACCATTTAACTACGATAAAGTAATCGAATCAGTTAAGAAAACAGGCAGAATCGTACTTGCAAGTGACGCTTGCGAGCGTGGTTCACACCTTAAAGAAATGGCTCAGACAATCAGCGAATTGGCATTCGATTACCTCGATGCACCTCCTGTAGTTGTTGGCGCTCGTAACTGGATCACACCTGCTCACGAGCTTGAAAACTACTTCTTCCCACAGCCTGAATGGATCATTGATGCAATCAATGAAAAAATTCTTCCACTTCCGGGCCACGTTGCAACAGCTAACTTTACAGAAGGCGAACAGATAAGACGCAACAAAGCAGGCGTGTAATAAACACAAAAAAAGACGAGGACTTTTTGTCCTCGTCTTTTTAAATCTTAGGTCTTTATTGATTACTTTTTCTTCCTTTTTTCTTCCCATTGTTCCTTAGTACAATATATTCTAACTTTTTTACCATTCCTTAAAGTATCAATGGCATAGTATGTATCACCATCTGCATATTTACTTTCTGGGAATTTATCGATATTAATTTCTTTCAACTCTTTTAATTCTTGTTTACTTATTTCATTATAAGCTACTACACGAAATTTTTTATGATTAACTCCTTCAAGTCTATTTTTCTCTATTTGCTTAATTTTTTCTATTTTAGCCTTATGCGCCTTTTCCTTCTTGTACACACGAGTGTACCACTTGTCGCAAAAAAATTTTGCAACAAAGGGCCAAAGTATATAAAATATCAAATACCAAGAAGCCATATAACCAACAAACAGTCCTATAATAAGATTTAAAATTATAATCAACACTAATGACAAAATCCAAATTAACGCTGTCATTCTAATCTCCTCCAAGCAAAATTATTTCTAATACATAATAACACACATCAAATAGTTTTGCAAGTTATTCAAATTATTTTATTTGCTTAAACTAAAAACAGTAACTGTGCTTGATTTTAAATCAATCTTATGTTAAAATAATTCTATAATTACAGAAAAGGAATGATAATATGCTAACAAAACAGTGGTCATCACTTAAAAACGGCAGTGATATTCGTGGCGTAGCCAGCGAAGGTATTGCCGGAATGGACATAAATCTTACAAACGAAGCGGTAGAAGCTATTGCAAAAGGCTTTGTAGCTTTTCTTGCAAATAAATATAGCCTCACTGCCGATAAAATAACTGTTGCCATCGGCCACGATAGCCGCATAAGCGCAAAAAGAATAAAAGATGCCTGCATCAAAGCTTTTACTTCGGTTGGAGCAAATGTGCTGGACTTCGCCCTTTGTACAACCCCTGCAATGTTTATGTGTACAATAGATGACGAGCTTTCCGTAACAGGCTCTGTTATGCTTACTGCAAGCCATCTTCCATTTAACCGTAACGGCCTTAAATTCTTCACACCCGAAGGTGGCCTTGAAAGCGCCGATATTACCGAAATTCTTACATATGCACAAGATGGCGCAAACCTTCCTTCGGGCAATGGCAGCATAAAAGAATTTGATTATCTTTCAAGATATGCAGAGCATATTTCGGGAATTATCAAACGCGAAACAGGCCTCGAAAAGCCCTTCGACGGAATGAAAATCGCAGTTGACGCAGGTAACGGCGCAGGCGGATTTTACGCAGAAAAGGTTTTAAAAGTGCTTGGTGCCGACACCTCGGGCAGCCAGTTTTTAGAGCCTGACGGAACTTTCCCCAATCACATTCCAAACCCTGAAGATAAAGATGCTATGAAAGCTATTTCTGAAGCAGTTTTGAATTCAAAATCTGACCTTGGCGTTATTTTTGATACCGATGTTGACCGCGCGGCTATTGTTGACCAGAGCGGCGGCGAAATAAATAAAAACCGCCTTATCGCTTTAATTTCGGCAGTTTTAATGGAAGAGAAAAAAGGTACAATTGTAACCGATTCTGTTACAAGCGCAGGCCTTGCAGAGTTTATTCCATCTGTTCTCGGCGGCAAACATCACCGCTTTAAAAGAGGCTATAAAAACGTTATTAACGAAGCCAAACGCTTAAATGCCGCAGGGGAATATTGCCCACTTGCAATCGAAACCAGCGGCCACGCAGCCCTTCTTGAAAACTATTTCCTCGATGACGGCGCATACCTTGTAACAAAGCTTTTAATAAAAGCGGTTAAAATGCGCCAGGAAGGCCGCCTTCTTACCGAGCTTATCGCCGCGCTTAAAGAGCCAAAACTCTCCCGCGGACACCGCTTAAATCTTCTCCGCGAAAACTTCAAAGAAGATGGTCAGGCAATACTCGATGCCCTTTCCAAAAAAGTAGCAGAAAGCGCTGATATGAGCCTTGAAGAGCCAAACTTTGAAGGCGTTAGAGTAAATATTGGCGATGGCTGGTTCCTTTTGCGCCTTTCCCTCCACGATCCTTTAATGCCGCTTGATATTCAGTGCGATAGCAAAGAGTGCCTTGAAAACATTTATAAATTCTTAAAAGAATTTCTTGGTCAGTTTAACTTTATCGATATTTCACAACTCAACTAAAAAAACAAAGGGATGGTTTTACCATCCCTTTTAAAATAAACATTTTATAAAATCTTCAGCCTTAAGTGTTCCAATCATATTTTCCTTCCAAACCACATTTATAACTTCTCTCAAAGTATCTATTTCGTGTTTTTTATTCTTCAGCGCATTTTCCAAACCTTCAACGCCCTCTGCGGAGAAAAAGTCGCCGAATATTTTGGCATCTTCTATAATTCCATTTGAAATTTTAAGGCAAACTTCAACGCTTCCCGAAGGAAAATACTCTTTTTTTCTGAAATCGTATTTGGGCGAATAACCAAAGTTCCATTCATAGGTTTCATATTTTTCCTTTGCCAGAGCCTTAATTTCTGCTACTTCTCCATCGGTTAAAGAATATTCTTCCATTCCCGAAGAAATAACCCACTTTTTAAAATCATCAAAAAAAGCCTTGGCATCAATATCAATAAATTCGTTTATGTTTGCAACTCGGCTTTTAACCGATTTTATTCCCTTTGATTTAACTTTTCTCTCGTCAGGGGTAAGTGCACCTGAAAGCCTTGCCATATCAGCCCCAACTAAAATTGTGCCGTGGTGCATAAGCCTGCCATGACACTTGTACTGGGCATTGCCCGAAATTTTCCGCCCGTCAACCAAAATGTCATTTCTGCCCGAAAGATAAGCCAAAACGCCTTTTTCTTTCAAAAAGTCGCATAAAAGCTTTGTGAAAAATTCGTAGTTTCCAAACTGGTCGCCGTCTTTTTCGCAGTTTATTATGTAAGTGTAATTCAAGTTCTCTTCATCGTGAAAAACTGCTCCCCCGCCCGACATTCGCCGCACTACGGGAATTGAATTTTCAGTTATAAAATCGTAATCAATCTCTGATAAAGCATTCTGGTTTCTGCCAATAATAACCGAAGAAGAATTACGCCACAGCATAAAAATTTCTTCGCTTTTGTTTTGCACCAGATATTCTTCCGCCGCCAGATTAAAATATGGATTTTGTGAATTTGTTTCTATAAAAAGCATTTACCATCACCAAGCAAATTATATCACATTCTTTTACAAAGCGCAATAATTTCGGCTCTGCCAAGTTGAAAACTTTTATTTTTATAAAAAAGTTGACAAAGGGAAAAAAATATGCTAAAATAATGCTTGCTGATGTGTGGCCCGGTAGTTCAGTTGGTTAGAACGCCAGCCTGTCACGCTGGAGGTCGTGAGTTCGAGCCTCATCCGGGTCGCCAAGTCAGAACCAAGCTTGCTCAGCTTCGTTTTTTCGACTTAAAAAACGTTCGCATGCGCGCTTGTTCTTCCTTTTTCGCAAAAAGTCACGTGCGCATCGTCTAAACCCTTGTAAACGCGGGTTTTTAACGACGATTAACTTACTACCAACTTTTTGCGATGCTTGTATTGCGTTATATTCGCTGTCGTAGCTCAGCAGGCAGAGCACTTCCTTGGTAAGGAAGAGGTCAGCAGTTCGAATCTGCCCGACAGCTCCAGAAAAACCGTAAATTCTATCAGAATTTGCGGTTTTTTCACTTTATTTTATAAAATAAATTTAATTGACTTTTCATTTCACATTTGATATAATAGTATAAATTGCTATATTTATATTCAGCAGTGGTATTTTTTTGGCTAAGAAGGAACAAAAAATGAACAAATTTGCAAAATTATTACCATTTTTATACATATTGCTTTGCGCATTGCCAACTTTGTTTGGTTTTGGCATAATTTCAGCCGTTTTGCTTTGTGGCACTTTAGCGGCATACTTTGTAAAAAATTCGCCGTTAAGCTACGTGGCGCTGCTTGTTTTTTCAGGCATTGCAATGTTTTTCGCCCTCTATGGAGATGTGTATTACCTTGCGGGCTATATGGCAACCATAGCGGCAGTGTCTTTAAGCCTTGGAATATGCATAAAAGGCAAAAAAACTCTCACAGGTATTCTTATTACTGCATCAATGTGTACTTTGGCTATATTTTTGGCAATAATAGTTTATTATATGAAAAAGTATGGCATTTCTGCGGTTGAAGCAGTTTTCGGCACTCATCTTAATACTATTAAAGAAGCCGCTCCCCTTACAGGCGAGGCTGCGCCTCAGATTATGGCACTTGTTTCGGCCTTTGAAAAACAGCTGGACCTTTTGCTGCCATCACTTATTGTTATGGCAAGTGCACTTCTTTCCTATGTTTCCCTTGGTATAGCAAGGCAAATTGTTGAAAAAAATTCGAAACCGCTTGATATAAGGCCTTTTTACCTTTTAAGGCTTTCGTCATCTTTTACATTTATATTTATAATTGCCGATATGGTTTCAATGTTTCTTGGCGCAAATATATTGTTTGCCAATGTAAGCGCCGTTCTTACATCAATTTTTGTAGTTTGCGGCATTTCGGTTATAGATTTTCATCTCAGAATGAAAGCCGTAAAACCATTTATAAGGGCAATTATATATGTAGCGGCATTTGTGCTTATTACATTTACAGGCTTTTTCGGTACAATAGCGGTAAATATTCTTCACTTTGTAGGGCTTATCGATAGCCTGCGTCCACTCAGGCGTATAGATAGCGATAAGTTTTGAAAGGAATTATAATGGATAGAAAAAAAGTAAACTATTTATTATGCGGCTTTTTTATAGTTTTGGCATTTATTGGCACAGCCTTGCTTTCTGCCGCAGGAAAAAGCATATATGCGCTTGTTTTTTTCACGGCAAGCGGCGTATATCTGGCTTTGAAGATTTATTTGCAAAAACCTTATATTTCTTCGCCCGAAAGTGACGACTGCGGAAATGTTATCGAACATTTTCCACACCCTGCCGCAATTTTAAGCCAAAGCGGCAAAATATCGTGGTATAACGGAAAAATGCAGCAAATTTTCGGTGGCGAGCTTTTGTTCATGCGCGATATGAGAACTCTTTTGCCCAACTTTGACGAAAAGTTTCTTTCTGAAAATGAGTATTCTTCAAACATAACATTTGGCGGCAAAACTTATGAAGTCATTTCACGCAAAGCCTTTAGCGAAGATACAATTTACGTTTATTTTATTGATATAAGCGATAAAGTTTTGCTTCAGGAAAAATATTTAAACGAAAAACTTGTTGAAATGATAATTATGGTAGATAATCTCGATGAAGTTCGAAAATCTGCTTCAGATGAAGATGCTCCTTCTATCAGTTCAAAAATTGAAAAAGCCTTTGTTTCCATGGCAAACGATGGCTCGGGCATATTGAAAAACCTTGAAAAAGATAAGTATGCTTACTTTTTAAGCCATAAGGCTTTTTATGATATGAAAAGCAAAAAATTCCCCGTAACGGAAAAAATAAAAGAAATTTTTGCCGATTTTTCTATGCCTCCAACACTAAGTATAGGCGTTGGGGTTGATGGCGAAACCTTTATGGAGAATGACAGGTTTGCCGCTTCAGCCCTTGATATGGCCCTTGGCCGCGGCGGCGACCAGATAGTTATCCGAAACGGTACTCAGTTTGAATACTTTGGCGGAAACTCCAAAGCCGTTGAGCGCCGTTCCAAAGTAAGGGCAAGAGTTGTTGCCCATGCTCTTCGCGAGCTTTCGGCAAAATGCGAACAAATTGTAATTATGGGCCACCCTTTTCCTGATATCGACTGCGTTGGTGCTGCAATTGCAATTAGCGCATACGCGCGCAAAAATGCCATCCGCTCGTACATTGTTTGTGGTAATGGCGATAAAATTGTAAATGAAGTTGTGGCTTCTTTAAAGCAAACTCCCGAATACCAACATACATTCATAAAACCCGAACAGGCAAAGGAATATGTAAACCAGAAAACACTTCTTGTTATTCTTGATACACATAAAAGCTCTTTTCTTGAAGCTCCCGAGCTTTTGAACCTTACGCCACATAAGGCCGTTATCGACCATCACAGACGTGCGGCCGATTTTATAGAAAACTCCACCCTTCTCTATCACGAGCCTTACGCCTCGTCAACCTGCGAAATGGTAACCGAAATTTTGCAGTATATGGGCCAGGGGCAGATTTTGTCTGCCAGGGAGGCAGTTGCCGTTTACGCAGGCATATATCTTGATACCAAGGCGTTTACGGTTAAAACAGGCGTAAGAACTTTGGAAAGCGCGGCATATCTTCGCCGAAGCGGAGTTGACCCGCTTGATGTTAAAAACCTTTTCAGAAGCGACCTGAGTACTTTTATGGAAAAAAGCCGCCTTATGCAAAATGTAAAAATAATACACGGAAATATGGCAATTGTTAAAACAGAAGAGCCTCTTATGCAATCTGTAATAGCGCAAATTGCAGATGAGCTTATAAATATTTCCGAAATTGATACATCTTTCGTAATAGCTCCCGTTGCGTCCCGCTATAGCATAAGCGCCCGTTCAGGCGGCAAAGTAAACGTTCAGCTTATTATGGAAAAAATGGGCGGTGGCGGCCATATGACGGTTGCCGGCTGCCAGATAGATGCAGAAAACGCAGAAGTGGCAGAAGAAATGCTCACCGCTGCCATAGATGAATATTTAAAATAATAGAAAGGATTGATATAAATGAAAGTAATTTTAACAAGCGATGTTAAAGGCAAAGGCAAAAAAGGAGAAATGGTAAATGTAAACGATGGTTATGCCCGTAACTTCCTTTTCCCAAAAGGCCTTGCAATCGAGGCTACAAAAGCCGCAATAAACGATTATAAGGGTAAAGAAGATTCTGCCGCATATCATAAAGAGCAGGAAATTCTTGCTGCAAAAGAAACAGCTTCAAAGCTTGAGGGTAAACAGGTAACTCTCTCAGCAAAAGCCGGCGATAATGGTAAGCTTTTCGGCTCAATAACAGCCGCAACTGTTGCCGATGCTATAAAAATGCAGCTTCACGTTGTAATTGATAAAAGAAAGCTCGTTATGAGCGACATAAAAACAACAGGCACAACAGAAGTTACAGTTAAAGTATATCCCGAAATTTCCGCAAAAGTAAAAGTTTTAGTTGAAGAGGAGTAATCTCTTATGGAACTGCCAATTGGAAAAAGCATGCCCTATAGCCTTGAAGCAGAACAGGCTGTTTTGGGCAGTATGATTGTAAACAGCGATGCCTTAACCCGCGCAATAGAACAGCTTCGAACCGAAGATTTTTACCTTGAACAACATAAGGAAATTTTCGGTGCCTTATCGCGCCTTTTTACAGGCAGTGTTCCTATTGATATAGTAACCCTTTCGCAGGAGCTTCACGATAAGCTTGAAATGGTTGGCGGGGTAGCATATCTTGCGCATCTTACAAGCGTTGTAAGTACTACTGAAAATATAAAATATTATATGGATATTGCAACGCAGAAATCAACTCTCCGAAAGCTTATAACCGCGGCAGGCGACATAACTCAGATGTGCTATGACGACAAAAACGATATTGCCGCCGTACTCGATAGCTCCGAGCAGAAAATTTTCGAAATTTTGCAGAATAAATCATCGCGCAGCTTTTATCATATCCGCGATGTTCTGCCCGAAAATATAAGAACTCTTGAAAAAATGCGTGCACAGGGCGGAAAGGTTACAGGCCTTGCAACGGGCTATCCCCGTTTTGATGAAAAAACTGCAGGCCTTCAGAAAACCGACCTTATTATTCTTGCCGCAAGAACAGGTATTGGTAAAACAAGTTTTGCCTTAAACCTTGCAAGAAACGTTGCCCATAAATCAAATGAAAGCGTTGCATTTTTCAGCCTTGAAATGGGTAAAGAGCAGCTTACATCAAGGCTTTTATGGAGCGAAGCTAAAATAAGCAGCGAAAAAATAAGAGTTGGTAACCTTTCAATGAACGATATGAAAAAAATATCACACGCTCTCGGCTCTCTTGTAAGAATGCCTATTTATGTTGACGATACTCCCGGTATAACCGTTTCCGAAATGCGTGCAAAATGCCGCCGTTTAAAACTTGAACACGGCCTTGGAATGGTTGTAATCGACTATCTTCAGCTTGTACAAAGCGGTGCTAAAAGCGGTGCAAGCCGTCAGGAACAGGTTGCCGAGGTTTCACGAAACCTTAAAATTATGGCGAAAGACTTAAACGTTCCCGTTATTTGTCTTTCACAGCTGAGCCGTGCCAGCGAAACACATGATGCCCCTCAGCTTACCGACCTTCGTGAATCAGGCTCAATCGAGCAGGATGCCGATATTGTTTTGTTTTTAAACAGAAAACGCGAAACCGATTTGCCCCCCGAGGAGCAGAATATGGCCGAGCTTATAATTGCTAAACACCGTAACGGCTCAACGGGAACAATTCCCCTTGTATGGCGTGGCGAATTTACTACATATATGGAGCCTGATATGGCACATAGCTAACCGAAAGCAGGAAATTAAGTGTTAATTAGCAGATTTGAAAAAACTATATCTGAATATAAAATGTTTTCTGATGGCGACGGAGTTGTTGCCGCCATTTCAGGCGGAAGCGACAGCGTTTGTATGCTTCATCTTCTCTGCCGCGTAAGAGAAAAAATGGGCATAAAAATATATGTTGCCCATATAAATCATATGATACGCCCTACTGCATCCCGTGATGAAGCTTTCGTAAAAAATCTTTGCGAAAAGTGGAATATTCCCTTTTATTCTCTTCATAAAAATGTGGCAGAAATTGCAAAGCAGGAAAAAATTTCAACAGAGCTTTGCGGCAGAAATATCCGCTACGCGTTTTTCGAAGAAGTTTTAAATAAAACTGGTAGCCGCGCCGTTTTAACGGCCCATAATAAAAACGATAATGCCGAAACATTTTTAATGCACCTGCTTCGCGGCAGCGGAAGCGGCGGCCTTTCGGGAATTTTGCCCGTAAGGGATAATATCTGCCGGCCACTACTCGATTTTACTAAAGAAGAAATTGAAAATTATCTTAAAGAGCATAATGTCCCTTGGGTAGAAGACGAAACAAACGCCCTCTCCCTTTATACGCGGAATATTATCCGCAACGAAATTATGCCGCTTATAAGAAAAATTAACCCTTCGGCAGAAGATGCAATTTTAAAAGCCTCTTCCAGTATTAAGGCAGATGATGAGTTTTTAAATTCTCTTGCCGAAACCTCTGGTGCTCTTTCGGAGAACGGAATAAATACCGAAAAATTTATACCTCTTATAGAGCCCGTTAAGAAAAGGGTTTTAATAAAAGCCTTAAAAAATGCAGGGCTTGAAGTTTCTGCCGTAACAATTGCGGCCGTCAGCTCTCTGGCAGATAAGCAAAGCGGCAAAAGCTTTGTGTTTCCATGCGGCGGAAAAGCCGTAAAGGAATATGGCGAAATTGTATTTCTGCCGCCGGAGGAAAATACCGATTTCAGCTATGAAATATGCGTTGGCGAAAAAATATATTTGAAAGAAACTGAATTTTATGTTTCTCTTCAAAGCGAAAAACCCTCGCCACCATATTTAAAACTTAATAAACAATGCACAAAACTTAATGTTCGCCCACCGCTTGCAGGAGATAAATTCTCCCCGTCTGGAATGAGCGGACACAAAAAACTGTCCGATTTTTTTGCGGATTGTAAAATTTCCAAAACACAAAGAAAAAAAATTCCAATTTTTCTTTGTGAAGGAAAAATTGCAGCCGTTGGCTCACTTCGTGCCGACAACGATTTTTTACCTTTGGACGGCGAAGATATTATTTATCTTAAAATCTCCGAGGTTTAATAATAAAATTTACGAAAGAAGGAAAAAACAAATGCATAACGACATTTTGAAGGTACTCATTTCAGAGGAAGAACTCAAGGCAAAAACCGCAGAGCTTGCGGCAGAAATTTCAGAATATTATAAAGGACGCGACCTTTTGGTTATAACCGTTTTAAAAGGCTCGTTTATTTTCGCAGCAGATTTAATGCGCGCACTTTCAATTCCTGCCGAAATCGACTTTATGGTGCTCTCAAGCTATGGTGCATCATCAACAACAAGCGGCGTTGTTCAGATACGAAAAGATCTCGACCGCGATATTAAAGACGCCGAAATTTTAATCGTTGAAGATATTCTCGATAGCGGTTTAACCCTTTCATATCTTAAAAATATGCTCATTGCCCGCGGCGCGAAAGATGTCAGAATTTGTACAATTTTAAATAAACCCGCCCGCAGAAAAGCTGATATCGATGCTGATTACATCGGCTTTGATGTACCCGATGAATTCGTTGTAGGCTACGGCCTTGATTTTGCTGAAAAATATCGTAATCTCCCCTATGTGGGCGTGTTAAAACGCGAGGTTTATGAAAAGTAAACAACAAATTTTTTAACTTTTTGTAAACTCCCTTGAAATAATTTTGATACTGTGTTAGATTATATAATGCTCTTGGAAGGAGGCGCATAAATTGAAAAAAATATTTAAGAACATAAGCTTTTATATATTGCTTTGTATAGTAATTGCTTTTCTCTTCACTTTACTTAACACAGGTACCGACCTGGAAATTTCCTTCTCCGATTTTGCCGATCATCTTAAGAAGAACGAAATTTCAGAAATGTATGTTGAAGACCAGCTGGTAAGGGCCACCCTTACAACCCCTGTAACTGAGGCAGGAAAATCCTATGAAGACATCGTTGTTGCTATCGACTCGGTTGATATTTTGTACGAACACCTTGGCGATGTTATAAAGGAACAGGTTGCCGCAGGCACCTTGAAACTTACTATGGTTCCCCCTCAGGGAATGCCGCTGTGGCTTTCAATTTTGCCAACAGTTGTAATTATCATTATATTTATTGCATTCTGGTTTTTCTTTATTCAGCAGTCGCAAGGTGGCGGCGGAAAAATGATGTCCTTTGGCAAAAGCCGTGCCAAAGTAGATGTTGACCCTGCAACCAAAAAAACCTTTGACGATGTTGCAGGCGAAGACGAAGAAAAAGAAGAACTTCGCGAAATTGTAGATTTTCTTAAAGACCCTAAAAAATATACCGAACTTGGTGCAAGAATTCCAAAGGGTATGCTTTTAGTAGGCCCTCCGGGAACAGGTAAAACATTGCTTGCAAAAGCCGTTGCAGGCGAAGCGCGCGTTCCGTTTTTCAGCATAAGCGGCTCCGACTTTGTTGAAATGTTCGTAGGTGTTGGTGCGTCACGTGTGCGCGACCTTTTTGAACAGGCAAAGAAAAATGCTCCAAGTATTGTATTTATTGATGAAATCGACGCTGTTGGCCGTCACAGAGGTGCAGGCCTTGGCGGCGGACACGATGAAAGAGAGCAAACACTCAATCAGCTTTTGGTTGAAATGGATGGTTTTGGAATAAATGAAGGCGTAATTATTATCGCCGCAACAAACCGCCCCGATATTCTCGACCCTGCGCTTCTTCGCCCTGGCCGATTTGACCGTCAGGTTGTAGTTGGCGTTCCCGATGTTAAGGGCAGAGAAGAAATTTTAAAAGTTCACTCAAAAGGTAAGCCCCTTGAAAAAGATGTTGATTTGTCAGTTGTGGCAAAAACCACTGCAGGCTTTACCGGTGCCGACCTTGAAAACCTTATGAACGAGGCGGCAATTCTGGCTGCAAGAAAGCAGAAGAAAACAATAAATTCAGAAGACCTTGATGAGGCTATGATTAAAGTTATTGCAGGCCCTGAAAAGAAAACAAGGGTTATGAGCGAAAAATCAAAACGCCTTACCGCTTTTCACGAGGCAGGCCATGCCCTTATTTCAAAGCTTTTGCCCGGACAGGACCCTGTTCATCAGGTTTCAATTATTCCACGAGGAAGAGCCGGCGGATATACTCTTTCCCTGCCTAAAGACGATAAGTTTTACGTTTCCAAGCAGGAAATGATTGAACAAATCACCGTGCTTCTCGCAGGCAGAGTTGCAGAAAAACTTAAAATGGACGATATCAGCACAGGCGCATCAAACGACCTTGAGAGAGCATCGTCAATCGCCCGCAGTATGGTTATGAAATATGGTATGAGCGATGATATAGGCCCTATTACCTTTGGCAGCAGCGGCGGCGAAGAGGTGTTCCTCGGCAAGGAATTTGGCCAGACCAAAAACTACAGCGAAGATGTTGCCGCAAGAATTGATGAAGAAATCAGTAAAATAATTAAAGGCTGCTACAATAAATGTACCGAGCTTTTGAAAGAAAACGATGAAAAGCTTGAAGAAATAGCCGAGCTTCTTATTAAGCAGGAAAAAATTGACGCTGATGAGTTCGAAGCAATTTTCAAAGAGCCTGAAGTTATAGAAGAAATCGCAGAAAATCCGGAGGCATAAAATGAGCGAATTGTTAATTAAAAAAGAAAACGGATGGAAAAATAAAAACGTTAACCGCGATGAAGTTTTTGCGTTTGCAAATGGCTATAAAGCTTTTTTAAACAGCGCCAGAACAGAGCGCGAATTTGCTAAAGAAGCCGTTAAAGCGGCAGAGGCTAATGGCTTTAAGCCCCTCTCCTCTTTCAGCGCTTTGAAAAAAGGCGACAAAGTTTATCAGGTAAACCGCGGAAAAGGTGTACTTCTCGCAGTAATCGGTAGCGAAAGCATTGAAAAAGGTATAAATATAATCGGTTCTCATATCGATTCTCCCCGCCTTGATTTAAAGCCAAATCCCCTTTATGAAGATGGCGATATGGCGCTTTTCAAAACTCACTACTACGGCGGAATTAAAAAATATCAGTGGACATCTATCCCCCTTGCAATGCACGGAACAGTTGTTTTGAAAGATGGCAGTATAGATATTGCCATTGGCGATGCAAATGATGATGTAACCTTTACAATTTCCGATCTTTTGCCGCATCTTGCCGATGAGCAGCAGAAAAAAGCCCTTCACAAGGCTATTGAAGGCGAAAGTTTAAATATTTTGCTTGGCTCAATTCCATCTGATGATGAAGACGAAAAACAGCCTGTAAAAGCGGCAATTATGCAGATTATCAATGATAAATATGGAATTTGTGAAGAAGATTTTATAAGCGCCGAAATCGAGTTTGTTCCTGCCTTCGACCTTAAGGATATCGGCTTTGACCGCTCCTTTGTAGCAGGCCCCGGCCAGGACGACAGAGTTTGCGCCTACACATCTCTCAAAGCAATTTTCGAAACAGAAAACCCCGCTAAAACTGCCGTTTGTATTTTGGTTGATAAAGAAGAAGTTGGCAGTATGGGCGTTACAGGTTTCCGCTCCAGGTTTTTTGAAGATACAGTTGCAGAAATTGCAAATCTTATGGCAGAAAACTATAGCGATTTAACCCTTCGCCGCTGTTTCGCTGCATCAACCTGCCTTTCGGCAGATGTTTGCGCTATGCACGACCCTAATTACCCTTCAGTTTTAGAAAAAAATAATGCCGCATACGCAGGCGGCGGTATTGCAATACTCAAATACACAGGCTCTCGCGGTAAAGGCGGAGCAAGCGATGCAAGCGCCGAGCTTATGGGCAAAGTTCGTAACCTCTTTAATGAAAACGGCGTTCTCTGGCAGGTTACCGAGCTTGGTAAAATTGATTTAGGTGGCGGCGGAACAATTTCACAGTACGTTGCAAACTTAAATATCGATACTATTGACTGCGGCGTTCCGCTTCTTTCAATGCACTCTCCATACGAGATAGCATCAAAGCTCGATATTTATATGGCATACAAAGCATATAAAGCCTTTTATACAGCATAAAAATGGGATGTAAAAAATGTCCAGACCGCAAAAAGATGGAAAAATAAAACGCTCCACTATGCAAGGGGAGCCGTCACGAAGTGACTGATGGATTGTGCGGTTGAAAAAACTCATTTTATTCGCTTTTTCTAAGATTTTGTATCTTTTTGCTACGAACAAACTTCGCCTCTCGCACGTCGCAATGCTCGCTTTAGTCGGCTCGATAAACTCTGCCGACATTGTCGCTCGGTTGCTCCTTTTCCCCTTAAAGTCTTGCGACTTCAGGGGACCCCGAAAAGTCCACCAGGCTTTTTGGGGAGAAGGAAA
>JAZNQN010000062.1:0-3871 GCA_045590195.1 Clostridia bacterium | reverse complement strand
TTGCTTGCCTTTGATAAGGTCATTTGCAGTAACAACATAATAATCTTTATCTAATTTCATAGGGTATTCTTTTTCAGACATTTTATAGCACCTCCAGTAAGAAATATTCTATCATATAAAACGACATTTTGTCAATAGGTCGTTTTATATGACAAACCAACAAAAAGTCGTTGAATGACCAACAAAAAGTCGTTGAATGACCAACAAAAAGTCGTTGAATGACCAACAAAAAGTCGTTATAAAGAACTTCAAACGGCTATATTGCGTTGTTTTTTTTCTCTACAATTATTCTGTCTAAATTATTCTGTCTAAATTAGGTTTGTCTAAATTAGTGCTGACGCACGACAGCTTAAAAACTCACTTTTGAGAGAAAAATTAACCAACAAAAAGTCGTTGAATGACCAACAAAAAGTAGTTATAAAAATTAGGGTACAAATCAGCAAAAAAAACTTGAAAATGTACCCTATATCATCAATCTTGAATTAGCAACATTAGTCAATACAAAATCGTTTTATGTATTCGTTTCCGTTACGCCGTAACGATGAAACTCGATTGAAGCAATAGAAAAGGGAAGTATATAAACTAAACTGAAAAAAGAAAAGCAGATGAATGTTCATCTGCTTAATTTTTTATATCGATTTTAAATTCATCTTCTCATCAAATTCTGCAAAGTTATGTCGTGACTGGTTTTCTGTCTTTACTATCTGGACGAGTGTTTCCAAAATGTATGTGTCGCTCCTGCCGAGCTGTCGGAACTGTTCAACAACTTCGGGAAGATTGCTCCAATCTTCTTTGATATGCTCAGGCATTTTTCTTTCTGTCATAATATCATCCTTTCTATGACTTTTTGTTGGTGTTCTGACTACTTTTTGTTGGTGGCTATTTGGTACGCACAGGAACAATAGTCTGAGTAAGAGCTTGTATATCGTCCTGAATCCCTAAACTAATACCAATATTTTTTTCCATTGACTTAGCTAAATCAGGAAAGCCGTCTGTATTTGCCCATCTTGCTCCATATTTTGCAATTGCGTCTATAAGAACTCCTTGCTTCTGCGTAAGCTCTACACCATAGCCATTCTCTTTGTCATATTTGAGCATACCAACAGCTTCAACAATATTTGCAACGCTCTCATATGCTCCTCTGAGCGTTTCTGTGGTGCTCTGCAAGCTTTCTTTTAGTGACTGTATTTCTATATAGCTATCTTTCAGAGAAGCTGTTAGAGAGCTATTCTCGTGCGTTAGAGAAGCTATTTTCTTTTCAGCTTCTTCTGCGACACTATTCAAGTTCTTTTGGCGGTTGTACATTTTCTCGACTGTTTTATAATTTTTTAGCACAACTTCGTTATTCTTTTTCAGCTCGGCTTCTCTTGCATCGAGCTGACGTTCTCTCTCGTCAAGCTCGATTTTTCGCTGTCTGAGAGTTTCGATTTCAAATCGATTAGTTCGAAATGTCATCGCTTGTTCTTTCAGCACTTCCAGTTCGTCCGTTGGAACTGATACCCTGTGGCTCAGAGGAATTTTTTTCTCATCGATAACAATTG
Organism: Clostridia bacterium; assembly: GCA_045590195.1. Lineage (GTDB taxonomy): Bacteria > Bacillota > Clostridia > UMGS1883 > UMGS1540 > JAZNQN01. The sequence goes on along the minus strand of JAZNQN010000062.1, from coordinate 2,330 downwards.
TCTTTGCATTAACTTTCAGTTCCTTGTAGTCCTGAAGCTCATTTTTCAGCGGTTGTAATTCCTCATTTATCTGATTCTGCTGTTCTTTTTTAGCCTTTTTGTATTCGTCAGGAGTGAGATATTCTCGACCTTTGCCGATACCCTGATTGTGCTGAGCATCTATATTCAGCTTTTTGCAGATAGCTGTCAGAGCTTCTCTTTCGCTATGCTGCCAAGCTACCTGAGCTGTGTTATGTACATTTTGAAATTCAAATCCTTGCTGATTCAATGCGTTTACAAGGCTGTTCTGCAAGCTCATACCCCTCTTGCATTCAGCAACAGGGATATAGTCAAGGTGCAGATGTACAGTACCGTCAGGCTCGTCACAGTGAATATAAGCACCAATCAGGTAGAGATTTGGATTTCTTCTGTCCCAGTCCTGTGCATATTCTATCAATGCCTGCTTTTCAAGTTCGGCAGCATTACCTGTATCAGACCTGTCACCAATCTGCACTATGCATTCATACACAGGGTGCTTAGTTTTATCCTTTTTGATTTTTTCATAATAATCCTCGATACGTCTATCAGAACGCTTCTGTTTTGCGTTGTAATCCTCGACAGCCTTACCGAACAACTCAGCATAAGCTTCTCTGACGGGCATATCTTTCAGCACGATATTCTGCTCGCTCAGCTCCTTGTCGATGTGATCCAGCTTGCTTGTATATCTTTCATCACGAATATTATGCCCTCTGCTCCATACCGAGCCATTATGAAAACTAATCGTTTTTGACATAGCAGCACCCCTTTTTTCTTTTCAGTATAGCACTACATTTTGAATCTGTCAACGGACAGATTGACAAAAGTAGTAACTCTGTACTAATTTTGTCACCTGCGGCAACTAAATTAACAGAGGCAGGGAGTTCCCTGCACCCCTTTTTACACTCCTGAAAAAAACATAAGTAAAGCAGTCAGCACAAAAAAGGCAGGGGAGTCGCATTCCCCTGCCTTTTTTTGTGTAACTTCAAAAATGGAGCTACGTCATATCATTTCAGTGTTACTATACACTGTTTTTTTATTTTTGTCAAATCAGCTTTAGTCTATACTTTCCTTTAAGTAAAAAACACATATTTACCGCTATATTTCTCGTTTTTACAGAACTGGTTACATAATGTGTTAGAGGTTAACCCCTCGTACAAAAAATAGATGTCAAGTATATTGACCTTTTTATTTTTTTCTTGTATACTTAATCGAAAACAAAAAAAGGAGGGATATTATGAGCATTGCATCATTCTTTTTTGCTATACTGACAAATCTAATTGCAAGTTACATTTTTCAGTACATAGAAAGCAAAAGAAAACACTAAAAAAAGCAGGGGAGTCGCGTTCCCCTGCTTTTTTTAGTGTAAATTGGAATAAAATTACACTGCATCATTCAAATATATCATACAGCATTTTTTTATTATTGTCAAATCAGCCTTATTTATCGAGCTTTGTCTGCTGATATTCTTCGATTATGTTTTTGGATTTCTTCAAATAGAAATCTTTTCGCTCCTTATCCTTGAAGAAAACAGCCTTGAACGATACACTTTGAAGAGCTTTTCCTCTTTTGGCAGAACGATGTTCTTCATAGTCCCAAATGTACGCATAATCAGAAGCTCCCAATTCTTCTAAAGCAGGTTTTATTGTTTTTCTCAATAAATCATAATTTCTGGGATATTGTTTTTCGCCGACCTGAAACAGCTCTCGCAACTGCTCACAAGTGAATTCCCATTCGTGCATATAACCAAACTTAGCACCTGTGTCTGCAACAAGGTATTGATATATCCTTGTTGTGTAATAGCTGCGGAACGTCATCAGAGTTCCGAGCAGCGTTTGTGAATAATAGGCTTCAAGCTCTAACAGAAACGGCTTAATATCGTCAGATAAACGAAGTGTTAGCTTGCCATCATCATATTTGGCACTATTAATCCATTGAAATACTTCCCATTTTTTCTTTCCTTTTGCATTTTCTCCACCTATTTGGACTTCTACTACCTGTTGACAAAGACTTTTGCAGATTCCTTTTAAGTCACGATATAGGCTATTTTCATCAATTCCCATAAATGCCGCTAACTCCGGAACTGTTGTGGTAAAAGTTTTGAAGTCCTTATCTTCATAAACAACCTGAGAAATAGCTATATACAGCAGTTGTGCTTCTCGCAATGTCATTTTTTGCTTGCCTTTGATAAGGTCATTTGCAGTAACAACATAATAATCTTTATCTAATTTCATAGGGTATTCTTTTTCAGACATTTTATAGCACCTCCAGTAAGAAATATTCTATCATATAAAACGACATTTTGTCAATAGGTC
>JAZNQN010000061.1:0-37965 GCA_045590195.1 Clostridia bacterium | reverse complement strand
AAATTGAGGTGATTAAATGGTACATCCGGTGAAGCTTGGAAAAAATACCAGAATGAGTTATTCTAAAATAGATGAAGTTTTAGAAATGCCTAATCTTATAGGTGTACAAAAAAATTCTTACAAATGGTTTGTGGAAGAAGGTTTGAAAGAGGTTTTTTGCGATGTATCACCAATTACCGATTATGCCGGAAACCTGATTTTGGAGTTTATTGACTATTCTCTTGACAGCAAACCTAAATATGATATTGAGGTGTGCAAAGAAAGAGATACCAATTACTGCGCTCCTTTAAGAGTTAAGGTAAGACTTATCAATCAGGAAACAGGCGAAATAAAAGAACAGGAAATCTTTATGGGCGATTTCCCTCTTATGACAGAGCAGGGTACCTTTATTATAAATGGTGCTGAGCGTGTTATTGTAACTCAGCTTGTTCGTTCACCAGGTATCTATTACGCAGAGCAGTTTGACAAAGTTGGTAAAAAACTTCTGGCTTCTACTGTTATTCCTAACCGTGGTGCTTGGCTTGAATATGAAACAGATTCAAACGATGTTTTCTATGTAAGAGTTGACAGAACAAGAAAAGTTCCTGTAACTGTTTTGCTCCGTTGCCTTGGTCTTGGTTCTGACATTCAGATTACTGAAATGTTCGGCGAAGACGAAAAGCTTTATGCTACATTTGAAAAAGACAGCACTAAAAACGAAGAAGAAGCTCTCTTTGAGCTTTACAGAAGACTTCGCCCGGGCGAGCCTCCTACAGTTGAAAGTGCACAGTCACTTATAAATGCACTCTTCTTTGATGCAAGAAGATACGACCTTGCCAAAGTTGGCAGATATAAATTCAATAAAAAACTTGCTATTTCTGACAGAATTAAGGGCTACATTGCTGCTGAAAGCATTGTAAACCCTGAAACAGGCGAAATTCTGGTTGAAGCAGGCAACATTATTAAAATTGATGATGCTGCTGCTATTGAAAAAGCAGGTATAAATTCAGTTTATTTGCAGATTGACGAGAAAAAAGTTAAAGTTTTCTCAAACAATATGGTTGATCCTGCGGAATATGTAAACTTTGACCCGAAAGAAATCGGCGTTAAAGAAAAAGTTTGCAAAGCAGTTTTGGACGATATTATTGCAAACGCTGAAAACGAAGAAGAAATCAAGAAAGCTATGTCTGAAAGAATAGACGAGCTTATTCCTAAACACATTACTGTTGACGATATTTTCGCTTCAGTTAACTATTGCCTCAATCTTTCCTATGGCATAGGAAGTGTTGACGATATCGACCATCTTGGAAATCGTAGACTTCGTGGTGTTGGCGAGCTTTTGCAGAACCAGTTCCGTATGGGCCTTGCAAGAATGGAAAGAGGCGTAAGAGAGAGAATGAGCATTCAGGACCTCGATATTGTTACTCCTCAGTCGCTTATCAACATTAAACCTGTTGTTGCTACAATTAAAGAATTTTTCGGTTCATCACAGCTTTCACAGTTTATGGATCAGACAAATCCGCTTGGTGAACTTACTCATAAAAGAAGACTTTCAGCTCTTGGCCCCGGTGGTCTTTCAAGAGAAAGAGCCGGATTCCAGGTTCGTGACGTTCACTATACTCACTACGGCAGAATGTGTCCTATCGAAACCCCTGAAGGTCCTAACATTGGTCTTATCAACTCACTTAGTACTTTTGCTAAAATCAACGAGTATGGCTTTATTGAAGCTCCTTACAGAAAAGTTGACAAAGAAACAGGCAAGGTGCTTGACGAAGTTGTTTATATGACTGCCGACGTAGAAGATAACTACGTTGTTGCACAGGCAAATGAACCTCTTAACGAAGACGGAACTTTCGCTTCGAAAAAGGTTACATGCCGTAGAAGAGAAGACTTTGTTGAGGTTGATCCTCATCAGGTTGACTTTATGGATGTATCGCCAAAACAGATGGTTTCAGTTGCTACGGCAATGATTCCGTTCCTTGAAAACGACGATGCTAACCGTGCGCTCATGGGTTCAAACATGCAGCGTCAGGCTGTTCCGCTTCTTAAAACTGATTCACCTATAGTAGGTACAGGTATGGAATACCAGGCAGCTAAAGACAGTGGTGTTGTTGTTCTTTCAAAATGCGACGGTACAGTTGAAAAAGTTGCTGCAGATAAAATTGTTATCCGTGACGAAAACGGCGAAAGACATGAGTCGAAACTTATTAAATTCAGCCGTTCAAATCAGGGTACTTGCATAAATCAGAAGCCTATTGTTGAAAAAGGCGAAAAAGTTAAAAAGGGCGACATTATTGCCGATGGTCCTTCAACTTCAAACGGCGAAATCGCTCTCGGCAGAAACCTTCTTATCGGCTTTATGACCTGGGAAGGTTACAACTACGAGGATGCTATTTTGCTTAACGAAAAACTTGTTAAGCAGGATGTTCTCACATCTGTTCATATTGAAGAATATGAATCAGAAGCAAGAGATACAAAACTCGGACCTGAAGAAATTACCCGCGACATTCCAAACGTTGGCGAAGATGCGCTTAAAGACCTTGATGAAAGAGGTATCGTAAGAATAGGTGCAGAGGTCAGAGCAGGCGATATTCTTGTTGGTAAGGTTACACCAAAAGGTGAAACAGAGCTTACCCCTGAAGAAAGACTTCTCCGTGCTATTTTCGGCGAAAAAGCAAGAGAAGTTAGAGATACTTCTCTCCGTGTTCCTCACGGCGAGGCTGGTATCATTGTTGATGTTAAAGTGTTTACCCGTGAAAACGGCGATGAGTTACCACCGGGAGTTAATGAGCTTGTACGTTGTTACATTGCTCAGAAGAGAAAAATCTCTGTTGGTGACAAAATGGCCGGCCGTCACGGTAACAAGGGTGTTGTATCCAGAATTTTGCCTGAAGAGGATATGCCATTCCTTCCAGACGGTACTCCACTTGATGTTGTACTTAACCCTCTGGGCGTACCTTCACGTATGAATATCGGACAGGTTCTCGAAGTTCATTTAGGCCGTGCGGCTAAAGAACTTGGCTGGAAGATTGCAACTCCTGTATTTGATGGTGCTAACGAAGATGACATTATGGAAGCACTTAAAGAAGCAGGCTTCAGGGAAGACGGTAAAACAATTCTCTATGACGGAAGAACAGGTCAGCCATTTGATAATCCTGTTACCGTTGGTTATATGTATATGTTAAAACTTCACCATCTTGTTGATGATAAAATCCACGCAAGGTCAACAGGCCCCTACTCGCTTGTTACTCAGCAGCCTCTCGGTGGTAAAGCACAGTTTGGCGGACAGCGTTTCGGTGAGATGGAGGTTTGGGCACTCGAAGCTTACGGCGCAGCTTATACTCTGCAGGAAATTCTGACAGTTAAGTCGGACGATGTGGTGGGCCGTGTTAAAACTTACGAGTCAATCGTTAAGGGCGAAAATGTTCCAAAACCGGGCATTCCTGAGTCGTTCAAGGTTCTTATCAAAGAGCTTCAGAGCCTTGGTATGGACGTTAAAATACTCTCCGGCGATATGCAGGAGATTTCCATCGAAGAGAATATGGATGACGATATTGATGAAATCAGCATCGATGAACTTAACGAAGAAATGGCTGCTTTGCCGGGCAACGAAGATATGGCAGGTCACGGCTTTAGTGAAGTTGACGAAGATGATATGCTTATCGAAGCTTTAGTTGGCGGCAACACAGAGTCTGAGAAAAATGACTTTGATTACAACGAGGATGAACTTGAAAGCGATGACTTTCTTGATGATATTGATGACGAAGACGACGATTTTTAAGGTGAGGGGGAATTTATGTGTTAGAATTTAACACTTTTGAAGCTATACAAATAGGGCTTGCTTCGCCGGAAAAAATTCGCGAATGGTCACACGGTGAGGTTAAAAAACCTGAAACAATCAATTACAGAACACTTAAGCCCGAGCGCGATGGATTGTTTTGTGAAAGAATTTTCGGCCCTACCAAAGACTGGGAGTGCCATTGCGGAAAATATAAAAGAATAAGATTTAAAGGCATTGTCTGCGATCGTTGCGGTGTTGAAGTTACACGTGCAAAGGTTCGTAGAGAAAGAATGGGCCACATTGAGCTTGCTGCTCCTGTAAGCCATATCTGGTACTTTAAGGGCAGCCCAAGCCGTCTTGCTTTGATGGTTGACATCTCTCCAAGCGAGCTTGAAAAAGTTTTGTACTTTGCATCTTATATAGTAATTGATCCCGGCAGAACTGAGCTTTTCAAAACTCAGATTTTGTCTGAAAAAGAGTATCGCGAACATCTTGAAAAATATGGCGAAGGTACTTTTAAAGCAGGCATGGGTGCCGAAGCTATAAAAGAACTTTTAGAGGAAATTGATGTTGATGCACTTTGCGATGAACTTCGCGAAGAGGCAGCTGCAACTCAGGGTCAGAAAAAAGTTAGAATAGTTAAAAGACTTGAAGTTGCTGAAGCTTTTAAAGCTTCGGGCGGACGTCCTGAATGGATGATTATGGATGCACTTCCGGTTATTCCTCCGGAAATCAGACCTATGGTTCAGCTGGATGGTGGCAGATTTGCTACAAGTGATTTAAATGACCTTTACAGAAGGGTTATTAACAGAAACAACCGTCTTAAAAGACTTCTTGATTTAAATGCTCCTGACATTATCGTTAGAAACGAAAAACGTATGCTTCAGGAAGCGGTTGACGCTCTTATCGACAACGGCCGTCGCGGCAGAGCCGTTACAGGCCCTGGCAACCGTCCGCTTAAATCCCTTTCTGATATGCTCAAAGGTAAACAGGGACGCTTTAGGCAGAACCTTCTCGGTAAACGTGTTGACTATTCAGGCCGTTCGGTTATCGTTGTAGGCCCTGAACTTAAGATTTACCAGTGCGGTCTTCCAAAAGAAATGGCACTTGAGCTTTTCAAACCATTTATTATGAAAAGGCTTGTGGCAGGCGGACTTGCACAGAATATAAAAAGCGCAAAAAGAATGGTTGAAAGAGTAAGACCTGAGGTTTGGGATGTGCTTGAAGAGGTTATTAAAGAACATCCTGTTCTTCTTAACCGTGCTCCTACACTTCACCGTCTTGGTATTCAGGCATTCGAACCTGTACTTGTTGAAGGCAGAGCGCTTAAACTTCATCCGCTTGTATGTACTGCATACAATGCCGACTTCGACGGCGACCAGATGGCGGTTCACGTTCCCCTGTCGCCTGAAGCACAGAGCGAAGCAAGATTCTTGATGCTCTCGGCTAACAACCTTTTAAAACCACAGGATGGTAAACCGGTTGCAGTTCCTACACAGGATATGATACTCGGTAGTTACTACCTTACAATTGAAAAAGATGACGAAATTGGTACTGGCAAACAGTTCTCAAGCTTTACCGAAGCAAAACTTGCTTACGAAAACGGAGAAGTTGGACTTCATGCACCAATTAAAGTTATAAATGAAAAAGTTATCGATGGCAAAGTTCAGAGAAAACTTATAAACGCAACAGTTGGTCAGATTATCTTCAACGAAGACATTCCTCAGGACCTTGGCTTTGTTGACAGAAGCGACCCTGAAAAAGCGTTTGACCTTGAGATTACTTTCCGTGCAGACAAGAAAATGCTTGGTAAGATTATTGATGCGTGCATCAAACGTCACTCCATTACAGAAACTGCTGCACTCCTTGATAAAATCAAGGCTCTCGGTTACAAATTCTCAACACGCGGTGCTGTTACAGTCAGCGTATCCGATGTTGTTGTGCCGGAAGAAAAGAAAGCTTATCTCGCTCAGGCAGAAGCTGACGTTGAAAAAATCTCCAAGCTTTATGCCCGTGGTACTCTTACAGAAGAAGAACGTTACGAAAGAGTTATCAAAACCTGGGAACAGACAGTTTCCGACGTTACTGATGCTCTTATGGATAACCTCGACGAGTTCAACCCAATCAAAATGATGGCTGACTCCGGTGCGAGGGGTAGTAAAAACCAGATCAGACAGCTTGCAGGTATGCGTGGTCTTATGGCCGATACACAGGGTAGAACAGTCGAAATTCCTATCCGTGCTTGCTTCCGTGAAGGTCTTAACGTACTTGAGTACTTCATTTCATCTCACGGTGCGCGTAAAGGTCTTGCTGATACAGCGCTTCGTACAGCCGATTCAGGTTATCTTACACGTCGTTTGGTTGATGTCAGCCAGGAGGTTATCATCAGAGAAGACGATTGTGGTACTGATAAATATATTGTGGTTTCCGATATTAAAGACGGTAACGCTATTATCGAGCCTCTCTCAGAGAGACTTGTTGGCAGAGTTGCCTTTGAAGATATCGTAGATCCTTCAACAGGCGAAATTCTTGTTGCTAAAAATACAATGATGCGTGAAGCTGAAGCTAACTTAGTTGTTAAAGCGGGCATTACTGAAGTTAAAATCAGAAGTGTTCTCGGCTGCCAGGCAAAAGTTGGTGTTTGTGCTCATTGTTACGGTGCAAACCTTGCAACAGGCGAAATGGTAAATGTTGGTGAATCTGTTGGTATTATTGCGGCTCAGTCAATTGGTGAGCCTGGTACACAGCTTACAATGAGAACATTCCATACCGGTGGTGTTGCCGGCGGCGATATTACACAGGGTCTTCCCCGTGTTGAGGAGCTTTTCGAAGCCCGTTCGCCAAAAGGTCAGGCAATTATTGCCGAAAACAGCGGTGTGGTTGAAATCAGCGAAGCTAAGAAAAAACGCGAAGTTATCATTTCTGACAATAAAGAAGGCTTCAGCCAGTCATATCTTATTCCTTTCGGTGCTAAACTTAAAGTTGCCGAAGGCGATGAGGTAAAAGCCGGCGATGTTTTAACAGAGGGTTCTATCAATCCTCACGACCTTCTCAGAATTAAGGGCGGAAGTGCTGTTCAGCACTATCTCGTTGCCGAAGTTCAGAAGGTTTACCGCCAGCAGGGTGTTGATATTGCTGATAAGCATATCGAAGTTATCGGCCGTCAAATGATGAGAAAAATCCGCATAGAAGAAGAGGGCGATACAACACTTCTGGCAGGTACAACCTGCAATCGCCTCGAATTCGAGCAGATTTGTCGCGAAATGGAAGAAGCAGGTAAAAATCCGCCTGTTGGTAAAGAAGTTTTACTTGGTATTACCAAGGCTTCACTTGCTACTGATTCATTCCTTTCTGCTGCATCATTCCAGGAAACAACAAGGGTATTGACAGATGCTGCAATTAAGGGTAAAATAGATCCGTTGGTTGGTCTTAAAGAAAATGTTATTATCGGTAAGCTTATTCCTGCCGGAACAGGCGTACCAAAATACAGAGATATTTCCATAGAAACAGATAAAGAAGAGATAACAGTTCAGTAATTTCTTCAAATTCGAATAGGAGATAAAAATAAAATGCAAAACGATTTTGACGGGAGTAGTATTATCGTAGGGCTTAAACAGTCTATAAAGGCTGTTGAAAGCGGAGAGGCAGCTCGCGCCTTTGTGGCAGAAGATGCCGATTCTCACGTTAGAGTGCCGTTTGTTGAAGCTTGCGAAAAACACGGCGTTGCGATTGAATATTACCCAACTTGTCAGCAGCTTGGCGCTGCCTGCGAAATTGAAGTAGGCGCTGCCGTTGCAGTAGTGAAAAAGGGCTGAGCGCAAGGCGTTTGCCTTGCCCGCCATTTTCAATATAATTCTATATACAGGAGGTGAAAAAAGAATGCCAACCTTTAACCAATTGGTTCGCAGGGGTAGAGAAACAGCTATACAGAAATCAAATTCTCCTGCACTTCAGAAAGGTCTTAACTCACTTAAAAAAGTTATGACAGATCAGAGTGCTCCACAGAAGAGAGGTGTTTGTACAGCAGTTAAAACAACTACACCTAAAAAACCTAACTCAGCACTTCGTAAAATTGCCAGAGTAAGACTGTCTAACAGCGTTGAAGTAACAGCTTATATTCCAGGTATTGGTCACAATCTCCAGGAACATAGCGTTGTTTTAATCAGAGGCGGAAGGGTTAAGGACCTCCCTGGTGTAAGATACCATATCATCAGAGGTAGCCTTGATGCATCCGGCGTTGCAAATCGTAACCAGTCCAGAAGTAAGTACGGTGCTAAAAAACCTAAAAAGTAAGATTTTTTACCTGTACGAAAACAGAAGAATGAAGGGCTTTAAGGTGGCCTTTCAGGTGTGACGTGCGGTTTAATATATGATTTTTTAAACGAGCGCTGTTGCACTGACAAAACCGTTTGGTTTTGAGTACCTGTGAATTCATTAAAATATTATGAAGGAGGGAAGGATAGTGCCAAGAAGAGGTTTTATTCCCAAAAGAGACGTATTACCGGATCCACTTTACAATAACAAAGTTGTAACACGCCTTATCAACAACATTATGCTTGATGGTAAGAAAGGTGTTGCTCAGAAAATCGTTTACGATGCTTTTGAAGTGATTCGTGAAAAAACAGGAAAGGACCCAATTGAGGTATTTGAGCAGGCTATGGAAAACATTATGCCTGTACTCGAAGTTAAAGCTCGCCGTGTAGGTGGTGCTACTTACCAGGTACCTATGGAAGTTCGTCCTGAGAGAAGACAGACTCTCGGTCTCAGATGGCTGACAACATATTCACGCGCAAGAAACGAAAGAACCATGGCTGAAAGACTTGCTGCTGAACTTATGGATGCTACAAACAATATGGGTGCTTCTGTTAAAAAACGTGAAGATACTCATAAAATGGCTGAAGCTAACAAGGCTTTCGCACACTACAGATGGTAATTTTTCGGATAATTTGCCAAAGACGGCATAGAATAAGTCTGTGCTGTCTTGGCTGAAAATTGCCGGAGAAAAGTTTCTTAATGGAAGGAGGAATATGTTTTGCCAAGAGAATTTTCTTTAGAAAAAACAAGAAATATCGGAATAATGGCGCATATAGATGCCGGTAAAACAACTACAACAGAACGTATTTTGTTCTACACCGGCCGAGTTCATAAAATAGGCGAAACTCATGAAGGTTCCGCTACTATGGACTGGATGGAGCAGGAACAGGAGCGTGGTATTACTATCACATCTGCTGCTACAACTGCTCAGTGGAAGGGAAACCGTATCAACATTATTGATACTCCCGGTCACGTTGACTTTACAGTTGAGGTTGAACGTTCGCTTCGTGTACTTGACGGTTCCGTTACAGTATTCTGTGCGAAGGGTGGCGTTGAACCACAGTCGGAAAACGTTTGGAGACAGGCTGATAAATATAAAGTTCCCAGAATGGCTTATGTAAATAAAATGGATATTATGGGTGCTGATTTTTACAATGTTGTCCAGATGATGAAAGACAGACTTCAGTGTAATGCTGTACCAATTCAGTTGCCAATTGGCTCTGAAGATACTTTCAAAGGTCTTATCGACCTCGTTGAAATGAAAGCTTACGTTTACTATGATGACCTTGGAAAAGATGAGCGTGTGGAGGAAATCCCTGCTGATATGAAAGACAAGGCTGACGAGTACCGTGCTGCACTTTTGGAAAGCGTAGCAGAGCAGGACGAAGAGCTTATGATGAAGTATCTTGACGGTGAAGAGCTTACAACCGAAGAAATTAAAGCTACAATCAGAAAAGCTACTATCGCTAACGACATGGTTCCTGTACTTTGTGGTACATCATACAGAAACAAAGGTGTTCAGAACCTTTTGGATGCAGTTATTGATTATATGCCTGCTCCAACTGATATCCCACCAATCGAAGGTATCATTCCACGTACAGAAGAACAGACTGTTCGTAAATCAAGCGACAGCGAGCCTTTCTCAGCTCTCGCATTTAAAATTATGACTGACCCATTCGTTGGTAAACTTTGTTTCTTCAGAGTTTACTCCGGTACTTTAAACAAAGGTTCCGCAGTTTACAACTCAACAAAGGACAAAAACGAAAGAGTTGGCCGTATCTTGCAGATGCACGCTAATGACAGACAGGATATAGATATCGTTTACTCAGGTGATATTGCTGCAGCCGTTGGTCTTAAAAACACCGGCACAGGTGATACACTTTGTGACGAGGCTAACCCTGTAATCCTCGAATCAATGGAATTCCCTGAACCAGTTATCAGGGTTGCTATTGAGCCTAAAACAAAAGCCGGCCAGGAAAAAATGGGTATTGCTCTTGCAAAACTTGCAGAAGAAGATCCTACATTCCAGGCTTACACAGATGAAGAAACAGGCCAGACAATTATCGCAGGTATGGGTGAGCTTCACCTTGAAATTATTGTTGACCGTCTTCTCCGTGAATTTAAAGTAGAAGCAAACGTTGGCAAACCACAGGTTTCTTACAAAGAAGCTATCCGCAAGCCTGCTAAAATTGACCACAAATACGCTCGTCAGTCGGGTGGTAAAGGTCAGTACGGTCATGTTGTTATCGAAATGGAACCACAGGAACCGGGCAAAGGCTACGAGTTTGTTAACAAAATCGTCGGCGGTGCTATTCCAAAAGAATACATTCCTGCTGTTGATGCAGGTATCCAGGGCGCTATGCAAAATGGTGTACTTGCAGGTTACAACGTAGTTGACGTTAAAGTTACACTCGTTGATGGTTCTTACCACGAAGTTGACTCCTCGGAAATGGCATTTAAAATTGCCGGTTCTATGGCTTTCAAAGAAGGTTGCCGCAAAGGTGATCCTGTACTCAAAGAGCCTATTATGAGAGTTGACGTTATTGTGCCTGAAGAATACATGGGCGATGTTATGGGTGACCTCAATTCACGCCGTGGACAGATTCGCTCCATGGAAGCAAGACCCGGTGCACAGGCTATTGAAGCTTATGTTCCACTTGCAGAAATGTTTGGTTATGCTACAGATCTTCGTTCAAAAACACAGGGCCGTGGCCAGTATACAATGCAGCCAAGCCACTATGAAGAAGTTCCAAAGAGCATTATGGAAGACATTATTGCAGGCAAAAAATAATATAAATTATTAATGTGCGGAAGTTCCTTCGGGAATTTCCTGCATATTAAAAAAAACTCTTGATTTTTTCAGGGTTTTATAATACAATATATGTAATCAAATTATTAGTTAATAATAAGGAGGCAATTAAAAATGGCAAAAGCTAAATATGAAAGATCCAAACCACACGTAAACATTGGTACAATTGGTCACGTTGACCACGGTAAGACTTCTCTTACTGCTGCTATCACAAAAGTTCTTTCCTTCCAGGGTAAAGCATCATACGAAGCATACGATATGATCGATAAAGCTCCTGAAGAAAGAGAAAGAGGTATCACAATTTCCACAGCTCACGTTGAGTACGAAACAGAAACACGTCACTACGCTCACGTTGACTGCCCAGGCCACGCTGACTATGTTAAAAACATGATCACTGGTGCTGCTCAGATGGACGGTGCTATCCTCGTTGTATCTGCTGCTGATGGTCCTATGCCACAGACAAGAGAACATATCCTTCTCTCACGTCAGGTTGGTGTTCCTTACATCGTAGTATTCCTTAACAAAAAAGACCAGGTAGACGATCCTGAACTTCTCGAACTCGTTGAAATGGAAATTCGTGAACTTCTTAACGAATATGAATTCCCGGGTGATGATATTCCGATCGTTGCAGGTTCAGCTCTTCAGGCTCTTGAATGCACAGCTACAGATGATTCTGCTCCTGAATATGCTCCAATCCTCGAGCTCATGGCTGAAGTTGACCGTTACATTCCTACACCTGAAAGAAAAACTGACCTTCCTTTCCTTATGCCTGTCGAAGACGTATTCTCAATCACAGGCCGTGGTACAGTTGCTACAGGTAGAGTAGAAAGAGGTACACTCAATATGTCCGACGAAGTTGAAATCGTTGGTCTTACAGATGAGTCACGTAAAGTTGTTGTTACAGGTATCGAAATGTTCAGAAAACTTCTCGACAGCGCTGAAGCTGGTGACAACATCGGTGCACTCCTCCGTGGTGTTCAGAGAGACGAAATCGAAAGAGGACAGGTTCTTGCTAAACCAGGTTCAATCAATCCTCACACAAAATTCAAAGGCGAAGTTTACGTTCTTACTAAAGACGAAGGTGGCCGTCACACACCATTCTTCAACAACTACAGACCACAGTTCTACTTCAGAACAACTGACGTTACTGGCGTAGTTAACCTTCCTGAAGGTGTTGAAATGTGTATGCCTGGCGATAACGTTTCAATTTCTGTTGAACTTATCACACCTATCGCTATTGAAGAAGGTCTCCGTTTTGCTATCCGTGAAGGTGGTAGAACAGTTGGTTCCGGCGTTGTAAGTGCTATTAACGAGTAATTTATACGCTTAGACCTTAAGTGAATTTATGGCACCTTGCCATACTTATGCTGCTGTATGGCGGCATAAGTAGGCAAGGTGCTTTTGTTTTTTAGAAATTGCGTGGAGATGCGGAGTTTTGCAATTTCGTAAATATAGAAAGGAAGAAAATTATGTACGAAAAAATGTATGCAAATTTGCATTTTCATTCAACTCATTCTGATGGTGAAGATACCATAGAAAAACTTATTGAAATTGCCCTCGAGGAGGGTTACGGCGCTCTTGCCCTTGCAGACCATAACACTGTAACCGGCTGGGGCGAAATGGAGAAAGCTTGCGAAAAAGCAGGCCTTGAATTTATTAAAGCCACAGAATTTAGCGTTGGCTCAAAAACCTTTGATACCGATTTTCATATTGTGGGCTTTGATTTTGATGCAAACGAGCCAAATATGAAAAGCTATCTTGAAGAAATGTCTGAGGCGCAAATTGGCAAAACACGCAGAGGTTTTGAACATTGCGTAAAAGAGGGTATTATTAAAGATGTTACCTGGGATGATATTGAAAATGAAAACAAGGGGCTTATGTACCTTGGCCATGACCATATATTCAGAACAATGAGAGATAAAGGACTTTTAAAGGATAGTGACTATGTGCCGTTTTGTGAGGGCTGGGTTACTATTCCAAAAGAAAAACCTTTTGAATATAAAGAGCCTAAAGAGATTATTGAGCTTATTAAAAATGCAGGCGGTGTTGCAGTTTTGGCGCATCCTAACGAAAAATTCCCATTTGTTGAAGAACTTGTAAAAATGGGACTTGGCGGCATTGAAAGCTGGCATCCTGATTTAACTGATGAGCAGGCAATTTATGCCGAAGAGCTTGCAAAAAAATATAATCTTTACATATCAGGCGGAACTGACCATTGCGGTCTTATGGGCGGTCAGTATAAATTTTACGAAGGGCAAGATGTAAACCCGTTTTACACTCCTTCACTTAAATATGGCGCAACTAAAGAAAACTTTGATAAGCTGAAAAACAGAGTTTTAGGATAAAATAAATTACCGATGAAGGGATTGATAATTTATGGAAAGAAGAGATAAGTGCAATTATTATCTTGATATTGCAGAAACAGTTTTGGAAAGAGGTACATGCCTTCGCAGAAATTACGGCGCAATTATAGTTAAAAACGATGAGATTATTTCAAGCGGATACACAGGCGCTCCAAGGGGCAGAAAAAACTGTATCGACCTTGGTTTTTGCAGAAGAGAAAGCCTTAATATTCCGCGTGGCCAGCGCTATGAGCTTTGCAGAAGTGTTCACGCAGAGGCAAATGCTATTATAAGTGCGTCGAGAAGTGCTATGATTGGCGGAACGTTGTATCTTGCAGGAAAAGATATGAAAACAGGAGAGCTTGTACCTAATGCATCTTCCTGTGCAATGTGCAAAAGAATGATTATCAATGCCGGCATTGAAATGATTGTAATAAGAATAACAAAAGACGAATATAAAATAGTAAATGTTTCCGAGTGGATTTCAAACGACGATTCCCTTGGCGATGAACTTGGATATTAGGAGGAAATATGTTACAACTTACAATGTACGACCAGATTGAACTGCTTATACGAATTTTTGTGGCAGGTATATGTGGCGCAGTTATTGGTTACGAGCGAAAAAGCCGACTTAAAGAGGCAGGAATAAGAACTCATTTTATAGTTGCTCTTGCATCGGCACTTATGATGGTTATATCAAAATATGGATTTTTTGACCTTTTCAATATGGCACAAAACGGCCAGGACATAAGGCTAGACCCTTCCCGTGTGGCATCAACCATTATTACGGGCGTTGGTTTTCTTGGCGCAGGTGCAATATTTATCAGAAAAAATACAATTAACGGCCTTACAACTGCGGCAGGCATATGGGCGACTGCAGGCGTTGGTATGGCAGTTGGAACAGGTTTTTATTTTATAGGCATTGTTTCAACCATTATTATGCTTATTGTTCAGATTTTTTTGCACAAAAACAACTGGTTTACAAGGAAAATTCCTTCTTCTGAAACGGTTAGAATTGTTGTTAAAAACGAAAGCGGAAGCCTTGTTGAGGTTAACGAAATTCTTGCTAAGAAAAAGGTTGAGCTTTTAAATATTAAAACTGAAGTTACTGAAAACGGCCAGAATTTGGCAGTTGAAATGCACATTAAGGTACCATCGGGCTATACCCCGATTGATGTTGTTAATGTTTTTACCGGTAACGATAAAATTAAATCTATTGATGTATAACCGCAGGGCGAGATAATTCGTCCTGTGGTTTTTAATTGTAACAGAGATTTAATATTTTTTTCGCTAAAACCCCTTACAATTATATTTGGTTTATGATACAATTAAAATAAGTATAGTTGTATGCTGAGATTGGAGGAGGTTTTTGTGAATTTTTTTGATGTTTCAATTGAAGCCATAAGAAAGTTTTTTGTGCTTTTTGGAATTACTGATTTAATCGATATTTTAATTGTTGCATATATTGCATACAAAGCCATAAAACTTGTAAGAGAAACAAGAGCGGGGCAGCTTGTTAAAGGCGTTGCTGTGCTTGTTGCTTTGCTGCCACTTAGTCAGTGGCTGAGGCTTAACACTATTAACTACATACTCAGAAATACCCTCCAGGTTGGACTTGTTGCCCTTCTGGTAATATTCCAGCCTGAGCTTCGCCGTGCCCTTGAAAAGGTTGGCAGAAGCAATTTTGGAAAAATTTTAAACTCCTCAAACAGCGATATCGACAATATGATAGACGAAATTGCAGAAGCGGCCGATTTTATGTCGAAAGAAAAAATAGGCGCTTTAATGGTTTTTGAAAGAGATACAAAACTTGGCGAGGTTTTAAACTCAGGAACAGAGCTTTCGGCTAAGGTTTCATCGTCACTTCTTATAAATATTTTTATTCCTAATACTCCATTGCACGACGGGGCAGTTGTTATAAGCGAGGGAGTAATAAAATCGGCGGCGTGTATTTTGCCGCTTACTCAAAACGATACTTTAAGCCGCGAGCTTGGCACAAGACACCGTGCCGCACTTGGTGTTACTGAAAACAGCGACTGCGTTGTAGTTGTTGTAAGTGAAGAAACAGGTAAAATTTCTTTCGCTGAAAATGGCGATATGACAAGAAATCTTTCGGTTACATCACTTAAAAATATGCTTTCAAAAGCACTTACACCCGATACCATAAACAAGGAAGATATTAAAAACCTGAGGGGGCGTATTAAATGGCTGAAAAAATAATGAAGCGTGATTTTATTTATAAAGCTGTTTCGGTTTTAATTGCCGCGATTCTCTGGTTTTTTGTGGCCTATGCCGAAAATCCCGAAAAAGAACTTTGGTTTAAAGATATAAGCATTACCTTTGCAGGCGAAGGGGCACTTATGGATGCAGGCTTTGCCAGAGCTTTTGTAAGCGACGATAAGGTTTCGGTAAAGGTAAAAGGAACAAGAAGTGCAATTGTTTCGCTTTCTTCTGCCGATATAATTGCAACAGTTGACTTAAGCGTTGCGAAAGAAGCAAAAACATATATATTGCCTGTTGCTATTAAATTCCCCGTTGACGGGCTTGTTCTTGCCGACAAAAAGCCATACAGCGTAGAAGTTACCATTGAAGAAGTTGTTACAAAGGAAGTTCCGGTTGTTACAGAAATTCAGGGAATTTTGGGCGAGGGGGTTAAGATTACAGAGTGCACTCCTGCTGATGAGAAAATTAAAATTTCAGGCGGAAAAAGCGCTATCGCAAGTGTTTCATCGCTTGTAATAAGGCCTGATATCAGCGGAATTTCTGAGGATAAAAAAATAATTTGCCCCATCGAGGTTAAAAAACAAAGCGGCGAAGTGGGAAAATTTGATGACATAGTTTTGTCGAAAGATTTAACCGAAGTCAGCATAAAGGTTGATATAACAAAAGATGTTCCCGTGAAAGCCGTTTTTGAGAGCGGATGGGAAAGCAAAATTAAAGCCAGCCGCCTTCAGAGTGAAACTGTTAAAATTTCGGGTAGCTATGAAAAAATAAAAGATATAAGGGCCATTGAAACTAAGCCTGTAAAAATTTCGGGAAGATATGAAACTGAAAAAATTTCAGCTCAGCTTCAGTTACCTGAGGGTGTTAAGGTTTCAGGTGGCACCGACACGGTGGTAGTTGAAGTTACAATTGCAAAGGAAGATATTATAAATGAATAAAATAACTCTCTGCATTGAAAACTTTGATGCAGAGGCAATATTTACCTGCGGACAGTGTTTCAGATGGGAAAAAGAGCCTGACGGCAGCTTTACAATCGTTGCAAAAGGCCGCGTTTTAAATGTTTTGCAAAAGGGAAACGAGATAACTTTTTCAAACACAACAAAAGAGGAATTTAAAGAAATATGGGAAGATTATTTCGACCTTAAAAGAGATTACGGCAGGATAATTTCTACCCTTTCAAAAAACCCTGTTATTGCCGACAGCGTTAGCTTTGGCAAAGGAATTAAAATTTTAAAGCAGGATTTTTTTGAGTGTTTATTGTCGTTTATTATTTCGGCAAACAACAATATTCCCAGAATACAAAAAATAATAAACACCCTTTCTATGCTCTGGGGCGAGAGGATAAGCTTTGGAGGAAAGGATTATTATACATTTCCAACTCCTGAAGCTTTGCGTGGCGTAACCGAGGAAAAAATGGCGCCGCTTCGCTGCGGGTACAGGGCGAAATATATTGAAAAAGCCGTAAAACAGTTTCTTGACGGGGAAGCAGATGAAAGAGAAATTTATTTGATGGACCAGAAAAAAGCAAGAGAGTGTCTTATGAAAATATGCGGCGTAGGGCCAAAAGTGGCTGACTGTATTCTGCTTTTTTCCTTTGGAAAATTTGAGGTTTTTCCAACTGATGTATGGGTTAAAAGAGTTATGGGCGAGCTTTTTGGTTGCGATGAAAAAAATGCAACACGAATGGGCCAGGAAATGTTTGGCGAATATGCAGGCATTGCCCAGCAATATCTTTTTTATAAACGACGTGAAATGAAATGAGGACTTTTGTATGAGAATGAGAAAAAAGAAAAATATTGTACCCAGAATGGAAGCGGTTAAAGATTTGCTTTTAAAAAGTGCCGCCGATATTACTGAATATAAAGATATTTTTCTTGAAGTTGGCTGCGGAAAGGGAACATTTATTTGCGAAATGGCTCTTCGCCATCCCGAAAGGCAGTTTATAGCGATTGAAAAGGTTGAAAGCGTTATACTTTTAGCCCTCGAAAAAGCAAAGGCTAAAGAAATAAAAAACATTATGTTTTTTCATGGCGATGTTATGGAGCTTGCCGAGGTGGAACATGAACATTTTTGCGACAGAATATTTTTAAATTTCAGCGACCCGTGGCCACGCGGCCGCCATGCAAAACGCCGCCTTACAGCCGATGCATTTTTAAATCTTTACAAAAAGATTTTAAAAAGCGGCGGCGATATTCATATGAAAACTGATAATATTGAGCTTTTTGAGTTTTCACTTGAAACTTTTGAAAACAGCGGTTTTAAACTTCAGAATGTAACACACGATCTTCACGCCAGAGAGCCAGAAGATAATATTATGACAGAATATGAGAAAAATTTTGTTTCTCAGGGCAAGCCTATTTGTCGCCTTGAGGCATCTTTGTAATATAAAAAACAACAAATACTGCACTTGCCAGTAAAAAAGTTGCCAGATATGGAATGTATGTAAGAGTTTTGGTCTTTTCCAAAGCAGAAAAAACTTTTACCGAAACGGGAAACAGATAAAGCAGAATTTGTGTATAAAAAGCTGAAAATCCGCAGCACATTATTTTTCCAAGTACATATGGCCATATTGAAAGAGAACATTTTTTTGTATAAGACATTGTTTGGAAAAGCACAGATATTCCGCCCAAAGATATAACTGCTGAAACCGCAGGCAGAAAAGTGCATTCTGATGCGGAAAGAGCCGTTGTTATTTCAAAAATTCCGCAGGAGAAAAGTTTTGCCACATAAGGCGATATACCAACAATAACAAACAGTTTTTCAATTATATTTATAAAACCTGTTTTTTGCAGCAGAGAAAGCAAAACTGAAAAAAACACTACATATCCGCATAAATTCAGTATGCCTTCTACGCTGTCTGAAACGGCGGATGCAGGAGATTTATACTGCATTGTCGGCTGCGGCAGTGCATCTTTTTTTGCACTTGCAAAAATTGCGGCAACAATGCCTGCGGACAAGGCTGCAAGCGCGTGTGAAGCGTATAGAATTATGCCAATATGCCTGCTTTGATAAATGCTTATACCAACGGCACTTATTATAAATAAAGGGCCGCTGTTGTTTGTAAATGCCAGAAGGCGATGAGCTTCATTTTTTGTTATAGCACCTTTGGAATAAAGAGTACAGGTTGTTACCGCTCCGCAGGGATATCCGCTTAAAAGCCCTATTATAAGCGGCAAGGCACCGCTTCCGTTTATTTTGAAAAGCGGATACATAAGCCCGCGGGCAAATCGCGACAAAATTGCTCCTCCGCCCAGGGAAATTAAAAGATTTGAGCAAACAAGAAACGGAAAAAGCGACGGTATAACTGTTTTTCCGCACAGAACAAGAGCATTTTGTGCCGCGGAAAGTGCCTCGGCAGGATTTAAAACTATTAAAAGTAGCACTATAAACGATGCAAAAAGCATAATTTTTTTCATAAAAACGCCCCTTTTCTTTGATAAAGCATATTAAAAACCCCTTAAAAAAAGTACTTAAAAATAGCAAGTGGCATATAATTTACAAAGCATAAAAAGGGGGAGCGGGCGTGAAAAAACAAAAAAACGATGTGGGAATTTTAGACGAGGTAATGCTTAAAATTCCCTCGGTTACCATAGCGGGCGGAAAAAATGTTACAATTTTAAATTACGGCGGAATTATTGATTACGATGAAGAATTTATGTCGTTTTCAACTTCCATAGGCGTTATAAAGCTTATGGGGCTAAATTTTCAGATAAAAACCATAACCGATGAAGAAATTACTCTTGAGGGAGAAGTATCGGGGATGGAAATAAAATGATTTTTTCGCTTTTGAATTTTTTAAGAGGTTATCTTATAATTGAGGTTTACGGCGTTTTTTTAGAAAGATTTATAAATCTTGCCATTAAGAGCAACATATTTTTATGGGACATTAAAAAACGAAGCCGGAACACAGCCACAATGAAAGTGAGCGTGAGAGGCTTTTTTCACATAAGAAAAGCCGCAAGAAAAACCCGTGTGAAAGTTAAAATAATAAAAAGATGCGGGCTTCCTATGTTTGTGCACAAGCACAGAAAAAGAAAAGCGTTTTATATAGGTTTTCTGATTTTTGTTTTAATAATTTCACTTTTAACTTCCTTTATATGGACAGTTGAAATTGAAAAAACAAGCTTTGTTGACGAAAAGCTTATCAGAGATGAGCTGAAGGCTTGCGGAATTGATGTGGGTGTGATAAAATATGGTCATAGTGCACACGAAATTCAGGATAAACTTATGATGAAAATTCCTTCGCTTTCGTGGATTTGGGTTGAAATTCGCGGAACAAGGGCAATTGTAAGCGTTAAAGAAAGAACCAGAAAGCCCGAAATTTTTGATAAAAACACGCCTTGCAA
Organism: Clostridia bacterium; assembly: GCA_045590195.1. Classification (GTDB taxonomy): domain Bacteria; phylum Bacillota; class Clostridia; order UMGS1883; family UMGS1540; genus JAZNQN01. Next base: position 18,171 of record JAZNQN010000061.1, on the reverse strand, counting down.
CATAGTAGCCAAATATGACGGCGTTATAGAAAAAATAACTGCCATAAACGGAAATCAAATTGCACTTCCCGGCGATGTTGTAAAAAAAGGCGACCTTCTTATCAGCGGAGTTTACGATGCCAAGTATGACGGAGTAAGGCTTGTAAATGCGGAAGGCACTGCTTTGGCAACCACATGGCACACATTAAAAGAAACTTTTCCGCTTCAAAGGGTAGCAACAGAGCAAACAGGGAAAAATAAAAAACAAATTATTTTATCCGCCGGCGGGAAGGATATAAAAATTTTCCCTTTATGGGGACACGGCTTTGAAAAATTTGAAACAACTGAAGAAAACAGGCAGATAAAGCTTTGGGGCGATTTATATTTGCCTTTCAAAATAAAAATTAAAACCATAAACGAAATTGCAGAGCACACTTTGAAAATGAGTGAATATGATGCATTCGTTTATTACAGAGATATTTTAATAAAAAGCCTTGAAAAAGAGCTTGATGGCGAAGTTGAAATTTTAGAAAAAACAGCCGAGCATAAACTTTACGGCAACAATATAACCGTTTCGGTAACGCTGAAATGCCGATGCGATATTGCCGAGAAAAGAGCTATTCAAACGGGAGGATAATTTTGAACGAAAAAGTATTTAAATTAACTCATGACAGAAATGCACCTAAAATTTTTGGTGAGTTTGACAAAAATTTGAAAATTGTTGAAAGTGAGCTTGGGGTTACCATTGTTTCAAGGGACAATGCCCTTAAAATTATGGGAGATGAAGAAAATGCTGAAAAGGCAATAAGCGTTTTTACAAATCTTGACTATGTTGCCCAAAAAGCCGATGAAATAACTGAACAAGACGTAAGATACGCTATTACTATGGCTCAGGACAATATTTCATACAATGCGGCAGAACTTGGCGACGGGTATGTTTGCATAACTGCATCGGGAAAGCCAATTAAAGCCAAAACAGTTGGCCAGAAGAGATACATTGAGCTTATAAGGGGCAACACAGTTGTATTTGGTATTGGCCCTGCGGGAACGGGAAAAACTTATCTTGCCGTTGCAATGGCGGTTGATGCGTTCCGCAAAAAGCAGGTAAGCAAAATTATTCTTACAAGGCCTGCTGTGGAAGCAGGGGAAAAACTTGGCTTTCTTCCGGGCGATTTGCAAAACAAGGTTGACCCGTATCTTCGCCCGCTTTACGATGCCCTTGGGGATATGCTCGGGGTTGAAGGATATCAGAAATATCTTGAAAAAGGCGTTATAGAAGTGGCTCCGCTTGCTTATATGAGGGGCAGAACCCTTGATGATGCGTTTATAATACTTGACGAAGCACAAAACACAACTCCCGAACAGATGAAAATGTTTTTAACGAGAATAGGCTTTAACTCGAAAGCTCTTATTACGGGCGATATTACACAGATAGACCTGCCCGACGGAAAGCGAAGCGGCCTTCGCGATGCTATGAGAATTCTTAAAAACATTGAAGGAATTGAGTTTATTCAGCTTACCTACAAAGATGTTGTGCGTCATCCATTGGTACAGAAAATTATTAACGCATACGAGAAAAATACACAAAAGAAAAACTGAAAGGTGGCTTTTAAGTGAAAAAGTCAATGGTTTTACTGACAGTTGCAATTTGCACCATTATAATTGCAGTTACTGTTTTTCAGGGAATTATTCCCGTAAAATACGAAATTGAGGCAGGCTCTACTGCTCCCGGCGATATTTATGCCACAAGGGAAGTGGTTGATACTGTTACAACAGAAAAACTCAGAAAAACAGCCGAAGAAGAGGTTACAAGGCAGTTTGTTATTGATAACGATATAACCCTTCATGCCGACAGGGACCTGGCTAACATTTTTCTTGAAATTACAAAAGACAGACAGGGGCAAAACTCGGCTTTCAGAAGTAATTACTGCCTTGAACTTACAGAGGCGGAATACAAAAAATTCCGTGAAACTATAACAGAAGTTCAGCAGGATATTATGAACCGCGGCGTTACAAATGTTGAAGAAGCAGTTGTGGCGGCAGGAGAAAGCATAAGAGTTAGAACTTATGACGAGGCTGCAGCTGCGGCGGGTATGGATATACTTAAAAAAACCATAGCCGTTAACAAAGAGGAAAGCGGAGAAAAAACTCAGGAAGAAATTAAAAGAGCACGTGATGCTGTAAAAGATGTTGTTTACAAGGAAAACCAGATAATAGTAAGAAAGGGCGACATTGTAAGCGAAGCACAGTTTGCAGTTTTATCTTCCCTTGGCCTTGTAAAGGGTAAAGAAACCCTTAAAATTTTTCAGCTTCTCGGGGTTTTGCTGTTTTTAGTAGCAGGAATCGGCGTTTTACACCTTTACCTTCGTGTAGAGAAAAAAGAAGGCAGGCTTCCGCAGAATTACCCCGTTATTGTAAGCACAATTATGGCGGCAACAATTGTAATGACATATGCAAATAAAGGCCAGATGATAAATATGTATACCATTCCAATTGGCGCAGGCGGAATTTTACTGTCGGTTTTAATCGGAAAAAAACCTGCAATATTTATTCATACAATTACTGCTTCAGTTGCGGCAATTGTTATGGGCGGAAATGTATATTATCTTGCGGCAATTTTATTGTCGGGATATCTTTCCATATTTATGTTTTCAAACGTTTCCCAGAGAAGCAGACTTGTGCTTGTTTCGGGAAGATGCATTCTTATAAATGCGGCGGTATTTTTGTCGCTTGGGCTTTTACAGGGACTAAGCTTTATTGAAGCGGTTAAAATAGGCGGATATGGAATTATAAATTCGGCCTTATCTGCAGTTATACTTATGGGCTTTTTGCCATTTTTGGAAACACTTTTTGATATTGCAACGCCTTTCAGGCTGCTGGAGCTTTCAAACCCCGACCATCCGCTTTTATCAAGGCTTTTGAAAGAAGCACCGGGAACTTATCATCACAGCCTTATGGTTGGAAATTTGGCGGAAGCAGCTTGTGAAGAAATTGGTGCAAACGGGCTTTTGGCAAGGGTTGGCGCATATTATCACGATGCAGGAAAGCTTAAATCGCCCGATATGTTTACAGAAAATCAGTATGGCGCAAATCCGCACGACAGAATGGACCCCAAAGAAAGTGCTAAAATTATTATTGCCCACGTTCGTGACGGGCTTAGTTTGCTTCAGGAATATAAACTGCCGAAAGTGATTAAAAATATAACTGCATGCCATCACGGGGCATCGGCGGCAATGTTTTTCCTTTACAAAGCAAGGCAGCTTGACGAAACGGCCGACGATAAGCCATTCAGGTATCCCGGCCCGATTCCGAAAACAAAAGAGGAAAGCGTTGTAATGATGGCCGATTCGGTTGAGGCGGCTGTTCGTTCGCTTGATGACAAAAGCGAAAAATCAATTAAAGGAATGATTGAAAAGATTATAGATGGAAAAATTTCTGACGGTCAGATGACAGACTGTCCGCTTACTTTTTCCGAAATTCAAAAAATTTCGGCGGCATTTTTAAAAGTATTCGGCGGATATTTTCACAGCAGAATAAAATATCCCGATAAAGATACAAAGGAATGATTTTATGATAATTGAAATATATAACGAGCAAAGCAAGGCCGACTTTTCAAAAGAAATGGAAGAAATTATTGAAAAGGCAGTAAATATGGTGGCGGAGGAAACCGGGCTTAGCGAAAATTTTGAAGTTTCGGTTACAATTTGCGATGACGAGGCAATAAGAGAAATAAACCGCCAGCACAGAGGCCTTGACAAAAGCACCGACGTTTTGTCGTTTCCAATGTTTTCGTATTCAGAGCCTGAGGTTTTTGAAGAAAACTTTTTTGGCGACAGTGCTTTTGGCGATATTGTAATTTCACTTGAAACGGCAATAAGGCAAAGCGAGGAATATGGCCATAGTGCTATGCGCGAGGTTTCGTTTTTAACTATTCATTCAATGCTGCATCTTTTGGGGTATGACCACATTGAAGAAGATGACAGAGCCTTGATGCGTGAAAGAGAAGAATACTTTTTAGAAAAGATTGGACAAAGGAGATAACAAAATGAGTTTTAAATCTGCTTTTATTGCTGTTGTTGGCAGGCCTAATGCAGGAAAGAGCACAATTATAAATGCAATTGCCGGGGAAAAAATTTCCATAATTTCGAAAAAGCCCCAGACAACAAGAAACAAAATTTTAGCTATTGTAAACGAAGAAGATTTTCAGATTATTTTTGTTGACACCCCGGGCGTTCACAGGGAGAAAACAAAGCTTGGAGAATATATGAACCGTGTGGCACTTGGCTCGATTTCAGAGGTTGATGCCGCTGTTTTGGTAATTGATGCACAAAAAGGCTTTGGTATTCCCGAAGAAAAAATTTGTGAAGAACTTAAAAGAGAAAAAATACCAACAGTTTTAGCAATAAACAAGGTTGATGCCGTTAAAAAAGAAGAAATTCTGCCGCTTATTGCAAAGGCAGGCGAAATAATGGAATTTGACAATATTGTTCCGCTTTCAGCTCTTCATAAAGACGGGGTTGACATTTTGTTTGACGAAATTAAAAAGTTTTTAATTGAAGGGCCAATGTATTATCCCGACGATATGATAACTGACAGAACAGAGCGTGAAATTGCAGCCGAAACCATAAGGGAAAAGCTGCTTCGCCTTTTAGACCAGGAAATTCCTCACGGAACTGCAATCGACGTTTTTGAAATGAAAGACGAAGAAAATATTCTTCGCATAAGCGCTAATATTTACTGCGAGAAAAAGGCTCACAAGGCTATTATTATCGGCAAAGGCGGCCAGATGCTTAAAAAAGTTGGCAGCTATGCAAGAGCAGATATGGAAGCGTTTTTCGGCAAAAAAGTTTTTCTTACCATGTGGGTTAAGGTTAAAGATGGCTGGAGAAACGACAACTTTATGCTTAAATCCCTGGGCTTTACAAAAGAGGAATAAATTTCATATATATTTTATTCTTTTCTGCGGAAAGATAAATTTAAAACGCAGGGAGGATAAAAAATATGGATTGGTGGCTTCTTTTTCAGAAAACAGGTAACTGTGATGCATATATGAACTTTAAAGATACTCAAAGGGAGGGCTCTGATGCAGCCTTTAAAGATAAATGGATTAGTGACAAGAGTCAGCAATGCGGGGGAAAACGGGAAAATGCTGACGGTTTTATCAAATGATTTAGGCAAAATAAGCGTGTGGGGAAAAGGGCTTTCTAGCCAGAAGCACCCTTCAAAAAGTGCTGCGGCGCCTTTTTCTTACAGCGAGTTTGTTTTAAATCAAAAAGGCGATATTTATTCCCTTTCTTCGGCATCGCTTATAAATAGTTTTTATAATCTTTCAACTTCGGTTGAAAAATTATCGCTGGCAAATTATTTTTGTGCCCTGTCGGAGGCTGTGCTCTGCGACAGTACATATGCACAGGATGTTTTAAAGCTGCTGCTTAACAGCCTTCATTATCTGCAAAAGGATTTAAAAGGGTTTTTTGATATGTGGCTTATGTTTGAAGTAAAAGCTTTGGCGCTGGCAGGGGTTATGCCAAATTTAGGCGAATGTGTTATTTGTGGCGGAGTGCCCGATTTTGCAATCGATATTTTGGCAGGTGGCGCAGTTTGTGAAAACTGCTCTGTTGGTGCAATTAAAACAGATGCAGCAGTTTTTGCACTTTTAAAGGGATATGAAGCGGCTTCTCTTAAAGGAGCACTGGAACTTAAAATAGAAGATGTAGCGGCAATTAAAAGAGCCATAAGTATAACAGGAAAATTTATCGCGGAACATATTTCTAAAATAAAAGCCCGCGATTATCTTGGCAAAATAGTAAGGATGTGAAAAATTTGGCTAAAAACAAATCGTTTATGTACGGAGCGGCAATACTTCTTGCGGCCAATTTAATAGTTAAAGTTATTGGTGCAGGCTTTAAAATTCCGCTTACATATATTCTTGGCGAAGAGGGAATGGGTATTTTTACTACCTCTTACACCATTTACACATGGCTTTTTGTTATTGCAACGGCAGGTTTTCCTGTTGCAATTTCCAAAATGGTTGCAGAAAGCAGTGCCCTTGGCAGAAAAAAAGAAACGGGCAGAATTTTAAAAGTAAGCCTTACTGTTTTGGGAATTATAGGCGTTTTAGGAACGGCTGTTTTATACTTTTTTGCAAACACTTTTTCTGAAATGACAACCTCAAGCTCTGTTGCAGTTTACGGAATAAGGGCAATTGCTCCGGCGGTGTTCTTTGTGGCAATTATGTCGGCCTTCCGCGGATTTTTCCAGGGCAGACAGGATATGTTTCCAACAGCTGCATCGGAAGTTGTGGAAGCTGCAGGAAAGCTTATAATCGGATTTGCGCTTTCATACCTTTTAATTTCCAAAGGCGTTGAATTTGGCGCGGCAGGAGCGGTTTTCGGCGTTTCTATGGGTGCAGGCCTGGCAATGGTTTTGCTTATTCTGATTTACCTTGTGAAAAAACCGCTTAAAGAAATTGAAGGCGGCAGGGAAGAAGTTAAAAGTGTTGGCAATATTTTAAAAAGACTTATAATTATTGCCCTTCCTATTACTATCGGCGCATCTGTGTTTACTTTAACATCGGTAATCGACCTTGCAATGATTATAAACCGCCTTGTTTCGGCAGGCTTTTCGGAAAAAGAAGCAATGGTTTTATGGGGCTCGTATTCGGGCTATGCCATTCCGATTTTTAATATGCCTTCAACCTTGGTGTCATCAATAAGCATAAGCATTGTGCCTGCAATTGCGGCGGCTTATGTTAAACAAGAAACTGCTCAGGCACAAAAAATTACAAACAGCGCCCTTAAAATAACAACTTTGTTTGCACTTCCCTGTGCAGTTGGAATTGCGCTTTTGTCATCGCCTATTTTAAAGCTTATATATAATAATGCCAACGCATCGGGTACACTTGCAATTCTCGGTTACGCAGTAATTTTTGTTGCCCTTGTACTTATTACAAACTCAACCCTTCAGGCAATGGGCAAGGTTTGGGTTCCTGTTATAAATATGGCCCTTGGCGGCGTTTTGAAGGTAATAATAAACTATTTTCTTGTGGGAAATGCAGATATAAATATTCAGGGTGCACCAATTGGAACAACCTTCTGCTATTTGCTTATTCTCGTTTTAAACCTTTTTGCAATTGCAAAAGAAATGAACATAAAATACGATATGGCAGGGCTTCTTATAAAGCCGCTTATATCAGTTGCAGTTATGGCTGTTGCAGTTTTGGGCGTTTACTCGGCCTTTGCTGACACGGGCAGAATTTTAGCCTGTGGCGTGCCAATTGCGGCAGGTGCAATAGTTTATATAGCTATGATTATTTTCACAAAAGCTTTAAACGATGATGAAATTTTAATGCTCCCCAAAGGAGAAAAAATATTAAAACTTTTAAAGAGGAAATAAAATGAAATACACTTTTGAAGATTTAAAAGAAATTATGAAAAAGCTTCGCGGCGAGGGCGGTTGCCCGTGGGACAGAGAGCAAACTCATACCTCTATCCGCGATTGCCTTATAGAAGAAGCATACGAAACTGCCGAAGCTATCGACAGCGGAAAAGACGAGAAAATGTATGATGAACTTGGCGACGTTTTGCTTCAGGTTGTTTTTCACGCGCAGATTGCCGAGGAAGAGGGCAGATTTAATATTGACGATATTACAAATGCCATTTGCGAAAAAATGATAAGAAGGCATCCTCACGTTTTTGCCGACGGCGATGCAAAAACGGCGGACGATGTTCTGGTTAAATGGGAAGAAATTAAGAAAGAAGAAAAGGGCGACGAGAGCACTGCTGATACACTTATGTCGGTTTCATCGTACCTGCCTTCGCTTATATATGCCAAAAAGGTGCAGAAAAAGGCATCGAAAGTTGGTTTTGACTGGGATAGCTGGGCAGAGCCGCTTGACAAGGTTTTCGAAGAGGCTGAGGAGCTGAAAGAAGCCCTTCAGAACAACACAAACATTGAAGAAGAGCTTGGCGATTTGCTTTTCTCGGCAGTAAATGTTTCGCGTTTTGCAGGCGTTGATGCCGAAAATGCCCTTAAAAAAACAACCGAAAAATTTATAAACAGATTTAAAATGGTTGAAGATATGGCAAGGGAAGAAGGAAAAAGCCTTGAAAATATGTCACTCTCAGAAATGGACGAGCTTTGGGACAGAGCGAAAAAGAAATAAACACGGGGGAGCAGAATATGAGCTACGAAATTAAACAAATAAGCCCACTTGAAAAAATTAAAAGCAACGAAAAAGCCTTATTTGATGAAATATACAAAGTTAAAGCTTTAAAAGGCGAAAGGGTATCATATCAGATTGCGCTTTTAAGCGACGAGAGAATGATTGCGGATATATCGGTTTCATCGCCGTTTGGCGAGGGTGTTAAGCTTTACAGAGAAAGGGAAGTTTTTGTGGATATGCCTATCACAGAGCCTGAAGCCGCCGATGATGAAGATTATCTTACAAAAGAACAAACCTTTCTGCCCGACGTTTTAATACCGCTTGGTTACGAAAATAACAAAATGATTTTCAGCGAGAAAAACGCCATTTTATGGGTAAGGGTTGATGTGCCAGGCGATATGCCCTGCGGCGTACATAAAGTTGCGATAAATTTTGAGATAAGAAAAGTTTCAAACAAAATTGTAGAGTCGGCCCGAGAAACAAAGGAGTTTGAAATTGAAGTTGTTTCTACAAAAATGCCACAGCAAAAACTTATTTATACAAGATGGTTTTATGCTGATTGTATTGCTACAGCTCACAATGTTGAAATTTACTCGGAAGAGCACTGGGCCTTAATTGAAAAATATATTGCGGCTGCGGTTGACAGTGGCGTTAATATGATTTTAACCCCTGTTCACACTCCGCCCCTTGATACAGAAATTGGTGCTGCCCGCCCATGTGTACAGCTTGTTGATATTGAGAAAAAAGGCGACAAATACGAGTTTTCCTTTGAAAAGTTTCACAGATTTATTTCAATTTGTAAAAAATGCGGCATTAAATATTATGAAATTGCCCATATGTTTTCGCAGTGGGGCGCAAAACACGCGCCAAATATTGAGGTTTCTGAAAATGGCGTAAAAAGCCGAATGTTTGGCTGGCACACCGATTCGGAAAGCGACGAATACATAAACTTTTTAAAACAATATATTACTGCAATTTCAAAAGAGCTTGAGGCAGAGGGAATTGCAGAAAACACATATTTTCATATTTCTGATGAACCTGTGGTTGAAGATATGGAAAAATATGCGGCAACACGTAACATTATTAAACCTCTGGTTGGAAACAGTAAAATTTTTGATGCGCTTTCTCACATTGAGTTTTATGAAAAAGGGCTTGTAGAGTGCCCTGTTACAATTGTAAACTCAATCCACGAATTTTTGAAACACAATATTGAAAACCAGTGGGTTTACTACTGCTGCGGCCCGCAAAGTGTTTATACAAACAGTATTCTGGCAATGCCGCTTTCAAGAATAAGAATACTCGGTTTTCTTATTTACAAATACAACATAAAGGGCTTTTTGCATTGGGGATTTAATTTTTACAATGCAAGCTGTTCGAGATACAATATAAATCCGTATCTTACAACTTCGGCCGATGGCGCATTTCCTTCAGGCGACGGATATATTGTTTATCCCGAAAAAGACAGGGTTTATTCTTCAATGCGCGGCGAGGCAACATTTATGGCTATTGAAGATATGAATATTTGCTTAGCCCTTGAAGAAAAAATTGGCAGAGATGCGGTTATAAAAATGATAGATAATGCCGCAGGCAGAGATTTAAGGTTTGACGATTATCCAAAAGGAAAAGAATTCCCCGAAAAATTAAGAAGTGAAATGATAGAAAAGTTATCATAAAATAAAGCGCAGTGTCATCACTGCGCTTTATTTTAATGTAAAATTATGCTTTGCTTCAATTTCTTTGTCTTTAAGATAATTTAAAATTCCTGCATCGCTTTTAAATTCGAACAAAACTTTATTTGCCATAAGATATTGGCCGCTGCCTTCTTTTGCACCATATTTAAAGTCGCCGCAGAGAGGGTTGCCGATTGATGCCATATGTGCTCTTACCTGATGGCTTCTGCCTGAAATAATTTCAACTTCGCAAAGTGCACTTTTGCCGTTTTCTTTCAAAACGCGGTAATGGGTTTCGGCATCTTTGCCGCCATTTTTTACAACATAAGATTTATTTTCTGCCACTTTTTTCAAAATTTGCCCTTTAATAATTCCGCTTTTCGGAGAAGGAACTCCGCATGTTACGCAAACGTAAAATCGGCGGATTTCACGGGATTTAACCTTTTCGTTTAAAACCCTCAGGCTTTCGGCGTTTTTGCCTGCAACGCATATGCCGCAGGTGTTAAAATCTATTCTGTTACAAAGGGCGGGGGAAAACGAATTTTCATTTTCAGGAGTATAATCGCCCTTTTCATAAAGGTAGTTTTTAATATTATCAATAAGAGTATTATCTTTATGCACGCTGTCAGGCTGGGAGGCCATATTGCGCGGCTTATTTACAACCAGTATATTGTCATCTTCATACAAAACATCGATAGTATAAGAAGAGGGAGTAAACGTTTTTACTTTTAAAAGCGCGCTATCGCCAAAATACTTAATTTCATCGCCTTCCGATATACGGGCATCGGGCTTTGGCTTTTTTGAATTAAGTTTTATTTTATTTGTGCGTATGTACTTATAAATTATGCCCGAGGGAGAAGAAGGCATAATCTTTTTCAAAAACGAATCAAGGCGTTGGCCATCATCATTTTTTGTAACTTTTATAATTTCCAAAAAATCGCTCCTTATGAGCAGAGAGAAATCTCCACTGCTTTTGTAAGTATGTCGGCATAATTAAAAGACAAAAGAGTGCTCTCTTCGCCGTTTTGAGGATAAAGCCGAAGAGTGAAAACACCCGGATAAGTTTTTACCAGAGTAGCTCGTTTTACCTGAGCTCTCTTATGGCCGCGGCGCATTGTTACAACAATAGGCCTGCCCTCAATAGTATCAAGCTTTTTGCGAAGCTTATCAAAACTTTTTGCCGATATCATATTAACCTGCTTTCTGCCGAATACATCGACTTAATTTTACTACAAAGCCGCTGCTTTGTCAAACTAAAAACACTCTCCAGATTGTATAGGCAACAGCTACTGCCGCCAGAGAAGAAATTACGGCCAGTATAATTTTCTTGCTGCTTTTCTGCTTTGGCATACGATAGCCCATTTTGTTTACATATTCTTCAATTATTTTTTCTGCCTCCGAAACAATATTAACATTGCAAATGTCAACGCCGAAATTTGAGCGAGGCTGAGGCCTGCCTCGTTTGAAAAATTTTTTTACTTTTTTATTCATTGCTATATCTTTCTGCCCGCCCTGATATATGGCACTTTTGCGGGCTTTTTTGGTGCCTTTAAAAGGTATTATATACATTTTTTGTTAATTTATACAGGTTGCCATAACGGTTACATCGTCGTCGGCATTTTCAGCATAGGAAAGAAGCATATTTGCCATTTCTTCGGCTGTACCTGAAAATTCGCCTATTATTTTTTCGATTTCCTCTGTGTTTTCGCCGTTGGCAACCCCGTCGGAAACCATAATTATCATATCGCCTTTTGAAAGATTATGGCTTACAAAGCTTATATCGCTTTTTGGAAAGCTGCCTGCGGGAAGAGTTGTGGCATAAATTGTTTTAACTGTTTTTCCGTTTTTGATAAACGATGGTGCGGCACCCATTTTATAAAATTTTGCACAGGAAGTTTTAAAATCAACTATTGCCATATCCAGGCTTGCAAAGGAAACCTCGGTTGATTTTAAAATAAGAGTACTGTTTATAATTTCTGCAGTATCTTCCGCTGATGTACCGCCCTGAAGCAGTTTTTCTGCTAAATTTACAGTGTTGCGGCTATGAAATGCGGCAACTTCGCCACAGCCCATTCCGTCGCTTAAAAGCATTAAATACTGCTGATTGGGCAAATAGGAATAAAGGGCACTGTCACCATTTATTACAGATTGTTTTTTACTTTTCCGGGCTATGGCAGATGCAAAATTATGCGGCGGAAAAAGCGCAAGACGCACAAAATTTTCACTGCGTGATATGGGATAATAATCGCCCTTTAAGGTGTTTTGGCATATGGAGGATATATTTTTTATGTCTGTTTCGCCGGGAAAAGTAATATCAACAATTATTTCTTTTTTTCGGCGGGAGAAAACATATATTTTTTCAAATTCAATATTCTGCTTTTTAAAGCTTTGAGCCAAAGCTGCAGCGGCACCGGGCAGAAAATATGCATTTTCCATGGCAGCATCAGCTTTTTTAATAATGGCCGATGAAATTGATGAAAGCTGACGGGCAACCATTTCGCGGCTTTCCTGAAGGCGGCCTTCCCAAAGCTTGTCCACCTTATAAACATCTTGCATTGAGTTAAAAACATTTGAAATATTGCCGGCTTTAACGCATTTTTCACAAAGCTCGGCAGGAATATCGCAATAAGATATACTGCCTTTTTTATCACAAATCTCTACTAAAACAAAAAATGCGGAATATGTTCGGTGAAATTCGTTTTTCCAGCAATGGTTTCTAAGAGAACATTCGCTGCAAAGGCGGCCTGTTGCTCTTTCAAAAAATGATGCCGAAGCATTGCTTTGGCTGTTTTTAGATAGAGATTTAAAGGTTTTTGAAATATCGTTTACTATCATAGCGCTTTCAACCAGTTCATTTGCAACATATTCCTTAAAATGCGCGGCAGTTTTTCTGGTGTCGGCTTTAAAAACAGAAAAAGGAGATGTAATTTTCTGTGGCAGCAGCATAAAAATTACCGCGCTGAAGGAAAACAGGGTTAAATTTACAAAGCCCTGAAGAGAATATGGCCAGTAAAGGGTTGCAAGGCTTGCAGAAAGAACATAAGCTGCTGCACTTGCAGGTTTTCCAAATGGCGAAATAGCCCCTGCAAAAAGGGCAGAAAGGGCAAAAAGCATAATAAAATGAGGCGTGTTTCCAATGGAAATTCCAAGGGCAAGGCCTACTATTATGCCTGCAATGGAAGATGCCTGAGCACCATTTTCATAAGAAAATACAAGAAGAAAAATTGAGGAAATGACAATTCCCAAATTTACAATTTCAAATGAAATTGACGCAGTTCCCATTATTGCTGCTGCTACCATAACTGCCGCCGAGACAATGCCCTCAAATGTTTTAATTCCAAGCGTAAATTCGCTTTTTGCTTTCTGAAAAGCAAATGCTAAAAGGAAAAAAAGAAAGCTTTCTGCAAAAATTAAAACTGTATCATAAAGATACAAAACCCCGAAAAGCTTTGGCACAAGTGAACAAAAAAGAGTTGAGATGCCAAGAGTAATGCTTTTTGCAAGCGGGCTTTTAAAGCCAAACTTTGCACTGGTGGCAGAAAAAATTAAAATTGACAGTGCCGCCTTTATAAGCTCGAAAGCAGAAAAATTGCCCGCAAAGCCTGCCGCCAGTACCAAAATTCCCACAAGAAGCGGAGAAGAATTAGAAAATTCTGCCGCAAAAACTGCAGCACCCAAAGGCAATGTACCAAAAGGCAACTTTGCAAGTGAAACAAAAAAGATAAGTGCCGAATAAATAATTTTTTTGGCGCTTATCTTTTGTAAATTATATATTATTTTTTTGATTATATTTTGCCGCCTTTGCTGGCCGCTTATTTGAAGTTCCAAACAAAATCCCTCCCTGTTTTTGGTACATTATATCACTGGGGATACAAAAATACTGTCGAAAGCAGGGAGGGGAAAAATATTTATGCAGTTTCTATTTTACTGTCAGCCTGAAGATTTAAGTATTCAACTGCCCATTCACGCATTTTGTATTTTAAAATTTTGCCTGCGGCGTTCATTGGGAAGCTGTCAACAAATGCAATATATTTAGGAACTTTGTGTTTTGCAATGTTGGCAACAATAAATTCGCGAAGCTTTTCTTCGGTAAGGCCACTGTCTTCTTTAGGAATAACGCAAGCCATAGCCTCTTCGCCGTACTGCTTATCGGGAACGCCGATAACCTGAACATCTTTTACGTCGGGATGAGTATAAATAAAGTCTTCAATTTCTTTTGGATAAAGGTTTTCGCCGCCACGGATAATCATATCTTTGATACGGCCTGTAATTTTGAAGTAACCCTCAGGGGTTCTTCTTGCAAGGTCGCCCGAGTGGAGCCAGCCCTCGCTGTCAATAGCGGCTGCAGTTGCGGCAGGCATTTTATAGTAGCCTTTCATAATATTGTAGCCACGTGCAACAAATTCGCCATCAACATTATCGGGAAGCTCTTCGCCTGTTTCAGGGTCAACAATTTTACATTCAACACCAAAAATAGGGCCACCAACAGTATTTACGCGGGTTTCAATAGAATCGGTTGTTTTACTCATTGTTGTTGCAGGAGAGGCCTCTGTCTGGCCATAAGTAATACAAATTTCAGGCATATGCATTTTTTCAATAACTTCGCGCATTGTCTGAATAGGGCAGGGAGAGCCTGCCATAATACCTGTTCTCATATGTGAAAAATCGGTTTTATCAAAATCTTCATGGCCAAGCATTGCAATAAACATTGTTGGAACACCATGGAAGCAGGTTATTTTTTCTTTGTTGATACAATCAAGACCACGGCGAGGCGAAAATGCAGGAATTGGCGACATTGTAACGGCGTGAGTCATGGATGCGGTCATAGCAAGCACCATACCGAAGCAATGGAACATTGGCACCTGAATCATCATACGGTCGGCTGTTGACAAATCCATACAGTCGCCAATGGCTTTACCGTTATTTACAACGTTATAGTGAGTGAGCATAACGCCTTTAGGAAAGCCTGTTGTACCTGATGTATACTGCATATTGCAAACATCGTGTTTATCAATGCTTGCGGCTCTTTTATAAACCTCTTCAACAGGAACTTTTTCGGAAAGTGCCATAGCTTCATCAAATGTATAGCAGCCCGGCTGTTTCGACTCAACTGTTATAACATTTCTCAAAAATGGCAATCTTTTTGAGTAAAGCGGAGTTGAAGGGTCGTGCTCTGAAAGTTCGGGGCAAAGCTCATTCATAATCTGAACATAGTCGGAATCTTTATAGCCGTCAACCATAACGAGTGTATGAGTATCAGACTGTTTTAAAAGGTATTCTGCCTCGTAAACTTTATAAGCTGTGTTAACAGTTACCAAAACTGCGCCGATTTTTACAGTTGCCCAGAAGGTTATATACCATGCAGGAACGTTTGTTGCCCAGATTGCAACATGGTCGCCCCTTTTAACGCCCATTGAAATAAGGGAACGGGCAAAGGTATCAACATCGTCGCGGAATTCTTTATAGGTTCTTGTATAGTCAAGGGTTGTGTATCTGAAAGCATACTGATCAGGGAATTCTTCACAAACACGGTCGAGAATCTGTGGGAAGGTTAAATCAATAATATGCTCTTTTGGCCAGAGGAATTTACCTGTGCAGGTAGCATTATCGTAAAGCTTTCCGCGAAGTGAGCTTTTTCCTGTGTACTGGCCCATAAAGTCGATAAACTGTGGAAAAATAATGCCTGCATCACAAAGCTCGGGTGCCCATCTTTTAACCCATTCAAGGGAGATAAAGCCCTCGTAGTTAATGCAGCGAAGTGCATCGAAAATTTCGCTAAAGGGCATATCGCCTTCGCCCATAAGGCAATAGGTAATTTTGCCGTTTTCTTCTTTCGAATCTTTAACGTGAACGTGTTTTATATAAGCGCCAAGGTTCTGAAGAGTTTCCTCGGGTGTTTCGTTTCCGTATCTTACTGTGTGATGAGTGTCCCAAAGGGCGGCAAAGGCATCGCTTTCAACAAGATTTAAAAGGGTATTGAGCCTTTTGGTATCGGAATAAACGCCATTGGTTTCAATAAGCAGTGTAACGCCTTTTTCCTCGGCATAAGGTGCAAGCTTTTTAATTTCTTCGCTTACGAGATTATCGTCAACCTCGCCTGACGGAGCAGGCTCTAAATCCGCAAGAATACGAATGTATTTTGTACCAATTGACGAGGCAACATCGATATAAGTTTTAATTTCTTTATAGTTTTCTTCGCTTTTATCGGCAAATTTAAGGCAGCAGCCTGTTGAAAGGCATGGGATTTCAATGTTAAGTTTTGAAATTTCAAGTGCGGTTGAAGAAATTTTATCGGGAGAAAAAGGCGAGGATTTGTGGTTTGTGCCTATTTCTCTTACTTCAATTCCGTCAAACCCAAGGTCTTTAGCCATTGACAATGTGTCCTGCCAGGAATAGTTGGGGCAGGCAAGTGTTGAAAAAGATATTTTCATAGTAATTTCCTTTCTGCCATAGGGCAATACAAATTATGTCAGAAAACAAAAAGCTCCCGTCTCGCAAGAGACGAAAGCTGAAACTTCCGCGGTACCACTCTTATTGGTATAAAATATACCCGCTTTAAGCATCTGACAATGCCATCTCGTATTATACGGTGAGAAACCCGTTCAAGCCTACTTGCAAAATGCTTTCGGTTGACTGCTCCGGAGTGAGCTTGCAAGGCAGGGCATACTGTTTTTCAGCAACCAACAGCTCTCTCAAATGCTTACTGCAATGCTTTTTCTCCTTCATCACATTTCAATATTTATTTATTATATCTTAGCACGAAAAAAATAATTTGTCAAGATTTTTTTAAAAAATCATTTACAGAAGCTATATTTTTAACAGATATATTTATTTAATGCTTAAATTATTATACAAGGCTTGAATTTAAAAATAATATATGGTAAACTTTAGAAAAGAATAGCGCAAGGCGCAAAAAGGAGATTTTATTATGGTTTCTGAAAAAATAACTCTTGCAAATCCCGAAAGATTTGCACCTTATAAAATTGACAGAGAAAAACTTTTGAAGGCTGCGGAAAAAGCTTGTGAAAAGCTTTGGGCTACATATGAGAAAAACGGCGAAGGTTTTCCCGGAACTTGTTCAAAAGATTTTGAATATGAGCTTTCGGAAAATACTAACTGGGAAAGCGGAATGTACACAGGTTGTTTCTGGCTTGCATATGAACTTACAGGTGACGAAAAGTTTAGAAAAGTTGCAGAAAGCCATTTTGACAGATACAAAAAGAACATTGACGAAGAAGTTGGTATTCACGACCACGACGTAGGATTTATTTACACACCATCAATGGTAGCACAGTATAAATTAACAGGCGATGAGGCCGCAAAAGAAGTTGCAAGAAGAACTGCAGAGTTTTACTTCGACCACAGCTACAGCAAAGAGGGTAAATTTATTATCCGTGCTTACAGCTGGTTTGACAGAGGCGGAAACAGAACAATGATGGATTCGCTTATGAATGCACCATTCCTTTTCTGGGCAGGTAATGAATTTGGAAAAAAAGAATATTTTGAAGCGGCACATCAGCAGAGTCTTACAACCGAGCAGCTTCTTATAAGAGGCGACGGTTCTTCTTTCCACCATTATGAATTCAACGCTGAAACACTTGAGCCTGTAAGAGGCTTGACTTTGCAGGGCTTTTCTGATGAAAGCTGCTGGGGCAGAGGTCACAGCTGGGGCATTTATGGTTTCCCTATTGCTTATTCTTATACAAAAGACGAAAAAATTCGTCAGGTACACAAAGATGTGGCATACTATTTCTTAAACCGTTTGCCTGAAGATTATATTCCTTACTGGGATTATATTTTCACAGAGCCTTCTGACGAAGCAAGAGATTCATCCTGTGCGGCGATTTCTGTTTGCGGATTTGACGAAATGAGCAAGCTTATACCTGACGATGCTGAAGAAAAAGCAATTTTCGAAGGTGCGGCTGCAAGAATGCTTGAAGCTTTGATTGACAAATGCACAGGCGACATCGGCAGAGAATATGACGGACTTATAAACCAGGTTACTCACGCACTTCCGCAGGGACAGGGTATTGAAGAGTGTGCAGTTTACGGCGACTACTTCTACCTTGAAGCTTTGGCAAGATTTTTAAAACCTGACTTTAAAAAATACTGGTAAAAAAAAGGGGCTGTAAAAAACTTGGTTTTTTACAGCCCCTTGCTTGTGGGGATAGGAAAAAATATTTCAGAACGGACAAACTGAGCCAAAGCCTTGGCTTTGGGGTACCCGAAGGCGTATGGCGTCAAAGCAAAGTCCACGCGCTCCATTTTGCTCTATGGCAAAATATCCGCTTTCTACCTTGCTTTTCCTTCTCCCCAAAAAGCCTGGTGGACTTTTCGGGGTCCCCTGAAGTCGCAAGA
>JAZNQN010000060.1:0-1887 GCA_045590195.1 Clostridia bacterium | reverse complement strand
CTATAACATCTTTCATCATAAGTGTTTCGCCTTTTAGCGTTACACAGTCAGCATTATCGTCATCATAGGGGCATCCATCGCAATTTCCAAAGCCTTTTGAACAACACTCCAAAGCCTTCATAATCTCTTCATCTGTAAATTTCTTTTCCACTTAATCACCGCCTTAATCTTCAATGAAATTTAATATAGTCTTTAATAGCCAATGTAAACAATAGACTGCATAGCAAATCCAATAAGCAACTCCTGCTTTAATTCTTGCTCCTATAATTGCAAATAATACTACGCTCACTTCTCCCCACCTCTTTCTTTTGGTGTGCGTGTGTTCCAAGCATCAACCGCCTCTTGTTCTAATTCAAATGTTCTTGTAGTTCTTCCCATACAATTTGATACTGTGCATCGTGGTACATAGAGAAGTTTACTATAAACATAATATTTTGCCCTTTGAGGATATTTCTTTTCGCAAACAAGCTTTGCAGTTTTGGGAATTTCACTTTTCTTGTTTGCTATACTGTCAAAACTATCAAATCTTGTGTGCATTTCAGCAACACTCCCACAAAACGGACAAGGTAATAATTCTGCCATTATGTATCGCTCCTTTTCTTTGGTTGTTTATAGGTATCTATCGCCATAACAACCCACAATATAAATGCAAAACCAAAGCAACCATAAGCACCTGAAATATTGTTTATTGCCAATGATATAAACCCGAAAACCATAGCCATTATGCCTATAATATGGTTCACTTCTCCCCACCTCTTTCTTTGAATTGCGATTTTATTTTGTATTGCCTTCCTCTAAAATATTTTCCAAGTTTTTTACCGCCTTTGTTAGTGCCAAATCACGAAAAGTTTCTTCCCAATCTAAAGCTTGTCCACAATTAGAACAGTATTTTCTGCTCTCCATCCTAAAACTCTTGCAACTTGGGCAAAAGTAGTATAAATTTCTAACGCCGTGTCTATTGTCAACCTCGACTTTTAATTTTTTCGGTATCTGCTTTTCAAGTGCATTTATAGCAAGCTCAGCATATAGTTTTCGGTTTTTATATACGATATTGTTCTCGTTTGGTTTTGTGCCAAATCCGCTATCTAATACCGCAACCACATCACTTTTTACACATTCAAAATGCTTGATTGCTTTCTTTATATTTCCCATTTTCTCACTTCTTTTTAGTCTTTCGTAATCATCCTTAAAGCTCATTTCCACCTCCACAAAAAACTATTTATTCTGTATAATAATGTCGGCCTGAAATCTTTGCACGTGGAAACATCTTTGCATTTCCTCTGCCGCCTTCTCTTCCAAAACTTTTTTACATTTGTTGGGCCAAATGTCAGAAAACTTTTGATATTTACATTCTTTCACTCGTGTTCCCCTCCAAATGTGTCATAATAATATGGTCAGTAACTTCGGCTAAAAACTCGCTGTTTGTCGGCTTACCTCTGTGAAAAACTCCATACGAAAAAACATCTTTTGCAAACTCCTCGTTCATCATTTCCCTTTCCCAGCATCTTTCAATTGCATTTCTTATATTTCTCTCAGCTCTCGAAGGCGTGGTTTTAAATTCCTTTGCAACCATAGGATATAACATTTTTGTAACTGCGCTTATAAGCCTTCTGTCATTTATCAAAATCCTTATGGCATATCGCAAATAATAATATCCTTTTAAATTTGCCGAAACCCCAAGTTCCTTTAAATAATTGCTTATAATAATTTCAAGTTTTTTCTCCTGCATTTTTTATTCTCTCCCCTCTATATCTCATCAACCAAATTATGAAGTGTTTTCTTAACTCCCTCTGAAAGTTTTTCGTAAGAGTTGGGATTTTCAGCTTTCAGCTTTTTAAAATGCTCTGCCATATTTTTTATATATCCCTGTACCTCTCCGAAGTAAAC
>JAZNQN010000059.1:0-38756 GCA_045590195.1 Clostridia bacterium | reverse complement strand
AATCCTTATTTTGTATATTAGCCCTAGCGGTACTTTTGCTGATTTGAGCGGTGGACTTAGGGCTACTTTGTGGAATTTTAGGGGGTAGCCCCAGGGCTACCATGCCTGATTTTTGCACAAAAAAACCGCCCATTTTTCAATGGACGGCAAATTTGTCAGATTCAGATATATTTTTTTAATTTATCATATAGTTCAAATCGGATTGCTACATTGAACTTTGCATAAATGGAGCTTGTATGTTTTTTGATAGTGCTCTCGGTTACAAACAACTCATCTGCAATTTCTTTTCGTTGTTTGTTGGCAAGCAGTTTTATCAAAACCTCTTTTTCTCTTTCGGTAATCCGACTGACGATTTTCTCGCAGGCTAAGATGCGTTCAATATCTTTTTCACTAAAAAGTGCTGTGCTATCATCGTCAGATTGAATCGCTCCCGACAGATATTCTTCTGCTTTCTTTGAAGTGTTTGCGATTATGATGCTTCCGTTTTCACCCCTGATGCCGTACTCCTGCAAAATTCCGTACAAAAGCAAAATGAAAAGCTCAGAAATCACATAGGACACCGTTAAAAATTCAAATCCACGAGGAAAGAACTGTTCTGCAAACCATATTATAATACTGCACAGCACCGCACACAATAAGAAGGTTGTGTGGAGTGTAGATGTTATTTTCTTTTTAACTGCAGAATGTATAATTACAACTAGCATTAAAGCAAAGTACGAAAGCAGATATATGTAGTAGAGTAAGTGCAAAGGGCCGTAATCACGAATAAGCCTTGTTACTCCATCTGCAACCGCTATCGAAACATTTTTATAATAGCAAGGGAAAAATCCAGGTGTAAGTGTTACGAAAAGCACGGCTATGCTGATAAATGAAAGCGTAGGCAAAAGCCACTTTTTATAATTAAGACTACATAAATTCAGTATCATTTTCAGCATAAGAAGTGGCAGAAAAACCTGTCCTAAATATGCAATCCTATTACCGTTAAGGGCAAAGGAAAGGCTTGGTGCAACCGAAATCAAAAACTGCCCTAAGTTACACACAAACACCGATATAAACAAAAGCAACAAACATATATCTTTTTTTCTATCAACTGCGAGGCACACACCAATCAAAGCCAGCGATATGACGCAGAGGATTCCATAAGCTATACTCATTTTTTATTCCTCCATCATATATTCGTATTATCAGATAAGTCTATTTCTATTCCGTTTCTTTTGCAAAAGGAATAGAACTTGCCGAGCAGAGCAAGCTGAGGCTTTCTCTTTCCTCGTTCCCATCTGCTTACAGTTGCAAAGGAAATACCCATTTATCTTGCAAGCTCCTCCTGACTGAGCTGCAGATGCATACGAACAAACTTTATCTGATCCTGAAAGCCCATCGTCTTAACTTTTAATAAACTTACGTTTTCCACCATAGCACCTAACCGAATAACTCTCCAAATATATCATATTATAGCATAATTAGTCATAAATTTCAATAATTTTGAGAAAATTCATCATTTTGAAGGTAAGTTTTTGCGAAATAAGATACGAATAGGAAATCCCCGGAATGCACACCATTACGCCACTTCGATATAAAAAAGTGTTCGAAAGATAAAAAGTTTCTATGTTGCTCTCACTGTATGTACCGTTGATTTTGAAACACCAAACTTTTTCGCCGCCTGGCGAACAGTTGCCTTTGTTTCTATAACATAATTCGCAAGCAAAATAACACGGTTTGCAATATAATCTTTCACCTTTGCCCTCCCTCATACTTCATTATTAAATGGTATGAGAAATCTTGCATGATTATGATAGTTAATTGCATCCGTTTATATTTCGAAGCCTTCTCTTCTGAGTATTTCCTGTACTTTTACTATATCCACATTGCGAGTACTTGTTTTATTTTTATTTGCAACCGAAGCCGCAACGCCTGCCACCTGACCAAGTGCACAGCAATAAGGCATAATTCTGTAAGACGACTGAGCCTCGTGTGTTGACGAAATACATCTTCCGGCAACAAGAAGGTTACTCATCCCCTTTGGAATCATGCATCTGTATGGTATTTCATACCACTGCCCCGCTTCAAATTCGTGCCATCTTGTACCGGTGCCTTCAGGATTATGTATATCTATCGCATAATTTGCAGTTGCAATAGCATCATCAAAACGGGCAAGCGACAATAAATCTTCTTCAGTAAGTGTATACTCGCCTACAATTTTACGGCTTTCTCTTATGCCAATCTGAAGGGCAGTAGAAAGAACTCTTGCTTTTTCAAAGCCGGGAGCATTTTCCTTTAAAAAGTTATAAAGTTCAAAAACCTGTTCCCTGGCTTCAATTTCCGCCTCGGTAACTTCAAATGGGTCTATGGGATTTTTCTTTACAATTCTTGTGCTGTTAAAATGAAGCACACCATCATTAAAGTTATCAAATATCAAAAGATTTTCTCGCGGATTTTTTATCATTCCCTTTTCTCTGAATTCAACATACAAATCTTTTATCATTTGTTTGTTTTCGAGATATTTTTCCTTATCAACTCCACCCATTCTGAAACAAAGTGTCATTGGCTGGCAAAGATTATCTTTTTCTCTTCCCAATTTAAACTCACATCCTGCCATTGCGGAAAGGTTTCCATCGCCCGTTGCATCAATAAAGTTTTTAGCATAAAATTCCAAAGTGTTTCCTCTGCCAAATGCCTTAACAGAAGTTATTCTGCCATTTTCGGTATTCGCCTCAACAACTTCCATATTAAATAAAAGCTTTACACCTGCTTTTATTGCCAGTCTGTTTAATACAAGCTTTAAATATTCTTCATCAAAACGCACCATTGATTCTTTTTCTTTTGCCATTTTGTTCATTTCAGAAACAATTTCAAAAAACAGTCCTCCACAAAGGTATTTTGGTTTGGCAGTATCAGGCATTTTTGTCCAATACGACATAAACGGCATTACAAGAGCATTTGCAGCAGCACCACCAAGACAATTGTATTTTTCTATAAGCAAAACGCTCTCGCCCTCTCTGGCAGCAGAAATTGCCGCCGCAACTCCCGCGAAGCCTCCGCCTACAACTATTAAATCATATTTATTATTCATACAAAACATATCCTTTCGCTATACACTTAAAATATATAACGGCTCACAACATTTAAATTCGCCGAATATTTCTATTCCGTAATCAACCTTTGCAAATATTGTATCATATCATATAAACTTCTGTAACACATTTTGAACTCTCCGACATATTTTTTCCAATATTATAACATAAATATTTTAATTGTACAATGATTGAGCTTATTTCTCCATAAATGTTTTATCCTGAAAATAAATTCGCTTAAACTATTGAATTTTTTTCATAAATAAGTTATAATTAAACATTATTGAAATTTTTTACAAATGAGGAAGTGGACTTTGATGACACAACAGGAATTAACAATTTTAAACCTTGGCCAAAGCCTTGACGATTTGGCTAACTTAGATCCCAGAGGCTATGGCGTTTGCAAAATTTTATACGGTGCTGCAAAAGAATATACTGGTGGACCGCTTTGCATAAATGCAGCCCAGAAGCTTATTGACACTGTAAAAGAAGGCGACATTGTTTACGTTATGACAGGCTTTGTTTTAAGGCCTTATAAAAAAGCTGAAATGGACGGAATTGTAAGTTCAATGCTTCTCTGCCGTGCACTTGTAAAAGCTTTTGGTGCAAAACCTATTATTATCTGCCCCGAAGATAACCTTGAGGCTGTTCGTAATATGGCCGCATGTGTTGGCCTTCATCTTTTTGAAGATATAGAATTCTTAAAAGAAATCCCTGTATCAATGGGCGTTATTTGTTACACAAAAGATGTCAACAAAGCTGCAGCACAGGCTGACGAAATACTTAAAGCGGCAACCCCTTCTGCAGTAATAAGCATAGAATGCCCTGGCGCCAATGCAAAAGGCGAATATCATAATGCTGTGGGGCTTTGTGTTACCCCGCTTGAGGCAAAACAAGATATTCTCTTTACAAAAGCGCAGGAAATGGGAATTTTAAATATTGCCATTGGCGACCTTGGAAACGAAATTGGTATGGGCGCAATTGCAAACACGTTGGAAAAATATATTCCGTATGCAAAAGAAGGTGCTTGTAACTGTCCTTGCGGCGGCGGAATTGCAGCAGTTACAAAAGCCGACAACCTTATTACTGCAACTGTTTCTGACTGGGGCTGTTATGCTATGATTGCAGCTATTGCATACCTCAAAAGAGATATTACTATTATGCACGATGACACTCTTGAAAAAGAAACAATCATGTGTGCAAGCCACAGTGGCATGATTGATATGTACGGATGGCTTATTCCTGCAGTTGACGGATTTGGTCTTGAAATAAACCTTCCTATCGTAACGCTTATGCGTGAACTTGTTGAATACTCAATAAATCTTAAAGACACCTGTAAAACATGGTTTGACAAGGTTATTGAACTTCACTATTTTGACAAATAAACGAAAGGTCTGATAGCTAAATGGCTCCAAAAACTGCTGAAATAAGGTTTTTACCCTGTGGTGACAGTGCGGTTACTGTTGAGTTTTCAAAAGAAATGAGCGAAGAAACCAACAGAAAAATAAGATTTCTGGCTGCAACAATTGAAAAAAAAGGTATTAAGGGCGTTTTGGAAAGCGTTCCAACCTTTTGCAGTATGACAATTTATTTTAACCCTTTTGTTATTACAGAACAAAAACTTGAAAAGAAAGTACTTAAGATAATCAACTCTTATAAAGAAAACTCTTCTGAAAAGAAACGGGTTTTCCAAATTCCTGTTTGCTACGACGGTGAATTTGCCCCTGATATGGAAGATGTTTGCAAACACACCGGCCTTTCCAAAGAAGAAGTTATTAAAATACATACTTCTACCGATTATCTTATATATATGCTCGGTTTTCTGCCAGGTTTTCCATACCTTGGCGGAATGGATAAAAGAATTGAAACCCCTCGCCTTGACTCGCCCAGAACCTCTATTCCCTGCGGCGCAGTTGGCATAGGCGGAAAACAAACGGGTATTTACCCTCTTGCTTCTCCAGGCGGATGGCGACTTATAGGTCAAACTCCCGTAAAAGTATACGACCCCGAAAGAGAAAACCCAATTTTATATAAAGCGGGCGACTATATAAGATTTTACCCCATCACTGAGCAGGAATTTAACGAAATTAAAGAAAACCGCGCAAGCATTATTGAAGTAAAGGAGGAAAACTGATGAATAAATTAACAGTTATTTCTCCGGGACCTTTGTCAACCATTCAGGATGAAGGCCGCTTTGGCTATATGAGCACAGGCTTTTCCCCCGGCGGTGCAATGGATGCTTATTCTATGAAAATTGCCAACATTTTGGTTGGTAATGCACCGGGCGACGGCGTTATTGAAATGACACTTATGGGACTTAGCGCAAGGTTTGAATGTGATAGTGTTATTGCCATTACCGGTGCTGACATGGAGCCTACTTTAAACGACACTGAAATTCCAATGTACAAGGGCATTTCCGTTAAAAAGGGTGACATATTAACGCTTAAAATGGCAAAAAGCGGAATGCGCGCATACCTTGCAGTTGCAGGCGGATTTGATTTAGAGTGTGCCATGGGCAGTATGTCAACCAATTTAAAATGTGCTCTTGGCGGCTTTGAAGGCAGAAAATTAAAAGCAGGCGACTGTCTCCCGCTTCGTACAAGCGTTGATATTTTTCACATTGGCCCAAGAAAATGCGCCCCCGAAAACAAATACGAAAACCATATAACAGTTCGTGTTGTTTTAGGCCCGCAGGATGATTACTTTACTAAAAAAGGGATTGAAACTTTTCTCTCTTCTACTTACACTGTTTCTGACAAATCTGACAGAATGGGCGTAAGGCTTGAGGGAGAAAAAATTGAAAACATAAACGGAGTTGACATTATTTCCGATGGAATCGCCACAGGCTCTGTTCAGATTCCTGCATCGGGAACTCCCATAATTATGATGGCTGACAGGCAAACTACCGGCGGCTATGCAAAAATTGCAACAGTAATAAGTGCCGACCTTAAGAAAATTGCTCAGGCAAAGCCGGGAAGCTGCATAAGCTTTGAAGCAATTACTGCCAAAGAAGCTGTAAAACTTAAAAGAAAAGAAGAGCGAAAACTTAAATTTTTGCTTTACAAAATGTATTTTTGCAAATAAGAGGTGTAATAAATGGATTATTCAAAAATGTCACCTTCCGAGGTAAGAGCCCTTATCAGAGAAGGTAAAATAACAGGTCAGACATCGGGTATGTGCGATGGCTATGCCCAGGGAAACCTTTTGGTACTTCCAATGGAGCAGGCATATGACTTTTTGCTTTTTACACAGAGAAATCCCAAATCCTGCCCTGTACTTGAAGTTGGCGATGTTGGAAGTCGCCTTGTAAACAAAATGGCATCAGGCAAAGGCGATATTGCAACCGATATTCCTAAATACCGCGTGTGGGAAAACGGCGTTATGACAGGCGAATACACAGATGTTTCCCATCTTTGGAGAGACGATTTTGTTTACTTTTTAATTGGCTGCTCATTCTCTTTCGAGGGCGAGTTATTGGCGGCAGATGTTCCTGTAAGGCATATTGAAGAAGGCAAAAATGTTCCTATGTTCCTTACAAGTATTGAAACAGAGCCTGCCGGCATTTTCCATGGCAAAACTGTTGTTAGTATGCGCCCTATGCCTGCCGACCAGGCAATTAAAGCTATTAGCATTACATCTTCTATGCCAAGAGTTCACGGCGCACCAATTCATCTTGGCAATCCTGAAGAAATTGGCATTAAAGATATTATGAAACCTGATTTTGGCGATGCAGTAACAGTTAAAGAAGGCGAAATTCCTGTTTTCTGGTGCTGCGGCGTTACACCACAGTCGGTTGTTATGAGCGCAAAACCACCCATTGCAATTTCCCACGCACCGGGACATATGTTTATTACCGATGTTAAAAATTCACTTTTGAAGGACTGATATTATGTATAAAATAGATTTAAACAGCGACCTTGGCGAAAGCTTTGGCGCATATAAAATTGGCAGAGATGCAGACATAATTTCCCTTGTATCTTCCGCAAATGTTGCCTGCGGTTTTCACGCCGGCGACCCTACTGTTATGGCAAAAACAATTGCTATTTGTAAAGAAAACGGTACTGCTATCGGCGCACATCCCGGTTTTAATGATTTAGTAGGCTTTGGCAGGCGCAATATGGCAGTTTCTCCCGAAGATGCCGCTAATATGATTACATATCAGGTTGGCGCACTTGATGCTTTTTGTAAATCACAGGGCGTAAAACTGCAGCACGTAAAGCCTCACGGCGCTCTTTACAATATGGCAGCTAAAGACAGCGCTCTGGCAGCCGCTATCTGCAAAGCCATTTATAACTATAACCCCTCTCTTATTTTAATGGGTCTTGCAAACAGTGCTATGATTGCCGAGGCTAAAAAAATAGGCCTCCCCTATGCGGCCGAAGTTTTTGCCGACAGAGCCTATGAAGACGACGGCACACTTGTTGCCCGCACTAAAGAAGGCGCAATGATAAAAGACGAAGACGAAGCCGTATCAAGAGTTGTAAGAATGATTAAAGAAAACCGCGTTACAACAATTTCGGGAAAAGAAATTGAAATAGTTCCCGACTCTGTATGCGTTCATGGCGATAGCGAAAAAGCTCTCCTTTTCGTAAAGAAAATAAGCGATACTCTAAAGAGCGAAGGCATTGAAATTAAACCACTTGTCTAAACATTAAGGCTCCCTTGATAAAAGGGAGCCTTTTTTAATATTTGCTAGTTTTATTCGGTTCGTGTCAAGTCAGGAGAACAGTGAATAATAGGGCCTACTAACTTTCTCCTATTTTTTCAACTGTTTTTTCTAAAGCACTTTTCTTTAGAACCCGCGAGAATATTGGATTTTCTCGCATCCGATAGTATATGTAAATATTATAAATCGGCAAACTAATCTTTTAAATTGTATAGACTTGACACAAGTAAAACATAATGGATTTGTGTCAAGTGTTTATTCCTCGGTTATAAATCCAATCCTGTTTGGCTTTCTCTCTGGTTCTTCTTTTTTTACTGCCAATAGTATAAAACTCAACTGTGAAACATGCTGTATCAATTGTGCTTTCTGCCCATTGTAAAATCCATAAAAGAACAGTACATCCGGATTTTGATAACCAATATCTGTGACCTGCATAATCATCTGTGATCCAAAAGATGCCAACGCGACCATCACATCAAATTCTTCTGATAATTCCTTTTGAAACACTTCAATTTCTTCTTTTAGAACTTCATATTTAAAATCTGCACAAGTGTAATCTCTACTAACAACAGTTATTCCATCGCCTGTTGTAAAGTATTTTTTATTTAGGTGCT
Source organism: Clostridia bacterium (assembly GCA_045590195.1). Lineage (GTDB taxonomy): Bacteria > Bacillota > Clostridia > UMGS1883 > UMGS1540 > JAZNQN01. Next base: position 30,405 of record JAZNQN010000059.1, on the reverse strand, counting down.
TTGACTTTTGCATTTTAAAATATCTCCTTTTTCTTACTTCGCTTTTCTTTCGCGCATTGCGGACATCCGTTTCCTCTATTTCTATTTCCAATAATCGCCTGCCATTCATGTCCGTTGCCACACTTCCACCATACTTTTCTATCACTATTAGGCTTTACATCTGATGGTGCTAAACCGTTGTTCTTTTCATAATTCCATTCTTTTGCTAATGCCGGATTAACTGTTTGTAAATCATTATAACCTGGCAAAGCTTTTTTACCTGAACAATATGGGCAGCCACTTCCTTTATTCCTACTCCCTATCGTAGCTTGCCATTGGTGACCTTCGCTACACTTCCACCATACTTTTTTATCGCTATTAGGCGTTACATCCGCAGGGGTTAATCCATTATTATTCTCATAGTTCCATTCTTTTGCTAAAGTTGGATTAACTGTTTGTAAATCATTATAACCTTTAATAGCGTACCTACCTGAGCAATACGGACATCCACGTCCTTTGGTTCTATTATTTATCAAAGCTTGCCATTCGTGTCCTTCGTTGCACTTCCACCATACTTTTCTCGTGCTACCTAATGTAACCATATCTGGTGTTATTTCACCGTTTTTATCATAATCCCATTCGTTTGCTAAAATTGGATTAAGCGTTTGTAAATCGTTGTAGCCTTTTAAAACATTTTGGTTTGAACAATATGGACATCCGATTCCATTGTTTCTATGACTTATTTTCGATTGCCATTCGTGCCCCTTGTTGCACTTCCACCATACTTTTTTATTGCTATTTGATGCAAAATGCTCAGGTTTCAAATTGCCGTTCTTTTCATAATTCCATTCTTTTGCAATTTCAGGATTGGAAAACAAAAGTGAATTTTCCTTTTCTGTTAATTCCCGTAAGTTTTCTATAGCAATTGCATCTCTATTCAAGTCAATAAGAATGCCCATTCCAATTATTTCACTTAAAACTTTTTCAAGCACAAAGGATAAATCTTTTTGAGTTTTGTGAACAACATAATCCAAAGAACTATCGTTTAACCGGTGCAATCCCTCTCTAATTCTGTATAATTTTATCCCATCATTTAAGCATTTTTGGTTTTTATCTAAATCATGTTTTGTTCTATTTTTGTGCCAAAGATACCCATCATATTCGATTGCAACTTTTTTTGAAGGGATAAAAACATCAAGTTCATAACCTTTTTCTTTATATGTGTGTATCGCTTCTAAACCATATTTTTTGAGATAATATACAATCGCATATTCGGGAAAAGATGTTTTTCGTTCGGAACTGCAAACAGGACAGCCACACCCATCATTTCTGCTGTTTATCGTAGTTTGCCATTCATGACCTTTGCTACACTTCCACCATACTTTTTTATTGCTACTTGCTGTGAAATGTTCAGGATTTAAATCACCATTTCTTTCATAATTCCATTCTTTTGCTACTGCAGGATTGATCGTTTGTAAATCGTTATAACCTTTTAGTGTTTTTCTGCCAGAGCAATATGGGCAGCCGCTTCCTTTATGCCTGCTACCTATCGTAGCCTGCCATTCGTGTCCTTTACTACACTTCCACCATACTTTTTTATCACTATTAGGCATTACATCCATAGGTGTTAATCCACTATTCTTTTCATAATTCCATTCACTTGCTAAACTTGGATTAACCGTTTGCAAATCATTTTCACCTTTCAAGGCGTATCGACCTGAGCAATATGGGCATTTGCGTCCACCATTTCTATGTGATATCGACGTTTGCCACTCGTGTCCCTTGCTACACTTCCACCAAGCTTTTTTGTCGCTACCAAGAGTTAATGTTTCGGGATTAAATTGTAGTTCATTATTCTTTTCCCAATTCCATTCAGCCATAAGTTGAGCATTACCGCTCACATATCTTTTTTCTTTCTTTTCTGCCATAATACTCAACTCCTTTTAATTTCATATTTCAACACTATTTGGCATCATTCCACATCATTCGACACAATTCTTACTCGTGTCAAGTCAGGCCTTAAAAATTATCTTTTTACCATTTTCTTACTCTGTATAAAATACACCGCTTTTGAAAGAAGTTTATCAGGCAGCAAGTGCCTCATAAAAACGGCAATTTTCATAAGGGTGCCGGGAATTATTACTTCTTTTCCTTTAAACATTTTATCTATGGCATATTTGGCAACATAAGGGCTTTTAAGTATTATATTACGTGCAATACCTTCTTCTCCTGTGCCAAAGAAAACATTGGCCCTGTCTTCAAACTCTGTTTTAACAGGTCCCGGGCAAAGTACGCTTATTTTTACATTTGTTTTATCTTTTCTCATTTCTTCGGCAACTGCCTGCGAAAGCCTTAAAACATAAGCCTTTGAAGCATAATATGCCCCAAACAAAGGCCCCGGGAAAAATGCCGCAAGGGATGCCACATTAAGTATGTATCCACCGCCTTTTTTACTGAAAGCGGCGGCAAACTCTTTTGTAAGAATATGTACTGCACGAGTGTTAGTATCAAGCATTTCAAGCTCTTTTTCAAGGCTTGTTTCTGAAAATTTTCCAAAAACTCCAAAACCTGCACAGTTAATAAGAATATCAACCTCTTCTGCCCTTTCGCAAAGAGCCTTGCACTGACCTATATCGGTTACATCGCAAACTATGGTTTCAACATTAGTTAAAAGCTCTGCTTTAAGCTCCAAAAGCCTTTCTTCTCTTCTTCCAACGGCCAAAATGTCGTACCCCATTTTAGATAAAACTCTTGCCATATCTCTTCCTATTCCCGATGTTGCACCTGTTATAATTGCTTTCATTTTTACACCTCTTTTGATAGCATTTTAAAACTTTATAAACACAAATTCCCCTGCAGGAACTGCGGCAAAGTATTTGCCATTTTCGCACAAAAGTTCGCCATTTCCCTCTAAAAGAGCAGGCCTTGCATTTTCCTTAAAAGTAATTTCTACTGTTTTGTCAGCCTCAGGCAAGGTATATTCGCCTTTTTCGGCACTTCTCATAACGCCGCTGTGATTAAAAATTGTAAGATAATATCCGCCGTTTTTGCACTCGTTAATCATCCAGTGTAGTCCTCTTTCAACATAGCATGGAAGTATTTGGCGAAGTTTTTCGCAAATATCTTTTATTTCGCAAATATTTGTATGTTTTTCCGAAAAATCACAATCGCTTGTAAGGTCAACAACATATTCGTACTTTTTGAGCAAGCTGTCATCTCTGTTAAGCAAATCTAAAGCGTCAGGAATATCGGTATTTTTAAATGGTCTTATCTCGTGTTCACTACCAACCATCGGCTCGTATGATGCAAAAATTTCTCTGACACCTCTTTTAGCTTTTGCAAGTTTGTCGGATTCTACAGGGAAGCCAAGAAAATCACCTTCATTATGGCAGTTATTTAAAACAGGAAGTTCTTTTGGCAGTACTGCCGCCATAGGAACAACCTTGTCACCCACGTCGGCATATTTATCCATAAAATCAAGAAAATCTTTTTTTACTTGTCCGTAAGGCGACAATTTAAATTCCTCGCCCGCAGAAAACGTATTGTAAAGCCCCCATTCTTCTGAAATAAACTGTGCATTACTGAGATATGAATATAAAAACAAACGTCTTTGAAGTGAGCGTGAGCTGCCACCGTTTGCGCCCTTTGGCTCGTAAGGAAAATCGCAATCTTCGCCAATTCCCCACTCGTTTTTGCTGTTATACATACATGTTGAAAAAGGTTCGCCGCCCCAGGGTTCGTAATAAACGCCGAAGCTTTTGCCCTCGCCCCTTGTCATACCCCTTGCATAGCAAATTTGTATTCTAGCATCGGGAGTTTGTGCCCCTACTTCGGGCATTATGCGTTTTACGCCGTTTGAAAGTTCGTACTCATACGCCAAAAATCCGCTATCACAAGGAATAAGCTCGCCAATTTTCTGTCTTTTTTTGAAAATGGTAGTCATATTATTATAAAACTTTTCAAGTGTTTCAGGCTTTCCTGCCTCAACTATTTCCTCAAGTGTCATAGCCTCTAAAAACAGGTGGTCGCGACCATACTTTTCAAAAAGTTCATTTTCAATATTTTCAGCAGTCCACTTGTCTGCCGGTATGTCTTTAAGCTTAATTAAAGCATCAAACCTGTAGTTTGAAAGCCACTCGTGCATCTGAAAACCATAAAAGTTTTCTCCGAGCAGCGCTTTATATTCAGCTAAAAGTTCTTTGTCGTATGGGTAATTATCTATGTAGCATCCGCCCTGCAAGCGGTCTATATAAAGCGGATATTTATTTTCTTTTAAAATCTCGTAAAGCTTGCTGCCTTTTTTTGCAAGGTTATTAAATTTAAGTTCGTCTCTTAATGCTATGTTCTGGCAAAAACGAATGCCTGCGTTTTCTCTTATAAGTCCTGCCTTTACCATAGGTTCCCATGTTTCCGGTCTGTATCCGTGAAAAAATATCATTACAGCATCTCCTTTATGCATTTGTTAAAAAACATTATATCACAGTGTACCCCTTAAAAAAACCTCTTATATTACGTGTTTTTTTAACTATATTCCGCGAGCTTTAAAATAAGTGTTGTTTTTCGCTTTTCAATTATTCTATTATAATTATACATCATTAAAAAATCAAAATCAATCACAAATAAAAAAGGTGTTTGATTTTTTTATTCATATGTGTTAAAATTTTATTATGCCAATAACAGTAAGGAGAATTTATTTTGACAGAAACTTTAGTTACAAAAGAAATTTTAAAATCAGGTTTTAAAGAGCTGGGGCTTTTTGATGGAATGAAAATAATTGTTCACTCATCCCTTAAAAGCTTTGGAAAAGTAGAAGGCGGAGCCGACAGCGTTATAGACGCAATTTGCGAAATTATAGGCGAAGACGGTACACTTATGATGCCCTCTTTCAATCACGGCGAGCCATATTATAATGGAGATATTTTTGACGTTAACAAAACTCCTACAACAAATGGCATAATTCCTGAAACTTTCCGAAAAAGAGAAGGCGTTTTGCGAAGCATAAACCCTACCCACCCATTTGCCGTTTGGGGAAAAAATAAAGAGTATTACACAAAAGACCATCAGAAATATGATGCTTTTGGAGTAAATTCCCCCCTTTACCGCCTTATGGAAGATGGCGGATACTGTATGCTTATAGGCACAGGCTATAAAGCCAATACTTTTCACCACTTGGTTGAAACATGTGAAAATTCGCCCTGCCTTTATCCAAGAGGCGAGGTTTACCCCGTAAAAACTTATAACGGAACAATAGAAAAGGCACATACCTGGTCCTGGAGAGACGGTATATGCCCCATAAATTATACTCCTATTTATCCCCCGCTTATGAAAAAAATAGAACGCAGGATAAAAATTGGTAATTCAGAAATTATTTTATACAAACTTTCTGAGGGATATGATATTATTGCCGATTGCTTAAATAACGGTGCAGTAGATGGCATAAAATGTTCTGATTGTGCCATTCGCCCGAGAGTGTGCCGGTGGTCAGTTCAAAAATAGTTTTAAAAAAAGGGTCGCAAAGCCGCTCTTTTTTTATACTCCGCTATATGCTGAAAATCCGCCATCCACGGGAATTACAACGCCGTTTATAAAGCTTGATGCATCTTTTGAAACAAGGAACAAAAGTGTTCCTATAAGTTCCTGCGCATCGCCAAAGCGGTCCATTGGAGTTTGTGATAAAATTTTCTTTGAACGGGCAGTAAATTCGCCTTTTTCATCGATTAAAAGGGCCCTGTTCTGATTGGTTAAGAAAAAGCCCGGGGCAATTGCATTAACTCTTATATTTGTTTTCGAAAAGTGAACTGCAAGCCACTGAGTAAAGTTTGAAATAGCTGCTTTTGCACCTGAATATGCAGGAATTCTTGTAAGAGGAGTAAAAGCATTCATAGAAGAAATGTTTATAATGCTTGCATCTTCTTTTTCAATTAAATCCATAGCAAAAACCTGAGTTGGCAAAAGTGTGCCGAGAAAGTTTAAGTTAAACACAAAGCTTACGCCATCGGGGTCTAAATCGAAAAATGTTTTAACATCTTCTTTCAAAAGGTCAGCTTTGTCAAAATAGTCGTTAGTTGTTGTGCCTTTTGGGTTATTGCCACCTGCGCCGTTTAAAAGAATATCGCACTTCCCAAAATCTTTAATAATTTCTTCTCTTACTTTTTCAAGGGATGCTTTGTCAAGCACATTTGCGCTATATCCTTTTGCTTTTCCGCCATCTTTAACTATTTCATCGGCAACGGCTGCTGCCGCCTCTTCTCTTAAATCAAGTATGGCAACACTGGCACCGCTTTTAGCTAAGGCTTTTGCAAAAAGCGAGCAAAGTACTCCGCCACCGCCTGTTACAACTGCAACTTTATTATTTAAATCTATTTCAAATGGTAATTTCATTTTTCACCCTCCGATTTGCTTATTGCTTCCCAAAGGCCATTTATATAAACTGCGCCAAGGGCTCTGTCGAAAAGGCCATAGCCGGGTTTACCTGTTTCGCCCCAAATCATTCTGCCGTGGTCAGGGCGGATGTAACCGTCAAAGCCGTTATCGTAATAAGCTTTTACAATGCCATAAATATCAAGTGAGCCACATTCGGTTTTATGAGCCGATTCCTCAAAACTGTGCTCGCCTGTAATTTTAATATTTCTGATATGAGCAAAGTGGATGCGGTCGCAATAAGTATTTACAAGGTCTACAATATCGTTTTCGCGAAGTACACCAAGTGAGCCGGAGCAAAGAGTAAGGCCGTTATACTTACTGTCGTAAAGTTTTAAAAATCTTTTTATATTTTCTTTATTTGTTATAATTCTGGGAAGGCCGAAAATGCTCCAGGGAGGATCATCGGGATGAATTGCCATTTTAACCTTAACCTCTTCGGCAACCTTAATAACCTTATCGAGAAAATATTTAAGGTTGTTCCACAAATCTTCTTCGGTTATATTACTATAAGCATTAAGAAGATTTTTCATATCGTCTTTTGTATAGCTTGAATCCCATCCGGGAAGCGATAATTCGCCTTTAATGGGGTCCATTTTTAAAACTGTTTCGTTTTCATAAATCAATGCATTTGAGCCATCGGGCAATGTATATGCAAGGTTTGAACGGGTCCAGTCGAAAACGGGCATAAAGTTGTAGCAAACACAGTCAACCCCTGCTTTTGCAAGATTTCTAAGTGTTTCGCAGTAGTTTTCTATGTATTCATCGCGGGCTCCGCCGCCCATTTTAATATCCTCGTGAACAGGAACACTTTCTATAACAGAAAGCTCAAGGCCTGCATTTTCAATAGTTTCTTTAAGTTTTAAAATTCTCTCAAGTGGCCACACCTGCCCAACAGGAATATCGTAAATTGCCGAAACAATGCCTGTCATACCGGGAATTTGCCTTATTTTTTCCAAGGTAACCGGATCATCTTCTCCGTACCAGCGAAATGTCATTTTCATAATAAATTCTCCTTATTATAAACTTAATTTACTGCTGCTGTCGCCATCGGCATAAAGGGTTGCATCATCGTGCGTTCTAAGGATTGTACAAGGGCACGCAGTTGAAATTTCGCCCTCAATCATACCTTTTACGGCATCTGCCTTTGTAATTGCAGGAACAGAGCAATAAAGGTGTTTGCCTGCCATAAGAGCAGGAATTGTAAGGGTTAAGGCATGGGTTGGAACGGCATCAATGCTTTCAAAGCAACCATCGTTTACCTGCTGATTGCGGCAAATTTCGTCAAGCTTAACTTTTTTGATGTACACCTTATCCTCAAAATCGGCAACAGGCGGATCGTTAAATGCAATATGGCCGTTTTCTCCTATTCCAAGGCACACAATATCTGTTTTATATTCTTTTAAAAGAGCAGTATATCTTTCGCATTCTGCATCAATATCTTCCGCTCCGCCATTTATGTAAAAAACGTTTTTAAAAGGCAAGAGCGAAAAAATATGCTCATTTAAAAAGTTGCCAAAGCGCTGTGGAGCATCAAATGGGAGACCAATATATTCGTCCATATGAAAAGCATTTATTCTGCTCCAGTCAATCCCTTCGTATTTTACAAGGTTTTCAAGTACTTCGTTTTGTGAAGGCGCAGCCGCAAAAATAATATTAACTTCTTCTTTTTCTTTTAAAAGCTCACATATTTTTCTGCCTGCATCTTCTGCCGCAGCTTTGCCCATTTCTTCTCTTGTTTCAAATATATTTACATTAAGTTTTTCTTTTTTAAAGCTTTTTATCATATTTTAATTTCCTTTCCTTCACGGGACGACTGATAAATTTTCAAAATAATTTTTACACTTTCCATAGCTTCTTCGCCCGTGATTGCGGGGTTTCGGTTTTCAAGCACTGCTCTTGCCATATCTTCAACCTGATAATCATGCCCTGTGTTAACAGCAATATTATATTTGCAGTTCATACCACCCGTAGTCCCCTGAGTTTCTGGCATTTTAATACTTTTATCCTTCAAATTCCAAATCAAAAATCCGTCGTTTCCGAAAGAAATACTTCCTTCGCTACCGTGAATTGAAAAAATATTGTCAAGGCCGGGATAAGCACAGGTTGTTCCTTCAATTACGCCAATTGCGCCATTTTTGTACTTAACTCGCACAACAGCAGTATCTTCAACATCTATATCCCATACCTGGGTTTTGCAAAGAGCATCAACCGATTCTATTCCGCCCATCATCCATGAAATTAAGTCAACGCCGTGAATCCCCTGATTCATAAGTGCGCCACCGCCATCCATTTCCCATGTAGCGCGCCAGTCGCCTCTATCGTAATATTCCTGATCGCGAAAATATTTAAGCGAAGCAGTTGCAAGAGCAATTTTACCAAGATAGCCTTTTTCTATTGCTTTCTTGGTTTCAATAGCAGCTTCAAAAAATCTGCGCTGAAATATTGCACCGAGCTTTACGCCGTTTTCTTTGCAACAATCTATCATTTTCTGCATTTTTTCTATTGTTACATCAAGAGGCTTTTCACAAAGAACATTTACTTTATGCTTTGCCGCAAGGCAGGTGTGCTCGCAGTGCATTCCGCTTGGAGTAAGTACGCAGCAAACATCTATTTTCTCGCATTCAAGCATTTCCTCTGCATCGGTATACCATTTGCAGCCGTATTCTTCGCCCGTAGCTTTTGCTTTTTCTTCTATTATATCACAAACTGCCACAAGGCTTGCGCTTGGTGCCTCTTTTATAGCCTGTAAATGATTTGGTGCAATTCTGCCACAACCTATTATTGCAAAATTTACCATAGTTTCCTCCTAGTAAATGGTTGGCATAGGATTTTGAGCGTGAACAAGCTCAATAACTCTTATCTGCTGCAAAATCTTTTCAGGTTTAATTTTAAGCTCTTCCCCATTTACAAGGTGGTTATAAATATTTTCATAGTATTTGTTTGTGCCTTCTACAAAAACTGTTCCATTTACATCTTTGCAAACTTCGTGCCACGAAAGCTCTTCTACGCACATTGAAGGTGTAATGCCATCTTCTTTGGTAATTGGCTCGAGAGTAAACTTTGGCATCTCTTTGTCATCGTGATATTTATATTTAATTTTGTCATAGCCTGCAATAAGGCTGCCCTTTTCGGCATAAATATCGTAAACACGGTCGTTATAAGCATCTACGCCGTTAATTTCAAGGTCGATAAGCGGACGGCCGGGATATGTAAGAATAAGTTTCACATAATCTTCTGCATCGCCGTTTGAATTTATTCTTTTAAGAACAGAGAATACATTTGGCATATCATCGGTATCAAGTAAATCAAGGGCCTGATCAAGCGGATGAGGGCCTGTGTTTAAAAGCGCACCTGCATAGTAGCGGTTTGAACACTGCCAGTCCCATCTTCTTTTAAAGCCTGAGAATTTAATTGAAATATGTTCTATTTTACCAAGTACACCGCTATTTATAATTTCTTTTACTTCTTCATAGTATGGCGCAAAGCGTGACTGCTGGAAAATTGAAAACATTTTTCCGCTTTTCTTTGCAGCTGCGATAACTTTTTCACATTCGAGAGAAAATTTTCCAAAAGGCTTTTCAACTACAACATTAAAGCCGTGGTTTAATAAGTCTTCTGAAACTGCACAGTGATAGTGTGAAAAAGTAGAATTGATTACAAGATCAATATCGTCTCTGCCGAATAAATCGGTGTAATTTTCGTACACATCGCAGCCCCAAATTTCTTTTGCTCTGTCTCTTCTTTCTTTCATCCAGTCAACAACAGCAACTACGTTATAAAGCTTTTTAGCTTCATCTCTGAGCATATATTCGCCGTGAATATTCATGCCGCTTCTGCCCTGGCCAATAATTGCAACATTAAGTTTTCTACCCATTTTTATATCTCCTTTGTTAGTTTTTATCAGCAAATTCCTGAATTTTAAGCGTTTGTCTTGTGGCTTTTAAAACATCTTCCATCTGAAGAGCTACATTTTTGTCGCCGCCAAGCATTTTATAAAAATCGGTTAAATAATTATCTTTAACTTCTTCTTCAATAAGTTCAAAAGGCTCTTTATCGGTTGCAAGGAAATATTTCGATTTTTCTTCATTAATTGAAAAACTTATCATTCCTTTTGTTCCCCAGATAAAAAACTGCCAGTAGTATGGAAGCGAAAAACCGGGTTCTGTTGGGGTTGCGTAGGAAACATCTGCCAAAATTCCCGCTCCGCCTTTTGCCGATGCCATCAGCTGAGCGCTGTCTTTAAAATTGGGCGCTTTATCAGCAAATTTATTCCAGCATCTTGCTGAGAGAATGTTTTCAACTTCCATGCCCAGTGCATAGTTTAAAATATCTATACCATGAATGGCAATATCGTTTAAAACACCGCCGTGTTTATCGCCTTTTTCAAAATACCACATAGGGCGCGTGCCAAAATTCAGCGGATGTTGACCACCGAAGTAAACATTGTTAATTTCGCCCAGAGCGCCGCTTTCAACAAGCTTTTTAACGGCGTTTATTTTAGAAGTAAAGCGCATTGTAAACATACAGCTTACTTTAAGATTTTTTTCTTTCGCCAGGCGTTCAATTTCGTCAAGCTCAGAAAGCTTTGTACAAAGAGGTTTATCGGCAATTACGTGTTTTCCTGCTTTTAAGGCATCAATTGCCATCTGCCCTCTGTCACCATAGCAGCCGCCAAGTGCAACAACTTCAACTTTTTCGTCAGAAAGAAGTTCGTCATAGGTTTTATACTGGCATGTAAGCCCCTTTTCAATAGCGGCTTCTCTTGCAGCAGCATCTTCTTCAAATTCGCCTACAATTGTATAAAGTTCGTGGTTTTTTGCCATATTATATAAATCATAAATATGGTCGTGCCTGAGGCCTGCAAATGCAATATTCATTTTTATTCCTCCATAAAAATTTTCTACTATAATTATATATCCGTATCTTTTAAAAGTCAATTAAGTGGCCGCATAAAACCAAAATACGCAATAAAAACGATGAATTTGTGCAAAAAGTTTGCTTTTGTTTTCCTCTTTGTTGACATATTTAAAATTAAGTGTTAAAATTCAGGTATGAAAGGGGTGTGTATTTCAGATATGGATAATATTTCGCTTTACCGCGACAATTCCCCGCAAATTTCAATGGATCACTTAACCCACAGCCTTCCTTCTGCAGTTGCGCCGCATCTGCACAACCAATATGAAATTTACTACAATGTTTCCGGAGCAGACAGTTTTTTCTTTGGCAACCAGTTTTACCGCTGCACCGGTCACGATTTGTTCGTTATACCAAAAACCTGTGTTCACAAGGTTATTGTAAAACCAGATGTAGTTTATGAAAGATGCATTGTAAGTGTTGATTCCAATGTTATTGCCGCGCTGAATTCCGCGCCGTATGTTATGGGCTCGCTTAACTGGATTGATTATGTTGGCGTTTCTCTCCCGGGCAAAATCACTCTTGATACCGAGGAAAAACACAATACATATATGAGTTTTATTGATGAATTTACCGGTGCCGAAGATGACCTTGTAAGGCTTTCTGCCCTTATGAAACTGCTTTCATTTATCGGCAAGTATTTTAAATATGCATCGCCGGTTGACTCTATTGTTCCACGCGATATTCCCGAAAAGGCTCTTCTCATTATTGAGGAAGATTTTCGCGATGTAAAAATTTCGGACATAGCCAGAAAGCTTTATGTAAACGACAGCTATTTGAGCCGTGTTTTCAGGCAGAAGTGCGGAATAACTCTTTCAAATTATCTTATTTTAAGAAAACTTGCCGAGGCAAAAAAATACCTTTATATGGGCGTTTCGGTTAAAGAAGCTTGTTTTTTGTCGGGCTTTAATAACTACTCAAATTTTATAAGAACATTTAAAAATTTTGAAGGTGTTTCACCTGGAAATTTTGAAATTTAACGCGTTTAAGGGATTGGAAAAAATGTTTTAGAATGGACAAACTGAACCCGAAGGCGTATGTTATACGCCGAGAGGCGAAGTTTGTTCATAGCAAAAAGGCTTAAATTATTAAAAACCGCATATAATGCGGTTTTTTCATTACTGTATCAAATTGAATTAAATAAAGTTTTTAATTATTATTATCTTGCCTTTTTGCGGTCTAATCATTTTTAACATCCCTATCTTCTTTCGCTTTTCTTACTGCTTTTGCAAGCTGGTCCGCACAGGAAGTATTTCGCATTCCGCATTTATTTCCTGCAAGCTTTTCTTCTATATAATCTACGCTTTGCCCTTCAAGAAGAGTGCTTATGGCTTTTAAATTTCCGTTGCAGCCACCAAGAAAGCGGATATTCGAAATTTTATCGCCATCAATATCAAATTTTATTTCAGCAGAGCATACGCCCTTTGTTTTATATGTGTATTCCATGCTATCAGCTCCTTTTACTTAATTTTAAATATTTTTGGCTGATTTGTCAACATCTTTAGTTAAAAAGAGTTTCAGGGTCAATATAAACTCCGTCTTTTAAAGCCTCAAAATGCAAATGTATTCCTTTTGCACTTTCCCCCTTTGCACTGCTGCCTGCTATTGCCACCGCACTTCCGCCATCGATTTTATCTCCTATATTTACCTTTGTTTCAGAAAGGGCGCAGTATTTTGTAATTATCCCGTCGGGATGTTCAATTTGCAGGCAAAGCCCTAAAAAATCATCTTCATAAATATCGGTTACAACGCCTTTTGCCACAGCAAATATTTCCTCTCCGCTGTTGCAGGCAAAGTCTTGTCCATTGTGTGTACGAAAATCGTCCATAGTTTCCGAAAAAATCATATTGTTGCCACTAAATTTTTCAATAGGCTCTCCTACTACAGGCTTTGTATATGTCACTTTTTCCTCGGGAGCCGGTGTTTCTTTTTCGGCCGTAGCAACTGCGGCTGTTTCTTCTGCCAAAGGCTCTGGCTTTTCTGCTTTAATTGTTATTTTTTCAGTCGCATATGTTATCTCCTGTGGTTTATTTTTTTCTTTTACTGCTTCTTTCCTGCTTTCATTTATATATCCAATACTTCCAAGTGTTGCAGTTGCCACCAAAAGCACAACATATATGCTATATTTCCTTAATATTTTCATTAAAACACTCCCTTTCAAAAATATTGTTCCCATATGGAAATTTGATAATACATTAATATTCTGTTACAAAAGTTTTTTATCTCTTTCAAAATGAATATCATTATGTTATAATTATGTTAAACTCTACATAGGAGGTAGAAAAATGAAAACAATTAAAAAAATAATTTGCATATCTGTTGCTACAATGCTTGTTTTTTGCGGCGTTTCAGCTCAAACTGTTTACGAAGATATAACTACCAAAGAAATTACAAGGGGCGTAACTCACAGCTATATTGAGCGTTTAACCGACGGCTCATGGCAGAAAATAAATGTTATTTGCGCCGATTTAAACGATGAAAATGTTGATATAACCACTCTTTTTTCCAAAAACGGAGTAAGCGACAAGGAAACCCTTTCCTCCCTTGCCGCATCCGGCAACGCAGTTGCGGCAATTAATGCCGACTTTTTTGATACAACAACCCCTGCCGGCAAAACAACTCCCCTTGGGCTTACAGTAGAAAAAGGCGAAATTATTTCTTCTGCATCACACGACAGAGGCCTTGCCGCTTTAGCTGAAATTGACGGCAAGCTGCTTACTGATTATTTTCAAACAGAAATTTATCTTCACGCAGATAACGGCAATAAAATGCAGATTTTGCATATAAACAAATACCATTCAACAAATTCAATTGTAATGTTTACAAAGGATTTTGGTCCTGTAACACCAAAAAACACCGACCAAAGTGTTGAAATGACAATTATTGATGGTACAGTTGTCTCTCTTACCGTAGATGCGGGCGAAACTCCCATTCCTGAAAACGGATGCATTTTGAAAGTTAATCCCGCCATAAATAACTTCTTTGCAGAAAATTTTGAAGTTGGCGACAAGGCGGAAATTAAAATTTCAATTACACCTGATTTAGGCGAGATAGAAACAGCCATTGGCGGCGGAAGTGTTCTTGTGCAAAATGGTAGTGTTGCAAAGTTTTCCCACAACGTTTCAGGCAATCATCCAAGAAGTGCCGCAGGCATTTCAAAAGACGGAAAAAAACTTTATCTTGTAACCGTAGAAGGCAGAGAAGACTCTACTCCAGGTATGTCACAAACAGCACTTGCAAATCTTTTAATTTCGCTGGGTGCATATTCTGCAATTAACTTCGACGGTGGCGGAAGTACCGAAATGGTTTCAAGAAATTCTGCCGGAAACATTGAAGTTGCCAATACCCCGTCCGATGGTGGAGAACGCAGTATTTCAACGGCACTTGGGGTTAAAAGTGTAGGCCAAAACCCATATTTTGCTTCTATGACACTTTCCACTTCAAAAGAAAATGTTTGCCTTGGCGACTATGTACAGATTTGGGCAACACCTTTTGATAATTACAAAAACCCAACAATTATCGGCAACGATATTTCTTTTTCGGCTGATGACGGCGGAAGATTTGAAGGCAATGTTTACTACCCCCAAAAAGCCGGAAAAAGAACTGTTACCGCAACATATAACGGCGTTAGCGCTACAACAGAGATAAATGTTCTGGAAAACATTGCAAATCTTACTTTTTACCCCGAAACATTTAAAGGCAGTAAAGGGTATTTTGCCATAGTTGCCGCCGATGCAAACGGCTTTAAATCGCAAATTTCTCCCGAAGTTGTAGGCTGGCGCGTTGAAAGCGGAGATGCAACTGTTTCAATGGGAAATGTAACCGCAAACGGCAAAGCAGTAATTTCTGCAACCTTTGGCGATAAAATTATTAAAACAACCATAAACGGCGATTACGAAAAAAGCCTGATATTCGACCGTTTTAACGCAAAGGTTGAAAATCCTGATTTTATTATTCTGCCTTCAACCCTTAAAAGTAATACATTTTTAAATAAAGTTATAAATGCCAAAATTGAAGAAAAAGCCTACGATGCAAACATTTCTTATTCAGCAGGAGCGGCAACCGCTTCTTCAAAAAACCTTTCATCTTTGTCGGAAAAAAGCATTAAAAACACAAAAATTATTACTGTAAGAAACGACTTATCCGTTTCAAAAGGATTTGACAGCTGGAAAAGCTTTTTAAACCTTGAAAATGCTCCCGAAAAAAATATTTTAATTTATTTGCCTTCGGGAAATAATTTTTCAGATAAAAGTGCGCAGAGAATGTTTGACAAAACACTTGAAAAGTTATATAATCTTGGTAAGAATGTTTTTGTGGTTTCTCCCGGAAGCGAAACTTCGGTTGATGTTGACAGCGGAGTGAGATATATAACAATTAAAGAATATCCTTCAATATCTCTTGATGATTTTACCAAAACATTCAATAGTGCCGTTTACATTAAGTTTAAATTAAGCGGCCAAAACCTTTTATATGAAATAACAAAACTATTTGATTAGAGGCACTATTATGAACCACAAAGAAAAAGCACTTGAATTTTTCAGCAAAGATATTTTTGCAACCGAGGCAACGGGAATTATTATTGACGAAGTAGAAGAAGGCTATGCAAAATGCCATTTTGACATTAAGCCTCATCACTTAAATGCCGACGGGGTTGTTATGGGCGGCGCAATTTACACCCTTGCCGATTTTACTTTTGCAGTTGCGGCAAATGCAGGAAACCCCGTAACTGTTTCGCAAACCTGTAACATAACATACCTCTCGCCCGCAAAAGGCAAATATCTTTATGCCGAGGCAAAAAGTGTTAAAAGTGGCAGAGCAACCTGCTTTTTTATAACCGATGTTTTTACAGACGAAGGAAAAAAAGTTGCAACTGTTACTTCAACAGGATTTAGAAAACTTAACTAGTGGAGGAGTTTATGACTAAAATAGGAGAAATTTTCGGCAGCTATGTTTTCAGCGACAGAATAATGCGCGAAAGACTGCCAAAAGATACTTATAAGGCGCTTAAAAAAACTATAACCGACGGTAAAAGGCTTGATGCATCAATTACAAATGTTGTTGCCTCTGTTATGAAAGACTGGGCAATTGAAAAAGGTGCAACTCATTTTACACACTGGTTTCAGCCTATGACAGGCATTACAGCCGAAAAACACGACAGCTTTATTGCCCCCGAGGCCGACGGTACCGTTATTATGGAATTTACCGGCAAAAACCTTATGAGCGGCGAGGCTGACGCTTCTTCTTTCCCTTCAGGCGGGCTTCGTGCCACATTTGAGGCAAGAGGCTACACCACTTGGGACCCTACTTCTTACGCTTTTATAAAAAACAATACCCTCTGTATTCCAACAGCTTTCTGCGCTTACGGCGGCGAAGCTCTTGACAAGAAAACTCCGCTTCTTCGCTCGATGGATGCAGTTTCAAAGCACGCGCTCCGTATTTTGCGCCTTTTTGGCAACGAAAGCGCAAGAAGAGTTATTGCAACTGTTGGCGCAGAGCAGGAATATTTTCTTATTGACAAGGAAATGTATAACAAACGAAGCGATCTTCTTTACTGCGGCAGAACTCTCTTTGGCGCAAAATCGCCCAAAGACCAGCAGAAAGACGACCACTATTTTGGAACTATAAAGCCAAGAGTTAAAGCCTTTATGAAAGAGCTTGACGAAGAGCTTTGGAAACTTGGCGTTTACGCAAAAACTGAACACAACGAAGCTGCTCCTGCGCAGCACGAGCTGGCTCCTATATTTACATCTACAAATATTGCTGCCGACCAGAATCAGCTTATGATGGAGCTTATGAAAACCGTTGCAAACCGCCACGGTCTTGAATGTTTGCTTCACGAAAAGCCTTTCTCCTGCGTTAATGGCAGCGGTAAACACAACAACTGGTCACTTTCAACAAACGATGGCGAAAACCTTTTAAACCCCGGCGACAAGCCTGAACATAACGCACAGTTTTTACTTTTCTTAACCGCAGTTATTAAAGCGGTTGACACATATCAGGGGCTTTTAAGGGCATCGGTTGCAAGCGCCGGAAACGACCACCGTCTTGGCGAAAGCGAAGCACCCCCTGCAATTATTTCAATGTTTCTTGGCGACGAGCTTTCTGAAATTTTGGAATCGGTTGCAAACGGAGAAGGCTACGTTAGAAAAGAAGCAGGCGTTTTAAAAATTGCCAAAGTTTTACCGGCATTTTTGAAAGACACTACCGACAGAAACCGTACCTCCCCATTTGCATTTACAGGTAATAAATTCGAGTTTCGTATGCTTGGCTCATCTTCTTCAATTTCAGAGCCTAATACGGTTATAAACACGGCTGTTGCAGAAGTTTTGGACGAGTTTGCAACTTTGCTTGAAGAAAGCGATGATTTTACTGCTACCTTAAACGAAATAATGCAGAAAACCTTAAAGGAACATTCGAGGATTATTTTCAACGAAAATAACTACTCTGACGAATGGACAAAAGAAGCTGAAAAACGCGGCCTTTTAAACCTTAAAACAACTGTTGATGCACTTCCCTGTTTTATAGAGCAGAAGAATATCGACCTTTTTACAAAACACAACATTTACACAGAAGCAGAAATTTATTCAAGATATGAAATTTTGCTTGAAGAATATTCTAAAACAATTAACATCGAAGCAATTACAATGCGCCAGATGCTAAAAAAAGAAATTCTTCCTGCAATTACTTCTTATATGAAAGAGCTGGCAGAAACTATTTCTTATAAAAAATCTGCCTGCGGCGATATTCCGTGTAAATATGAAACCGACATTCTTTTAAAGCTTTCAAATTCTGCCGATGAACTTCATGCCCTTTCAGAAGAGCTTGATAAAAAGCTTTATCTTACAGAAGGCAAAAATGCTCTAACAGAGGCTATCGCTTTTAAAGACGGCGTAATTCCTACAATGCGCGCAATACGCGCTATTGCTGATGAAGCGGAAATGACGGTTGCAAAAAAATACTGGCCTTATCCATCTTATGGTCGAATAATGTTAAGTGAATAGCTAATAACAAAACCGACAGCACTTTCCGTTGTCGGTTTTGAAAAACTTAAATAAAGTAGGTGTAAAATTGGATATTAAAGAGCTTCGTGAACTTATTAAATATCACAGCGACCGTTATTATAACGACGATAATCCCGAAATTTCGGACTATGAATATGATATGCTTTTAAGGCAGCTTAAACAACTTGAGGCCGAAAACCCCGACCTGGCAGAAGAAAGTTCCCCCACACAAAATGTTGGCGGCAAGGCTTCGTCTGCTTTTGGCGAGGTTTTACACGCCGTTAAAATGGAAAGCCTTAATGATGTTTTCAGCCGCGATGAATTTATTGATTTTGGCCGAAAAACTGCCGAAGCGCTGGGTTTTGAACCAGAATACACCGTTGAGCCTAAAATTGACGGGCTTTCTGTTTCGCTTGAATATAAAAACGGCGAATTTTTCCGCGGCTCTACAAGGGGCGACGGATTGGTTGGCGAAGATGTTACACATAATCTTAAAACCATAAAGTCAATTCCTAAGAAGCTTACTGAAAAAATCCCCTATCTTGAAGTAAGGGGCGAGGTTTTTATGCCAAGAGAAGCTTTTGTAAAGCTTAACGAGCAGCGAAGCGAAAGCGGCGAAAGCATTTTTGCAAATCCCCGAAATGCGGCGGCAGGCTCCCTTCGTCAGCTTGACAGCGCCATTACCGCCGAGCGTGAACTTGATATTTTTGTTTTCAACGTTCAAAGAGCAGAGGGCATTTCCTTTGAAACCCACATTGAAGCTATTGAAAAGCTTGGAAAGCTTGGTTTTAAAGTAATTCCACACGAAAAGCCTTTTAAAACCATTGAAGAAGCCTTCGAAAAAGTACAAAGTATAGGCGAAGGCAGAAGCTCATATTATTATGATATAGATGGCGCTGTTATTAAGGTTAACAGTCTCCCTTTGCGTGAGGAAATGGGCAGTACATCAAAATACCCAAGATGGGCGGCGGCCTTTAAATTTCCTGCAGAGCAGAAAGAAACAAAACTTCTTGACATTGTACTTCAAATTGGCAGAACAGGCGCAGTTACGCCAAACGCCGTTTTGGAAACTGTTACTTTGGCAGGAACAAATGTAAGCCGTGCAACCCTTCATAATATGAATTTTATTGAAGAAAAAGATATTCGCATAGGCGACACCGTTTTGCTTCAGAAAGCGGGCGACATTATCCCTGAGGTTGTAAGGGTTATAAAAGAAAAACGCACAGGCGATGAAGCCCAATTTAAAATGCCTGATAGCTGTCCCGTATGTTATTCTCCCCTTCATCGTGCAGAAGGCGAGGCGGCTTATCGCTGTACAAACGAATATTGCCCCTCTCAGAAAGGCAGAAGAATTATTCACTTTGCCTCCCGTGATGCAATGGATATTGAGGGCATGGGGCCATCTCTTGTATACAAGCTTATTGAAGAAGGTTTAATCGACCGTAGCGGCGACCTTTATTCTCTTAAAGCTGAAGACATAAGCGCTCTTGACAAAATGGGCGATAAAAGCGCCGAAAATATAATTACGGCAATAGAAAGCTCCAAAAACCGTGAACTTTCAAACCTTTTATTTGCTCTTGGCATAAGGCATATAGGCAAAAGAGCAGCGCAGATAATTGCAAAACATTTTAAAACTCTTGATGCCATATTGTCTGCCACAACAGAAGAAATTTCGGCAATTAACGATATTGGCGAAAAAATGGCACAAAGCCTTAAAGATTATTTTGAAAACAGTGAAGCCCGCGAAAACTTAAACCTTATAATAGCGGCAGGGGTAAGAACTGAAGAAACCGCCGAAAACGTTGGCAGTTTATTTGAAGGCAAAACCTTTGTTTTAACGGGAACTTTGCCCGATATGTCACGAAGCGAGGCAGGCAAAATAATTGAAAGTTTGGGTGGCAAAGTTTCTTCATCAGTTTCAGCAAAAACCGACTATGTTTTAGCAGGCGAAGCCGCAGGCTCAAAGCTTGAAAAGGCGCAAAAGCTTGAGGTTACCATAATAAATCAGCAGGAATTTTTAGAAATGACAGGAGAATTAAAATGAGTTTTAAAGAAGAATTTTTAGAAATTTATAACGAAAATATTAAAAGAGAAGGCGCTGACAAATTGCTTGATTTTCTGCTTTCTTCAGCGTCTGACTTTTTCAGTGCCCCTGCTTCAACCCGTTTTCACGGCAGTTATGCAGGCGGCCTTTGCGAGCATAGTTTAAACGTTTATCACTGCCTTTGCGACTATCTTGAAAGAGAGCGAGTTCAGGATTTATACGGCCTTGAATATTCTCCCGAAACAGTTGCAATTGTTTCGCTTTTACACGATGTTTGTAAAATAAACTGCTATAAGGAAAGCACAAGAAACGTTAAGGAAAACGGCGTTTGGAAGCAGGTTCCCTACTACGAATTTGACGATGATATGCCCTATGGTCACGGCGAAAAATCTGTTTACATTATTTCCGGTTTTATGCGCCTAACTCGCGAAGAAGCCTTTGCAATAAGATACCATATGGGCTTTTCTGGCGTTGAAGAAGCGCGCAACGTAAGCGCCGCTTTTGAAAAATATCCTCTGGCTTTTGCGGCATCTGTTGCCGATATGGAGGCCACATTCCTTCTTGAAGGAAAAGAATAGCGAAAGTTTGTTAATTTTGTAACAATTTCGTAATATATAGGTGCTATAATTAAAATAATATATTTTATAATAAGAAAGGGTTGTTAATTATGGAAAGAGTTTATAACTTTTCTGCAGGTCCTTCTATGCTTCCATTAGAGGTTCTTAAAAAGGCTCAGGCAGAAATGCTTAATTATAACGGCACAGGAATGAGCGTTATGGAAATGAGCCATCGCTCAAAGCCATTCCAGGAAATTATCGACACAGCTGAAGAACTTCTCAGAAAGCTTATGTCAATTCCTGAAAACTACAAGGTTATGTTTATGCAGGGCGGTGCTTCAACTCAGTTTGCAATGGTTCCTCTAAACCTTCTTAAAAAGAATATGAAGGCTGACTATGTTTTAACAGGTACATGGTCGAAAAAAGCTGCATCAGAATGTAATAAATATGGTACAGCCAATGTTGTTGCTTCAAGTGCTGACAAAACATTCTCATATATTCCTGAGCTTGACAGCGCTACTTTTGATAAAGAAGCTGACTATTTCCACATTACATATAATAACACAATTTACGGAACACGTTATATCGATTCAAAACTTCCTGATACAGGTAATGTTCCACTTGTTGCTGATATTTCTTCAAACATTCTTTCACAGAAAATGGATGTTTCAAAATTCGGCCTTCTTTACGCAGGCGCTCAGAAAAATATTGCTCCTGCCGGCCTTACAATAGGCATTATGCGTGAAGACCTTATTGGCGACACCATTGAATGTGCTCCAACAATGCTTAAATACAGCACTCATGCTGAAAATGGCTCAATGTACAACACTCCCCCATGCTACTGCATTTACATTTGTATGCTTGTATTAAAATGGATTGAAGAGCTTGGCGGCGTTGAAGCTATGGAAGAAATTAACGTTCGTAAAGCAAATAAGCTTTATAACTTCCTTGATGAGAGCAAAATGTTTACCGGTACCGTAACAAAAGAAGACCGTTCACTTATGAACGTTCCATTTGTTACAGGCAACGAAGAGCTTGATGCTAAATTCATTAAAGAAGCTACTGCTGCAGGCTTTGTTAACCTTAAAGGTCACAGAAGTGTTGGCGGTATGCGTGCAAGCATTTATAACGCTATGCCTGAAGCAGGCGTTGATGCACTTGTAGACTTTATGGCTAAATTTGAAAAGGAGAACAAATAAGATGTACAAAATTAAAACACTTAACAAAATCGCAAAATGCGGCCTTGATTTGTTCCCTGCAAATTACACTATAAGCGAAACCGAAGAAAATCCTGATGCTATCGTGCTTCGTAGCTTTTCTATGCACGAAATGGAGCTTCCTGAAAGCCTATTGGCTGTTGGAAGAGCAGGCGCAGGCGTAAATAATATTCCAATTGACAAATGCTCTGAGGAGGGTATTGTTGTTTTCAATACTCCTGGTGCTAACGCAAATGCCGTTAAAGAGCTTACCCTTTTAGGCCTTCTCCTTTCATCACGTGATGTTGTTGCAGGAGTAAAATGGGCAGAAACACTTAAAGGCACAGAAGGCGTTGCAAAAGCAGTTGAAAAAGGTAAATCAGCTTTCGCAGGCCCTGAAATTGAAGGCAAAAAGCTTGCTGTAATCGGCCTTGGCGCAATTGGTGTTATGGTTGCGAACAGCGCTTTCCACCTTGGTATGAAGGTTATCGGTTACGACCCATATTTGTCAGTTAAATCAGCGCTTCATCTTTCACGTCACGTTGAATTTTCCGGCGACCTTAAGGCCGTTTTGGAAGAAGCTGACTACATTTCAATTCACGTTCCGCTTACACCCAGCACAAAGGGCCTTATAAACGCAGAAACAATCGGATATATGAAAGACGGTGCCCGTCTTCTCAACTTCTCAAGAGGCGATCTTGTTGATTTTGATGCAGTTAAAGCGGCACTTGAAGGCGGTAAAATTGCAAAATATGTAACCGACTTCCCTGATGAAAAAATTCTTGAAGTAGAAAACGCAATCTGCATTCCTCATCTTGGCGCGTCAACACCTGAATCAGAAGATAACTGCGCAAAAATGGCTGTTAACGAAATTAAAAACTATCTCGAAGATGGTAATATTACAAATAGCGTTAACTTCCCTGATTGCGAATGCCCAAGAGAAGGCGTTAGAGTTTGTATTGCTCACAAAAACATTCCTAATAGCCTCAGCGGTTTTTCAACAGCTTTTGCTGATGAAGGAATCAATATCGAAAATATGATAAATAAAAGCAAAAAAGAATATGCTTACACAATTATCGATATTGCAAATCCTCCAAGCGATGCAGTTATCCAAAAAATCAATGCAGTTGAAGGCGTTTTGAAAGTAAGAGTTATTCTTTAATAAAAAATTAAAGGCTGTGTTCATCACAGCCTTTTTTAGTTTTGTTCTGTTTTATTCACATACTTATTGCCGCAAATATTATTTTTTTCTTTACAAAATAGCTCAAAAATGATATAATAATTCTATCTTTATAAAATTAAAACCAATGAGGAAGGAAGTATAAAATGAAAAGACTTATGCTTGGCAACGAGGCAATTGCCCGCGGTGCTTTTGAGGCAGGCGCAAAAGTTGTTGCGTCATACCCCGGAACACCCAGTACCGAAATTACCGAATTTGCCGCAAAATATAATGAAATATATGCTGAATGGGCGCCTAATGAAAAGGTAGCTTTAGAGGTTGCAGTTGGTGCATCTGTTGCAGGCGCAAGAGCTATGAGTTGTATGAAACACGTTGGCCTCAACGTTGCAGCCGACCCGCTTTTCACAGCTTCTTACACAGGCGTTAATGGCGGCCTTGTTATCTGCGTTGCCGATGACCCCGGTATGCACTCTTCACAAAACGAGCAGGATAGCCGCCACTATGCAAAGGCTTCAAAAATTCCTATGCTTGAGCCTTCTGACAGCGGCGAGTGTAAAGACTATATTAAACTTGCTTACGAAATAAGCGAAAAATATGACACTCCTGTTTTAATTCGTTTAACAACAAGAATTGCTCACTCACAGAGCCTTGTTGAAGAACTTGACAGAAATGAAGTTTCACTTAAAGAATACAAAAAAGACCCTCTTAAATACGTTATGATGCCTGCAATGGCAAGAGGCAGACACGTTATAGTTGAAAAAAGATGCGAAGATTTAACTGCCTTTGCTAATGGCGATGGCATTAACCGCATTGAATACGGCGACAAGAAAATTGGTATTATTGCCGCAGGCGACTGTTATCAGTATGCCAAAGAAGCTGCACCAGATGTAAGCTTTTTAAAACTTGGTATGGTTTACCCTCTTCCAACTGATTTAATAGCTGAATTTGCAAAAAATGTTGACGAGCTTTATGTTGTTGAAGAGCTCGACCCAATTATTGAAACTCACGTTAAAGCTATGGGTATTCCTGTTCACGGTAAAGACAAATTTACTCTTCTTGGCGAATACAGCGCAGATATGGTTGCAAAATGTATTTTCGGTAAAGATGCAGCTCCATTTGACAAAGCTGACGAGGAAACTCCTGTTCGTCCTCCTGTTCTTTGCCCCGGTTGCCCACACAGAGGTATGCACTATGTTCTTAAAAAACTCGGCCTTCGTGTTTGCGGCGACATTGGTTGCTACACTCTTGGCGCACTTGCTCCACTCCAGAGCCTTGACACCTGCCTTTGCATGGGCGGTAGCGTTTCTATGGCACATGGTATGGAAATGGCAGGCGGAAGAGATGTTGCCGGTAAAACTGTTGCAATTATAGGCGATTCAACCTTTATGCACTCAGGTATTACAGGCCTTATTGATATTATTTACAACAAAGGTACATCAACTGTTATTATTCTTGATAACTCCATTACAGGTATGACAGGCCATCAGGATAACCCCACAACAGGCAAAACCTTAAAAGGCGAAGCTACAAAACAGGTTGACCTCCAGTTGCTTTGCAAAGCCTGCGGCGTTGAAAGAATTACTATTGCCGACCCATTTGATGTTGACAATTTCGAAAAGATAGTTAAAGCTGAAATTGCAGCAGAAGAGCCTTCTGTTATTATTGCACAGCGTCCTTGCGCACTCCTTAAAAGCGTTAAGCTTACAGGCCTTGCAAAAATTGATAATGAAAAATGTAAAAAATGTAAAATGTGTATGAAAATCGGATGTCCTGCCCTCAGCTTCAGAGACGGTCAGGTTCTCGTTGACGATACACTTTGCAACGGCTGTGGACTTTGTATGAATGTTTGCAAATTCGGTGCAATTACAAAGGAGGAGAAATAATGAGTAATATAGTTATTGTTGGTGTTGGTGGCCAGGGAACACTTCTTGCCAGCAGAATACTTGGCCATGTTGCAACCGTGCAGGGCTTTGATGTTAAAGTTTCTGAAGTTCATGGTATGAGCCAGCGTGGCGGAAGCGTTGTAACATATGTAAAATATGGCGAAAAAGTTAATTCTCCTATCGTTTCAAATGGCGATGCCGATATTCTTTTAGCTTTTGAACAGCTTGAAGCATACCGCTCACTTTCATACCTTAAACGTGGCGGAAAACTTTTGGTTAATACTCAGAAAACTGACCCAATGCCTGTAATTACAGGTGCTGCAGAGTATCCGCAGGATATTCTCGGTAAAATTGAAAATAAAGGCATTGCCATAACTGCAATCGATGCCCTTTCTCTCGCAAGACAGGCAGGAAACGAAAAAGCAGTAAACGTTGTTTTAATCGGTGCACTTGCCGCAAACAGCGATATTTCAAAAGATGCATTTATCGATGCTATAAACAAAACTGTTCCACCCAAATTCCTTGAAATTAACTTAAAGGCTTTTGAGCTTGGATATAACGCAAAATAATTTTTGAGAGGATGATTTAAAATGAAGTATTGGGACGAGAAAATTGAATGTGCCTCGCGCGAGGAAATGCGTGCGCTTCAGAGCGAAAGGCTTGTGGCACAGGTAAAACATGTTTACGAAAATGTAGACTACTACAAAAAACTTATGGACGAAAAGGGCGTTACTCCCGACGATATTAAGTCCGTTGACGATTTACATAAACTTCCTTTCCTTACAAAGGCAGACCTGCGTGATGCTTATCCTTATGGACTTTTGGCAAAACCCCTTGCCGACTGCGTAAGAATTCAGTCAACAAGCGGTACAACAGGCAGAAGAGTTGTTGCTTTTTACACCCAGCACGATGTTGACCTTTGGGAAGAATGCTGTGCAAGAGCAATAGTTGCAGCAGGCGGAACACGCGAAGATGTTTGTCAGGTAGCTTACGGCTACGGCCTTTTCACAGGTGGCCCCGGTCTTAACGGCGGCTCACACAAGGTTGGTTGTCTTACTCTCCCAATGTCATCCGGTAACACTGAAAGACAGATTCAGTTTATGCGCGATTTAAAATCTACAATTTTGTGCTGCACACCTTCTTATGCAGCTTACATTGGCGAAACATTAAAAGAAATGGGCCTCACACCTGACGATATTTCTCTTAAAGCAGGTATCTTCGGTGCAGAGCCGTGGACAGAAGCTATGCGCCGTGATATAGAAGCTTCTCTTGGTATTAAGGCTTATGATATTTACGGCCTTACAGAAACAAGTGGCCCAGGTGTTTCGTTTGAATGTAGCGAACAAACAGGTATGCACATTAACGAAGACCACTTTATTGCTGAAATTATCAACCCTGAAACTGGCGAAGTTTTGCCCGAAGGCGAAAAAGGCGAGCTTGTATTTACAAGCATTACTAAAGAAGCCTTCCCACTTCTTCGTTACAGAACAAGAGATATTTGTATTCTTTCGCGTGAAAAATGCTCCTGCGGCCGTACTCTCGTAAAAATGACAAAGCCACTGGGCAGAAGCGATGATATGATGATTATCCGTGGTGTTAACGTGTTCCCTTCTCAGATTGAAACAGTTTTGCTTGAACAGGGATACACTCCGAACTATTTAATTGAGGTTGACCGCGTAAACAACACCGATACACTTGATATTAACGTTGAAATTACTTCAGAGCAGCTTTCTGATACTGTAAGAGAGCTTGAGCAGAAAGAAAAAGAACTTGCCGCAGCTATTAAAACAATGCTTGGTATCAATCCTAAAGTTCATCTTGTTCCTGCAAAAAGTATTCAGCGTAGCGAAGGTAAAGCTGTAAGAGTTATTGATAAACGTAAACTTCATGACTAATAAGGAGGTTTTAAAATGAGCGTTAAACAAATTTCAGTTTTTGTTGAAAACAAATCAGGTTCACTTGCCAAAATTACAAAGGTTCTCTCTGAAAATAGCATTGATATTCAGGCGCTTTCTCTTGCCGATACTACCGATTTTGGTATTTTAAGGCTTATCGTAAACGACCCTGAGAAAGCTGAACTTATTTTAAGTGAAAACCACTTTACTATTAAAGAAACCGAAGTTTTAGCCGTTGCTATCGATGATGCTCCCGGCGGACTTCACAAAGTTTTATCCGTTTTGGAAAAAGAAGGCATTTCAATAGAATATATGTATGCTTTCACAGGAAAAGGGTTTGACCATGCGCTTGTTATTTTGCGTGTTGCAGATAATGAAGCTGCTGAAAAAATTCTTAAAAACAGCGGTATCAGCGTTGTTGACGGAGAAAAACTTTACAACATTTAATAATAGTTCCCACACCATATGGTGTGGGACATTTTGTGGGGTAGAAATGGATATTTGCAAAGTACTGGGTATTTCTGAAAAAACTTACGAGCTTTCAAAAAAAGCCGAAGAAATATCCGCAAAAGAATTTAAAAGAATAGAAGAAATTGCTTTCAAAGGCCAGCTTAAAGTTCAAAAGGCTTTTGAAAATGCAAGAATAAGTGCGGCACATTTTACCGCAACCTCAGGCTACGGCTACGATGATGAAGGCAGAGAAGCACTTGACAAGGTTTATGCCGAGGTTTTTGGCGCAGAAGCAGCTTTAGTCAGAGCCAATATTATATCGGGCACTCATGCCCTTTCAACAATGCTTTTTGCACTACTTCGCCCGGGCGATAAATTGCTTGCCGCAACAGGAAAGCCTTATGATACTTTAGAAGGCGTTATAAAAGGCGGAAAAAGCTCTCTTGAAAGCTTTGGCGTAAATTATGGAGAAGTTTCCCTTACTGAAAACGGAACTCCCGACTATGATGGCATTAAAGCCGCTCTTTCAGATAAAAGCATTAAAGTTGTTATGCTTCAGCGCTCAAAAGGTTATGCCATAAGGCCATCGCTTACAATTTCTGACATTGAAAAGCTTTGTGCTTTTATTAAAGCTCATCGAAGCGATGTTATAATAGCTGTTGACAACTGCTATGGCGAATTTGTTGAAGAAAAAGAGCCTGTGGCAGTTGGAGCCGACATTATGGCAGGCTCACTTATTAAAAATCCCGGTGGCGGCCTTGCGCCAACAGGCGGATATATTGCCGGCAAAGAAAATCTCATTGAGCTTGCCGCAGATGCTTTAACAGCTCCCGGTATCGGCCTTGAATGCGGATGCAATTTCGGTATGATTAAAAGCCTTTTTCAGGGTTTTTATATGGCACCGCACATTGTTTCGCAAAGCATTAAAACCGCAACCTTCTGCGGCAATTTAATGGCTCTTATGGGATATGAGGTTTCCCCTTCAAGCGGCGAGCCACGCTCTGATATTATCGAGGCAATTTGCCTTGGCAGTGCAGAAAAGGTTATTGCCTTTTGCGAGGGTATTCAGGCTCTCTCCCCTGTTGATTCCTTTGTAACTCCTGTTCCCTGGGCTATGCCCGGTTACACTTCAGAGGTTATTATGGCGGCAGGTGCTTTTAATCAGGGCTCATCAATTGAAATCAGCGCCGATGCACCAATCCGTGAGCCTTTTGCAGTTTATATGCAGGGCGGCCTTACCTATGAAAGCGGAAAACTTGCCGTTATGAAAGCGGCCGACAATGTTTTAAAAATATCGTAAAAAAAGCGGCTTGGGCCGCTTTTTTATGTTTCCATTTTAAATATTGTTTTTAAAAATTTTCTTAAAAACTTTGGTGGGCGTAAAACTTTAATTTTCATACTTTCACTCCTTTATTATCTTCCACTGAAGAAACACCAGCCTATTATTATAAGTACAATTGCCTCTAAAACCGCAAGCACCCACAAGGGAAGAACAGCCGAAATAAATGCACCAAGGGCAAAGGATAAAATTATTACTCCGATAGCTCTTCTTTTGCCACACATAAATCCCACTCCCTTTCATAATCAGTTTATTCATATGCCCCGCAAATGTTACATGTTAAAAAAGTTGCATTAGTAAATATATTATGCTAAAATATATTCAGAAAGGAGTGATATTGTGATTAAGCTTTATATAACCGATATTTTAAAGTGCGATGATATTCTCCCTTGTTTTTCTTCGTATCGCATAAATAAGCTTTCAAAAATCGAAGATTTACTCCATCGTTTCCAAAGTGCAACTGCCGAAAGGCTTTTGTGCTTCGCGGCAAAAAAAGAAGGTTACCCTCTCCCACTTGAAATTAAAACAAATTCTTTTGGAAAACCATATACTGATAATTTTTACTTCAACATATCTCATAGCCACCAAAAAATTTTGGTTGCAATATCGGATAGTGAAATCGGTGTTGATTTACAGAAGGTAAATTGCAATCAGAACCTTAAAGTTGCCCGCAAGTTTTTAACAGAAGAAGAAAACAAAAACATAGATGTTGAAACTTTTTTTAAGTTTTTTACAATGAAAGAAAGCTACTTTAAAATGACGGGTAAAGGCCTTCCTCTGTCGCCTGTTTCTTTTAAAAGCTTTGAAAAGTGTTTTTTTGAAACACTCAGGTTTGATAACTATTTTATATCTGTTTGCAGCAGAAGTTCAGCCGAATTTTCTATTGAAAATGTATCCCATTCCGCCTTGCAGGATTTTTAAAAATAAATTAAAAAATGCTTGACTTTTAAGGCAAAATCAAGTATAATATCATTTGTTCAATAAAATATCTGGGTGTGGCGCAGTTTGGTAGCGTGCTTGAATGGGGTTCAAGAGGCCGGGAGTTCAAGTCTCCCCACTCAGACCAAACTTAAAACCCTTGTGTTTACTGTAAAAATTCAGCATTCACAAGGGTTTTGAGCTTTTTTAAAACTACTTTAAAGTACTTCAAAATTCGTTTGAAATCGTTAAAAACTTGGTCAAAAGTTGGTCAAATCTTGGTCAGCGTTTTACCTTCTCATGATACCTGTCAAGCAATGCCCTCACATACTGAAGGTTAACCGGTTCCCTTCCACCCAGAACCTTCTCCCAGTATGCCATATTTTCAACAGTTGTAATTCCGTCACGAATCATATTATCTACGGTTGTATCGTAGCTGTATTTTTCCATCGTAAGCCTCTCCTTAAAATTTTCCCAAGCCTTGTGATTATTAACAAACGGTGCAGGGCAAATTTTGCCCCACACATCGTAATGTCTTATAACATTCTCAATTGGAATATTATATTTCTCCATCAGCTCTTTTGTAAGCTTGACTGCATTGTTAATTGTTTCTTCTTTAAAATACC